>NZ_CP011071.1:872500-1472500 GCF_000963865.1 Flagellimonas lutaonensis
TGCGTGCAAGGCAGGCGCTCTAGCCAGCTGAGCTAATTCCCCGTTTCCCAGTTGTCAGTTGTCAGTGAACAGTTGACAGTTCCTTAAAAAACGGCGCACCGTTACCGATGACCCAACCTCTAGAATTTCCCTATCCAATATTTCTTTAAGAACTTCAAAAACCATAGGCGGACCTTTGACTTTCCACCTTTAACCTTCAACTCGCAGCCGCGCCGCGCCGTAGTCCCTGACAGGCTCACCTCGACCGCGCTCGGCACAAACTTCTCGCCCTTCCTCGACCTGGTAGTCCCGGGCAGGCTCACTTCGGCTACGCTCAGCATGAACTTCTCGCCCTTCCTCGACCTGGTAGTCTCGGGCAGGCTCGAACTGCCGACCTCTACATTATCAGTGTAGCGCTCTAACCAGCTGAGCTACGAGACTGCTATATCAAAAAAAACATATGGGTGACAGCGCACAGGGAAAGAACCCCGTCGCGGGCAACGGCCCCCGAAAAGGGGACGTCTCTCTAGAAAGGAGGTGTTCCAGCCGCACCTTCCGGTACGGCTACCTTGTTACGACTTAGCCCTAGTTACCGGTCTTGCCCTAGGCCGCTCCTTGCGGCGACGGACTTCAGGCACTCCCGGCTTCCATGGCTTGACGGGCGGTGTGTACAAGGCCCGGGAACGTATTCACCGCGCCATGGCTGATGCGCGATTACTAGCGATTCCAGCTTCACGGGGCCGAGTTGCAGGCCCCGATCCGAACTGTGACCGGTTTTCAAGATCCGCGCCCCCTCACGGGGTGGCTTCCCTCTGTGCCGGCCATTGTAGCACGTGTGTGGCCCAGGACGTAAGGGCCGTGATGATTTGACGTCATCCCCACCTTCCTCGCGGTTTGCACCGGCAGTCCCGTTAGAGTCCCCATCTTTACATGCTGGCAACTAACGGCAGGGGTTGCGCTCGTTATAGGACTTAACCTGACACCTCACGGCACGAGCTGACGACAACCATGCAGCACCTTGCAATCGGTCCGAAGAAAAAGCTATCTCTAGCTTATGCAGACTGCATTTAAGCCCTGGTAAGGTTCCTCGCGTATCATCGAATTAAACCACATGCTCCACCGCTTGTGCGGGCCCCCGTCAATTCCTTTGAGTTTCATTCTTGCGAACGTACTCCCCAGGTGGGACACTTATCACTTTCGCTTGGCCACGGAGCCCTAAGGCCCCACAGCTAGTGTCCATCGTTTACGGCGTGGACTACCGGGGTATCTAATCCCGTTCGCTACCCACGCTTTCGTCCATCAGCGTCAGTACATGGTTGGCCACCTGCCTTCGCGATCGGTGTTCTATGTGATATCTATGCATTTCACCGCTACACCACATGTTCCGGCAACCCCACCATGACTCAAGACCTGCAGTATCAAGGGCAGTCCCACGGTTGAGCCGTGGCCTTTCACCCCTGACTTACAGGCCCGCCTACGGACCCTTTAAACCCAATGATTCCGGATAACGCTCGGACCCTCCGTATTACCGCGGCTGCTGGCACGGAGTTAGCCGGTCCTTATTCGTACGGTACCGTCAGCCACCTACACGTAGGTGGGTTTCTTCCCGTAAAAAAGCAGTTTACAACCCATAGGGCCGTCATCCTGCACGCGGCATGGCTGGATCAACCTTCCGGCCATTGTCCAATATTCCTCACTGCTGCCTCCCGTAGGAGTCTGGTCCGTGTCTCAGTACCAGTGTGGGGGATCCCCCTCTCAGGGCCCCTAACCATCGCTGCCTTGGTGGGCCGTTACCCCACCAACAAGCTAATGGTACGCATGGCCATCCCTGTCCGATAAATCTTTAATCCCGACACCATGCGGTGACGGGATGCCATGGGGCATTAATCCGGGTTTCCCCGGGCTATTCCCCTGACAGGGGCAGGTTCCATACGCGTTCCGCACCCGTGCGCCGGTCGTCAGCGGAAAAGCAAGCTTCTCCCTGTTACCCCTCGACTTGCATGTGTTAGGCCTGCCGCTAGCGTTCATCCTGAGCCAGGATCAAACTCTTCATCGTGGAAATCTTAAACTGATCCCCCAACAAAGGCCGCACCCGGCGATCAAAATGGTTCTCTCTCTGTTTACGCTGTCATTATTCCCAATATGTATATGAACTTCACAAAACAAAAGACCCGGCCCTCTCAAAAAAAAACGCCCGAAAAACGGACAACTGACCGGAAAAAAATGCCCTGCCATCAAGCAAAGCGGGTGCAAATATAATCACGTTATTTTAATCCCACAAATACTTGCGCAATAAAACAGCACAATTTTTTCACCTTTTTTATTAAGGATTTATTTTCCAAACGATTACAAAAATCCTTTGGGAAAAAATTAGGAAAAGAAGTTCCAGACCAACCCAAAACGGATAACGAAATCACGGTATGGATAATCAGGGGCGGCGTAATAATTATACTCACTGCCCCAAACAGTATTCAAGTGCTCTGCCTTTAGATAAATACGGGTCTGGCGCACCTTGGCGTTGATAAAGAAATCGAGCATGGGATAACCGCCAAATTCTTCGCGTTCCTGAACATAGAACTCACCCAATAGAGGATGGTACGCATCCATGGTATATGAAGTGAAATATTTAAACGTAACCCCGGTCTGAAGAAACATGGCCTTTTTGAACACGTCTTTCGAAAAATAAAGCGTATTTCTGGTTACCAACTGGGGCAGGTTCAGCACGTTCATATCTTGAGAGACCTCTTGATACATGACGGTATTCATCAACGCCCAGCGCCTCCATTTAAACTCTTTGGAATACCTAACCTTTAAATAATTAATCGTTTGATTGTTCTGGGCCGGTTTCACCAGTGCCCGTTCAAGGCCGTTCGCAATATCTTCTGCGTTGGCCTCTGACCTGAAATAAGTATAATTGTCAATCGCATCATAACTCGCTGTTAGCGACCCTAAAAATTTCGAGTCCCATCCAAAGGTGACTCCCTTTATTTCTTGCTTCTCGAAACTAGTTGTATTCTGCCAGTTGAAATTTCTATAATTGCTCTGATACAGCAGCAAATTGAAATTGGGCATTCTGGAGGAGGCGTGGATGGCTGCATAGACCCTATTGTTTTCATTTATCTGGTAGGCTGCTCGCCCATTGATCACATTGCCCGACAACTTGCCCGAGACATTCAACGAAAAATCTCCGCTCAACGAAAAACCACCCAACGTGTTCTTGTAGCTTCCACCAAAATTGAGCTCTTCACCATGTAAGCGATTATCAATGCGGCCTTCATCATCAATAAGTATACTTCTGAAAAAGTAGTCATAGTTAAAAAGGCGAACATTCGCCGATATGGTACCCAGCGTTTTGTTTGAAAAGGTGCCGGACACCTGGTTGAACATAGTCTTCAGCGAGGCCTTATCATCTATGGGCACAACAAAGGGCTCTGAACCGAAGACACCGCTCTGCCCGTCTTGCAAGAATTGGTAAAACTTGGTCTCGTAGCTGAACGTATGGCCGAACGAAAGAGAGCTTTTGGGGTTCAACGAATCTTTTTTGGCGCCTAGCAGTTTATATTGATGGTCTAGAAAATATCGCTTGCCCAGCACGCGGTTGTTGGCCAAGGTATTGTTGGCTCTTGAAAACTGCACATCAATTCGGGAGCGATCGGTAAACTCTTCTGCTCCCGATTCAAATTGCTCCCTATCTTCTATACCGCCATTTTCTTCGGTCTCCAAATTCTGTGCTGCAATGTGCCCCCTTGCCCAATATCTTCCATTTTTAGATCTGTAGTTGGCCGTTGCCACAAAATTACTCGATTGGGCTTGTTCGAACTGATATTTTCCAAGCGACCTAAAGCCCCTATGGAATACCGAAAGGTTAAACCGCTCCGATGTGTTCAAAGTCAGCAAGGCATCAAGAAGCTGGCCCTGCTCCAAAGTGGTCTTAAAGAAAAGCTCGGTCATGGGCGTTGGCACATGATAGTACTGCACATCTTCAGCCTCCATATAGTTGAAATGCTTGGCAGTTGCTCCAATTCTAGGGTATATGTACGCACTTCTTGCATTATGGCCCAGTTTGTTGTAGGGTTGCCCCAGGTTTGCAAAGGGCATCAACTCGAAATCATCACTTCTCAGAAAGTTGTACTTATACTCTTTTTGTATGGTAAGGGTGGTATCTACATAGGTAGTATCACTGTCATGCGAAATGATAAGGTAATCTTTTATGGTAATTGCCCTACCCTTTTTCTTCGCCTGCTTCTTTTTTTTGCCAAAAACCGTTGCCGAGTCTTTCCTTTTTTGAAGGGGTGGCAGAGAATCTACCTGCGAATAGAGCGATGGCAATCCGAAGAAAAACAAAAGAATGATGAATGGTCTTATCATGCGCCCAACTTGCAAGGCAAAGTTAGTTTTTTTTGTTGCTAAACAAATGTGAAAGTTTTGGCATCGACAAAAGATGCCGGACGAAATGGCTCCGCTGGCCGAAAAAATGTTAAAAACTGTTAAGCGTACTAAAAAAAATCCATATTTTGAGCCGTTGATAGCTAATGCGATTAATTGTTATGAAAAGAAAATTACCCCTCCTCTTCTTGGTGGCCGTGTCTTGTTCGTACGCCCAGTTCAATAAGAACGCTCCCTGGATGAAAGAACTGAAAAGAACCAACCCAAACACCTCTCTTTCAAAAGGCGCAACTGACAATAGCGGTGACACCTATACCTTCTATGAGATTACGGAGGTCTTTGACACGTATTGGAAAGCTAAAGACAAAAATGCCAAGGGCAGTGGTTACAAACCTTTTATGCGGTGGCGCAATTATTGGCAGCACTTCGTAAAGGCCGACGGTACTTTGCCCACTTCAAAAGAGCTTTGGCAAGCCTACAAAAACAAACAAACCGCAAAGGGCCCTGTGAACCCCACGAGCAACTGGACCCCTCTGGGACCAGTGGTCAGCAATGAGTTGGGGGGCTCACTGCCCGGTATTGGACGAATAAATGCCATCGCGGTAGATCCCAACAACGCCGACATTTGGTATGCCGGTGCCCCAGCAGGCGGCATTTGGAAATCTACGGACGCCGGTGATACGTGGACAAATATTTTTGACCAGTTTCCACAAATAGGGGTTTCCGGTATAGCCATTGACCCGAACGACTCAAACATCATCTACATTGCAACGGGCGATGATGACGCCTCAGACTCATACAGCGCGGGGGTCTTTAAATCTATCGATGGCGGGTTAACTTGGAACGAAACGGGCCTTAGTCCCGATACCCAAGATGAGTTTGACACTATGAACGAAATTGTAATCGACCCAACCGATTCAAACGTTGTTTGGGTAGGCACTACCGATGGTCTTCAAAAATCAGAAGATGCGGGGGCTACTTGGGAAGTGAAGTTGACCGGCAATATCACCGATTTTAAATTGAAACCGGGAGACCCAAATACTATCTACGCGGTTGATTCCAATTCTTATTTTAGGTCTACCGATGGAGGCAACACCTTCGAAGAAATAACAAGTGTTTTGCCCACCAATGGGGGGCGAATGGTTTTGGGAGTTTCACCCGACGACCCTGCCGTGGTGTATGTGTTGGTAGCTGACGTTACGGCAAGAAGCTCAGCTTTCTTGGGACTGTTCAAATCTACCGATAGTGGGGCTACCTTTACCCAAACGGGAAATACAGAAGACATTTTTGAATCGAACCAAGCTTGGTTCGATTTGGCAATAGAGGTCTCACCCACAAATGCAGATGAAGTATACACTGGATGCCTAAATATTTGGAAAAGTACAGACGGGGGCGATTCGTTCTCCAAAGTAAACAATTGGAGCACAAACAACAGTGCCTATACCCATGCCGACATTCACACTTTGAAGTTTTTTGATGGCAAGCTTTTCTGTGGCAGCGATGGGGGCCTCTTCGTATCGGAAGATGGCGGCGGCAGCTTTACCGATAAGTCCGATGGTTTGGCCGTTACCCAATTTTACCGTATTGGTATCGCCAAGAACGATGCCAGCAAAATTGTTGGGGGCACACAAGACAACTCAGGGTTTGTCTACAACAATAACGAATGGAATGTGTATACCGGAGGGGATGGCATGGACTACGAAATAGACCCATCTAATAGTAATATTGCTTACGGATTCCTTCAATTTGGCAACCCCTTGTACATAACTACCGACCTTGGCCAGACGGTTGGCACAATCGCTTCCCCTGACACTGGGTCTGGCCCGATTTCCGGCAATTGGATCACCCCCTTGGCCGTTGATGGCGAGGGCACCGTTTATGCAGCGTACACCGCTGTTTTCAGATTAACGGGAAGTGAATGGGAAAGGGTATCAGATTTTTTCAATGGCAACAATATTGATGACCTTGAAATTGACCCCAATGACCCCAACATCATGTACGCCGCAGAAAATGACGTGCTGTACCGCAGTGGTGACCGTGGTGAAAACTTTGTGGCCATTGACACCTTGGGTACACAGATTTCAGATATAGCCATTAACAACAACAATAGTAACATCGTCTATGTGACCACCTCGGCCAGAGTTGGCCGATCACAAAGTCAACAGCCCCAAAATAGAGCGGTTTACCGTATTACAGTAGATGGCAACACATTGGTCTCTACCGAGAATATTACGTTTGACCTACCAACAGACCAAGCCTATTTTGCCATTGTACATCAGCCAAGAAATGACAACAATCCCATTTTTGTGGGCACAAGTCTTGGCGTTTATCGGCTTGATGATTCCTTGACAGAATGGGAACAATACTCTACCAATCTGCCCAATACGGCCATCAGCGATCTTGAAATCAGCCCAGACGATGAGATGTTGGTGGCGAGCACCTACGGCCGAGGGGCATGGCAAACACCTATACCAGTGCAGCTGCCGGCAGATGATATAAAACTGGTTTCTATAGAGGCCGTTTCGGGCACAGTAACCTGCGCTGAAATAACCCCACAGATTACGGTGGAAAACAAAGGTTTAAATGCCATTTCACAGGTCGATGTCACCTACAGGCTAAACGAGGGAGGTAATCAAACATTCACATTCAATGGCACCATTGATAGTGGAGCTACCGAGACCTTTAGTTTGCCCACCCTCACACCGGCAGTGGGTCAAAGTTCTATTCTAACTGTAACTGTCTCTATTGCCAATGATGCCTTTGATGACAACAACACAAAAAAAACCACATTGTTCATTGCCAATTCGTTTGCAAATGGTGACCAAGTGTTCGACTTTGAGACTGAAGCCACTTCTCTCTTTACGTATGACCTGGTGGGTGGCTCACCCGCCGTTTCTGGAGGTGTTTGGGAAAGAGGGGTGCCCACTGGCACACTATTGAATACCGCTAGTTCCGGCACCCAAGTACTGGGCACTAACCTTGATGGCAACCACCCAGACCAAACAGTAGGTGTAATCTACAGTGGATGCTACGACCTTTCTACCATATTGGCCCCCAAACTGAGTTTTCAAATGGCATTCGACCTAGAACAAGACTGGGACATCGTGTATGTGGTCTACTCTACCGATAATTTTGAGACCTCCGAGGTGCTTGGGGAGTTGGGAAGCCAACCAAATTGGTACAATAGCAACCGAACCAGAGAGTCATCGGGCAATACGGACTGTTTCAATTGTCCAGGCGCTCAATGGACCGGCACCAATGCAACCATGACCAAATACACCTATGATTTCTTGGCAAATGCGGCAAGGGGCGAAACCGATCTCACCGGCGAGACCAACATCCAATTCGCCATTGTTTTTGTTGCCGACCAATCAGTAAACCAAGAAGGAGTCATCATCGACGATTTTGTGGTTGAGGGCTTTCAAGACGACGACGACGATGACAATGACGGGGTGTTGGATGTTGATGACAACTGCCCCTTGGTGGCCAATGCAGATCAGGCCGATGCCGATAACGATGGCATTGGTGATGTTTGTGATGAAGACGATGACAACGATGGGGTGTTGGATGCGTTGGATAATTGTCCATTTGTTGCCAATGCAGACCAAGCTGATGGCGATGGAGACGGCATTGGTGATGTTTGCGACGATGACCTGGACAACGATGGGGTTCCAAACGCCAACGACCTTTGCCCAGACACACCTGATGGCGCCGTGGTCGATGTCGATGGCTGCGAAACGTTCTCGTTGCCGAGTGACTTCTTTACAGTTTTGGTCACGGCCGAATCATGTATTTCGAACAACAACGGTAGTGTAACCCTAACCGCTTCGGAAGAGGGCAGCTATTCTGCCGAACTTTATGATAGCGAGGGGCTTGTTGAAATGATTCCGTTTAACATTGCGCATACCTTTGAAAACCTCGCGGCTGGCGACTATCAAGTTTGCGCTGTTTTGGACAATCCGCAAGGATACCATCGCTGCTTTGACATTTCGGTTTCAGAACCAGAAGCGCTTAATGTAGGTTCCAAGGTCAGTTCGCTAAAGAATGAAGTGACCCTAAATCTATCGGGAGGCAAAGAGTACTTTATCGAGCTCAACAATGAACTGTTCTCCACCTCACAAAGTGAGATTACCTTGCCGCTGAAGAAGGTCGAAAATGTATTGACCGTGAGAACCGACAAAGATTGCCAAGGCACCTATGAAGAGACCATAATTTTAAGCTCGAAAGTGTTTATTTATCCCAATCCGGTTCAAAACGGAACCCTTAATGTCTATCTGGGATCAAACGAATTCAACAACGTGGAGACAGCGCTGTACAACCTCAATGGAAAAAGTGTTTTCAAAAAGAAGATGCAGCCCGACAGTGGCTACATAAACATGAATGTGTCAGGTTTGGCAAAAGGTGTTTATTTATTGAACATCAAAACGGAAAGGTCGTTGTTGAACTTTAAAATTTTAAAGAAATGAGACTAAATAGATTTTCAGTATTGACCCTTTTTTATCTTTTATTTTTAGCAGCCTGCAGCAGTGGCGGCTCTGGCGACGACGCGCCCCCTATTTCGGGCGGCGATGACGACCCGCCTCCGATTCCTGCACCATCATCGGCATCATTGGTATTTCCTGAAGATGATACGGAATGCAATACGGGCGTTATTGACCCGAACGACGATACAAAGAGCACCGTAACTTTTGAGTGGAATGCCGCCCAGAACACTGATAGTTATTCGGTTACCGTAACCAATTTAAATAGCGGCTCTTCGTTCTTCGCCAATTCGACCACTACCGAGACAGATATCAAAATTGACCGTGGCGTACCCTACGAGTGGTTTGTTATTTCCAGGGCACAGGGAACCACCGAGACAGCCACCAGCGCTACCTTCCGGTTTTACAATGAGGGGGCGGGCATTGAAAACTATGCTCCCTTTCCGGCCGAAGCGGTAAATCCTGAAAGGGGTGCCAATATTGACGCCGCAAGTTCGGTAACCTTGGAGTGGAGTGCCAGTGATGTGGACGATGATATTGCCGAGTATGAAATCTTCCTCAACGGAGGTATTGAGCAAGATCCCACCACCTCATTGGGCACAACGGCAGAAACCAATTTGCCCGATGTGCCAGTGACTTCAGGAACCACTTATTATTGGAAGGTAAAGACAACCGATAGCAAGGGCAACTCTTCCACTTCTGAGGTTTTTGAGTTTAAGGTCAATTAACAGAGTTGGGTGGATTAAAGCGTTTTTATCGATTTTTGGAAGAAGCCGGCACCGACGAGGCCGGCCGTGGTTGCTTGGCAGGGCCGGTAACCGCCGCGGCCATTGTATTGCCTCCCGACTTTAAAAATTCTTTCCTTACAGATTCAAAACAGTTGACCGAACACAAACGTGAGTTGTTGCGCCCAATTTTGGAAGAACAGGCCCCGTCTTTTGGGGTAAGCCACGTTTTTCCTGATGAGATTGACGAAATCAACATCTTGAACGCCTCCATCAGGGCCATGCACCGGGCATTGGACCAATTGGATTGCCCCGTCAAGTTTATTATCGTGGATGGCAACCGGTTCAAGCCCTATGGCAATATCCCGTTCGAATGTATCATAAAGGGCGATGGAAAATACCTGAGTATCGCCGGTGCCTCTGTTTTGGCGAAAACCTATCGGGACGCCTACATGCGACAATTGCATGAAGAGTACCCCATGTACAATTGGGCCCAAAACAAAGGCTACCCTACAAAAGAACATCGTGAGGCCATTAAAAAATATGGGTTGACAAAATATCACCGAAAAAGTTTCAAACAGCTACCCACCCAATTGAAACTTGATGTCTAAACCGCTACATTTGTGCTAAACTTTTATGATGAGGCTGAGAGCACTTCTTATCACCATTTTAATCGTAGTAGGATCATGTTCTCCAGAAAAAAAAGCGTCTGATCCATTACTCGGGCATCTACCGCCAAATGCAGCGTTGCTGATTAAAATCAACGACTTTACAGGATTTAAAAGCCAGCTGAAAAACCAAACTTTCCTATCGGCAATCAAATCCACGGGGCTGTACAACGCCATCTCGAATACCTGCGGCGGTCTCGACTACCTCAACATTGGCCCTGAAGCCTTGCTATCTTTTTATGAAGTGGGCAAAGAGCGTTTCGAATTTATTTTGGCTACAAACCAGGGAGCCATCAATTTCAATCTAGATGATATTGGCGATAAAACCATAGAAACCCTGCAATATGAAGGGGCCACAATTAAGCATTACGCTGTAGGCGATAGCAATTTCTTTATGCTGGAACAAGATGGTAAAACCATTGTAAGTTCCTCACAACTTTTAATTGAGAACATCGTCAGGTTAAAGGGCAAAAGCCAGTTGCCCAAGCAGTTGGTAAAGCTTTACACGAATGCCGACAAGAACAAAACAGCCAATTTCTTTTTCAATCTTTCCGAAGTAGCCCCTTTGATCGTTTCGCAGCTCAAGAACAAAGATGTTGAGAACGTACAACGTTTTGCCGATCACGCCTATCTTGACCTGGAGGCCAGCCAAGATTTCTTGGGGCTCAGGGGAGTCACCATGGCCAGCGATAGCCTGCCAAATTGGGTGAATTTGTTTCAGGGCACCACGCCACTGTCAAACCGGACAGCGGCCATTGCACCATTGACTGCAAATGCCATTCTTTCTTTTACCTTCAATGATTATGCCCGGTTTGCCACGAACCAGAATGACTATTTGGACAGAACACATTCGCTCGACACCCTGTTCAATGCTGTTGAAGAGATAGGGGTAGTCTTCATGCCCTCAAAAAAAGCCGTGGTGCTCAATACCTTTGGTACAGAAAACCTTTCTGGCTTTATCAATTCGAACAAGGTAGGAACCGCTGATTACCAAGGAAGGGAAATCATACAGCTTGGCAGTACAAATTGGCTCTCCGAGGCCTTCAATCCCTTGGTCAACAATTTCGAGGCCCAATTTTGCACGGTCATTGAAAACGCCTTCGTTTTCGGACAAGATATTGAAACCATCCAAACCCTTATCAGCAATTATGCCAGTGGCGCGTCTTTTGACAAGAGCACTACGTACAAAACTGCCCTTCAATACCTTGCAAACGAATCGAGTATGCTTTTTGTTTCTACCGGTACGGGCATTGAGGAATTTCTAACCGAAGAATTTGAGGCTGCCTTGGCCAAGGATTTAAAAAATGCCAAACTTGACGAATATAGTTTTGCCGCACAGTTGGTTGCTGATGACGATTTCTTCCATACGAATTTCTTTATCGCAAAAATTGAAAAGGCCAAAACCGCCAATAGTGTATCACCGCTCTTTACCCTTCAGTTAGATACTGATTTGGCCACCGACCCACAGTTCGTAAAAAACCATCGCACCAACAAGCAAGAAATAGTGGTACAAGACCAAGACAACTTCCTTTATCTTATATCGACCGATGGAAAGGTATTGTGGAAAAAACAGCTTGAAGGAAGGGTGCAAGGCCGCATTCACCAGGTAGATCTATACAGGAACGGAAAGCTGCAATTGGCCTTTACCACCAATAACCAGTTTTTGATTTTGGATAGAAACGGTGAAATAGTGGAGCCATTCAACAAAACCTACGAGGGTGGTAATTTGAACGGTCTGGCTGTTTTTGATTATGATGGGCGAAAAGACTATCGCTTTGTGGTGACGCAAGGCACCAAGGTGTATATGTACAATCGAAAGGGTGATATTGTAAACGGGTTCAAGTATACCGAAACCGAGAGTCCTGTAATTGCTCCGCCAAAGCACTTTAGAATTGGCAAAAAAGACTATCTCGTATTCCAGTTGGAAAACGGACAATTGAAGATCCGGCACCGCGCCGGTCAAGACAGAATCAAGGTGTCGCAAAAAATCGACTTTTCAAACAACAAGGTATTTCTATACAAGAATAAGTTTTCGGTAACCGACAAAAAGGGTATCCTGTACCAAGTGGCAAGCAACGGCAAGCTGACCACTACCAACTTTAACTTGAGCGCAGATCACGGCATGTTCGCCACAAGCAAGACATTGGCATTGATGAACGACAACGAATTGAGCATCAAGGGAAAAAAAGTAGCGCTCGAGCTTGGGGTCTACACCGCCCCCAAGATTTTCTATATCTATGACAAAATATACGTCAGCATTACCGACCTTCAGAGCCAGAAAATCTATCTTTTTGATAGTCAGGCAAGGCCAATGGCAAATTTCCCGGTGTTTGGCAGCTCGCCTATTGATTTGGCCGATATCGACAACGACCGGAAGCTCGAATTGGTTGCAAAAAATCAAGAAAATTCGCTTATCGTCTACAATCTGAATTAAGTGCGCTTCACACATCTTTTTAGTCCAACCATACAAGTCTAGGTGTGTTAATACAGCTGTTTGCTTATTTTTCGAAAGATACTTTTTCGTAACTTAAGAAACTCATATCCAAACACTAAAGAAGATGAAATCACTATTTAAGGGCAGTCTTGGGCTGGGGCTGCTCATGCTATTCGTTTTTCCTGCCAATGGCAACGCCCAATTTTTGAAAAAACTTGGCAAACGTGCCGAGAAGGCCGCGGAACGCACCATTGAACGCAGGGTTGAAAAAGAGACCTCTGAAAAGACCGACCAAGCTCTTGACAGCATATTGGAGCCGGGCAAAAAGGGGAAGCAAGCTCCACCGAACACACCCACCCCGCCCAATCAGACAGGTGGGCAACAGGGCAATATGGGAAACAACCCCAGTAACCAAGGTGGCCCTGGCGGAGCAAATACAAGTGGCCCAAAAACAATCCAGGTCTATAGCAAATTTGACTTTGTGCCCGGCGATAAACAAATATTCTTTGATGATTTCGGAAATGACTTTATAGGTGATTTCCCCTCGAAGTGGAATACCAATGCAGGGGGTGAAGTAGTTACCTTGGGTGATTCTCCCCAAAAATGGTTGGAGTTGAAATCGGGTTACAATATTTATTACATACCAGACGTACCCGAACTACCGGAAGAATATACTATAGAATTCGATGTCACGGGCCTAGGTCTTGAAAGAGCTTCTTCAACAGCACACGTAAGGGTGGATTTAAGTGATGACGGCAACTTTAAGGAAGGTGCAAACTTCGTACAGGCCCATATTCCTTTGTGCCAATACACCCCTGTAGGTATTACCATCGAAAATAGAATAAACAATAAAAGACTTGTTAGAAGTACGGTTAAAGCCGATATACGCAATGAAATCCTTGACAAAGCACACATATCGATTGCAGTCAACAAACAACGGTTCAGGCTTTGGGTGAACGAAACTAAATATATTGATGTGCCCAGATTAGTTCCAACCGGTACTGTTTTGCACACATTAAAATTTCATGCCAATAATTTTAGAGATGGAAAAGAAAAAGTCTTTATAACCAATCTGAAAGTAGCCGAAGGTGGGGTTGATCTGCGTCGCAAATTGATTTCTGAAGGTAAGGTGTCGACCAATGCCATCTTATTCGATTCAGGCTCTGCCAACCTACAGCCCCAATCGATGGGGGTCATTCGCCAAATTTCACAGGTACTGCAACAAGAAAGTGGTATGAATCTAAAGATTGTGGGGCACACCGATGCCGATGGCTCCGATGAAAACAATTTGGCCCTTTCCCAAAAACGGGCCGAGGCTGTCAAAAATGCCCTGGTCTCAGTTTATGGTATTTCGGCCGATAGGCTCACAACCGAAGGTAAAGGCGAAAGCGAACCCATTGCCGATAATAACAGCCCCGACGGAAAGGCACAGAACAGAAGAGTTGAATTTATAAAACAATAATTTATACCAATGAAAAAACTGATTACTTCCATTCTGCTTTCACTTCTTATTTCGCCACTTGTAATTGGGCAATCTGTATGTAGTCAATACTACCCAATGGTAGAAGGGGCAACCATGCAATACACCAGTTTTAACAAAAAAGGCAAAGAAGATGGCACATTTACCTACACCGTAAAGGATGTAGAGGGAAATGACAGTGTTGTCTCGGCGACCATGACCATGCAAATGACCGATAAGAAAGGGAATACCTATGATTCGGAATACGGAATTAAATGCGAAGGTGACGTCGTCAAAATCGATTTTAAATCACTGATGAACGAGCAGATGATGAGCCAATTCGGTGATGTAGAGGTCGATATGTCTGGCACTGATATCGTACTGCCCAACAATCTTTCGGTAGGGCAAGAGTTGCCCGATGCCAACATAGAAATGAAGATGAAAATGGGCGGCATGAATATGAACATGAATGTGGAGACCGTAAATAGAAAAGTAGAAAAAGAGGAAACGATAACTACCCCGGCTGGAACGTTTCCATGCGTGGTTATCTATAGTGAAACAAAATCAAAAATGATGATGGCCAACCAAACATTTCCATCCCGAACATGGTTCTCCAAAGGTGTAGGAATGGTAAAACAAGAAACATATAACAAAAAAGGGAAGCTGATAAGTAGAAGTGAGTTGACCGCTTTATCAAATTGAGATAACACTATAGTACCTTAAGGTTTTACGCCTGTCGTACACTTTTTATCAGACGATATGAGGCAGTGCTTAATAGTTGTTTTACTATCTTTCTTGCCCTTTTCAATCTTAGGGCAAGACACTTACAATATAGACTCCTTACAATCCGTATATTCTCAAACGGACAATGATACCGTAAAAATAAAAGTGCTCGAACGTCTTTTTGACAATTATCTTTATAAAGAGCCAGATTCGTCACGAAAATATTATTTACAAATGCTTTCACTATCCCGAGAAAAAAACTTTGATTGGGGTATGTACAAAGGCTTTTTGTACAAATCAACTTTTTATTGGGCCCAATCAAATTTAGATAGTGTCATAGCTTCGATGAACAATGCCCTAAAATTTGCCGAGAAACTAGAAGATGACGGCAAGATCAGCACATGCTATGTAAGATTGGCCATGGCCCAATCAAATTTGGGAAATTACGATGAAGCAAAAAGACTGACCTATAAAGCCCTTGAAATTGCAAAACGCAGTAATGATTGGGAAGGCCTTTACTACTCTTATTATCGATTGGGCAACACCTATTACTACAAAAATGACTTTGACAATGCGCTAGCGAATTACCTAAAAGTCGATTCCATTTTTCAACACCATGAGCGAAAAGAACCAGCCTTGGCCGCCTCGTTGGCTAACATCGGGCAAATCTACATGGAGCTTGAAAATTTCGATAAGGCAAAAACTTACTTTTTAAAGAGTAAAGAATCATATAGGCTTATGGACAGGACTGAAGGAGTGATGTACATAGGCTACAATATGGCCAAACTAGACTTCAACAAAGGCCATTTTCAAAAAAGCATTGATTCATTGATTCCAATATTGGATTATTATTCAAACGCGGGCAATTTAACCGAAGTTAGTGAAATTTCAGGATTGATCGGGGCCTCATATCTCAAGCTTCAAGATTATCGTAACGCCAGAAAATACTACGAAAATTCTCTTGAAACGGCAGAAAGATCAAACAATAAAATTCTTATTGCCAGCGGTTTAATAGGTTTGGCCAAGGTTGAAAAAAATCAAGGCAATCCAGACAAAGCCATTACACACTTAAAAAAGGCTTTAAAAATATATGATGGCATGAACATCACATATAACAAATCGCAAATCTTCAAAGATTTAGCGACTTCATATTCAGAAATAAAAGATTATAAGAGCGCCTATGAGTACCTTCAAGCGTTTCAATCCTTAGAAGATAGTATCATAAAAGTTGAAAATGTAAAAAATATCCATGAGCTTGAAACAAAATATCAAACTGAGAAAAAAGAACAAGAAATTGCACTGTTGAATTCTGAAAAAGAGCTTATTGAGCAACAAAAAAACAATCAACAAAAATTGTTATTGATTGGTATTGGCATTGTTACTTTGGTCGGAATTTTTCTGTTTATTCTTTTTAAAAACCGCCAAAAAACCGCCAAAAAGCTAGAAGAGCTTGACCAATTGAAATCAAGGTTCTTTGCCAATATTTCCCATGAGTTCAGAACACCGTTGACCTTGATTTCAGGACCTATCGAACAAAAACTCCAATCTGGCAAATTGTCAATGGCCGACCGTAAGGATTTTGAAATGATCCAGCGTAATTCCCAACGGCTGCTTAGCCTGGTAGATCAGTTGTTGGACCTTTCAAAACTGGAGACGGGCAAATACCAACTGAGGGTGGCAAAGGGCAATCTGGGCAACCTGATCCATGCCTTGGGCGAATCGTTTCAATTCACCGCAAAACAGCAAGACATCGCTTATAAAATCGATGTCGAAGGCCTTCAAGAGGCTTGGTTCGATAAAGATGTGGTCGAAAAAATTATGGCCAACCTGCTATCCAACGCCATGAAGTATACCGATAAAGGAGGAAGTGTTTCGTTGAAAGCCAAGAGAGAAAATGATAAGGCCGTTATTTTGGTCGAGAACACGGCCAGCTCGATAAATCCAGAAACCCTTGAAAAACTGTTCGACCGCTTTTACCAGGCCAACGCCCATGCCGAAGGAGTGGGCATCGGGCTCTCACTGGTCAAAGAATTGGTGGGTGTTAACCATGGTTCAATCAAAGTTGATCAAACATCAGAGGGCACTCTACAATTTGAGATTGTGCTTCCCATCGCCAAATCGGCTTTCAAAAAAGATGAGTTTGCAGAACAATCTTTTGACGAAGCGTATGTTGCACCCTCCATTCCTACTGCGTTTTCAATACCCATCGAAGCATCGAATGATATCAACGAAGACGACGACAGGGACATACTTCTCTTGGTCGAAGACAATGCCGAGGTACGGCAACTGTTGAGAAACACCTTTACGGGTGCATACCGGATCTTGGAGGCCGCCGATGGCCAAGAAGGCATCGAAAAAGCCCTGGAACATGTGCCCGACCTAATCATCTCCGATATCATGATGCCCAAAGTAAATGGTCTTAGACTGTGTGAAACCCTAAAGACCGATGAGCGCACCAGTCACATCCCCATCATTTTGCTGACGGCAAAAGCGGGCGAAGAAGACCAGTACAAGGGGCTTTCGACCGGCGCCGATGCCTATATCACCAAGCCCTTCAAGACCAGAATGCTCGAGACCCGTGTCAAAAACCTAATAACATCGCGCAAGGCCCTTCGAAATCGTTACAGCCAAGAAGTGATCTTAAAACCCAAAGACATTGCCATCACCAACCTCGATGAGCGTTTTTTGGAGCGGGTTCAAAAAGTACTCCACCAAAAGCTCACTGAGTCGACGTTCAGTATTCAAGAATTTAGCGAGGCCGTGGGCATGAGCCGTATGCAACTGCACCGAAAACTGAAAGCGTTGACAGGTCATTCGGCATCAGAATTTGTGCGCTCGCAACGATTAAAACTTGCGGCGACCCTGTTGCAAAATAGCGATGCCAATGTTTCGGAGATTGGATTTCAGGTAGGTTTCAACGACCCTTCTTACTTCACAAAATGCTTTAGGGAGGCTTATGGTGTCTCCCCAACGGAATACAGCAAAAAGAATGCCTCCTAAACCCTTGTAAACAAACGTTTCAAAGCGATGTTACATATTTTATAGGCTTTGATACATACGTTATATCCAATAACTGGTATTGCCTTTAGCTTTACTTCTGCAATGATGGGCAACTGTCTGTCAAAACCAACTTTTCTATATAAAGCCAATTCCCCAAAATGGATAAAAAAAGATATGAAGGGGTAATTAAAAATGTTTCCGGTTTTGAGATTTATCTAAACATTAACCATTTACAAAAAGGGAATTATGTACTCAAAATCTTGAACAAAAACAAAATAATCAAAAAAACAACCTTTAAAAAACAGTGAACATGAAAACACTTAAAGTTATCGGAATCGCAATTTTATTGTTAGGCTTTGGTATGGGTACCGTCAGATCACAGATTACACAACCCAAGGTAAAACCCAAGGTGAACCTCCCTGTAAAATTGCCTACGGCGTTCGATAAGATCATGTATGACCTTGATCATGGCACCTGCTACGAGATTGCCGTGGTTTCATTACAGTTGAACGCACGAAATCAACAGCGCACCTCTTTTGGCAAGGAAGCCCGATATGGGCTGGGAAGTCTGTTTAAGAGCGGTAACGAATTGAAATCTGTCTTACCGCTTGAAATAGGCATCAAACAGACTCCTCACCAAAGAACTGTACAAACGACGGTAAGGCTGAAAAAAAACGGTAAGACAGTTACACTGGATATACGAAACAGCCAATATTATCATCTAATTTATGATGTAAAAATTATTAAAAAGAAGAACGGATACTGGTTGATGGCCGAAAAAGATCATAACAACGAGACCGTTTCATTCATCTTCGCCATTTACAAAACTGATTGTTTAATCTAAAATTGACAATCATGAAAGATTCAACTATATATACCATTTTACTCGCTGCCTTTTTTGCATCGATTCATCCTGGACATGGCCAATTTTTGAAAAAATTGAAAGAAAGGGCCGAACGGGCTGCCGAGGAGACCATACACAGAAAAGTAGAGGAAAAGACCGCCGAGGAAACCGAAAAAGTCATGGACACCATTCTCGAAGCGCCCGGCAAGAAAGTCCGAAAGAGAAAGAAAAGAAATAATAACAGTTCATCGGAAGATGTTGAAAACGAAGAATATTATGAAGAAGAGGCTTACCCAGAAGATGGAAATTTTGGGCAAACGACCAACAAAGGCGATATTGAGGTCTACAGCAAGTTCGACTTTGTGCCCGGCGATAAACAACTGTTCTTTGATGATTTCGGAAATGACTTTATAGGTGATTTCCCCTCAAAATGGAACACCAACGCCGGGGGCGAAGTGGTTACCCTGGGAGAATCGCCCCAGAAATGGCTCGAACTGAAATCCGGTTTCCACCTCTATTATGTCCCCGATGTGCCGCCCCTGCCCCAAGACCATACCATTGAGTTCGATGTCGCAGCGGTGGGCCTTGACGGGCAAACCTCATCAACGGCACAATTGAGGGTGACCCTGAGCGATGACCCTAAGTTTGGCCAAGGCCACAATTTCGTCTTCGTCGAGATCCCCTTCTGTCAATATGCACCAATAGGCATCACGGTCGAGAACAGGATCAATGACAAAAGGGAAATCCGTAGTACCGTACAGGCCGATATAAGGGATGAGGTCTTGAACAACCCGCACATATCCATCGCTGTGAACAACAACCGATTCAGGTTGTGGGTCAACGAGGTGAAGTACATCGACGTTCCCAGATTGGTGCCCTCAGGGGCCATTTTGAAGACCTTGAAGTTCAGTGCCAACGGCTTTAAGGATGGCAAGGAAAAAGTACTCATAACCAACCTGAAGGTGGCCGAGGGAGGGGTAGACCTAAGAAGAAAGCTCATCTCCGAAGGTAAAATCTCCACCAATGCCATCTTATTCGATTCAGGCTCTGCCAACCTACAGCCCCAATCGATGGGGGTCATTCGCCAAATCTCGCAGGTACTGCAACAAGAAAGCGGCATGAACCTAAAAATTGTGGGGCACACCGATGCCGATGGCTCCGATGAAAACAACTTGGCCCTGTCCCAAAAAAGGGCAGAGGCCGTGAAAAACACCCTGGTCTCTGTCTATGGCATCGATGCCAACCGACTGCGGGCCGAGGGCAAGGGCGAGACCGAGCCTGTGGCCGACAATACTACCACTGATGGCAAGGCCCAGAACCGCCGCGTGGAGTTTATAAAAATATAATAACCGATAAAATTAAGAAATCATGAGAACAACAATTAAAATGGTAGTTCTGGCATTTTTGATCAATTCAATAAATGTAAGTGCCAACTCTACCAATGAAACCACTTTTTCAGGAGATGGCATATTGATCAAGGCCATCCATGTGACCAAATTTCCGAATGGTCGAAACGGAAAAAATTTTGACAAAAACAACGGTCCCGATCTATATGCCCAATTATTTGTGGATTGGAAAAAGGGAGGAAAATCAAATGTAATTAAGGATTGTAAAAGAGGGCGAATTCCCATTTTATCAGGCGGGAAAATGCCTTTTCGCATAGAACAGAACAAGCTCTATCATTTACAGATACTTGACCATGACAGCGACAAAGGGGTAGGAAGCAATCGTGACGAAGAGGTGTCAGGCAAAATTCAGATTACCTGGCGTGGCCTTATTTCTAGGTTTGGCAAAAAAGACACTTACTTGATTGAAGATCCACGCTATAATGATGTGGCTTTCTTATTGATGGTTGAGCATGTCAGTGGCTCAACTGCTGCTGGTGAAAGGGCTTATATCAAATATGTAAAACCCATCGACCAAGAATACGTGCCGCCAAAAAACAAAGTGCTCGAAGGGTGTGGCCCAGTAGCTGCAGCAATGGTCATGGGCTACTGGCAAACCGAACATGGATATAAAATCATGAACCCTTCTGATAGATTTAATGGGACTGCCCACCCTACCCAAACTATTCTTGATTTTCGTGATAAGGCAGATACCAAAGCTTGGGGCGACCAAGAGCAAAGTGCTACGAGAAAAATGAAAATGAAAGATGCCCTTGAACATTTTGTAAAAGAAGCTAATAAATCAGTTTACAACAAACCAAAGTTGAAAGTGGATATGATGTGGAGCATTAGACGATGGAGCGAAAAAAGGCAACGTCTCAAAAAAGAACTAAGGGAGGGCAGCCCTGTAATTCTTTTAGTCAAAGAAATGCCGCCTTGCCTTAAGGGAAAGTGGGTAGATGCCACCAAAGTAGTAGCCGACCACTATATCGTTGCCGTTGGTTTTGACGATGCCAAAAAGGAATATTATGTATTGCCCGGATGGGAAGAAAAACCGAAATCAACCAGTAGTGGACCAGAAGTACATGAAAGAGAGAATCGTGCACATTGCAAATGTTCCTACAGTGAAATTGCTAAATCTGACCCTAGTTTAATCTGGATCAAAAGATAGAAACCAAAATAAAACTATATATCATGAAAACAAATATTTTACAATCAATTACAGAAATTAGACGACTGTTGTTGCTTTCACGGCAACAAGCTCAATGGCACAGATAAACTGCAACTTCGTACAGAGTTACGGCAACGCAAGCAAATCAAAGATTCTAGAGCAAATAAATGGATTAGTTGCAGGAGCCCAATATGATGTCGGTGCCACCAATTTGAAAAAACTGGAAATCAAAGAGGCGAAAAATATCACATTCAACGGATGCAAAGTAACCCTGGAACTTAGGGTCAAATTAAAGAGACTGGAACTTAGGGTCAAATTAAAGAGAAAGGTAAGACGTGATGCAACCGGAACCATAATAGTTACCGGAAATGTTCATAAGGCACAGCTTTATGGCGCAAAGTATATTCTCGTTAAAAATGCCAAAGTTGACAAGGTCAGATTAAGCAAGACTTTGCGGATAGGGGAAAGATTCTATAAATGGGCAGCCAATCGGGCTTTCCCAAACAATCAAAAATTTTACCTATAAAATCAAACATCATGAAAAAAATACTATTCTTTATGACCCTGGTCATGGTATTCCAAGGCCAGTCACAGTACAAAATAAACAATAAGGCTGCAAAAAAGGAATTGGTCAATGCCAACCTTGTTAATAAATCACTGTCTTTAAAAACCATCCAGGAGAAAACTCTGAAAAAAGGTCAGAAAATTTCAGATATCCCATTGGTAAAATTTCCGGAGCAAAAACTAAAAATACGTGCATCCAAAAGCTGGAAAGTTACGCCTCAAAGACCCCGTATTCCAGGTTTGACTTTTGAATTTGATGGTAGTTACAAAACCAGAAACTTTCTCCTTGTTGCAACTCACATTCATACCAGAGCAACGCGTTCTGGTAACCTGTATCGGACCTACCCGGGACGGATCACATTTACTGCGCAAAAAGGTGGAGAGTACCGTATGAAAATTTCTTTAGCAACAAGCCATTTTCCCGTAGATATTTGGGGTAATGAACCGTACATGTTGGTCCAATTAGGCGATAGGGAAATTCGAACGAGTTTAAAAGACATCAGTAATAAAGAGATTAACGTAGTTTTTACCACGCCAAATGCCGGCATGATCAATATTGGGATTTCAGGAGTAAGCCCAGACCGCGAAAAAGCAAGCTCTTTGGCTATTTCGGCCATTCAAATAGACAAGATCTAAAAGGAAAAGCGAGAACAGCCTGCGCCGTTTTGAAAGTAATATTGAAGATGAGTTCCAAGCATGTACCGCAACCCCTGCAGGCCTCTTACGAAAACCATTTTAACGGCACCGCCTATGACCAACATTATATTATGATAAATCAGTTCGTTAATGAAGCCAATTATAATGGTTTTTGGGAAGGATTTTTTGGTCAGCTCTCAAATCACCAAGGAGAAGACAGGCTGGTCAAATATCCTGACAAATAAACCTATAAATCTTTAAAGTGTTCACAATGTGCAGAATAGACATGAAATCTGTAACTTATTCTTCAGTTCCCCTCTTAAATCTTGTACTTATTGCCGTAGGCTACCCAGGCTTGGGCAAAAGAGAACATCCATTTCACAAATAACACAACACCCATAAAAATGAAAAAGTATTGCTTTCTTATATTTTTCGGTTTGCTGTGGGCCTTCCCTGCGTCCTCACAGTCTGCAGATTTAAGTTTAGAGCTTTCTGTGGATGACAACTTGGTCGAAGCTGGCCAAGAGGTCACATTTACCATTAGGGTCGTTAACGATGGCCCCGACACCACTCTTGGTGTCAAGGTGCTGAGTTTATTGCCATCGGGCTATGATTTTGTTGGTTATAAGGCCAATGAAGGCACATACGATGCAACAACTGGTGTTTGGGACATTGTGGGTATGGGCTATGGCATAAATGCAATTCTAAAGGTTACTGCCATAGTAAAAAATTCTGGCGAACACATGGTATTGGCAGAAGTCATGGCCAGTGACCTACTTGACTATGATAGTGTTCCTGGCAATGGGGTCGATACCGATGGTGATGGAATAATTGCAGACGACCCCCAAGATGAAGACGACGGGGATGGGCAAATTGTGGTACTCGCCGGTGAGACATCGGACAGTAATTGTCTGGCGCCAGCTGTCAAAGTAAGCTCAATGTCTTCAAATCCAACAAATATTGATGGGCGTTTTAAGTTTGATTATAAAAATTGAAGCCTTGTTGAATTTCAAGATGGCACACACAGAAGGGTACAGCTTCGAATATGGCAAAGGCAATCCGAATCAGTTTAATATGGAATATTACGTTAATTCGGCTGATGGTTCGATGTTGTTCCCTGGCGGAGAAATGGGCTTCTTCAAGACAAATTTTTCGTACTCCGATAGATTTGGAGACGTTGATGCGGCCATATGGCTTCCCAATGGGCAAATGGTGATGTATGGAATTGATAAAAGGGAAGGCAAGATGCGGGCAGTAACCCGTGAAAGCATCCAAACCTCAGAAGGGCGTTATCAGAACGATTTTATACAAATATTTAAGTTTATGGAATCTTCTGTAGAATGGAGCGAATGGAAAGAACCACTACCTTCACGGGTGGATTGGAGAGGAGAGGCAGTGGGCTACAAGGCAGATTTATCGGAAGCATATACCGGCCTGACCAACACATGGATTATGTACTTCGACAAAGCACCGACGCCCATTGTGACTTCTGTTCCCATGATGGGTTATATGGTCGGAGTTCTCAAAGACATTAAAGAGACATATTGCAACCGTTTGGTGGTCTATAGCAAGGTGCTGATTGGCGGAAAGGACACTGGTGATGTCATTGAAGTAGAACTGAAGTCCATAAGACCTATGGGCATCACTTTTGATGGCACCCCCTATCAGCCTATGGGTATCGGTGGAGATTCAGGAACCTCTGTTACAGAAAAAATTGCCGAGTACGAATCAAAAATGCGTGATCTTGAACTGCGCAAACAATCTTTGGAACGGCAAAAGAAACGCTGTTCGACCGACAGTTGTGTCAAGGCCATAAATAGTAAACTGGATAATCTGCGGCTAGAAAAACAACGGGTCATCTGCGAAGGAATGGTCGCCGCGGGTATGGAAGAATCAGTTGCAGATTGTATGGAAGGTGAAGATTAATTATATAGTATCACCGGAGTAAGGAAGAAAATTATCGTGCTATTTGCACTCTTGATGTCGTTTTCAACGTAGATACAAAACCTTGTACTCGATGTTCACGTGCTCCCAACTTTAATAATCGAAGATACGGCCCAGAACGGGCCTTTTAACTGATCTTGATTTTTTCCTCTATCAACTCAGCTTCAAAAAGTGTTTTGAAATGCTTGAGGAGCTTCTGCTTGACCTCATCCATATCAACTTGCTGTTTACCCAATTCTACATTTAGGGAAGTAACCGCTTTATCTTTGATCCCACAGGGAATCATCAGATCGAAATAGCCCAAATCGGCATTGATGTTGAAGGCGAAACCGTGCATGGTGACCCAGCGGCTGGCACGAACGCCCATGGCGCAGATTTTTCGGGCAAAGGGTGTGCCCACATCCAGCCAGACCCCGGTTTCTCCGTCAGAACGCTCACCCTTAAGTCCGTACTCGGCCAAGGTTAGAATGATCATCTCCTCTAAAAACCTTAGATACTTGTGGATGTCGGTGAAAAAGTTGTCAAGGTCTAGAATGGGGTACCCCACGATCTGCCCCGGCCCGTGATAGGTAATATCGCCCCCCCGATTGATCTTATAGAATTTTGCATTTTTTTGTTCGAGCACTTTTTCATCGACCAGAAGATTGCTGATATCGCCACTCTTGCCCAAGGTGAATACATGGGGGTGCTCAACAAACAGAAAATGATTGGGGGTGGGCAGTTGGGTGCCTTGCCTCCTATTCTCAATCTTCAGGTCTACTATGTTCTTAAAAAGGGCTTCCTGGTAGTCCCAGGTTTCCTTGTAGTCTTTATAGCCCAAATCTTGTAGCCGCACCTTCTTGTTCATTTGGCAAAGATA
This sequence comes from Flagellimonas lutaonensis, assembly GCF_000963865.1. Classification (NCBI taxonomy): domain Bacteria; kingdom Pseudomonadati; phylum Bacteroidota; class Flavobacteriia; order Flavobacteriales; family Flavobacteriaceae; genus Flagellimonas; species Flagellimonas lutaonensis. The sequence goes on from NZ_CP011071.1 coordinate 897,759, forward strand.
CGAAGTGCCGCTCAGTCTTCCAGTTCAACCTCAAGCACCACCGATTCTGGGTCTTTCATCATTTGTAGAAAATCGACTTGGTAGGTCATGGTCTTTCCATCCAAAGAAAAGGTGGCCCCTTCGACATTGGTCGATTTCACCTTTCTGGGAAAATGGTATTTAAAGGTATAGGTCGACCCAGACAGAAACATTTCGGCACTCTTCAGGCTATCCAACCCCTTTTTGAACAGCTCTTCATCGATTATTTCAATAGATCGTTTAAAGGTGTTTTTCTTAAAATGGTAGGTTACCCGGGTGGTAGCTGGTGCAGCACCGCCCATTGGCCCCTGTTGGGTTGTGTCTGCCTGCTGCGTCGGACCGATTGCGCTAGCGTCTTGAAAAGCGTTGTAGGCATCATTGACCTCTGAGACATCATCGAATTCGCTGAAGAGATCGAATGTCATCTTTTTTTCTTCAGGATCCATGACCATGTGCATCGTAAAGGGCTCCAATCTTCTCAGTTTTTTCTGTTCTTCGGGTGAAAGTTGGGCAATACTGTCTTTCTTTTCCTCAAGAAGTTCTTTGAAAACGATGGTAGAATCGATGGCCTTCTCTTGTCCGGTGCTGTCCATCGCCCCGATCATCGCCATCATTTCACTGCCATCAAAGTGAATGTTCAGCTTACCAGAGCCATCTTCCTCCAGATATAGTTCTTCGGTAAAATTACACGCGGTTACCAGTGCCAATAGAAATATGGGCACCCAAAATCTGATTTGTTTCATTACTATTGCTTTATGGCACCAATTAACGTCAATTGGTATTGTTCAAAATGATGAGCGCCGCAATTACCCCGGGCACCCACCCGCAAAAAGTCAAAAGTAAGACAATAAGAAACGAGCCGCAACCTTTGCCGATAACAGATAAGGGCGGAAAGATAATGGCCAACAAGACACGCCAGAAACTCATGGTTTTTTGATTGATCGATGATTACTTTATTGGTCGCATGAATACCATAAATGTTACAATCGTACCTTTTTCAAGGTCAATTGGGCAAAAAACCGAGGCATTATAAGCTAAAAGTGTAATTTTGCGCATTAATTTTTCACTCCCATGCAGTTATCTGAGCAAGAGATCGTACGAAGAGAGAAATTGGCCAAGTTGAGGGAAATGGGCATCAACCCATATCCTGCCGAGCTGTACCCTGTTGATGCCACTTCTAAAAGTATCAAAGCGGAATTTGAAGAAGGCAAAAAGGTGGTCATTGCAGGGCGCTTGATGTCACGTCGTATTCAGGGCAAGGCATCTTTTGCCGAGTTGCAAGACAGTGAGGGGCGAATACAGGTTTATTTCAACCGTGATGAAATCTGCCCTGACGACGACAAGACCCTCTACAACGAAGTCTATAAAAAATTGCTCGATATTGGGGATATCATTGGCATTGAGGGTGAGCTGTTCAAAACAAAGGTGGGTGAAAAAACGGTAATGGTCAAAAATTTCAAGCTGTTGAGCAAGTCGCTTAGGCCATTGCCGCTGCCAAAGACCGATGCCGAGGGCAAGGTGTACGATGAGTTCAACGACCCTGAACTGCGTTATCGCCAACGTTATGTGGATCTCGTGGTCAACCCATCGGTAAAGGAAACCTTTATCAAGCGTACCAAGATTACCAATAGCATCCGGGAGTTTTTCAACGAACGTGGTTATTTAGAGGTGGAGACGCCCATATTACAGCCCATTCCGGGAGGGGCCGCTGCACGACCCTTCGTAACGCACCACAACGCCCTGAACATACCCTTATTCCTGCGCATTGCCAACGAACTCTATTTGAAGCGGTTGATCGTGGGTGGTTTTGACGGGGTGTACGAATTTTCAAAAGATTTCCGTAACGAGGGCATGGACCGTACCCACAACCCTGAGTTCACGGTAATGGAGCTCTATGTGGCCTACAAAGATTACAACTGGATGATGGAAACCACTGAGCAATTGCTTGAAAAAGTGGCCATCGACTCCAATGGAAGCACAAAGGTGCAGGTCGGTGACAACCTTATTGACTTCAAGGCCCCTTACCCCAGGGTACCGATATTAGAGGCCATAAAAACCCACACGGGTTTCGATGTGGCCGGCATGGACGAAGCGGGACTTAGAGATGTGGCCAAAAAGCTAGAAATCGAGGTAGACGACACCATGGGAGTGGGCAAATTGATCGATGAGATCTTTGGTGAGAAATGTGAGCGCCATTACGTGCAGCCTACCTTTATCATCGACTATCCCAAAGAAATGAGCCCTTTGACCAAAGAACACAGAAAAAATCCGGCATTGACCGAACGCTTCGAGCTTATGGTCAACGGCAAAGAACTGGCAAACGCCTATTCTGAGCTGAACGATCCCATTGACCAGCGTGAGCGTTTCGAAGAACAATTGCGGCTTTCTGAAAAAGGTGATGACGAGGCCATGTTCATCGACCAAGACTTCTTAAGGGCCCTAGAATATGGTATGCCGCCCACTTCGGGCATCGGCATCGGCATTGACCGTTTGGTGATGCTCATGACCAACAACGCCTCTATTCAAGAAGTGCTGTTTTTTCCGCAGATGCGGCCCGAGAAAAAGCAGGTTGACCTGACCGAGGAAGAAAAAACCATCATGGATATCTTGAGACCGAAAGGCGAGATGTCCTTGCTTGAACTAAAAGAACTGGCTGGCTTGAGCAACAAAAAGTGGGACAAAAGCACCAAAAATCTTTCAAAACTGGGGCTGTTTGAAGTGAAAAAGACAGACGATATGCTACTGGCTATTTCAAAGCAATCTTAATTTCATTATCTTTAAAAGGCATCAACCTGCCTGATAATGAACACTCTTGGTTATTTTGAAATACAGTCTTCCAATCCTGAGCGGGAAATCGACTTCTACGCCACGGTCTTCGATTGGAGTTTTGACAGGGACGAATCCGTACCCATCGAATATTACCGCCTTATTGGTGCCGGCGTGCAGGGCGCCCTATTGAAACGGCCCGTAAAGGTACCTCCGAAAGAACATGGCACCAATGCATTTACCTGCTCGTTTCAAGTAAAAAACTTTGATAAAACGGCCCAGACCATACTGGATAAGGGTGGCCAAGTAGCCATGCCAAAATTTGCCATCCCAGGTCGTTGCTGGCAGGGTTATTTTTTGGATGCCGATCAAAATGTCTTTGGTATTTTTGAAATGGATGAAGATGCCTTCTGAATAGCTATCGTATGCCTCTACATAAGTTAGTGAAAATAGTTATTCGGTTCAAAAAAGAACTTTATCTCCATCACTCCCATGAATATCTTTGCTATCTTACTCACAAATATTCAGGTTATTCATGCAAGATGATATTTTCACCAACTATGACCGAAATATTAAAAGAGTAAAAAACTTAGTTAAAGTTTATGATGTTATATCATCAAGTAAATCAGGTAGAAAAAAAGTTGTAGAAAGTGATATATTGAGATCTGCCGCCGTCCTGTTGCACTCATCTTTTGAAGATTTTCTTAGAAGCATATTAATTTGGAAAGCTGGTTCTATAAAGAAAGAAGAGCTCGATAAAATTCCCTTAAAAGGGATTTCTAACAGTGGGCGACCATCAAAATTTTTATTAGGTGCTCTGAAAGACCATGAGGAAATTACGGTAAAAGAACTAATAATTGCTTCGGTTATTGACTATTCTAAATTTAAGAGTTTTAGCAATATCGGAGAGGTAAAACAAGCTATTAATCTTTGTGGTTTCGAAATAACCGAAGGTATTGAAAAATATTCTTCAACTATTCAAAAACTTATCCAAAGAAGGCATAAAATTGTTCATGAAGCCGATAGATATGATAAACCAGGTAGCGGCAATCATAGAATACGCTCTATTAGTAAGAAAAATATAAACAACTGGATGACTGCAATAGATATGATATTAAGAGAGCTGTTAAAGCAAATGAGATCTTCATAAGGATATGGAGCTGAGCAAAAAACTAGGACTTATATTGGGGCCTATTTTCTTTTTGGCCTGTACCTTCTTACCTATTGAACTGGTTTCACAAAAAGGAGATGCCGTAATAGCTGTGGCCCTTTGGATGCTTATTTGGTGGATTACCGAAGCGGTTTCCATATCGGTCACCGCGCTTTTGCCATTGCTACTGTTTCCTATGCTGAAAATATTGCCCATTGCAGAGGTGGGCGCCAACTATGGCAGTCCGATTATTTTCTTGTTCTTCGGCGGATTTGTATTGGCCCTGGCCCTTGAAAAAGTCAACCTACATCGAAGAATTGCCCTAAACATTATCCGATTGACCGGTACCACGCCCAATAAGGTGGTATTGGGCTTTATGATTGCTACGGCTGCTCTCAGTATGTGGATCAGCAATACGGCCAGCACGGTGGTCATGTTGCCGATTGCACTGTCGGTTATAGGCCTTTTGATGGACGATGAGGACGGTTTTACCAAAAATGACCAAAATTTTGCACTGAGCGTCATGCTCGGCATCGCTTTTTCTGCCAATGCCGGGGGCATTGCTACGGTAATCGGAACCCCTCCGAATTCAGTACTCATCGGCTTGTTGGAAAATGAATACAACATCGAGATATCGTTCTTAAAATGGATGACCATTGGCCTGCCCTTTGCCGCACTGATGATCGGCATCATCTATGTTGTGCTGGTCAAGTGGATGTTTCCAAACCGGGACCTAAAGTTCAACGCCTCAAAAGAGGTCATTGACCAAGAACTCAAAAAACTTGGCCCCACCTCGGGCAAAGAGAAAATGGTGCTGGCCATTTTTGGGGTTACCGTATTTCTTTGGATTTTCAGGACGCTCATCAACTCCATATTTCCAGGCTTGGGGCTCTCAGACACCATGATCAGCATATTCGCCGCCATTGCCCTGTTCTCGGTTCCCTATAACATCAAAAAGGGTGATTTTATCATTCATTGGAAAGACACCTCAAGACTGGCCTGGGGCATTCTGATTCTTTTTGGGGGTGGGCTGGCCCTTGCCAAGGGCATGTCGGTAAGCGGTATTGTCGACCTAGTGGCCGGGGGCATTGCCAACAGTGACATCAGTATTCTTTTGACCGCCTCGTTGTTGATATTGTTGATGCTTTTTATGACCGAATTGATGAGCAATGTGGCCTTGGTGGCCGTTTTGGCCCCGGTAGTGGCGGGCATTGCCATTGGCCTTGGGGTGCCGATGCTATATTTGCTCATTCCCGTGACCATGGCAAGCAGTTGCGCCTTTATGTTGCCCATGGCCACACCACCCAACGCCATTGTCTTTGCAAGTGGGTATGTTAAAGTGCCCCAAATGGCCCGTGTGGGGGTCGTGCTGAACCTGATTGCCGTGGTCATGTTGATTCTGATGTTCCAGTTTGTGATTCCGTTACTGTTCTAAAAAACCAAAGACCACAAAAAAAGGCGCCATGGGGCGCCCTTTCACAATATTGTCTGGCTGCGGTTCTTATTCAATATCCTCAAACTCAAGGTTCGCCAACCGCACATTTTGCGACTTTGGGTCTAACAGCTGCAAATGTTTGAATTCGGTATTCATGTCAAAATGCGCCAACTGGTATTTCTTTATTTCCTCTAGACCATCGAAATCATCAAATTGGTTGTTTGACAATTGTAGGGATTTCAGTTTCGTGAGTTTCGAAAAACCACGTGGAATTCTTCCCGATAGGTTGTTGTTCGCAACATTGAGGGTATAGAGTTGGGCCATTCTGCCAATACCGCCAGGTATACGGCCCGTTAACTTATTTCCAGAAAGGTCTAGGTGCTTCAAATGCTTTAAATTGACCAATGTCAGCGGTATTTTGCCGTCCAAATTGTTGTTTGAGAGGTCTAGCCCCACTACATGGCCATCTTTTATGGTCACTCCTTTCCAAGTGGTCATGGGGGCATTCATGTCCCAAGTCTCTGTCCAACTGTGGCCTTTTGTGTTACGGTATACTTCTACGAGTGCCACAAATTCCCTATAGGTCTGGGCGGTTAGCGAACTCGTAAAAACATAGAGAAATACAAGTAGGAAGGCAGTTTTTTTAGGTTTCATAGCCTTTGATTTGGTGGATATTCCCAAAAATGACATATTTAGACCACCCCGGCAATTTTTTGTTGTAAACGTCTCGTTTTGAGTGGTAAAAAAAATTCCGCCCAAAAACCAATTTGGACGAAATTTCACTAAACTAACTAACTCAACTAACCAACTGCCCTGTTGTAGGGAACTTATTTTTTATACGGGTCAAAACCCTCTGGAAGGTATTCTGAGGTATCAAACCCCAGCTCTACTTGCTCGTCTTCGATATAGTTCAAAGATTTTACCGAAACCTTGCCAACATAAGGGTTAAAGTCTTCTGGCAGATACTTGGCCGTTTCAAAGCCCAATTCGATATCGCCTGAAGTTTCGATAAATTCAATGGAATGGATATCAAAATGCATGGCCACACTTTCTGTGGTCGGTGACTTGGCGCCTATTAGCGGCAAGAACATGGCTGCAATGAACAGCGTAGCAAAATATTCTTTGACTTTCATAGCTCATTTTTTGATTATGGTACAAAGGTAAAACCATGAAAAACAACATTTAGTATGTTTTGCACTTGCTTAACAATGGCCCAGAATGCCTGTAAGAATTTAATTGCTAAAATTTTATTTGCAGGGATACCGACTTGGTAGATCTAGTTGCGTGAAATTGCGGATCCCGCAGTTTTTGATGGTTTTTGTTGCCAGGTGCACTTTGTCGATTTTTCTGTTACTTTTTTGTTAACAGCTTCACACAAAGGGAAATCCCGGCGTTTTGCCGGGATTCATCAACTAACTAACTCAAAAAATTGATAAAATGAAAACATCCTACCTAGCTTGACCCTCAAAGGGATCAAAGTTTTCAGGAAGATAGCTCGTGGGATCAAAGCCCAGATCTATTTCTTCCTCTGCTTCGATATACTCGATAGCATTCAAATCGAAGGTTTTCTCATAAGGGTCGAACCCCTCGGGAAGGTATTTTGTGGTGTCAAAACCCAAATCCACTTCCTCGTCCTCTATATAATTTATCGAATTGATGGATACTTCGCCGGCATAGGGGTCAAAACCTTCCGGCAGATAATCTGCAGTGTCGAAACCAAGGTCGGCCGTGTTATCTTCTTCGATATATATGATGGAGTTCAAATCAAAATAGGTCTCGTAGGGGTCAAAACCCTCAGGAAGATAGTCGGTGGTATCAAAACCGAGGTCGACTTCATTCTCATCCTCTACATAGGCTATTTCGTCCAATTTCAAATCGGCGGGCTCCTCAACCGAAAATCTCACGATGTACAACGGAGCATCTTTTTCTACATCGACCTCTTCAAAGGCCATGTAATGGTTCGCAAATGTACGCGTCATCTCCGTGCTTGTGCGTATCACGGGTACCGTACTTTCTTGTGGTGCTGCTTCGGGGCTACTACTTAATAGTGCGCATCCGAAAATTACTAATAACTTGTTCATTTTTTGATTGATTTGATGATTGATATCTATGCTTATAAGACTGGCACGGTTGTGAATTGTTACAGCATTTTGCCTTTTTTAACAAAAGTTCAATTCTCTCTGAACCCAAGTATAGTGGGCGATTCACGCCGAAGCATCAGTAAAACGCAGGAATGCCAGAGGTTGCTATTTGTCGGGAAAGAGTTTCGTATTAATATTTTTTTAACACTTCTTTCGTGCAATTTTTTGGTTCTTTATAGAATTCGTAATATCCAAACCTCATAGTAAAATGCTTCAAAGACAGCTTACGAAAATGCTGTTGCTATTTTTTCTGTTGGCAGCTTTTCATCCCTCAAATGCACAACTCTTCAAAAAAAAGGAAAAGAACACCCAAAAGACCTCCGATTCCAAATCAAAGAAAGACGATAATATAAAGCCCTATGACAAGGTAATCACCAAAGATGCTAAGTCAGATGACGGTCTTTTTACCGTTCATACGGTAGATGACAAACATTATTATGAGATACCCGATTCGCTCTTTAATCGAGAGATGTTGATGGTAAGCCGTATCTCAAAGACCGCCACGGGCATCGGCTTCGGGGGCGGTAAGATCAATACCAAAGTGCTTCGTTGGCAGAAAAAACCGAAAAAGGTGCTGCTTCGCGTGGTTTCATATGGCAATTATGCCGCAGACTCGTTGCCCATTCACGAGGCGGTGGTAAACTCGAATTTCGAGCCGGTTCTTTTTTCGTTCGACATCAAGGCCTTTAACAAAAAAGATTCGTTGAACCCGGCCACGGTAATCGAAGTAGATCCCATGTTCACGAAAGATGTTAATGCACTGGGCATGCCCGATCGGTTCAGGGATCGCTATAAGATTAGCCGATTGGATGGCGACCGCAGCTTTATTGAATCCATCAAAAGCTATCCGCTGAACATCGAGGCCCGCCATGTAAAGACCTATATGGCCAAGAAACCGCCCAGTAACCAAAGTTTGGGTTCTATTTCTGTAGAAATCAACAATTCGATGATCTTGCTTCCCGAAGAACCCATGAAACGTCGTTATTTCGATGAGCGCGTTGGGTGGTTTGCGCGCGGACAGGTAGATTATGGCCTTGAGGCCCAAAAAAGCAAAACGGTCACCTATTTGGATAGATGGCGACTTGAGGTCAAAGATGAGGACATTGCCAAGTTCAAAGCCGGTGAATTGGTAGAACCCAAAAAACCGATTGTTTATTATATAGACCGGGCCACACCAGAAAAATGGAGGCCCTATATAAAACAAGGTATCGAAGATTGGCAGGTGGCCTTTGAGGCCGCCGGGTTCAAAAATGCCATTATCGCCAAAGACCCGCCCTCGCCGGAAGAAGACCCAGAGTGGTCGCCAGAAGATGTGCGTTATTCGGTGGTGCGTTATTTGGCCTCACCCATACCCAATGCCAATGGCCCGCACGTAAGCGACCCTCGCAGTGGTGAAATTCTGGAATCGGATATCAACTGGTATCACAATGTCATGACCCTGCTGCGCAACTGGTTCTTTGTGCAGACGGCTGCCATCAACAAAGAGGCACGGGGCACCGAGTTCAAAGATGAGATCATGGGTCGATTGATACGGTTCGTATCGGCTCATGAAGTGGGGCACACATTGGGGCTTCCGCACAACATGGGCAGCAGCGTGGCCTATCCCGTAGATTCGTTGCGTTCCGTTACTTTTACCAAGAAATACGGTACGGCACCCTCCATTATGGACTATGCCCGTTTTAACTATGTGGCGCAACCAGAAGATGGCGATGTGGCCCTGATGCCCAATATAGGGGTCTACGACAAGTATGCCATTCGTTGGGGGTATCGCCCCATCTTGGATGTCTCGGCCGAAGATGAAAAACCCATATTGAACCAATGGATACTCGAACATGCCGATGACCCCATGTACCGTTTTGGCCACCAACAGGTAGGCGATGTGGTAGACCCCAGCTCACAGACCGAAGATTTGGGAGACGATGCGGTAAAGGCAAGCGAATACGGTATCGCCAATCTGAAAAGAATTATGCCCAACCTGATGGAATGGACCACTGAAGAAGGGAAAAACTATGATGACCTTGAGACCATGTACGGGCAGGTCGTCAATCAGTTTAGAAGGTATATGGGGCATGTGTCGAACAATATCGGCGGGGTCTACGAATACCATAAGACCGCCGACCAAGAAGGTGCCGTCTATACCCATGTGCCCAAGCAGCGCCAACAGAACAGTTTGGCCTTTTTACAAGATCAGTTGTTCGCGACACCCGAATGGCTCATCGACCAGAACATCTTCAACAAGGTACAGTATTCTGGCTCTGTGGAACGCATTAGGGCCCTGCAGGTGCGCACTCTAGACAACCTTTTGCATTTGGGCAAGATGGCCCGTATGATCGAAAACGAGGCGGCCAATGGTGACGAAGCCTACAAATTGGTAGATATGATGCGTGACCTTCGCCGTGGGCTTTGGTCTGAAACCCGTTCGGGCAAAAAGATAGACACCTATCGCAGAAACCTTCAAAAGGCACATATCGATCGGCTGGCCTATCTGATGACCGCTGAGAACCAAAATAAGAAACCGGCTTTCGGGGGCTACCAAAAATCAACGGTGGTCAATACCAGCCAGTCAGACATCCGTTCGGTGGCCAGGGCTGAGCTCAACAATTTGAAACGCGATATCAGGGGCGGTCTTTCCCGTATTTCTGATACCATGAGCCGCTACCACTTGCAAGATGCCTTGGAACGAATCGATGTGATATTGGAGGCCAAAAAATCATAGTAAACCCTACTTGTACAAAAATTCGATGAACTGCACGCTGGTTTTATACAAACCGGCGTGTGTGTTTTTCACACCTCAGCTTTTTAGGTTTTCACATCAATAGAGGGGCGTTTCACAACATATGGCAAAAACGCTTTTTTTGATTGCGTACTTTAGTAATCCCAAATCATTTGAACATTATGAAGACCTACAAAATCAAAAGTCTTATCTATTTCAGCTGTTTTTTAATGGCTTCCTTTCTGTATTATGGCATGGAGCAGTACGATCGATTCAATGAAGAATTGATTGCCTCGCAGACCACCGATGTCGAACTAGAAGAGTTACAACCTTCAGAATCGCTCCACGATTCAAAAGATTTGGCACAGAACCCATAACAGGTTCAAGCGGGTCTCTTTCCTATTTCTGTTAAAAGCGTCACAAACTTTTTTTTCGGTTTAAACCTCTGCCGGCGAATACCGTCATAGTTGCAGAAACAATAAAATTTAAACCATGAGAAAAGTTTTGATTGCCATGGCCCTTTTGGCCGGATTGACAGGATTTGCCCAACGGCATGGGCACCAAAAGCACCCAGGTTTGGTGTTGAAAGACATGACCCCAGAGCAGGTGGCCACCCTACAGACCAAGAAGATGGCCCTTGCGCTCGACCTTACAGAAGAGCAACAGCAACTTGTAATGGAAATACAACTGCAAGAAGCTGCGCAACGAAAGAAGAAAATGGATGAACGCATTTCTAAAAGAGAACAAGGCGAACGCCAAAAACCCAGTGCCGACGAACACTTTGAAATGGCCAACGCCCGATTGGAAAAACAACTGGCACACCAGGTCAAAATGAAGGAAATATTGACGGATGAGCAATACCGACAATGGAAAAGGATAAATCATCGAAGACACCACGACAAAAAGAGAATGGAGATGGGCAGTAGTAGAGGTTAGTGTTTTTTGTTGATTTTGTAAGGGCCCCCACTTCTGATGCCATCAGAATGCTGGGGGTTCTTCTGTTTTAAGACCTACCCGACCATACCACTTATCGAGAAAAGCTATCTTTTTACCGAGTCGTACGACTTATGGCCCTAGCCCCAGCGTACATCTTATAGAGCTATTCAGGTTTGTGTTTTTGCTAGAACAAAAAACCGTCAGTTCGAGTTTTTCACCAAAATGAAAAGTATCGAGAACAAGGTTTTTTGATGAAAAATGCTGATTCTCGATACATCCCAACGTTTACAGTCGGGACACTCGAATTGACGAATTTTTTCAAAACGCACACTGCATAACATTAATTTATAATCTTAATTCTATTATCATGAAAACAAAACAGATGCTTTTAAGCCTTACCACACTAACCATCTGTTTGTTTATGAAGGCCCAAGAAAAGTACCATTGCAATGGTGATGACTGCGGGTTTGCACCCGGCGAGGTGGTCTATCTCTTTGGTGACGATGTAAAGCTGCGCAGTCAGCCCACCACCGAATCTAAGGTCATCAAGATTTTGGAAATCGGCACCGAGTTGACCGTTCTTGAAAAGACCGAAAACTCTTGGCCGTACCGCGGTATCGACTCACCCTTTTATAAGGTTGATTACAAAGGCACCACGGGCTATGTACTTGGTGGGCTCATCTCTTTGGAAAAAAAGGAGCTGAACGGCAGCACCTATCTCTTCGGCTACTCAAGGTCGGGCGATTTAGAGTACCTGAACATTAGAAGTCCCAAGCCTGATGGCAGCTTTACCGAGAATACGCTGCGCTTGGCCCATTCGGGCATTACCATACAGGCCCACGGCAACAAGGGCCTTTCCGGTGTTGACGGCATACTGTACATCAATTACAAAGCTGAGGCCTGCGGCATGCAGGGCGGCGGTATTTACTGCTTTCAAGAGGGTCATCGTTTGATTCCCGTGGCACGGCTGACACAGGTGTCAGAGGCGGGCGTTTTCTATAGATGGGAGACCTTTGTGTTCCCAACGGACCAAGAAGGCGTGGCCGGTAAGATTTTGTTTAAAAAAGAACAGGGCGAAAATCTGGACGATGACAGTAAGTGGCACAAGATTACCACCGAGACCCGTGAACTGGTCTGGGCCAATGGCCGATTGGTACCCGACTATAAAGAACGGCCCACAAATGCAATGTGAGGTTGTATGTGGATTACAAACATGAAAAACTGGGGGTTTGCCCCGGTTTTTTTATGGTTTTTGTGCAATGGTTTATGGCCGTTAACAATTATCCTACCCTTTAATTTTAGACATATTAACTTATGCATATAAAAGATATATAGAGCATAGGGTCTATATTACTATGTTGGGCTTCATTTAAAAGTGCCGACCCACAAGCAAAGAGTGCTAAACGCACACATTGCTTTTTTGCCAACGCGTTGACTGAATAAAATTGTGAGTAATATGATTGACAGAATCAAGGAAAAAGTGGTCATTTTGGTATCTTAGCAAGACTAAATTAGGACAAGTAGATAATGGAATTAAAGGAAAAGATTACGGTAGAAGAAGTGAATGGAAAAGCATTCAAAATTAGAATGGTTGAAGCTTCAGAACACGGTAATGCTGCATTAACCCACTATTTGCTTAATCATAAAAATGACGTTGCTAGCTTCTATAAAGAAGAAGCACTAAACCACCTAAGGAGAGCTCTAGAATACAAGTTTCCAGAAGACAATATCACAAGTAAAGCAGCCGAGGAAGCTTTACAATACATGATTTTTGACTTTCAAAAAGAAATCCCCTTCCCTGCTCCAACAAAACCAAAATTCAAATTCATTGACTTATTCGCAGGAATTGGGGGTTTTCGACTTGCAATGCAAAATCTTGGCGGAAAATGTGTTTACACCAGCGAATGGGATGAACAGGCAAAGAAGACTTATCAAGCCAACTTCGGTGAGGTTCCATTTGGTGACATAACTAAGGAAGAAACTAAAAGATTCATACCCGACAATTTTGATGTTCTATGTGCAGGTTTTCCATGTCAGGCATTTTCAATCGCAGGCAGAAGAGGTGGATTTGAAGACACTAGGGGCACATTGTTCTTTGATGTAGCCGAGATAATTAAAAGAAAACAGCCAAAAGCAATTTTCCTTGAAAATGTCAAAGGGCTTAGAAATCATGACAAGGGCAAAACACTAAAAACGATTCTAAATGTTCTCCGAGAGGACTTAGGCTATTATGTGCCTGAACCTCAAATTCTAAACGCCAAAGACTTTGGTGTTCCTCAAAATCGTGAACGAATATTCATAGTTGGTTTCAGAAGTGACTTAGGAATAGATGAATTTGAGTATCCTGAACCAACCAATCAAACAGTTGCATTTGAAGATGTAAAAGAAGAAGAAACGGTTTCTGTTAAATACTACTTATCGGACACTTACCTAAATACCTTAGTCAAACACAAACAGCGACACGAGAGCAAAGGCAATGGGTTTGGCTACGAAATAATTCCTGACGATGGGATAGCAAATGCCGTTGTATGCGGAGGAATGGGAAGAGAACGAAATCTTGTCTATGATGACCGGCTTGAAGACTTCACTCCTGTGACTCATATCAAAGGTGAGGTGAACAGACAAGGAATCAGGAAAATGACGCCAAGAGAATGGGCAAGACTCCAAGGCTTTCCTGACAACTTTCTGATTCCAGTTTCTGATGCTTCTGCCTATAAGCAATTTGGAAATTCAGTTGCAGTTCCAGCCATTCAGGCAACTGCAAAAGAAATAATTAAACGATTGTTGAAACATGCTTAAAGAACTTGGAATAATAATCGGCAAAGACACCAAAGCAGGAAACATATTTGAAAGTTTGTTTCCAGATTTTATGGACTTTAAGTATGAAAAGCCGTCTGAATATATCAAACACCTTTGGGACAAGTACGAAAGTCAAGATGACCGTAATTCGAACTTGAACGGAAAAATGTTTGAATACATACTTGCTTCATTATGTATTAGAGAAGGTATCTTACCATTATACTTGAGTGCAAAAGTTGCCTTCGTTCCAAATGTCATTTATGACCTCATGTTTTACACGAAAGAAAGAGGACCTATTTGTTGGAGTGTGAAAACAAGCCTAAGAGAAAGGTATAAGCAAGCTGACCTCGAATCAATCGCATTAAAATATGTTCACCGAAAAGCATTGAGTTACCTTATAACTCTAAGTGAAGAAGCAAAGGGTGTGAAGGAAAAAATTAAGAGTGGTGATGTTATTGGACTTGATAATGTAATTATCGCTGCGACTCCTGAATTTGACCAACTCGTTGCAGACTTAAAGACTTTCAAATTTGAGGAACCGCCAACTGTAAAGGTTATCGAATCTACACAAGTTGTAACTATTGAGAAAGTTAAATCTGTATTCCCACGGTCATAGCCACACACAATGTCAAGCCGCTCAAAGCAAATGCTCGATCCAGAGCTTGTCAAAGAGTGTGTCTATTCCAACGCTTGGACGAAAAAGAAAAAACACGAAGGCCCAACAAAAGGATAGTGCATAGCACCCTGCGGGATGCTACGGCACCATACATTGAACGATGGTGTCGAATACGCCTGCGGCGTACTTTTAACCGCGCGGCGATCGTGTCGAATTATTCATTTCTTTTTTATTGATTTTTACAGGAATTCATCGGTCGCTACGCTCGGTCGCCTGCGGCGTACTTTTGTTGCGCAGTTGTAGTGCCATACCAGATTCCCCTTGTAACCAATAGGAATAACCATCTCATTTTATACGAGACAAAAAAAAGCCACCCCAAGGGGTAGCTTTCAACTTAAAACCAACCAAAGCTACTTGGCAATAAAGGCCTCAATGGTCTCGTCAATATGCTGCTCGGTCTTTTTAAATTCGTCATCGAACAAGAGGTCAAATAACCGCTTGTCGTCTACCTTGGCATTGAGTTGTAGGTCTTGCTTGCGTTCAAAAACCTCATTCCATTTATCGCGTACAAGGGCCCAATCGGCTTGGTTGGCGGCCCACCAGTCTTGTGCGGCCTTGCAACGGGCATCGGCCACTTTTTTATAGACGTTCAACCCTTTTTCCTCGGCAAGAACCATATCTTCAGCACCGGCCTTACGAACAATTTTTTTGTTGTCTTGATCATGAATCCAACCTTCGGCGGTGATCTCATGTTTGTTGGTACGTTCGGTAACGTTGTAGTCGCTTCGCTTAGTGTACTCCCTTCTTGGCAATGGGGCATCGGTGGTATTTTCCCAAAAACTTTTGCCATCTACATGCACCCAAGTGGCTGAGCCCTCATAACGCGGACTGTCATCTACTTGGTACACCTTTTGGGTCCACTGCCCCTTAACGGCCTCTGGGGGCAAAGAGGTGTAGGTCCATTTGTTGTCGTGGTCGTACTCGTACAGGTCGGTGTTCTCATACAGCCAATCTTGCCGCCAATGCTTGATGACCTTGGGCTGGTCTGGCCGACCCACGATCAATAGGTGCTGCATGACGATTTTGTCATCATTGTCCTCTACCAATTGCACCCACTCCAACCCCTTGTCGTGTTTGGTTGCCGAGGGTTGGTAGGCATCGCTGTCGGCGTAGTTGAAGGTCTCGGCAAAGTTAAAGCTGACCTCGTAGCAGCCACACATGCTCTTAATGGCCGCTTGGTCTTTTTCTTTCTTGGTCTGGGCCACTGCCACTACTGCAGCGCAGAGGGCAAATAGGGTCAAAAAATGTACGGGTCTCATTTTCAGGTTTGTTTTCATCTGGGTCTTGTTAAAAGTGAAAAAAATAATTATTCTTATTTAGACTGATTTAAAATAAAATATATATTTGCCACAAATCTAATTAAGAATGAGTCTAAATAAAAAATGTTTTGCCATATTTTTTTTAGTACTGTCAGTTTTTCAAGGGATGGCACAGAAAAGAACCTCCCCAGAAAAAGACTCCATTCTTACCGAAAACCTGGATGAGGTGATCGTCACGGCTACCCGAACGGTGCGCCAACTGTCATCGTTGCCCCTGCCCGTAACCCTGATCGCACAAGAGCAATTGCAGCAGACGGGGGTAACACGCCTCAACGAAATCTTGAACGAACAGACGGGGATCGTCATGACCCCCGATGCCACTATCGGTGGTGGCGAAGGTGTGCAGATTCAAGGCATCGCCTCCGATTATATACTGGTGTTGATCGATGGGGTGCCAGTAGTGGGTAGAAGCAGTGGTAATTTAGACCTTAGTCGGTTTGCCATCGGCAATATCAAACAAATAGAGGTGGTCAAAGGGCCTTCTTCAAGCCTTTTTGGCTCCGAGGCCCTGGGCGGTGTAATCAACATCATTACCGAAAAACCAAAAAACAGAAAAATAAACGGGCAGGTAGCGCACCGGGCGGCCACTTTTAACAACCAGAATACGACCATAAACGTGAAACAGCGGAAAGAAAAGGTGGGCTACTCGCTCTTTATAGACCGTTTGAGCACTGATGGCTACAACCTTGCCCCCGGCAACGGAACACAGACCGTAAACCCATTTTTCAATTACACATTCAATGGCAGGGTGTTTTATGACGCTTCTGACAAGCTCCGTTTTTTTCTCTCCGGCCGTTACTTTCTTCAAGATTTTGACATACCCTCTGGCACCAGTGAAGAACGCGATGCAAATGCCCACTTACGGGTTGACCATCGTTTCTCTGAAAAATCCCGGTTGGAATATGAATTGTACTACACCCGGTATAGCACCAACGAGCAGACCTTTGACCCCGTCAATAACGATATCTTATTGGACAATGACTTTGACCAAAGACTGTTTCGGCCAGAGGTACGCTACAACCATTCGTTGAACAGTGGTACCCTTACCGTGGGTGCCGGTTACAATTTTGAAACCCTTGACCGTTCGTTGTTTGCCGACCAGGTCAGTTTTGATTCCCAATATGTTTTTGCACAGTACGATTTTAAACCGTCTGAAAAGCTGAACCTCATTATAGGCGCCCGTTTTGACAACCATAGCGAGTACAATTCACAGCTTAGCCCAAAACTCTCGGCGCGGTACGACCTGAATTCAAATTGGGCATTGAAGGGTTCGGTGGGAAGCGGGTTCAAGGCACCCGATTTTCGTCAGCTGTATTTAGATTTCACCAATGCGGCCGGTGGTGGTTATTCCATTTTTGGTAAGGAGGTGGAGGCCCAGGGTATTCAACGTTTGCAAGAAAACGATGAGATTGCCAACTTAGTAGTGGACCCATCTGAATTGGGAGAGCGGTTGGATGCCGAGCGTTCCATAGGCTACAATTTGGGGGTGGCCTACAAAAAAGGGAAGCTTCGGGCCGATCTAAATCTGTTCAGGAACGATTTTGAGAACCTAATCGACATTCGCATACTCGCCTCAAAGACCAATGGCCAAAACGTATTCGGCTACATCAACCGTGAGGCGGTCTATACCCAAGGCCTAGAGCTTGACGTACAGTACAAGGCCTTGGAAAATCTAAATCTCTCCGCGGGTTATCAACTCTTGTACGCCTATGACAAAGCAAAAGAAACAGCGGTCGAGAACGGTGAGGTTTTTGCACGCGACCCCAACACCCTACAGACCGTTCGCTTGACCAAAGAGGATTATTTCGGTCTCGAAAACCGTTCGCGCCATACCCTAAACCTCAAGGCATTCTATGAAGTGCCCAAGTGGGGTGCCAATGCCAATCTTCGGGTGGTCTATCGCAGTCGTTTTGGGCTTACCGACCGCAATGGCAACGATTTATTGGACGAATTTGACGATGCCTTTATCAAGGGTTACGCCCTTGTAAACCTATCGTTCGGAAAAAGATTTTACAAAAACTACCAAGTGCAAGTGGGGGCCAACAATCTGTTGGACTTCAAGGGCAACAATCCCTTGGCGGCGCAAGACAACAAAGTGTTGGTCAACCCCGGCATACAACTGTTCACACGACTTTCTATTCAATTTTAAACAAAAACCCTTATGAAAACCCTTATGAGATTATCACAGATTTTAGTATTGCTACTGGTATTTGTCGGATGTAGTGAAGACGATGACGACATGCCTCCCCTAAATGCCGTTGAGAGCAAAACGGCCAGTAACATTCACGCCCCCCAGAACGGAAGCCAAGGCGAGCCCGCAAGTGGGCCGTTCACCAAGTTCAGTTTTGAAACGGGCACGGTTACCGAAAGCGAAACCGAGTGGGACATTGCCTTTCGGGGCACCACCATTGCCGTAAATGGCGGCGAACCTACGGGTACGGCTGATGAACCAGCGCGAAACGGCAACGCCGGTGTTGCCATCGTAAACGGCACTTTTGCAGATGTGTCCACAGCAGAAGGGCTTTCTTTTTCGCAAGATGCCGATGGCGCTTTTGCCATTCCACTGGGTAGCGACCAAGGGTGGTACAATTACAACTTTATGACCAATGTTGTGAGTCCCATCCCCGGTAAAATCTTAGTCTTTAGAACCCATGACGATAAGTACGCCAAGGTAGAAATACTCAGCTATTACAAGGATGCCCCTACTGAGATAACCCCAGAAATAGCAGCGAACGACCTAAGGTACTATACGTTTCGCTACGTGTACAATCCGAATGAGGGAGAAACCACATTAACAATCGAATGAGATGAAGGCAATCAAAATTCTTTTTATAGCACTACGGCTGTTTTTGGGCGGATTCATGATCTATGGGGGCATCCAAAAATTTCAAAAACCCATTCCCGCCCCTATTGAAGTGGTCGAAAAGGCCGAGAAGTTCAAAGACCCCGCAAAACAAGAGACGCTGCAGAAAATACTATATATCAGTGGTAGCAAGCAGACCGGTTATTTCTGGCAATTGTTGGGCATTTGCGAGCTGTTGTTCGGACTGTTATTGATTCTGCAATACCCGGCCTTTGTAGGTGCATTGTTGCTACTGCCCATTACCCTGAACATCTTTCTCTTCCATCTTTTTTTGGAAGCGGACGAGGTGGGCGAACTGCTTCAGACCGGGGCAATTTTTGGCATAAATATTGCTTTAGTCTTAAAAGAACACAACAGATGGAAGCATTTGTTGTGGATTAAGCCTTTGTAGCTTATTTTAAGTTTGAGTTAGTTGCGAAAACCCGGGCAATGCCCGGGTTTTTGTTTGGAAACGTTTTCGAGCCCTCAAAGTCTTCCATATGAAAATAGCACAGTGAGCTAATCTAAGTTCTTAATTCCAGTCATTTCGAACGTCCCGATAGCTATCGGGAATGAGAAATCTCAATAACCATCTATTGGATTTCTCAGTCGTTACACTCCTTCGAAATGACTAAAAGATATTATTCACAGTCTCAATGGTCTTGTCCAGATCCCCGTAGCTAAGGGCATCGTTTAAAAAGTAACTTTCAAAGGCCGAGGGGGGCAAATACACCCCTTGATCGAGCATACCATGAAAGTATTTTTTGAACATATCGTTATTGCCCTTCGCAGAAGAGGCAAAATCGACTACGGGTTCGTCGGTAAAATGCACCGAAATCATACTACCAAAGCGGTTGATATGGTGGGCGATTCCCTTTTCGGTCAATACTTGGGCAATACCCTTGTGCAGGTATTCCGTTTTCTTTGCCAACCGTTCAAAAACTTCGGGGTTTTGGTCAATCGCTGTGAGCATGGCCAACCCAGCGGCCATCGCCAAGGGGTTACCACTCAACGTGCCTGCTTGGTAAACGGGCCCTTCGGGTGCCAAATGCGCCATTATCTCTGATCGCGCGGCAAAAGCCCCGACGGGCAATCCACCCCCGATGACCTTTCCAAACATCATAATATCGGCATCGATGCCCAGCGCCTCTTGGGCACCTCCCTTGGCCAATCGAAATCCGGTCATCACCTCATCAAAGAGCAATAGTATACCTTCTTGGGTGCAGAGCTCACGCAAGCCATGTATAAATACATCGGTTGGAATAATACACCCCATATTGCCTGCTACGGGCTCCAAAATAATGGCGGCAATCTCGCCCTGGTTGGCTTTGACAAGCTCTTTTACGCTATCCAAATCGTTGTAATGGGCCAATAGGGTGTCTTTGGCAGTGCCCTGGGTAACCCCGGGACTGTTGGGACTGCCAAAAGTGACCGCTCCACTGCCCGCCTGTATCAAAAAGGCATCGGAATGGCCGTGGTAACAACCCGCAAACTTGATGATCTTTTCTTTGCCGGTGTACCCCCGTGCCAACCGAACGGCGCTCATGCAGGCCTCGGTACCCGAGTTCACGAAACGTATCTTGTCTACGTTCGGCACCATATCAACCGCCAATTTGGCAAGCTCGGTCTCAATCTCGGTAGGAATGCCGAAAGAAGTGCCCTTTTTTGCCTTTTCGATGACCGCCCTGAGAACAGGTTCGTGGGCATGGCCAAACAACAAAGGGCCCCAAGAGGCGATATAGTCGATGTATTTGTTACCATCTTCATCATAGAGGTAGGCACCTTTGGCCTCTTTGATAAAAATGGGTTCGCCACCTACGGCCTTGAACGCCCGAACGGGTGAATTCACCCCACCGGGAATGTATTTTTTTGCCTCTGCAAACAGCGCACTGCTTCGTTGATATCGCATCAATCTTATTTTGGGTATTGTCAAGTTCTAGTGCGGTCGAGAATACTTTGAAAGTTTCGTGCTAAAAAGCATCTCTACTGCGCTCGATATTTTATTGCTTATTTCGTCTTCGGTCTTCGAATATTGAGCACTTGGCCCACAGAAATGGTAGTGCCCTCTAAATTGTTAAGGCGCTTGATCTCATCAATCGAAATGGTATAGCGCTTGGAGATTCCGTAGAGGGTATCGCCTTTTTGAACAATATGGGTAAATACCTCATACTCCTTTGGTTTGCGCACAACTTCCAATCCGCCCTTTACAACTTCCTCATCATATTTGTGCAAATCGTACTGTTCGATCAAAGAAATAAGTTTTTGTGGATACTTTCTATCGGTAGCGTAACCGGCCTTTTTGAGTCCGTGTGCCCATCTTTTGTAATCATCCCTTCGGTAATTGAAGAGAAAGGCATAGCGCGAGCGGGAAGAAAGAAAAATACTGTGATCGCGAAACGAGAACATTGGATGGTTATATTTTCGAAAACACTCACCGCGCTCATCATCATCGTGAAAATCATACTCACCCTGCCAACCAGTATGGCACTTGATACCAAAATGGTTGTTGGTCTTGCGGGTAAGCTCCCCCCTGCCCGAACCGCTTTCCAAAATGCCCTGCGCCAGGGTAATGCTCGCAGGTATGCCAAAGGCACGCATCTCATATTGCGCAATCTCAGCAAAGGTTTCAATGTATTCTCGTGTGGAGGCAATCGGAAATTTTACAAATCTACCGGGATCGGCGGGCATGGGGTACAGTACCGACTCATCGACCTTGGTCTTTTCAATGTTCTTGTTGGGGTTATGTACCACCCTGGGCCGTGGTTCTTTTTCGGCTTTCTGAACCGTGCGCTTTTTTGTACCACAGCCGGTCAGCACCAACAATCCTAAAACGCCATACAATACTTGTGCTCTCATATGTCGAGTAACGGCAACTTTTTCTTTTTTAGTACAAGGTTCATGCCTTTTATGCCTTGAAGGCCTCCCGTATGGATGGCCAGTATACGGCTTTCTCTTGTAATTTGACCCTTTTTAACCTGATCTAGAATACCGTACAACATCTTGCCGGTGTAGATGGGATCTAGGGGAATGCCCGTGCTTTTCTTAAAATCATTGATGAAATCCACCAACTCGCGGGTCACCTTGGCATACCCCCCAAAATGATAATCTGTGATCAATCGCCAATTATCATTCGCGGCAAATTTACAAATATCATCTTTCAAAAAATCGCCTTTTAGGGCCGGATAGCCCCAAACGGTCTGATTGGCACCGGCGGAATTGATAAGCCCGGCGATAGTGCCTCCGGTGCCGACAGCGCAACAAACAGCATCGAATTGGGTGTCGTCTTCAGAAAGAATCTCTAGGCAGCCCTTTACCGCCAGGGCATTCGTACCCCCTTCCGGAAGTGGATAAAAATCGCCAAACTTGTTTTGCAAGGTCTTCAGAAAGAGTGGAGCAGACTTTTGGCGATAGGCTTCCCTTGTCACGAAATGTAAATGCATCCCAAATTCTGAGGCCAATCGCAGTGTGGGGTTGTCTTTCCAACCTGTTTCCAGTTCTTCCCCCCTTATCACGCCGATGGTATTGAGCCCATTTTCCTTACCGGCACAGGCCGTTGCCACGATGTGGTTCGAAAAGGCACCCCCAAAAGTGAGCAGCATAGAATGCCCTTCTTCTTTGGCCCTTTCAAGATTGTATTTCAGTTTACGGTACTTGTTGCCAGATATATAAGGGTGCAGTTCATCTTCGCGCTTTATACACAGCACAATACCCTGTTCGCGAAGTTCGGGCAGGTCAACTTGTTGGGTTCTACTTTTCAAAAATGGTATGACTTATCGGAAAAGATAGTCTAAAAATCCGAAGGTCTTTCGGGTTGCAATATAGTTTGGATCGTGCTCATTGGCATATGCCTCGCGTTCAAAACTGATGTTCTGGTAGGCACGGTAGCTATTTAGGTAAAGTACTGTGCGCAGCATCCATTCGGCCACATATAACATATAAAAAGGAAGCACGAATAGCTCTTGCTGCTGCTTAAGGTGAATGCGCTCGTGGTTAATGAGAACCGCATCTGTTTTGTGATGGCATTCTTTCACAATGATGAAGGGCCAAAGAGAGAGCCCCACATAGTTTTTATAGAAGAAATGTCGAAAGACTACGACCATATTTTTCTCATACGATACCTAACAAATATAACAGGATTCCCTTTTAAATGTTAAAAAACAAGATGTACGGTTTAGATATTGGGTAAAAGGCAGGTTCGAAATGATTGGAATTCGGTAATTTTAGGGGAACAAAAACAGATCCGGTATTGGCAAAAAAGATACTACCGCTTGAAGAAGGCGACTATTACCTTTCAGAAGAGGGCTACAAAGTCTTTACCGAACAGTACCTTTTGAAACGTGGTTATTGTTGTGAGAGTGGGTGTCGGCATTGTCCGTACGGATTCGACAAAAAAACGGGTTTACACCGCTAAAACTGGGCTTTTCGGCACAATATTTGATGTATTTTAAGAGAAATGCGGTTTAACTCAAAAAAATTGATATGAAAACATTCAAAGCTTTTGCACTTCCACTGCTTGCCCTGTTTTTTTTAAGCTCATGCGTTTCAGTACGCGTGGTGGCCGATTACGATAGGGAGGTAGATTTCAAAGATTATAAAACCTATGCCTTTTACAAAACGGGTATTGACAAGGCCCAAATCTCCGATCTTGACAAACGGCGCATTCTAAAGGCTATCGAGGCAGAGATGGGTGCAAAGGGCTTTGTTAAATCGCAAAATCCCGACATTTTGGTCAGTATTTTCACCAAAGAAAGGGAACAAGTGGATGTTTACAACAACAACTTCGGCTGGGGCTGGGGCTGGGGTTGGGGTGGCTGGTACAATCCATGGGTCTGGGGTCCTGGCTGGGGCTGGGGCGGTGCCTGGGGGCCTAATGTATCGACCAGAACCCAAGGCTCACTCTACATAGACCTTATAGATGCGGAAACCAAACAGCTTGTTTGGCAAGGGCGTGGCGTAGGCACGCTGAACAACACCTCAAATGTTGAGAAAAAAGAAGAGCGCATTCGTGAGTTTGTCTCACAAATCCTTGAAAAATATCCGCCTATACAAGAACTTGCCGCAAACTAAAAAAAATTCGAACGAAAGGGCCGCATGATCAAAATGAGTGTTTATTGTAGTAGTTGTTAAGGGTGGTCATTTCGTTTCTGAAAGGCCTTTCCGTTCACAAGAGCGGAAAGGCTTTTTTGTTTTTTCGCGGCACTCGAGCGACATATTTTTTGAATAAGCCTTAATGGCATGGAATATCGATTTTTTGTAATTTTATAAGGATTTTTTTTGATGGAATACCACTTGGCCCAAGCGAACATCGCACTTTTTAAAGCTCCGTTGACAGACCCGGTGATGAAAGAGTTTGTTGACTTTTTAGAACCCGTCAACCGCTTTGCCGAAGAAAGCAAGGGCTTTATATGGAGGCTAAAGGATGAGCAGGGCCGTTCGGCATCCTATATCGAGTCGCCCTTCAAAGATGATATGATGGCCGTCAACATCAGTGTACGGGAAGATTTACCGTCGTTCAAAGATTTTGTCTATGGAAGCGTGCACAGCTATTTTCTGCGAAACAAGAAAAAGTGGTTTGACCTAAAGGGTACTTCGTTGTTCGTGTTATGGTGGTTGCCAAAAGGCGAGCTTCCCACTTTGGAAATGGCCAAGGAGAAATTGGATGCCCTCGAAGCGAACGGCGCATCGCCGTCGGCTTTTACCCTGCGGGAGTTCTTTGACCCAACTGGCAAAAAGATCGATGTTTGAACAACCCAAGCAAAAGCAGTGGGCCATGTGATATAAAAGTAGTACGATGAAAGAGCAGGCATACGAAAGCAATCCGATACTTGACAAACTGCCCAAACACCTACGGCAGTACATCAAACCACAAAACTACGATGAATACTCGCCCATAGACCAGGCCGTATGGCGGTACGTGATGCGCAAGAACGTCGATTACCTAAGCAAAGTGGCGCATGAGTCATATGTTGAGGGCTTGAAAAAGACGGGCATATCGATTGACCATATACCCAATATGTATGGCATGAACCGCATTTTAAAGGAAATCGGTTGGGCGGCCGTAGCGGTAGATGGGTTTATTCCCCCGGCAGCCTTTATGGAGTTTCAGGCCTACAATGTGCTCGTTATTGCCTCTGACATCCGGCAATTGGAAAATATTGAATACACCCCAGCCCCAGACATCATCCATGAGGGGGCAGGCCATGCACCCATTATCGCCAACCCCGAATATGCCGAATACCTACGGCGCTTTGGCGAAATCGGCTCAAAGGCCATTTCGAGTGCCAAAGATCATGAACTGTACGAAGCAGTGCGCCATTTGAGCATTATCAAAGAGGCCGATGGCACTCCACATAAAGAAATTGAGGAAGCCGAAAGGCACATTGAAGAACTGCAACAGAACATGGGTGAACCCAGCGAAATGGCCCTTATTCGAAACCTGCATTGGTGGACGGTGGAATACGGACTAATTGGGTCTATCAACAACCCAAAAATTTACGGAGCAGGTTTATTGTCCTCTATCGGCGAGAGCAGTTGGTGCATGACCGATAAAGTGAAGAAAATACCATACTCACTTGAAGCGGCCCATACCGAGTTCGACATTACCAAACCGCAGCCGCAGCTTTTCGTAACGCCCGATTTTGCGTTCTTGAGCCAAGTATTGGAAGATTTTGCCGACACCATGGCCCTACGCCGTGGCGGACTCGATGGCATACAAAAATTAATTGACTCCAAAGAGTTGGGCACCATTGAACTAAGTACCGGCCTACAGATTTCAGGCAACTTTGAAAAGGTAATCGCCCACAATGGCAAACCCGTTTATGTGCAAACCACCGGGCCAACCGCACTGGCCTATCGCGAAAAAGAACTCATCGGCCACGGCATCGAGAAACACACCGACGGATTTGGCACCCCGATCGGCAAACTTAAGGGCATCAATTTGGCCATTGAAGATATGGGGCCGCGTGACCTGAAGGCTTACAATATCTACGAAGGCGAGACTATTACGCTCGAGTTCGAGGGCGATATCAAAATTTCCGGTAAAATCATTACCGGCACCCGAAACCTGCAGGGCAAGATACTGCTCATCACCTTTGAGAATTGCAAAGTGACCCACGGCGGCAAGGTCATTTTCGAATCAAATACCGGCACCTATAGCATGGCCGTTGGCCAAGAGGTGATCTCGGCCTTTCATGGCCCTGCCGATGTGGGCAGTTTTAATCTGGTGACCCACGAACTTTCAGAAACGACCATCAAAAAACCGAAAACGAAAGAGCGCCTACGTTTAGAGACCCTGTACCAACGTATTCGCGAATGGCGCGAAGGGGTAGACACCACCATTTCTCGGCGCAAGGTATTCCAAGAACTAAAAGAAAAGCATCCGAACGACTGGTTGTTGTCCGTTGAGCTTTATGAGTTGGCATGCAAGGATGGCAATAAAGAGCTTGCCAGAAATATTATCCAGCATCTAGAAACGGTGAAGCAACATAACCCCAAAGTGGGCCACTTGATCGATGATGGCATTGCCTTGGTTGACAATGAATTTGTCAAGGCATGAGTAAGCTTTGGTTCTTCGGCGAGTTTAGCAATGTTGGCACAAGGGCTGTTTTTACAGGATAAAATGAAATATCGATTTCATTGCCATTTCTCAGAACCCCCAACTCAATAGGTTTGGCCACATTACCATAATGAATGCTTCTTGAATATAACCGATCGCCTGCAATTAGGCCCGCTTTTTCAGCGTTGCTTCCCTTGATGACCGAAACAACTTCCTTCCTATCATCAGATAGTTCAAAACCCATTTCGAACAATTGGGTCTCCCTTTCAAAATCTAATCCCAATTCATCAAAAAAATCAGCCAAGGGTAACGGCCTACCCTGTACAATGTGGATCTCGAAAAAAGTGTTGAAATCCTTGCCCAAATATTTTCCCATTACCTGTAAAAAGTAATCGTGGGTCAGCTTTTGGCCCTTTTTAGTAGCATCTTTCAAGATTTGTCGCATGACATCATCGAGGCTTTGTCTATTATCGGTCTGCTTTTGGATTTTCTGGTCTAAAATAAAAGCGAAAAGTGCCCCCCGATAATAGGGCAGCTTGCTATACTCCCTATTGCCCCAAAAATTATCATAATTGATTTCTGAATTGGGCGCTTCGAATACCGGGGAAGAAAACAGGTTTCGAATTGTCTTATTCATTGAATCGATAAAGTAAGAAGCCCCCAAACCGTTGATGTTGTTCTTGGCGATGTTCTTGAAGGCATAATACTCAGTAAAGCCCTCACTGAACCAATACTGTTCTTCTTCATTATCATTTTTAATGGTATGTCCGATCCAATTGTGCATAAGCTCATGGTTGAACAGGTACACCAATTGTTCGATATCTGCAAACTCGTTGTTCGATATAGAAGTTGCGAACGAATTGGTGAGCCCCGTACCTTGAAAACTGCTTCCATTTTCCTGTGGAAAGGGCTGCATGGTCACTGTAAAGTATTCTTGGGAATGGTCGTTCCAAAAATCACGTTGGCACTGCAATGTCTGCTTTAAAACATGCATCACGGAATCTTCTTGAAAGGGAATCCACTCGCCCCTAGTGGCCAAACTGATTGCATTGCCCTTGATTTCATCTTTATGTACCCTAAAGTCGCCTCCCACAAAAATGGCATTGCCAAACTCTTCCCATAAGACATTCTCAAGCAATTGTTCCCTTTGTTGGCTACCAAAACTGTTGTGTATGACATCTTTTTCAGAAAAGCCCCTCCAAGAAATGGAAATATCAACAGTGTCTTTTTCCATTTTGGGCACCATAAAGAGGTTGTGCGAAAACACATGAAAATAAGCAGGCTGTATAATGGGGCGGTAAACTTCGCGTGTCGAAATGGGATGGTCGAAATCTTGTTTGAGCACATACTCAAATCGAATCGAATCCAAATCTTTGGGATGTTTTATTAAAAACCAGCCACTATCCCGATTCTGCTCAATCTCACCTATTGCATTCAGCAACTTGGTGCTTTCGACAACGTCATGAAGGTTTTTCTCTCCCCAAACCTGGTCATTGAACTCCAAAATGGTTTTGCCCGAAGAATCAGCGGCAAAGCGCATCTGCACCAACAGCTTTGGTGCACTGTTTTCAAATAATGGTGAAACCATGTAAGC
This sequence comes from Flagellimonas lutaonensis, assembly GCF_000963865.1. NCBI lineage: Bacteria > Pseudomonadati > Bacteroidota > Flavobacteriia > Flavobacteriales > Flavobacteriaceae > Flagellimonas > Flagellimonas lutaonensis. Next base: position 925,703 of record NZ_CP011071.1, read on the forward strand.
CACATCTGGTTTGGACTCCTTGGCACAATTCAGCAGTGCGGCCGACAAAAGGAAAACAAGCATTTTTTTATGCATGTTCATTGATTTTTGCAATAAGGACGACAAAGAAGGAACAATGTGACAGATCAATCTTTAAAAATGTCCAAATCGTCTTGATCAGTCACTGGAGTTTGGTCATGGACCAACGTCCACCCCATACTGTTGGTCAGCACCAGCAACTTAGAGAGTTCAGAGACCAGACGGTTCTCAGCGTTTGACATCAGGTTGGATGCCTTTATCTTTTTGAGCAATGAAACATTGACAGTTCGTTTAATGGCATTGTAATCATCGGCCTCAAATGGGTTGAGGTAATCCGCAGAAACATCATAATATTCAAAATCGGGATTGATCTTGATCTCAGGTTCGGGAACATTTTTGATGGTCAACGTTTTGCTTTCCGCATCGACCTCAAAATCTATTTTTGAAAGGTCGTAGACCACCGTTACCTCGGCATTTACGACCACCAATGCCTTTTTGTCGGCGGTGACCAATGGTCCAAACAACTCTTTGGAATCAGCGTAGCTGTAGACCTCGGCAAAGTGCCCCTCGGTCACGATCAGTTTGCTGACATTCTCGATCTGCTGTTGAATGAGCATTGAGTTTTCTCTCAGGATTTTCTTCTGCTCATTGTCATCAGCGCATGATTTGTAGATCAAGACCCCGGCGAGGGCGAGAATGGCTCCAACGAGTATTTTTTTCATAGGCGTCATTTTAGCTCTGCCCCTCCTTGGTCATTGAGGGGAGCTATTATTTGATAAAGTCCTCGGCCTTGCCAAGAGCTTCCTGAATTCCTGCTGGATTCTTGCCACCTGCGGTGGCAAAGAAAGGTTGGCCGCCCCCGCCCCCTTGTATGTGTTTGCCCAACTCACGCACAATTGCGCCTGCGTTTAGGTTGCGCTCAGCAGCCAATTCTTTTGAGATATAGCACGTAAGCAGGGCCTTGCCGTTATTCTCGGCCCCCAGCAACACAAACATATTGTCTTTGGCCTGCCCCATTTCAAATACAAGGTCTTTCATGCCAGCGGCATCCAAATCGACTTTTTTGGCCAGAAAGTTGACGCCGTTCACTTCTTGCATTTCGTTGAGCAAGTCGCCCTTTAGATTTTTGGCCTTGTCCCTTAACAGGGTCTCAACCTGTTTCTTAAGCTGGGCGTTCTCTTCTTGAAGGGCCACGACAGATTTTACAGGGTCTTTGGTATTGTTCAAGAGGTTTTTTATCTCGTTCAGGGCTTTATTGTTGGTAAGATAGAACTCTTTTACAGCATCAGAGGTAATCGCTTCTATTCGCCTTACGCCAGCCGCAACAGCGCTTTCTGACACTATTTTGAAGTGCCAGATGTCTGCCGTATTCTTGACATGCGTACCCCCACAGAGCTCTATCGACTGCCCAAAGCGAACTGTACGCACGGTATCACCGTACTTTTCGCCGAACAGGGCAATGGCACCTTCGGCCATGGCCTCTTGCATGGGTATGCTTCTTTTTTCCTCCAAGGGCAGCTGTGCATCGATTCTGGCATTTACAATACGCTCGACCTCTTGCAGTTGCTCTGGGATGAGTTTTGAAAAATGTGAGAAGTCGAACCGCAAATATTTTGAGTGTACCGCCGACCCCTTCTGCTCAACGTGGTCGCCCAATACTTCCCTCAAGGCCTGGTGCAAGAGATGGGTGGCCGTATGATTGGCCGCGGTGCGTTCGCGTTGCTTCTTGTCAACGACGGCCTTAAAGGTTCCTGAGGTTTCTTTTGGGAGGTTCTCGGCAAAATGCACAATTTCGTTGTTTTCTCTTTTGGTATCGACAATGTAGATGACATCTCCATTGGCAGCCTCGAGATAGCCCTTATCACCCACTTGTCCACCCCCTTCTGCATAGAAGGGCGTCACGTTGAACACCAATTGGTACTGCTCGCCTTCCTTTTTGCTTTTTACCTTGCGGTATTTTACGATCTTGACCTCGGCCTCCAGTTTGTCGTAACCCACAAATTCTTGTGTTACATCTTTATGCAGAACCGTCCAATCCCCTTTGGAAATCTCTGAAGCGGAACGAGAACGATTCTTTTGTTCTTGCAAGGCGGCCTCAAATCCTTCCATATCCAGATCATAGCCTCTCTCTTGAAGGATGAGGGCGGTCAGGTCAATCGGAAAACCATAGGTGTCGTACAGTTCAAAGGCCCTATCACCGGCCACTTTCTTTCCTTTGGTAGATTTGATGATGGAATCCAACAGCACCAGCCCCTGTTCCAAGGTGCCCAAAAAAGAGTGTTCCTCTTCTTTGGTCACATTCTCGATCAACTGTTTCTCTTTTCTGAGCTCAGGGAAAGCATCGCCCATCTGTTCTACCAATACCTTTACCAGACGATGGATGAACGGTTTGTTGGTATCCAAAAAGGTGAACCCATAGCGGATGGCACGCCTCAATATCCTACGGATCACATAGCCCGCCCCCGTGTTGCTGGGCAATTGCCCATCGGCAATGGAGAAGGCCACGGCCCTGATATGATCGGCCACCACGCGAATGGCAATATTGGTCGCTTCGTCTTTTCCGTATGGCTTGCCGGTAATGATTTCAATCTCACGGATAAGCGGTTTGAAGATATCGGTATCGTAATTGGAATGCACCCCCTGCAACACCATGCAAAGCCGTTCGAAGCCCATACCGGTATCGATATGTTTCTCAGGAAGGTCTTCGAGCTTGCCATCGGCCTTACGGTTGTACTGGATAAAAACAAGGTTCCATATCTCGACCACTTGTGGATGGTCTTGGTTTACCAGTGTGGCCCCATCTACCTTTCTTCTTTCGGCATCAGGTCGTATGTCAACATGTATCTCTGAGCAGGGGCCGCAGGGACCTTGGTCGCCCATTTCCCAAAAATTGTCTTTTTTACTGCCCATGATGATGCGGTCTTTGGGCACGATAGCCTTCCAAAGGGCAAAGGCTTCCTTGTCCATCCCAAGATTATCGGCATCATCACTCCCCTCAAAAACTGACACGTACAGACGGTCTTTATCGATTCTGTAGACATCGGTCAGCAGCTCCCATGCCCAGTTGATGGCCTCCTTTTTGAAATAATCCCCAAAACTCCAGTTGCCCAGCATCTCGAACATGGTGTGGTGATAGGTGTCTTTACCGACTTCCTCCAAATCATTGTGCTTACCGCTGACACGCAGACACTTCTGGGTATCGGCCACACGGGGATGCTTCGGCTTTGAATTGCCCAAGAAATATTCTTTGAACTGGTTCATGCCCGCATTGGTGAACATGAGGGTGGGATCATCTTTGATGACCATGGGCGCAGAGGGCACAATGGTATGCCCCTTAGACTTGAAAAAGCTTAAAAACTGATCTCTAACCTGTTGGGATGTCATTATGATAGCAGTGCTTTAAAGAATTTTAACAGACTGAACAAAACAATTTTTATATTTGTTTGTTCTGGAAAAAATGAACGTTCAAAAATAGGACAAAATCCCTTCATGTCTAAAGTAAAGTACTATTACGATCCCGATACGCTATCGTATCGAAAGATAGAGCCCAAGAAGTCTAGAAAGTACCGCAACATGTTCTTCTTTCTGCTCAGTTCTTTTCTTTTTGGTTTTTTGGGATTGATCATTTTGCTCAACACAGACTTTTTGAACACCCCAAAAGAGCTTTCTTTAGAGCGCGAGGTGCGCAATTACGAGCTACAATTTGAGATCTTGAACCGAAAGATGGACCAAATGGAGCAGGTCTTGGCCAACATCGAAGAACGCGACAACAATATCTATCGCCTATATTTTGAGGCCAACCCCATACCTGAAGAGCAGCGTCGGGCTGGTTTCGGGGGTATTAACCGATACAAATCACTCGAAGGCTTCAACAATTCGGAAATCATCATCGATGCCACCCGAAGGTTGGACATCATTCAAAAACAAATGGTCATACAGTCAAAATCGTTGGACGAGATTGCCAAATTGGCCGAAGAGAAAGAAAAACTATTGGCCGCCATACCGGCCATACAGCCTGTCAGCAACGAAAACCTGACACGCATGGCATCTGGTTATGGTTGGCGCTCGGATCCCTTTACCAAGGCCCGAAAAATGCATTGGGGCATGGATTTTACCGCACCCCGGGGAACGCCCGTTTACGCCACGGGAGATGGAAAGGTGACCCGTGCCGACAACCGGTCATCGGGCTATGGCAAACATATTAGAATAGACCATGGCTACGGCTACATGACCCTTTACGCCCATTTGAGCAAGTACAACGTCAGCGTCGGGCAAAAAGTAAAACGGGGCGACCTTATCGGTTTTGTGGGCAACACGGGCCGTTCTGAGGCACCACACCTACATTATGAGGTCTGGAAAGATGGTGACCGCATCAACCCCATCAACTTCTACTATGGCAGTTTGACCGCTGAAGAATTTGAGAACATGTTGAAATTTGCCAACCAAGAAAACCAATCGCTTGACTAATGCACGTAGAACTTCCTGAAAAACGATATTATGCGATAGGCGAGGTGGCCAAGGCCTTTGGGGTCAATACTTCGCTGATTCGGTTCTGGGAAAAGGAATTTGATGTGCTACAGCCCAAAAAGAATGCAAAGGGCAATCGAAAGTTCACCCCTGAAGACATTAAAAACCTGCAGCTTATCCATCACTTGGTCAAAGAACGGGGTTTTACTTTAGAGGGTGCCAAAATACACCTCAAGGAAGAAAAGAGAAAGATTACCTCCAATTTCGAGGTCATCCAAAAACTGCAAAAAGTAAAGGCCGAGCTGCAAAAAATAAAAGAGCAACTTTGATCATGTAACAATATTACTTGCCGGCCTACTAATCAAGAGCATATGCTTAAACACTAAAAACATACGAAAATGAAAAAATGGTTGATTCCCATAATACTCATTGTGCTGGCCGTTATTCTGGGAGGCTGGTACGTAAGAACCAACAACATGCTTGTAGACATGAAGGGGCAGGCCACCAAACAATGGGCCAATGTCGAAAGTTCTTACCAACGGCGAAACGACTTGATAGGCAATTTGGTCAAGACCGTACAAGGGGCCGCAGATTTTGAGCGGGGTACTTTAAAGGATGTTATTGAGGCACGTGCAAAGGCCACCTCGACCACCATCGATGCCGAAAACATCACGGCTGAGCAATTGGCACAATTTCAACAGGCACAAACCGGGCTGTCTTCTGCCCTATCTCGGTTGTTGGTAACCGTTGAGCGATATCCCGAGTTAAAGGCAAACCAAAACTTTTTAGAACTGCAATCACAGTTAGAGGGCACCGAAAACAGAATCAACGTAGAACGAAATCGGTTCAACGAGCTTGCTGGTGAGTACAATATCAAGATCAAGCAGATTCCTACCAACCTGGTTGCCAGTATTGCCAATTTTGACCCCGTTCCGCTTTTCAAATCAGATGCCGGTGCGGAAGACGCACCAGAAGTCGAATTCGATTTTGATTAGACATGTCTGCAGTCGAGGATTTTTTGACCGCTGAGGAAGAGCAAGAGATTGTCAAGGCCATTTTAGAGGCCGAAAAGAATACTTCAGGTGAAATCAGGGTGCATATAGAGCCCACAGCCAAAATAGACCATTTCAGCCGCGCCCAGCAAGTATTCCATATGCTAAAGATGGACAACACCAAGGATGCGAACGGCGTGTTGATCTATGTAGCCGTCAAGGATCGAAAGTTCGTGATTTACGGCGATAAGGGCATCGACCGAGTGGTGCCAAAAGGCTTTTGGGATTCGACACGCGACCTAATGGCCTCATATTTCAAAAAAGGGGACTTCAAGAACGGCATCATTCAGGGTGTTTTGAAGGCAGGCGAAGAATTGCAGGCCCATTTTCCGTGGGACCATAACGACACGAACGAATTGAGCGATGAAGTTTCAAAAGGATAGGCCCCTCTTAACAGCCCCATGGGGAAGGAACGCAACTGTTTTTTCGAAAACGGCCATAGCCTTATGTACCGCTCTCACATTTCTCATGTCCCATTTTAGCTGGGCACAGTTTGCTATTCCGCCCAAACCCGAAAAGGAAACCAGCGTCTACGACTATGTGAACCTTTTGTCTGAAGCTGAAAAAACCTCGCTGGAACAAAAACTCATTCGCTATGCCGATAGTACCTCGACCCAGATCGTGGTGGCCATCATCAGTTCGACCGAAGGAGATAACATCAACTACTTGGGTGCCCAATGGGGGCAAAAATGGGGCATCGGACAGGCCGACAAAGACAATGGCATTCTTATTCTCTTGGCCAAAGACGACCGCCGCATCGCCATCAACACAGGGTATGGTGTCGAAGGCTTGTTGACCGATGCCCTGAGCAAACGCATTATCGAAACTAGAATCATTCCGAAATTCAAGCAAGGGGATTATTACGGTGGACTGGATGCCGGGGCCGATGCCATTTTTCAGGTATTGACCGGTGGGTTCAAAGAAGAACGCGAATTTGGCAACAATAGAGGCTTCCCGTTTCGAGCGCTCTTACCGTTTATAATCTTCATGATCATCTTCATCATTTTGGCCAGCCGTAGAAACCGGGGAGGTGGCAACAACCGGGGAGGCCGCGGGGGCCGTGGACTCGATATTTGGGACATCATCATTCTCAGCAACATGGGCCGTGGCGGTTACCGGGGCTCCTCTGGCGGTGGCTTTGGCAGTGGCAGCTTTGGCGGGGGCGGATTCTCCGGTGGCTTCGGCGGCGGCGGTTTCGGTGGTGGCGGTGCTTCTGGGGGGTGGTGATATTTGCCATGCCCACAGATGTTTGACATTGGGCTCTAGACAGCTGCGCTGTTAGACGTAAGACATTAACTTGCTAAGCTTCTAGCTTCTAGCAAACCTATTTCTTCCTCATAAAAATGGTAATGGGCACGCCTGTAAAATCAAAATGTGGGTGAAGACCATTTTATAAAAACTACTTGTGAAAGTCGAATATGTGCTGCAGATTGAACTAGTTGAAAAAATCAATCTGAACCTATTTCGGTTTGTGAACTTGTACGTGTCCTAAATTCCTTAGAGATAGAAATCAGTGAACCATCAGCACTCATGCCCTCAACATATAGCAGCAGTTCTTCTTGATTTTTAATGGGTACGGTTACTGAAGTTGGAATATCAGCACCCACCGAAATATTGGCCTTCCAATCCAAAGCTCCATACTTTTTAAATACCGAGCTTGTATAATCAGCATAATTAGGCGTAAAGTATTCTTGGGGTTGTGCATAACCTTTTTCAATCAAGAACTTCGCAAACTTATTCCTATTCTCTGGTAATTCATAGTGGTTAGATCGCAGAATTATATTGACATAGACTTTTTTATCTACGTCATAATAAATAGCTTGAACACTTGAGAGGGGCATATTGAGAAGACCTATATTCACAGAAACAGGCACATTGGATTTAGGAGAAAGCAACATCTCAAAAGGAAAACCATCTGCATCCAACCCCATAGACCTTTTATATCCCAAGGTCATCAGATAACTTAGAACACTATTGTATCTTTTGATTTCTTCATCACCGATTATCCTGCCTTAAGATATTGGCAAAAGACTACTTTTAGGTATAAACATATCTGTTTTATTTGTATTAACTGACTTATCCACTACTGTTACCTCCTCCAGAACAATAATTCGTTCCCCAATATTCAAAGATTGGTCGATTATCTCTTCTGTACCCACATCTTCTTGTCTGTTTAAAACTTTCCATGTCAACCAATTTTTGGTATCATCGATAGCCTTTACATTTTCGGACAACTGAACCTCAACCTCTGGTTTTCTTAGTTTTCCTTTCTTACCTATTAAAGTTATTCCCAACGAATCGCCTTCAAAAAGAACCATATTTCCTGCAAAGGATTTATCGTTACCAAGTTCTTCAAATTGCATGGCCGCTGAAAAATCAGTCGTAAAATACACTTGGTTTTCCTCATTCAAATCCGCATCGATTACTTTGCCTTGGAATGAGATTCCGTTTTCCATTTCAAAATCCATTTTTGCTTTTTGCAACTTTTTTGAATCCCAATCGTATCTTCCCCAACCTTCTATGAGCAAACGATTGTCCAGCTCAAAACGCTTTTTTCTGTCTTGGTTTTCAAAAAAATAACGATCCTCAAAATAGGTTTTGATATAGGGTTGGAGAAGAAATGAGGTGATGATGGAATTGTCGGGGGTGTAGGATAAACTTTGACCGGGGAGAGCGGATATACTTACATTGATTTCATTTTGGATAGCCTTTGGCAATATTAAATCGATTTGAATTGAATCACCAAAAGCTGTCAAACAATGATCAATTTTTAAATCCGTCAACCTTGTTTCATTATGTCTATGGTTAAAGAACATTCTATAGGCTATGGGTTTCTGTTCTTGGTCAAAGAGTACTGCAGTGAGGATGCCAAAAGGCAATTGCTCACGCCGCAATGAAATGACCGGTTCATCAGGATTGATTTCAGCATTTTCAAAATGAATGAATTCATCCCTGTATATGGCTATGGAATAACTTTTGTCGTCTTTAGCATTGAAAGTCGCCTTTGATGCCACCAACTTCACTAGTATTTGGTCTTGACCATTATTATCTATACTCAAACCAATTTGATTCTTGACAGCTTCTGGAAGTGCAATCGTAACCATTGAACCGTCTGGCCTCTGCAATTTCAAAAAATAGCGTTTACCATTTTCGATCATCAATCCTGTTTTGCCCATACCCAAGGCATTGGTGGTGATATTGCTCCGTATAAGCTTGCCTGTCTCATCAACCAATGTGATATTATCGACCGATACCTCCTGACCTACATCATCTTTAACTAATATTCCAATATGATTATAAGCCCCTGAAATCAAATGTCCCCCCTCTGGATAGGATGTTATACTTATGCCGCCATTTGAATCATCTTCATGTGTAATATCATCTTTTAGAACGGTTATATTTTGCCGAAAGGGCTCTAAGTTTTTAAAGTTTCGCATGTAGTTAGTCCACGCCAGCAGCGTATACTCCGTATCGGCCAAAGTGGAATCAATGGCAAAATCGCCTCTGGCCATACCATTCTCAACATAGAACAAGTTGTGCTTGATAACTTTACCTTCTTTATTGTAGATAGCTACGTGATGTGGCACAATACCTTCGGTCGCTCAGGCCGTTTGCCTACGGCAAAACTCCCTCCTGAGCTATTGTGCCACATCGGCCAGGCAGTACGACTGCATATTCGCTATATTTAACATTGAAACCATAATCGGGCCATTCGCTCCTCACTGAAGGCACTGTGCACATCAAGGGGCTATAGCGAATATGCGTCTAATGGCGACCCCTAGCTAATGCAAGCTACGCTTGCAACGCTACTCGCCATAGCCGCCTGGCCGGAGATTCGTAGTCGAAAAAGACGGTATCTTTGCTTTTTGATTCTGTACGTATGCTGCAAACCATAACCGTTCACCCTTTGTAAAAGTGGTTTTGTTAATATGCAGGTGGATGTTCTCCCAAACTTCAGAAATGGAATCTTGCCGTACATTTTTTTGCCCTAAAACAGCATATAAACATGACGTTACAAGAAAAAACGAGAGAAGGAGTCTTTTCATATAGGTGGTCATTTATTGTCAAAAAATGCCACAAATATTGTTCCACACCTACTTTTTCCTCATAAAAATGGTAATCGGCACGCCTGTAAAATCAAAATGTTCGCGGAGCTGGTTTTCTAAAAATCTTTTGTAGGGGTCCCGAACATATTGGGGCAGGTTGCAGAAAAAAGCAAATTGCGGGTAAGGGGTTGGCAATTGTGTGCAGAACTTGATCTTTACATATTTGCCCTTATACGCAGGTGGAGGGGTTTTTTCGATAATGGTCAGCATCACATCATTCAATTTTCGGGTGGGCACGCGCTTTGAGCGATTTTTGTACACCTCGACCGCCGTCTCGATTGCCTTGAAGATTCGCTGCTTGTTCAACACAGAGATGAAGACAATGGGCACATCGGTAAAGGGCTCGATCTGCTTTTTAATGGCCTTGGTATAATCGCGCACCGAATTGGTCTCTTTCTCTACCAAATCCCACTTATTGACCAATATAACAATGCCCTTGTTGTTTCGTTGTGCCAACCAAAAGATGTTCTGCACTTGGCCGTCGAATCCACGGGTGGCATCGAAGACCAAAAGGCACACATCGCAATGCTCGATTGAGCGAACCGAGCGCATCACGGAGTAGAACTCCAAGTCTTCCTTTACCTTTGCTTTTCTTCGGATACCTGCCGTGTCGACCAAATTGAACTCAAATCCGAAACGGTTGTATTTGGTATCGATACTATCGCGTGTAGTGCCGGCGATATCGGTAACAATATATCGCTCTTCACCTATCAAGGCATTGATAAAAGACGATTTACCTGCATTGGGCCGCCCCACCACGGCAAAACGTGGCAGCTCGCTTTCTTCTTCAGCACTTTCAGGGAGCACTTCCACCAGGGCATCCAACAATTCGCCAGTGCCGCTGCCATTGATACTTGAAACGGTATAATACTCCCCAAGACCCAAAGAATAGAATTCCACTGCATCGGCCACCCGCTGGGTGTTGTCAACTTTATTGACTGTCAAAAAAACCGGCTTATCGACCTTTCTGAGCAGTTTGGCAACGTCTTCGTCCATACCGGTGACCCCCGATTCGACATCGACCATGAAAATGATCGCATCGGCCTCGTCGATGGCAAGCTCTACCTGTTTATCGATTTCCTTCTCAAAAATATCGTCGCTACCCACTACATAGCCACCGGTGTCAATGACCGAAAACTCTTTTCCGTTCCAGTCACTTTTTCCATAATGGCGATCGCGTGTAACCCCACTGACCTCATCGACAATGGCTTCACGGCGTTTTATCAACCGATTGAAAAAAGTTGATTTGCCCACATTGGGCCTTCCCACAATGGCAACTATGGCTCCCATACGCTACAAATTGGGCACAAAGGTACTATTATCAGCACATAGTTCGAAACGAAATGAAACATGGCGGTATCTTTTACGCCAATAGTACCCCGACCTCCACAAACTATGGCGAATCTTTCTCTTGGTTTTTAAAATGTTTTATAGGGAATTCTTAAATTGAAACGGCGAAATCGCGCAGCATGAAGGCATTGCCCAACGATATTGTATTACGGCCAAGGTTCAACGTTCAAACCAGGCAACCCAAATCAACCGTACAGCGCATATTTGACACCGCCCAAAAAAGTCCGTTTTTAATGAAGCGGTTAGATGACCATATTTTTATTCGGTTCAGCAAAGAGCACACCACGTTCTGGTCGCCACAGCTGCATCTCGAGCTGACTGACTTCGAAGAGGGCAAGACCAAGATTCACGGGGTATACGGACCCAATCCTGTGCTGTGGACCTTCTTTATGTTCTTGCACTTTGGGGTGGCCACTTGTTTTGTCATTTTGGGCATTTGGGCCTACTCGAAACATTCTTTGGGGCACGATATTACCTTGTTGATCGTGGGTATGGTGCTCTTGGTGGTAGTGTGGATTGCCCTATATCTTTTCGGCAGATTGGGCAAGGCAAAGGGCAAAGGGCAAATGGAACAATTGCACCAATTCTTCAATGAGTGCCTACGTTCGGTCAATAAAGGTCAAGAATTATAACCGAACCTTCGAAGCTGGTTGGGGTCGCTCCGCCAATTTTTGTTGACCTTCACAAACAGCTCAATATGTACCTGTTTGCCAAAAAACTTTTCCAAATCTTTTCGGGCCTGAATGCCAACACGTTTAATGGCCTCCCCCTTATGACCGATGATAATGCCTTTTTGGGTGCTGCGTTCGACCACGATTACCGATCGTATTCTTATGATGTCATCGTCTTCAAGAAATTCTTCGGTCAGCACCTCAACCGCATATGGAATTTCCTTTTTATAGTTCAAAAGGATTTTCTCACGAATGGTTTCGTTAACAAAAAAACGTTCGGGTTTATCGGTCAACTGGTCTTTGGGGTAATAGGCCGGCCCTTCGGGAAGCAATTCCAGTATTCTATGAAAAACCTCTTTAACATTGAAGTTCTGCAGGGCTGAGATAGGATGGATCTCTGCTTTAGGAAGCAATTCTTGCCAATATTGCACCTGCTCTTCCAATAGTTTCTGGTCGGCCATGTCGATTTTGTTCAATAGAAGCAGTACGGGAATCTCGCTGTTCTTGATTTTATTAAAATAGGCCTCATCTTTCAGCCCCTTTTCCCCAATTTCAACCATGTAGAGCAATATATCGGCATCTTCAAGGGCAGATTTCACGAAACCCATCATCGATTCTTGAAGTTCGTAGGCCGGTTTGATGATTCCCGGGGTGTCAGAGAAAATGACCTGAAAATCATCGCCGTTGACAATACCAAAAATTCGGTGACGGGTGGTCTGCGCCTTTGAGGTGATAATGGAAAGTTTCTCCCCTACAAAAGCGTTCATCAAGGTAGATTTACCCACATTGGGGTTGCCGATTATGTTGACAAAGCCCGATTTATGTTCTTTCATGTCTTCGTTTTACAAAATACTCCTTGGCTGCTTTGTTGACCTTAGGGGCCAGCCAAAGCACGGCTATCATGTTCGGGATCACCATCAGGGCGTAGGCCAAATCAATCAGGTTGATGACCAGATCGACCGAGGCCACCGCAGCAAAAACAATGGTGCCCACAAAGTACCAGTTAAAAAACCTGCCTATTTTGGCATTGGTCAAAAACGACAGGCATTTGACGCCATAATACGAATATGTGAACAGGGTAGACAATGCAAAAGCAGCCACAATTACCATCAAAAGTACATGACCCATACCGAACAGTGATTTCTCAAAGGCAATCAGCGTCATGATGATGCCGTTGCTCTCGGCCTCTAAATAAGCCCCGCTCAAGATAATGACCACGGCGGTCAAGGTACAAACAACAATAGTATCTATGAACGGCCCCAACATAGCGACCAAACCTTCTCGAATGGGTTCGTCGTTCTTTGATTGCCCATGGTACATCGGGGCACTCCCCAGTCCAGCCTCATTTGAGAACATGGCGCGACGCACCCCCAATATAACAAGGCCCCAGAAACCACCGGTCACCGCGGTCTTAAAGTTGAAGGCCTCTACAAATATCAGTTTCAGTGATGGAATTATTTCGGAAGCGTTCATGACCATCACCACGGCAACGGCCAAGAAATAAATCAAAACCATAAAGGGTACTATGGCGGTGGCTACCTTGGCAATTTTTTTCAGTCCGCCAAAAATCACAAAAGAGGTTATGAGTGCCAAGACGATACCGATTATCAGCTTCCAGTTGAATTTACCTAACTGAACCAAGTTCTCATCGGGTTTGACCACGTTCACAAAGGTCTGCGTAAACTGGTTGGCCGTAAAGACGCCTAAGAACCCGAACAGGCCCGCCAAGCAAAAGAAAACCGCCAAGGGCTTTGCCTTTTCTCCAATTCCGTGGGTAATATAGAACATCGGCCCTCCTTGAATTTTTCCTTCCGAATCTTCACCCCTGTACATAATGGCCAAGCTACAGGAGTAGAATTTTATGACCATCCCTAAAAGGGCAGTTATCCAAATCCAAAAAATAACCCCTGGCCCACCCATATAAATGGCAATGGCCACCCCAGAGATATTGCCAAGGCCCACGGTTGCCGCCACGGCCGAAGACAACGCCTGTAACGAGCTTACATCTCCCTTGGCGTTCTTGTCGTCGTATTTGCCCGTGGTAATCGCAATGGCATGGCCAAAGTACCTGTAGGGCATGAATTTAGAGTAAAAGGCTAGAAATATTCCGCCCCCGATCAAAAGAATGAGCATGGCCCATTCGGTGTAGGGCAGCATGGCAGAGAGAAAGTCATTGATTGCATCCATGCTTCGAATGTAGGCATTTCAAATAAAAAGCCCCATCATAATTTGATGAGGCTTCCTTTGTAGCGGGGACTGGACTCGAACCAGCCTCCTTTGGGTTAAACAATTATTCCCCCGAAAATACTCTAGTTTTAAACTGTTAGGTTTAATAGGAAGAAATCAAAACTAATCTACCTTTCTAAGATTTATTGATAAGCATATCTCTGAAAGTTATACACTTAGTGTTTTGTTGCCCTTTCTAAGGCAATATTAGCAAGTAAATCCAAAAATAAACAAATTTTTCATCTTACAAATATTTAATATATTTACTGTCTAAAAAGTAGTAATAATCTTACATAAAATGAGATTAATACTAATATTTTTATGTGTTATTTCTTATGATATTGTTATTGCACAATCCAATGCTAATGAGAAATTAGGTTTATTATCAATTTCAATGTTTCATGATTCCAAAGAATATCCGTGGTATCAAATACAATACGACAATTATTCATTGGATACTGATGTGTTAGATTCCATTTTAAATGAGTTCCCGGATATAAGTTTCAAGTTATTTGTCGGGCTTTGGTGCTCAGATAGCAAATCTTTTTTACCCAAATTTGGTGCGATAGTTGACTACATTGAAGATGTGAGCAATGTCGATTTAGAAATATATGGGATTAATCGCGGAAAAAATTTGCCTGAAGATATTGTTAATCTCTATGACATAAAGTTTGTTCCAACATTAATTGTTCTGAAAAATGGTTCCGAAATCAATAGAATTGAAGAGTTTGTTGTTGAATCTGCAAAAAACGGGCATAGTATACCACCTTGGGCGGACTAAAATGAGCATAGCGCGGCGGGGCAAAGTGAGCCACCTCGGGCGGACGAAAGTGAACCACTAAAAAATCGATTCTATTTGTGAGTTCCCATGGGTTCTTTTGTAAAAAAGGACAATGGCAAACAAACAGATAGATATGCGCAAGGCAAAAAGGATTTTCAAACTGTACGGCGAGGGCGTAAGCAAACGTCAGATCAGCAAGCAACTGGGCCTCTCCCGGAACACGGTCAGCAAGTACATCGACTTCTTCAAGCGTTACCGACTGACCCCTTACGAGGTATCGGCAATGACCCTGGAGGAGATCCACAGGCTCTTCAGATCGGACCAAAAGCCCAAGAGCGATCAGCTCAAGACCTTGGAGAAGTACTTCCCCTATTTTGACAAAGAACTACGCAAGACGGGCGTTACCAAGCAACTGTTATGGGAGGAATACTACGCAAGGCATCCTGACGGGTTCAAGCTCTCACAGTTCAGGTACTGGTACCGGGAATGGGCCAAGGAGGTCTCGCCCGTGATGCACTTCACCCACAAAGCGGGCGATAAGCTCTTCATCGATTTTACGGGCAAAAAACTCAGCGTTGTGGATAAACATACCGGGGAGCTACAAGAACTGGAGGTCTTCGTATGTGTTCTGGGCAGCAGCCAGTATACCTATGTCGAGGCCTGTGCCAGCCAAAAACTTGAAGATTTTATGCGCTGTACCGAGAACGCCCTCTGGTTCTACGGGGGCGTGCCCCGTGCCCTTGTAACGGACAACCTAAAATCGGCCGTTACCAAGAGCAGCCGCTACGAACCCAAGGTAAACGACACCTTCGCCGACTTTGCCGAACATTATGAAACGGCCGTACTGCCCACAAGGGCGTACAGACCGAGGGACAAGGCCATCGTCGAGAATGCCGTCAGGATAATCTATACCCGGGTGTTCGCACCGTTGCGCAACAGCACCTTCCACAGCAAGGCAGATATCAACAAGGCCATATCGGGGCTCCTGAAAACGCACAACGACAGGTCGTTCAGGGGAAGGGAATACTCCCGACGTTCGATGTTCGAAGAGGTGGAACGACAGGAACTGGGACCCCTACCGCTGAAGCGGTACGAGATAAGGTCATATGCCAAGGGCACCGTCCACAAGAACAGTCACACCTACCTTGGCAAGGACAAGCATTATTACAGCGTACCCTACCGGCACATCGGCAAGCAGGTCAAGATCATATATACCGATAGCTTCGTCGAGATATACCATAAACACGAGCGGCTGGCCGCCCATACAAGGAAAAGACAGAAGTACGGGTACACCACCGTGGCGGAGCATATGCCCTCGCACCACAGGTTCGTCAGCGAATGGAGCAGCGAGAAGTTCATCGCCTGGGCGGGCCATATCGGGGATTCCTGCAAGGGGTACATCATAGGGATACTCGACAAGAAACAACATCCCGAACAGTCCTATAAATCGTGCCTTGGCATACTCCATCTGGCCAAGAAAGTGGGGGACCGGCGACTGGACAACGCCTGTAGGCGTGCATCGGACTACGGGGCGTACAGCTACAACATGGTGGAGCGTATCCTGAAAAAGGGATGGGACGCACTGGAGGAGGATCCGCAGGAAAACATCGAAGTACCGGACCACAAGAACATCAGGGGAGGAAACTATTACAAATGATAACCATAAAAACAGATCATATGAACGAACAGACATTGGAACAGATGAAACAATTAAGGCTCCACGGAATGATAAGGGCCTTCAACACCAGTCTCTCGTCGCAGAGCATCGATTACACCAACGATGAACTGGTGGCATACCTTATGCAGTCGGAATGGGACGATAGGCAGAACCGCAGGATAGAACGCCTGACCAGGGCCGCAAGGTTCAGGTACAGTGCCGTTATGGAGGCCATCGACTACGCCCCCGAAAGGAACATCGACAAGAACCAGGTGCAACGTTTTGCGTCCTGCGGATTTATCGATAAGAAGGAGAACATCCTTATTACGGGAAGCACGGGAGTGGGCAAAAGCTATATGGCCTCCGCCATAGGCCACCAGGCCTGCTCGACGGGGCGCAAGGTCATGTACTTCAACACCGCAAAACTCTTTACCATGCTCAAGGCCTCGAAAGCCGACGGTTCGTATCTAAAGCAGGTCAACAAACTTGAAAAACAGGACCTGCTGATACTCGACGACTTCGGCCTAAAGCCCTTGGACAATATCAACAGGCACTCCTTTATGGAAATAATAGAGGACAGGCACGGAAAACGTTCGACGATAATAGCGTCCCAGCTACCCGTAGAGGCATGGCACGAGATCATCGGGGAAAAGACCATCGCCGATGCAATCCTCGACCGCTTGGTGCATACTGCACATAGGATCGACATAAAAGGGGAATCGATGAGAAAAAAACTAAGGAATAATCATTAATTTTAACACACGAATGAATCGATTTTAAGCACTTCGTTTACACTGCTCACTTTCATCCGCTGTGGGTGGTATACTTTGGCCGCCCTGTCCATTGAATCACTGGAAATAGATTTAGCCAAAATAATTTTGACCAGAGACTATATTCCTTTTCATTCTAATGATTGGTTTCAAAACTAAAATTTAATCAAATGATTTATTAATTCTTAAACCTTAAATACTATGAAAAAAAGTAAGTTTAAATTTGTTTTCGCACTATTGATTGCTCTTTGTGCATTTCAACCAGCTTTTTCATTTGATTATACTGATTGCCACACCGTTGCTTGCAACGAGGTCGCGTTTTATGAATCGGTTTATCCTGATGCCACAGCTAGAGAACTTGAACTGGTTTACACCCTTGCATATGGTGATTGCCAACGAGCGAATCAATAAATAAATTAAATCATCTAACTATTAGAAAAAATTTATAATAGTTAGATGGTTTTTTCATTTTGATTTTGTTATTTAATTTAAGTGAAGGAATGAAATGCAGACAAACAAAATTATTATGGCAAAATTGATTCTATTTTTTCTTTTCTTATTTTCTACAATCTTGTATGGGCAAGAAGGGGAGATTATATACAAAACATATACAACAGATACACATAAAAGAGATTCTGAATACGCTAAGCGATTAGCAAATGAAATTGATCAGATGAAATTTTCTTTGAGATATACATCAGAAAACTCAATATTTGAATATATCCCCTATGTTACTCAAGATGAAAGAACAGCTAAATTAGCTCGGGTCGCTACAAATGCCTTGATGGAATGGTATCAAGACTCTAAAAAAAGAACCGCCTTTTATTATTATAAGATTCGAGGAAAAAAGTATACTATAGTCAATGATTCTCATATGAAAGACTGGGAGCTATCTAATGAGTCTAAAACAATAGATGAATTTAAAGCCTATAAAGCTACTTTAAAGGTCTTCAATGAAAGAACTTCAACGTACAGCATTGTGGAAGCGTGGTATACTCCAAAATTATCTTTACCTTATGGCCCGGCAGGTTATGGTGGGCTACCTGGACTTATTCTAGAATTGAAAAAAGGTTCAATAGTCTACGTAATGGAGGAGGCTACTATGAATCCAAGAGAAGGAATAAAGAAATTCGAAGTACCCAATATAACCAATCCTATAAGCGAAAGTGATTTTGTCAAGCTACTAAGGGCGAGTAGAAAAGTAACACCTGACTAATACAATCTGAATTATTAATTGGAGTTGTTGAAATCATTTATTCTACCAATTGCTTTTATCACTCTTTTTAATTTAAATGTTTCTTCACAGGAGCAAGTTTTTTTTATTGGAAAGGTAACAGATTCGTTAAACATAGGCCTTGAGGGCGCAAATATATTGCTTCTAAACAAAGAAGGTAAGTTTCCCCCGTCTTTTGGAATTTCTGGTGTTGATGGCCGTTTTAGAGTTCCCATACGTTCCAACAATACCTATGAACTAAAAATATCTTTTATAGGATACCAAAGCATTGAAAAAAATTTGCAGGTCAAAGATAAGGACTTGGCAATGGATTTTGTAATGTATGAATCCCCTAACATTCTTGAAGAAGTAGTAATTAAATATAAGCCCGCCTTACAGATTAAGAAAGATACTTTGTTATATCAAGTAGACTCCTTTGCGTCGGGAAAGGAGCGCAAATTAGCTGAGCTATTAAAAAAGTTACCTGGAATAGATGTGACTAAAGACGGTGAGGTAATTGTTAACAATAAGAAGGTGACTAAAGTATTGGTTGAGGGTAAAACTTTTTTTGATGGTAGAACAAAAATGGCTGTTGAAAATATTCCTGCGGACGCCATTAATGAAGTGCAGATAATCGATGGTTTTAATGAAACTTCTTTTTTGAAGGAATTTATAGATTCTGAAGATATGGCTATGAATCTGGTGTTAAAGGAAGATAAAAAAAAGTTTGTTTTTGGAGATATAGAAGCGGGTTTAGGTGTAGAAGAAAAGTATCGCTTTCATCCAAGCTTGTTTAAATACGGACCAAAATTTATTTCAAACTTAATTGCCGATTATAATAAT
This sequence comes from Flagellimonas lutaonensis, assembly GCF_000963865.1. Classification (NCBI taxonomy): domain Bacteria; kingdom Pseudomonadati; phylum Bacteroidota; class Flavobacteriia; order Flavobacteriales; family Flavobacteriaceae; genus Flagellimonas; species Flagellimonas lutaonensis. Next base: position 944,857 of record NZ_CP011071.1, read on the forward strand.
ACTCCCGAAAGGTCTTTCACAATAAGAGACTATATTTCATTCGAAGGGGAACTTACCCCAGAAAAATTTAGGGAAATTCTAAAATCTCCAGTAGCCCGATTTATATCACAAAGTGATTTTAATAAAAATGATCATTTTTTTGCAGGATTAAACAACCAATGGAATCCTGATGAAAAAAATGAGCTCCGCCTTTTTGCAATTGGACTCAAAGATGACTATGAATCAAATATGTTCAGCAGCCGAATATATCTAGCAAATCAAAACCCAGAAAGAAGGGTAAATTCTGCCAATAGTTCAAGTCGCCTCAACCTTCTTAAATTAAATTATAAGTTTACACCCCAAGAGAATTTTAAATTGTCATTTTTGGCAGAATATAGCGGAGCAAAGAACACCTCAAAGGAAACCAATATTACTATGTCAGATGTTGAAAGTGATTATACCTCTTCAAATAATCTACGGGATGAGAATCTAGAGATTAGTCTTGATGTGGCAAAAAAGTTCACTGAAAATAACTCTGCGGTTGCTAATTTAGCCTATTATTGGTATGACTCGAATAAAATTCAGCAATGGGATAGCAACATAAATTTTTATCCGAATTCACTAAACCTTATGACTGCCAATCGGTATTTGTTGCAAAGCCCAGAAGTAAGTAAGCGGAATGAATTTAAATATGATATAAAGGACTATTATAAACCTTCTCGTACGAACCTGCTTACATCAAAAATCAAAGGTGAAATAAATAACATCAAAATAAATACAGGTTTAGGACAATTACTAGATTCTGATTCGTTATTTGAAATATCCAACTTCAATAATTTTTTTTCGAGTACATATGCTAACATTTTACTTGGACTGGGATATAAACAAATTTTTGGTGATTTTAATTTAAACTTTGATTTGGATTATCAATACTTATATTGGATTGATAAATTTGATGATAGAAGACAGTCAGTTGTCAATCAAAATTTATTGCCAGAATTTAGTCTGGAGTGGCAAAGAAGTGATAATTTTAATATCTCTTTTTCTTATAGTAAAGAAAGGTACGCACCCTTTTCGTTTCAAAGATTTCCAGGCCTAAGGCTCCAAGATTTTAATATAATTTATGGAGGCCAAGCTAATCTTCAACAATCCATTTCGGAAACATTTGTTTTAAAGGCAAGCAATTATAGGCCTTACGGTCTTAGCATCTATACATCATTAAGTTATAGTAAATATCGAAATCAGATAATTAATTCGTTTAATTTTTCAGGGATAAGTGGCTCAATTACTCCAATTAATGTACAAGACGATGGAGATAGATATAACATTAATTTGCGTTTAACTTATGGTCGACCATATTGGAAGATGTCCGTAAATAATATATGGAGCGAAAACTCTTTTCCTACTTTTTACAATAGCATTTTAGCTACCAATAAGGCAAAGACATTAATTAGTGATTTTAATATGAAGACTTTATTTGAAGACTATCCAAATATTGCAATAGGTCTCCAGAATAATTTTTCAATAAATGAAAGCTTGAACTTCTCTAATAAAACGAATCTACTAGATGCTGAGATACAATTCAATTATGATATAAAAGATTGGAAGATTGAAGGGTCCTACAAACAGACCCTTTATAATAACCTAACAGAGAGCAATAAGTTCGACTACAATAATATTGGTGCCTCTATTTTTTATAACAAAGAGGACTCTCCATGGGAATTTGGTGTAAATGGTTTTAATCTTGGCAATTCAAAAAGGATAATATCAAACAGTACTTCATCACAACTTTTTCAAGAGTCTACAACATTACTTTTTCCAAGGACTATAATGCTCAACATTTTTTATAAATTTTAAATTCTTTTACTCTCAAGTATTTGTTAGGAAACTCTTTAAACAAGCTGCTTATGAAGGCTTCCCTGTTTTTCGTACAGTTTAAAAATCAATTATTTTTAGCTTATGAAGAAAAGCAGATTCACGGAAGCACAGATTGTGTCCATGCTCCACCAGTACGATTCGGGAATGAAGGTCACCGACATCTGTCGTGACAAGGGTATCACCACGGCCACCTTTTACAGTTGGAAGCGCAAGTACGGTGGTATGGACGCCCAACAGCTCAAGGAGCTCAAGTCTTTGCAGGAAGAAAACAGGAGACTCAAGGCGATGTACGCAGACCTGAGCCTTGACCATAGGATTTTAAAGGACATCATCGAAAAAAAGCTTTGAGGCCTTGCGGGCGCAGGGAACTGGCGGAAGGCATCGTAAAGGAAGAGGGGCTGAGCATTTCACGTGCTTGTACGATAGTATGCCTTTGCCGTTCGATGTGGTACTATCGGAGCCGTCGTGACGATACGCAGGTCATCGACAAGTTGACGGAACTTGCAGAGGCCAAGCCGAACCGGGGCTTCGACTGGCTCTATAACCGCATGCGCAAGCAAGGCCATAAATGGAACCGTAAACGTGTACTGAGGGTCTACCGGTTCTTGGGCATACAACTAAGGAGAAAGACCAAGAAGCGATTGCCCAAGCGGATAAAGGAGCCGCTGGAGGTACCCGATGCCCCAAGGGAGGTATGGAGCGCGGACTTCATGTCCGACAGCCTGATAACGGGAAGGAACTTCAGGGTGTTCAACCTGATGGACGATTTCAACCGTGAGGCACTTTGTATGAAAGGAAACTTCTCCATGCCCGGAATAAGGGTGGTGGAGTACCTAAGGGAGGCCATAGAGATCCATGGCAAGCCCTTGGCCATAAGAGTGGACAACGGCCCCGAATTCCTATCCAGAGTCTTTGTCAACTATTGCGAAGTGGAGGATATCGAGATAAAATACATACAACCGGGCAAGCCGAGCCAGAACGGTTTTATCGAAAGGTTCAACCGGACATATCGCGAAGATGTACTCGATGCCCATTTGTTCAGGGACATCGAGGAAGTAAATATGGAAACGGAACGCTTCAGGGAGGAATACAATCGGTTCCATCCCCATAAGTCTCTGGGAAGAAGCAGCCCGAAAGAATTTTTAGAGGTTTTTCAAAGGGGCATGCCCCTTTGAAAAAACATTTTGTTTAATTTAACCGCTGTACGAAAAAGGGTAAGTCTTCACTTATAATTATATTTTAATTTTTTCCAATTGTTCAATAATAAATAACCTCATTTATTTTGATGAAAAAAGAGCAACAACATACTTTCATAAGTATTGATGGTATTATTACTAAATCGTTTTTGTACCATCCATTTTGTAAAGATTGGATAAGCCGGGTAAAGTGACCCACCTTCGCCGGATGAAAGTGACCAGTGTAAACGAACTGCTCAGATTTGATCTATCCGTGGGTTAAACTTAGTTTTTATTTTTCAATTTTCTTCTCATTGATTCTCCTTTTATATCTATTCTGTGTGCCGTGTGCACCAAACGGTCCAGGATGGCATCGGCCAGTGTTTTTTCACCTATAATGTCGTGCCATACTTCGACAGGTAGCTGTGATGCTATTATGGTGGATCTTTTGCCGTGCCTGTCCTCGATGATCTCCATCAGGGAGTGGCGGTTTATGTTGTCCAGGGGCTTCAGCCCAAAATCATCCAATATGAGCAAGTCCTGTCTTTCCAATCGGTTTATCTGTTTCAGGTAGGAACCGTCGGCCTTGGAGGTCTTTAGCAGGGTGAATAGTTTGGCGGTGTTGAAGTACATTGTTCTATACCCCATCGAGCAGGCCTGGTGGCCAATGGCGGAGGCCAGATAACTTTTGCCCACGCCCGTACTGCCCGTGACAAGTATGTTCTCCCTTTTTCGGATAAAGCCGCAGGAGCCGAGCCGCTGTACAAGATTTTTGTCCAGTTGGCGCGATGGACGGTAGTCCAAGGCCTCCATAACGGCCGTGTACCTGAACCTTGCGGACTTGGTCAATCGCTCTATCCTGCGGTTGCGGCGGTCGTCCCATTCGCTCTGGATGAGATAGGCGATGAGCTCGTCATTGGTGTAGGTGGTATCGGCACCTCCGGTTTCCATTGTTGTGGCGAAGGCCCTGTGCATTCCAAAGAACCTCATTTGTTTCATCAGTTCCATTGTTTTTTCGTTCATATGTTCTGTTTTTAAGTGTTGTTTTTATTCATAGTATTTTCCGCCCCTTATGTTCTTGTGCTCGGGCATTTCCAGATCCCCGTCGATACCTTCATCAATTTGGTCCCATCCCTTCTTTAAGATGCGCTCGACCATATTGTAATTGTACGCTCCATATTCCGAGGCACGTTTGCAGGCGTTCTCAAGACGTTCCCTTCCATACTTTTTGGCAAGGTGCAATATGCCAAGACAGGATTTATAGGATTGTTCCGGGTGCTGTTTCTTTTCCAATATGGCGATGATGTACCCTTTGCAGTGTTCGCCGATATTGCCTGCCCAACCAATGAACCTCTCACTGCTCCATTCGCTCACAAAGCGGTGGTGCGATGGCATATGGTCGGCCAGGGTGGTATAGCCATATTTCTTTTTGTTCCTTTTATGTACCGCGAACCTTTCGTGTTTATGGTAAATCTCGACGATGCTGTCGGTATAGACCAGCTTGACCTGTTTGCCGATATGGCGATAGGGAACACTGTAATAGTGCTTGTCCTTCCCAAAATAGATATGGCTGTTCTTGTGCACGGTACCTCGGGCATACCTTTTTATCTCATAGCGTTTTTCGGGCAAGGGCATCAGTTCTTGCCTCTCTATCTCAAGGAACAATGAACAACGGGAGTATTCCCTCCCCCTAAATGACATTCCATTGTGCTTCTCTAACAGCTCCCATATCGCTTTGTTGATATCTGTGATGTTATGGAAGGTCCGGTTCCGTAAAGGGGCGAACACCCTAGTGTAGATTATCTTCACGGCGTTCTCCACTATGGCCTTGTCCCTTGGCCTGTAGGTACGTGTGGGCAGTACGGCTGTTTCGTAATGTTCGGCAAAGTCCGCGAATACCTTGTTCAAACTAGGTTCGTAACGACTGCTCTTTGTCACGGCCGATTTGAGGTTATCGGGCACCAAGGCCTTTGGCACGCCGCCATAGAACCATAGGGCGTTCTCGGTACAACGTATAAAATCTTCCAGTTTTTGGCTTGCGCAGGCCTCCACATAGGTATACTGGCTGCTGCCCAGTATGCACACGAACACTTCCAGTTCCTGAAGTTCGCCGGTGTCCCTGTCGACGATATGGAGTTTCTTTCCCGTGAAGTCGATAAAGAGCTTGTCGCCGGCCTTATGCTCCATGTGCATCACGGGCGAGGTCTCCTTGCGCCATTCGGCGTACCAATACTTGAACTGTGAGAGCCTGAACCCATCGGGGTGCTTCGCATAATATTCCTCCCACAGCAATCGTCGCGTAACGCCCGTCTTGCGGAGTTCCTTGTCAAAGTGGGGAAAGTACTGCCTTAGGGTCAGCAGGCGTTGGCTCTTCGGCCTTTGCCCGTCCTTAAAAAGATTGTGGAGTTCCTCCAGGGTCATCTTCTCCACTTCGTACCCCGTGAAACGGTACCGCTTGAAGAATTCGATGTACTTTCTAATGGTAACGCGGGATATGCCCAATTGCTGGCTTATCCGTCGCTTGCTTACACCAGAGGTGTAGAGCTTATAAATCAGTTTTATTTTTCGCATATCTATCTGCTTGTTCGCCATGGTGCTTTTTTAGCAAAAAAAGCACTTCGCCATTTAGAGATAGATCTAATCTAAAGGTGGTACACTTTGGCCCGGCGCGGGGGGGTCAGTTTCGTCCGGCCAGCTATGGTCACTTTAACCCGGCGAGGGTGGTATACTATGTCCGGCGTTTCCAATCTACCACATCCAATGCATAGGTTTTGTTTCGCTTTGGGTTTGTTTTCAGTACCTTGATACTTTCCACAAAGTTTCTTGGTATGATATCATTGGTTTCCAGTTCTCCAAAGATTGCACTGAGTACCGTTCTTGTATTGTTCCGGTTTCGTGCGCTACTTGAAACCAATATTCCATTGAGATAGGAATTCACGAGTTTCTTGTCCAATTCCAGGATGTTCCGTTGCAGAAAAGACTTTTTCTCCAAGTGTTTTTTAAATTGTCCCAACCTGCTGCGATAGTCCCTTTCCGAAGATTCACTTAACGACTTTTTCTTTAGCTTGTAGGCAAAATCCAGCGCCTCTTCCACCGAGTATTTATTCTCTGCCTTAAAGTTGGAGTTGTAAGGGGAATAACCGTGCTTCAGCGCCTCATGGAGTGCTTCCCTGACCAGTTCGAAGTGCATTAAGCGCTCCTTCTTCGTTTTGTACTTTCGGTTGAACTTCATGGTGATGTTCGGTTGCCTTACCATGAGTGGATTCCCGTGTCTATCCTTTTGTACGGGATGCTCATAGGAATAATAAATGTACCAGCGTTTGGAGGTGTCGAAGGACTTTCCGCCATGGTAGAGTTTAGGCTCGGTATATTTCTTGCTGATGCCCATTTTTTGTGCGGTCGCGTGTACGCTTTGCAAGATACCAAAAAAATAATCCATTGAATTCAGTTTTATTTTTCTGATTTTCAATGGATTAAGGTAGTAGCGGGGACTGGACTCGAACCAGCGACCTTCGGGTTATGAGCCCGACGAGCTACCTACTGCTCTACCCCGCGATGTGGATGGCAAATATACAACGGTTTCTTTTATTGGCAAAACCTTTAAAGAATAACGCCCATTAAACTTAGGGCTTGGGCCAACTTGCTACTATTATTTTTGCATTCGCTTCAAATACGAAAGGCTTTTAGGTATTTGTCCCATTGACCGTGAAGATTCATCTTCAATAAACATATACTCCACTCCTATTTTCTTTGCTTCGGCCACTATAGCGGCTATATCGATTTGCCCCGTGCCCAATACCACATTGGTTTCCACATCTGAGGTACCATTCTGATTTCCTTTCACTCCCTTTCTACAATCCTTCAGGTGCATCAATTTGAACTTATCGGGATATCTTCGTAACCATTCCAAAGGATCCTCTCCTGGATAGGCAAACCAATACACATCCATTTCAAAATCGAAGAACTTTGCATTTTCAATCATGTAATCCATCAAAAGTGCTTCTCCATAAGGTCTGAACTCATAACCATGTGGGTGATAGGCCAACGTGATGCCTTCCTTATTCATTTTTTTGCCGGCCTCATTGAATACCTTTAAGGCGCGCTTGGTCTCTTCGATGGTAAAGATGGTATCCTTATGGGGTATCCAAAAGCAAACAGCGTATTTGGCCCCGTAGGCCTTGGCCCTTGCGATTACAGTTTCTGGCGAATCGGCCAATTCTTCGAAAGGGGCGCTTACACTCACCATTTTTAAACCATTTTTTTCAAGAAGGCCCTTGTAGGCTTCCATGGTATAGCCATAGGTTCCTCCATTGCCGTCCTCTAAATTGGTTATGCCCCATGAACTAATTTTCTCAAAGGTGCCCGGCACATCTTTTTCAAACTGGTGCCGCAAACTGTAAAGCTGCAATCCTATTTCCTGTGCCAAGACCGGTGAATAAAGAATACATGAACCAAACAGCAAAAGAAGAATAGGTTTACATTTCATAACATCAACAAATTATGCAAGAACCATGTTTTAAGATCGGTGTCACTGCCCTTGCCAATTAACAATCTTTTGTTCGTACATCGCATCAAGACCCATTTGCACGCAAAGGGCGGCTTTGGCCCCGCTATGTACATCAGAAATAGGTTGCCAATTGTTGACAACACTGTCCCTGAAATCAATCAAGGCTTGTTTACTGGGGTCTGCATGATCGACCTCAACGGGTATGCCCTTGCCTTGGTCCCAGTTCAGCGTGGCCCCTGACACACCATCGACCTCACCGAGTTCTTTCTTGTATCCGCCTTCAGGGTGGTACCATGCCTTCACATAGTCAAGAATATAGCTGCCCTTGTCGCCCAATACTTTGATTTTGTAATCGCCCATCGAATTGCTTGTCAGACATGTAAAGGTAGCCTTCACCCCTTGCGGGTAGCTGTATATAAGATGTATGTTGTCGTAGGTCTCACGACCATCTTTCCAGTAATCGATGCCACCGATGCCCATCACCTTTTCTGGCGTGGCCTCAAGTACCCAATTGGTAAAATCAAGCTGGTGCGAGCAGAGCTCGGCCAACAATCCGCCCGAATATTCACGGTACATTCGCCAGTTGATGAGTTTTTTCCATTTCGGGTCGGGCACGGGGCGTCGCCAGTTACCGTTTCGGTTCCACTGGCATTCAAAGGCGGTTATCTTACCTATTTTACCCTGCTTGATCTGGTCAACAATATGGGTGTACAATCGTGAGCTATGGTATTGGTGACCGGTTTGAAAAATCTTATTGGAGGCGGAAGCTTTTTTGACCAATTCTTCAATTCCTGAATAGCCTTTGGCCATGGTCTTTTCACAATACACATGTTTGCCTGCATCGAGGGCATCAATGGCTATTTGGGCATGGGTGCTGAAAGGTGTGGCCACCAGTACCGCATCTACAGTAGGGTCATCCAGCAACTTTCTATAATCTTCGTAGCCCTGTGCTTTGCCATCGACCTTGGCCAAGCCCTCTTCCAACCTGAAAGGAATGATATCGCAACAGGCCACCACTCGCAGGTTCGGAATCTCGTTGATGATCGGAATCAGTCCACCACCACGGTCGCCCGTACCGATAATGCCGATATTGACGGTATCATTGGCACCACCGATATTTTCAAGACCAAACATCGATGTGGCATATAAGGCCGCTGAGGTTGCCAAACTTCCCTTTACAAATTCTCTTCGCTTCATTCGTTATAATTTAGGTTCCCATCCCTTTTCATATTCCCGTTTCCAACTTTGCATGGCCTTTTCACTGTTCAGCACCTTGCCCGTTTCGGTATCAACGTTCAAGGTGTGGCCTGCATCCTGCGCCATATTGCCCAAATGGCAGAGCATGGTCGAAATACTGGCATCGTTGATATCTGAGTTGAGCGACTCGTCTTTTCTGATCGCATTGAAGAAGTTGCCCACATGGTCAACATCCAAATCGCCCATACCAATGGTGTTGGTCGTGCCGCTCTGTTGTCCCTTTTCAAATTCGAACTTAACGGGATTGCCCCCAAGGTCATACAGTTTATAATACTCCCTACTCAATTCAATGCTTCCTTTGCTGCCATAAATGGTTACCCCACGGCCAGGGCGTTCAGGTTTCATCATGCCGCGGCTATGGCCCGTCCACGTGATGAATTTGTTTCCGGGGAAGGTGTAGGTCACCTGTTGGTTATCGATGAACTCCCAGTCGTCGTCATAGGTATATTTTCCCCCAAACGAGGTCACCGTTTCAGGAAGATCCACGCCAAGGGCCCAACGGCAGATATCGATTTCATGTGTGCCATTGTTATGAATCTCGCCCGTGCCCCAGTTTCTGAACCAGTGCCAATTGTAGGGATGGATGTTGTCGCGATAGTCTTCACGAGGGGCCGGGCCTTGCCACAGCTCCCAATCCAAGGTTTTGGGCACTTCGATTTTGTTTCCGTTTCCGATGGAACCACGGTTGTTCGAATAATAGGCCTCCCCCTTGTAAACCTCCCCGATGATACCATTTCTTATATCGTTGACAGCCATGGCCGTTGTTCTTGAGGATCTTTGTTGGTTGCCCATCTGCACCTTTTTGCCATACTTGTTCTGGGCTGCCACCAAAAGGTCATTTTCATGTGGATTGTGACTACAGGGTTTTTCCACATACACATGTTTGCCGGCCTGTAGGGCCATAATGGCCATAGGGGCATGCCAGTGCTCTGGGGTGGCGATAAATACGGCATCGACATCGTTGTCCTCCAAAATCTTTCTAAAATCCTTTTCGACCTTGGGCAGATAGCCAATGTTCTTTTGGCACCAAGCGTTGTGTTGTTCAATGATAACATCGTCTACATCGCAATTGTAGAGCACCTTGGCATTGGGGTCTTGGTGAATGGCCATCGCATGTGCCTTGGCCCGGCTGCGCACCCCAATGACCGCGCAGTTTATGGTATCATTTGCCCCTAAGATATGGGCATGTGCCATTTCTGGCAGTACCAATCCGCCGAGGGTTACGGCGGCTGTGCCCGCCGTGGTCTTTTTGATAAAGTCTCTTCTTGAGGTCATGTCTATTCTTCTTTTGTTATCGGTCGTATTTTGATGTTCTTAAAGCTCACGCGATCACCATGATCTTGCAGCAGAATATGCCCTTTTTCGGCCTCGCCAAAATTGGGCCATTTTGCGTACTTGCTCTCAGAGACCAGTTTTCGAAAATCATCGCTACCTCGCTCGTATTCCAAGACCTTCATGCCATTGAGCCAATGTTCTACATGGCCATCTTTTGATGTAATGTAAGCGGAATTCCACTCGCCTATCGGATTCACGGGCTTGTTCGGGTCTGCCTGAATCAGATCATACAGTGAGGCGAGCGTGCGGCTACCCTCGTGATTGCCCAACTTGGCATCGGGATGCCGTTCATCGTCCAAAATTTGGTATTCCAATCCGATTGAGGATCCCGGACCTTTGTTCAAATTAGTATCCACATAATATTTGATGCCACTGTTGGCACCCTCGGTCAATTTGAAATCGACCCTTAATTCAAAATCACCATACGTGTCAACCGTTACGATATCACCCCCGGCAGCAGACTCTTCGCCCCCGGTTGCCAAAACCGTCAGTTCGCCGTTTTCGATAACCCACCCCTTGTCAGGGAAACTATCGAGCCGTGCCCCCCGCCAGCCTTCGGTGGTTTTTCCATCCCAGAGCAATTTCCAGCCGTTCTTTTGCTCATCGATGGTGAGTTGGTTTTTTGTGATGATAGGTTTTATCGGTGATTCTTTGGAGTATTTCCATAGGCTATCGGTCAATATCTTGATGTTGCGCCACATGATCTTGGCGCCCGCTTTCTGGTCGTCACCAATGCTGTGTACCTGCAGGGCGATAAAGCCGCTAGAGGTCTTGTCATCAATCAAGTGTGCTGCAGGCACTCCGTTGACCCATGTTTTGATCGTATCGCCAATGGCTTCGATGCGATAGTGGTTCCATTCGTTCTGTTTAAAGGCTTTCTGTGCTTCCGGATTGCCATCCATTGGGTTCAGCCACCCACGACGGGCCTCGTCGTAGATGCCTCCGCTCCATGCACGGTCAGAGGGGTCGATTTCAACTTGATAGCCGTGAACTCTTCCATCCATATAATGCGGAAAACTGTTGCTGCGAATCTGTATGCCCGAGTTCATCGACGGGTCCACCTTGTATTCCAACTCAAGAATAAAATCATCATATATTTTGTCCGTGGTCAAAAAGGAATTTGGGGTACCATGTACCGTGGTGCCGACAATGGCGCCATCCCTCACTTCGTATTCGGCCTCGCCTCCTTTCTGGGTCCATCCGTCCAAGGTTTCACCATCAAAAAGGGTTACCCAGGGCGTATCATCCTTATTGGTTTCGCCACAGGCCCAAGCCAACAAAATCAACAAAACGGCATATTTTATTTTTCGTTTCAAAAAGCTCATTGTATAGTGTATTTATCGGTTATTATAAGTCAAACAGACCTGGCAGCCACAAGGTCAATTGGGGTATATAAGTTATCAAAAACAATGCGGCTATCATAGCCACGAACAAAGGCAGTAAAGGCCGCACTACTTTTTCGATGGATGTCTTTGCAATACCGACCCCCACAAACAGCACAGAACCTACGGGCGGGGTGCAAAGCCCAATACAAAGGTTCAATATCATGATGACACCAAAATGTACCGGATCAATGCCCAATTTGGTCACGACAGGTAAGAATATCGGGGTGAAAATCAGTACGGCCGGAGTAATGTCCATAAAAATGCCCACCAACAGTAAAATCAAATTGATGATCAACAAAATCATGATCTTGTTATCTGAAATGCCCAAAAGTCCTGTGCTGATTTCCTGCGGAATATGCTCATACGAAAGCACCCACGACATGCTCATCGAAGCCCCAATCAAGAGCATGACAATGGCCGTAGTGGCCGAGGAATCCAAAAATATCTTTGGAAGCTTTTCAAGGGTGATTTCCTTATAAATGAATCCGAGTATCAGACTGTACAGCACCGCAATGGCCGAGGCCTCGGTAGCGGTAAAAATACCCGCTACAATGCCCCCAATGACCAGCACCAACAAAAACAGAGCGGGCACGGCATCGACGAAAGTTCTGAACACCTCTTTGAAAGAGCTTCGTTTCCCTACATTATATCCTTTCTTTTTTGCCCAGAAAGAGGCGACCACCATCAAAAAGAGTCCCGTTAAAATACCCGGTATGTAACCCGCCAGAAACAGTGCGGCAATCGAGGCCCCACCACTGGCCAGGGAGTACACGATCAAAATATTGCTGGGCGGAATGACTAAGCCAGTTGTGGCCGAGGTAATGTTCACGGCAGCTCCAAATTCTTTGTCATATCCTTCTTTTTCCATCTCAGGGCCAAGAATGCTTCCCATGGCCGAGGCCGAGGCCATGGCCGAACCCGCGATGGCACCCATCAACATGGCCGAAATTACGTTGATCAAGGCCAAGCCCCCCGGCAGGGCACCTACCAAGGTCTTTGCAAAAGCGATCAAACGGTGGGCAATGCCCCCATTGTTCATCAATTCGCCAGAAAGGATAAAAAACGGAATGGCCAAGAGGGCGAAACTGTCCAATCCCGTGGCCATACGCTGCGATATGGTCGTGAAGGCCGGCAGAGCGGGTATGCTCACCAACATGGTCAACAACGATGAAATGGCAATGCTCCAAGCCACTGGAGTGCCGATGGACAACAAGCCGACAAAACTGATAATCAAGACAAGTATGGGAATGTATTCCATAGTTTTAGCTGTTCGGCATATCAGAGATTTTATAGTAGATGATGAGCAATCCGCTTAAGGGAATCACCAAATACACTACGGCCAATGGCAGGCCCAGGGCAGGTGAATATTGCTCGAGCACATAGGTCACGTAGACCAACCGAAGCCCCCCTATGACCATCGCAAACAGACAAAACAGTACGATGGCAATGCGAACCAACTGCTTCAATTTTTTTTGGTTATTGCCACTGGTACGCCGGGCCAATACATCGATGGCCACGTGCCCGTTACGGCCTGCCACATAGGCCGCCCCCAAAACGCCAATCCATATCATGAGAAACCGGGCCAGTTCATCGGTAAAAGAGCTTGGAGTGCCCAAAACATAGCGACTGAACACCTGCCAGAGCACGTTTACCACCATAACGGCCATGATCAAGACCAGTGCATGGCCCAAAATGTTGTCCAGTTTTTTTCTAAATCCCGTGGTCATTGCATTGTCTGGATTTGTTGGATGATAGGGTACAATTCCTTTTCACTTTTATACTGTTCGTATACTTTTTCAGCCCTTTTCATAAAGGGCTCCTTGTCGGGCCTAATAATTTTCACACCCGATTTTTTAACCTCGTGCAAGGCCTCGGCTTCCACCTCGGCCCATAATTTTCGCTGATAGGCAATGGAATTGTCGACCACTTCTTTCAACCAAGCTTGCTCTTGCGTGGAAAGCTTATCCCAAAAATGGGTGCCGGCAACCAACACATCAGGTGAAAAGGTGTGCTCGTTCAACGAATAATATTGGCAGACCTCATAATGTCTTGAAAGGTAAAAACTCGGCGGATTGTTCTCTGCGCCATCGACCACGCCCTGCTGCAACGACGTATAGAGCTCGCCCCAAGAAATGGGCGTTGGTGACCCTCCGAAACTGTTGACCATCTCGATGGCGGTAACGCTTTCCATCACGCGTATTTTCAATCCCTCCAAATCATCAGGATGTTCAATCGGCCGTTCTTTGGAATAAAAACTGCGGCTGCCAGCATCATAGTAGCCCAGACCCTTCAACCAGTATTTTTGGCCGTCGTCCAAAAGTTGCTGTCCAATAGGGCCATCGAGCACCGCAAAGGCGTGTTGCCTGTTTTTAAACAGATAGGGCAGCCCCAAAATGCGTGTTTTGGGCGCAAAATTTTCTAAGGTGGCCACCGATACCTTGGTCATGTCGAGGCTTCCTATTTGTATCAATTCCAAGATTTCGCGCTCGGTGCCCAGTTGTTGGTTGGGATATATCTCAATTTTTATGGTGCCCCCCGAAAGCTCGGCCAAATCCTCCCCCATTTTTACCATGGCCTTGTGGACGGAGTGGTTGATGTCCAACCCATGTGCCAAGCGTATATATTTGACCCCGTCAGTGTTTTTGCAACCGAACAAAAGAAGTACGGCCAGAACCAACAGAGCATGTATTTTCAGCGAACCTCTATCCATTTTCAAAAATCAAAGTATTGTTTGGCGTTGTTGTAGCAGATGTCCTGTACGATACTTCCTATGTGTTCGATATCGGTGGGCAGCAAGCCTTTTTCAATATCATTGCCGAAGATATTGCAGAGCAATCGCCTAAAATATTCATGTCGGGGAAAGGACAACAGACTTCGCGAATCGGTCAACATCCCCACAAAACAACTCAATACCCCCATGTTCGAGAGGGTGTTCAGCTGTTTTTCCATGCCATCCAATTGGTCTAAATACCACCAGCCCGACCCGTATTGCATCTTTCCTCTCACACTGCCGTCATTGAAGTTGCCGACCATGGTGGCGAAGACCTCGTTCTGGGCGGGATTCAAGTTGTACAAAATTGTCTTCGCAAGTTGGTCGGTACTATCCAACAGGTTCAGAAATTTACTTAAAGGATACCCCTGTTGGAAATCGCCAATGGAGTCAAAACCAGTGTCAGGCCCCAGTTGCCGTAACATTCGCTCATTGGTATTGCGCAAAGCGCCCAGGTGAAACTGCTGCACCCAGCCATGTTTGTGATATTCACGACATACATGCACCAAGGTCTCGAACTTGAAATACCGGATTTCTTCAATTTCCAAGGATTTTCCCGAAAGGATTTTCTTGAAAACCTTTTCGATATCAAAGGAGTTGAATTCAAAATAATAGAGCTGTTCAGGCCCATGGTCGGCCAATCGACAGCCATTTTCATGAAAATGGGCAATCCTCTTTTTAAGTGCGGAAAGCAAATCGGCATAGGATGCTATCGTTACCCCGGAAGCCTGCATCAACACCGCTACGTAGTTGCAGTAGGATATAGGGTCTTCGACCGCATAGGCTTTATCGGGCCTGAAAGTGGGCAATATTGTGGGCCGTACATTATCTTTTCGGGCCTTTTGGTGGTGCCTAAAATCATCAACGGGGTCATCGGTGGTACAGACCACTTCGACCTTCATCTGGTTTAAAAGTCCCAGTGCACTATGGGTCTTTTGTTGCAATTGAGCGGATGTTTCCCGATACATCATTTTTGCATTGTCGGCGGACAAAAGTTCGGTGATGCCAAAGTGGCGTTGCAGCTCAAGGTGCGTCCAGTGATAGAGTGGATTGCGAACCAAATAGGGAACGGCTTCGGCCCACTTCTGGAACTTTTCCTTATCGTTCGCATCACCCGTAATATACTTTTCATCGATGCCCAAGGTTCGCATGGCCCGCCATTTGTAGTGGTCGCCAGCCAGCCATGCCTGTGCAATGTTTTCAAATTGATGGTCGCTTGCCAACTGCTGGGGATCTAAATGGTTGTGGTAGTCGATGATGGGCATCTGCTTGGCATAATCGTGGTATAACGCTTGCGCGTATTTATTATGCAACAGAAAATTGTCGGTGATAAAACTCATGATGCCAGCGATTTTTCGATTCCCAACATCAAGCCGCGTAGTTCGGCCAGGCCCCGCAGCCGGCCAATGGCCGAATAGCCCGGATTCGTTTTTTTCTTGAGGTCGTCCAACATTTGGTGGCCGTGGTCGGGGCGCATGGGCATGCGTTGGTTTTTTGCACCAGATTCCATTCTACGCCCCTGCTCTTGCAACAGTTCTTTCATGACCCCGTACATATCCACATCGCCATCGAGGTGGTCGGCCTCGTAAAAGTTTCCGAAATCATCTCGTTTGGTGCTTCGCAGATGTACAAAATTGATGCGTTGCCCCATCCGCCTTGCCATGCCCACCAGATCATTGTCAGGGCGCACCCCAAAAGAACCCGTGCAAAAACAGAGTCCATTATGAGGGCTGTCAAAAGCATTCAACAATGCTTCGGCATCTTTTTCTGTGCTTACCACCCGTGGCAAGCCAAAAATCGGGTACGGTGGATCATCGGGATGGATAGCCAAAAATACCTCTGCTTTCTCGGCTACGGGAGTAATTTCCTTGATGAAAGCGTAGAGGTTACTTCTCAACCTATCCTCATCAATGTCCTTATATCCGTCGAGGGCTTTTTGAGATTGTTCCAAGGTATAACCCTCTTCGGCACCCGGAAGGCCTGCGATAATGGTGTCGGCCAATTTTTTTTTGGACTGATGATCCATCGTATCGAAAACCTTCTTTGCACGGGCAATTTCTTCAAGCCCATACCCGTTTTCGGCCCCTGGCCGTTGCAGTATAAAAAGTTCAAAGGCCGCAAATTCCGTTTTATCAAATCGCAGTGCCAACGAACCATCGGGCATGGTGAAGGCCAAGTCGGTGCGTGTCCAATCCAACACCGGCATAAAATTATAGCAGACAGTGTCGATGCCGCATTCTCCTAAGTTTTTGATGCTCTGCTTGTAGTTCTCAATGTACTTCTCATGGTCGCCGCTATGCTTTTTGATATCCTCATGAACGGGAATGCTCTCTACTACGGACCATGTCAGACCTGCATCTTCGACTTGCTTTTTTCGTTTATTGATCTCGCTGATGGGCCAAACCTCTCCATTGGCAATGTGATGCAGGGCCGTGACCACGCCCGTGGCCCCTGCCATTTTTATATCTGCCAGTGAGACCGGGTCGTCGGGGCCGTACCATCGCCATGTCTGTTCCAATCCCATAGTAAAAATTATACGCCACTAAAGGCACTAAATCCGCCGTCGATGGGGATGATTGCCCCAGTCACAAAGCTCGCTGCATCGCTGATGAGCCAATGTACCGTCCCGTTCAGCTCATCGGCATGGCCAAAACGTTTCATCGGTGTCTTGGCGATAATCGTTTTTCCACGTTCGGTATAGCTGCCATCTTCGTTCAACAACAACGCCCTGTTCTGCTGGCCGATGAAAAAACCCGGGGCAATGGCATTGACCCGCAGTCCATCCCCAAATTTCAGTGCCAGTTCAGTGGCCATCCATCGGGTGAAATTGTCTATTGCGGCTTTGGAAGCCGAATAGCCCACCACCCTTGTAACGGCCTGTGTCGCGGTCATTGATGATACATTGATGATGCAACCGCTGCCTTGGTCGGCCATCTGTTCGCCAAAAACCAAAGAGGGCCGTACTGAGCCATCCAAGTTCAGCTCTGAAACTTTTCTAAAATCCTCCATTTTCAAATCAAAGATGGTTTGGTCTTTGGCAATGGTCGCCCCGGGCATATTGCCTCCGGCCGCATTGATGAGTACGTCTATTTTTCCCCATTTGTTAAGCACTTCCTCCCTGACTTTTCGAAGAAATTCTTGGTCGAGCACATCACCTGAAAACCCCATAGCATCAGAGCCCACTTTTTTGAGTATTACCATTTTAGCCTCCACTTTCTTCGGAGTATGGCCTACAATGGCCACCTTCGTACCCTGTGAAAGCAGATATTCGGCCATATTACCGCCCAAAACGCCAGACCCCCCTGTGATGATGATCACTTTCTCGGAAATATCGAATAGTTTATCGCCCATTTTCAATTATATCTTTTTAATCGGCCCAGGATAGTTTTCGAATTGTTCGTTACCCATTCTAAATGTATGGTTTTTATTAGAGGGGCCAAAAGTTACCAAACTATGCTCGTACAAGAATCTAAACATCACTTCACGGGCAACACCGTTCTAAAACCCAAATGTTCTTGGGCCGAATCGAGCGAATTGGCCATACGTGCCGACACCCGATAGCTCGCACAATAATTGGCATTGCATAGAAACGACCCACCCTTTATTACCTTTTCTTTGGCATACGGATTGTACCGATTCAAGGCCGATGCAGGACCTGTTGGATTCATCAAGGTATCGTTTGCAGCGGCACGCTCTTCATAATAATTGGCATTGTACCAATCTTGCGTCCACTCCCACACATTGCCGACCATATCATATAGACCATATTCGTTCGCTGGATAGGAACCTACCGGTGCCTTGTTCTCGAAACCATCAGCTGCATCATTGTTCATGGGAAAAGTACCACTCCACGTGTTGGCCCGTTTGTTCAGTATTTCTTTTTCGTTTCCACAAGGGAAAATGGCCTCTTGCAGACCGCCTTTTGCGGCCCATTCCCATTCGGCCTCGGTGGGCAATCTTCTTCCGGCCCATTCGCAATAGGCCACGGCGTCTTCATAGGCTATATGCACAACAGGATGGTTCTCTTTTCCTTCTATATCGCTTTCGGGGCCTTGGGGATGCCTCCAATTGGCACCCACTTTCCACTCCCACCATTGCGAATAATCGTTCAAATTGGTAACCGGTCGTTCGGGCATCTTAAAAAGCAATGATCCCGGTTGCAGCACCGAATCGTGGGGCTTTGGGGTGCCTGGGGGCAGTTGTTTTTTCATTTTCTCCCAATCTATGGGTCGTTCGGCAACGGTTACGTAGCCGGTTTCCTCCACAAAACGCGCATACTCGGCGTTGGTGACCTCTGTGGCATCCAAAAAAAAGCCGTCAACAGCCACCGTATGGGGCGGACGTTCATGGTCCATAGCAAAGGGATCCGAAGCCAAGGCCCCCTGCTTGAATATTCCACCGGGAATCCAGACCATCCCATCAGGCGCTTCAATGCTGTCAGGTTTTTTGACCAATACGGAAATTGGCATGGGTTTACTTTCTTGTGCTGAATCTTCTTTGGGTTTATCCCCGCAGGAAAAAAGAGGGCACAACGAAAACAACAAAATGAATAAAAAGGGCCTCTTGCTCAACTTTGAATATATTTTGGACATTAAGATTCTAAAGATAACCGTCTTATTCGGTTTCCAAGATTTTACTTTAAAACCATCTTACCCTGAGCAAACTAGTGCTACGCTTAAGCCGAATTCTAGTAAGGGAAGGCAGATAAATCCATGTCACACAGAAATGAACGTTTTTTTAAGGCTCTAGGGATTGAAAAATCATAATCCGGGGAGAGAAAAATCCTCTATTTCTTATGTTCCTAATAGTGGCATACCAAGCGATTCATTCGACTGCCGATACCCTTCGGATCATTTCCCGGTGTATGCCGAGCTTATGTTTGTAGGCAATTAAGTAATTAAATTGCCCTCATCATCCCATTCGGCCACCACGTTACGTTTACTCTGGTCTACACATTTGGCGATCCATTCAGGGTCGTAAGAAACACCGTGCTGTTCGAGCACATCATCGGGCACCCCGTTCCATACATTGGGCATATTGCCTTTGTAGCCCAGTTCTTCAATACCGATTTTGGTCGTGTAAAAACCCGTCATGGTCAGGTTTCTGACCATCGAAAAGAAATTGACCTCAAAAGGCCGCTTACTTTCAGGAACCTCGGGGTCGTAATAGGCAATCTGATCCAATATGGCCTTTTGTTGCGCTTCGGTGGCCGATTTAAAGGCAACTCCGTTCTCGGTATTGCACTTATGGTCTAACCACATCAATCCGCCCTTTAGGTCGGTCTGCATGGCCTCAGATTCTGAATCTTTGGCCATAAAGGCAATAAAAGACACCACATCGGCATCAGAGGCACCCTTGAACTGTTCGCTCGGGGGCAAGATCAAATCGCAAAGCACGGTCATGGTCTCGCGCTGGTGCTCGTTGAAAAAATCTTCATCTTCCTTTATTTCCTGTATAATTTCGTTCTCATAAGGTGTGCGCCATGCTACGGGGTCATAGGTCTTGGCCCCTGCTTCTTTGGCAGCCTCCTCCTTTGGTTTGCACCCATGGGCCACCAAACCTGTGGCAACAGAACCCAATAGAATAGACTTTAAGCTCTTTCGTCTGTCCATAACTTAAATGTTTTGTTTTTTTAATTGGTCGACTATATAATCCGAAGTTCGCCAAGAAAGGGCCAAAATGGTCCACGTACAGTTTTTGTCTGCCTGTGAAACAAAAGGGCCTGCATCAACTATAAATACGTTGTCGACATCATGCAATTGCTGAAATTTGTTGGTAACAGAGGTCTTGGGGTCGTCACCCATGCGCGTGGTTCCGACCTCATGTATGATCCTGCCCGGAGTGTGCAGACCGTAATCCCGCTCTTTACCTGGTTTTTCTCCCAAGAGCTCACCCCCCATGTTGGTCAAGATTTCCTCGAACGTATCGTGTGCATGTCTTGCCTGGTTGCGCTCAAGATCCGACCACTTGTAGTGGAACCGCAATACCGGTATGCCCCATTCGTCGACCACACTTGGGTCTATCTCACAATAATTGTCTTTGCGGGCAATTGATTCGCCACGGGCCGAAACACCCACCACGGCGCCATAATACTTCTTGGCATCGCTTCTGAGTATATCGCCATATCCGCCGACCTTGGTGCCAAAAAACTTGTTGAAATCGTTGACATTAAACCCAAAACCATAGTTGGGCATACCCATACCGCCCCAAATTTCGAGGTGATACCCCCGAGGGAAATCAAGTTTTGAATTGTCGCCCCACCATGGTGAATATACATGCATACCGCCAACCCCGTCTTCATTGTAAGAAACCTTTCTGTTCATCAAATCAGGAATAAAGGCGGCCCTATCCGCACCTGTTGAATCGTGAAGGTACTTTCCAACATGGTCACTGCTATTGCCCAGACCATTGGGGTGCTGCGAGCTTTTTGAGTTCATAAGGATTCGCGCAGTGCTACATGCCGAAGCCCCCAATACCACAACTTTGCCCTTAAGCTTGTATTCTTTTCTATCTTCTTTGTTTATATAAGAGACGCCGGTAGCCCGACCTTCTTGGTCGGTAGTGACCTCACGCACCACACAATTGACAAAAAGGTCTACTTGGCCGCGACTTTTCTGTGCCGGGAATATCAAACAAGTGCCCGATGAGAAGTCTGCGTAGACCTGACAGGCACGTGCACATTGCCCGCAATAAAAACAGACACCCCGTTCTTGGTTAATACGCTTGGTCAACATTGACATTCGGGAAGGATATACCGGTATGCCCGTTTTGCGGGCACCTTTTATGTAAAAAAGTTCGTGCAACCGTGGTTTGGGCGGGGGCAGAAAGAAACCATCGGGATCGTTCGGAAGCCCTTCGTTGGTACCAAAAACCCCGATCAATTTATCTACTTGGTCATAATAGGGCTTGACATCGTCATAGCCGATGGGCCAGTTATCTCCGTAACCATCGACATCTTTATGCTTGAAATCGACGGGGCCGAAGCGAAGCGAAATACGCCCCCAATGGTTGGTACGCCCCCCCAACATATGTGACCTGAACCAATCGAACTTAGTGCCATCTTTATGGGTATAGGGTTCTCCTTCTATATCCCATCCCCCATAGGCCGCATCAAAATCGCCAAAGGGCCTATATCGTGTACTGGCACCCCGCCGTTCAGATTCCCAAGGCCATCGAAGCTGTGTACGCTGCTCTTGGTCGGCAGGGTCAAAGAACGGGCCAGCCTCTACAACGGCCACCTTAAGGCCTGCGTCGGCCAGTACTTTGGTGGCCATGCCCCCACCGGCACCTGATCCGACAATGATGGCATCATATACGGTTGAATTTTCAATTATCTGCATTTTCTGAACTTATATTGATTGGTTATTTGTTTTTTCTGCTCAATACTGCTATTACCTCGAGATGTTCGCCGGTAAGGTAATCGCCATCAAAAACCGATACGCCTTCAGCTCCATTTGCCATGGCCAACTCAATCTGGTCTTTGAATTGTTTTGGACTAAGTTCGGTAACTTCTAGATCGGCATACGATGTACTCCCGTGCTCTCTTGAGCCACGTTCATCACCAAACATCTTATGGTCAAGATCGAGTCCAACTTGTTCTGCAATGGGTGCCAGCCGCCGCAGAATTTCTTGACGTCCTTCATCTATCCAAACGACATCAAACCCACTTTCACGGTATTTTTCAAACTGTTTAGTATAAATACTATCGGTCTTTTGGTTCTCATATTCCATGCACACACGAAACTTAAAATGGCCTTCCAAGGTTTTTTCTTCAGTGGCACCAAACCTTCCATTATTTCCCCTTTGGGTCATCATTTGGTTATCGAGACATGACTGCATCAGTGATATTGCCAAAAATGTCAATAGGAAGAGAGGTTTATGTAGGTTTCGACTATTCACCATAATATTTTCCTTCGTGGTCGATTACCATTTTTTTGCCCGAAAATGGACTGGTTACCCAAATATTCCAGCCGGTTTCATGTTCATCTCTATACAACGGCACATTTTTGTCCATTACCGTGATTGCATCTGTCATGGGGGCGTTTGGTTTGGCCAATATATTTCGGTAAACCTCATACATGGCCCATTTCACGTGTTCGTCTTTTGGAATGGCAAAGCCAATATCGGCACCGACCTGTTGCGATGCAAAAAAGACATAGCCCCAACGTTCGGGCTCGTGCATATTGATTACCTGTTGCGGCGACCAAACCCAATTATACTCTGGTAAATACATGCCGTTTGCATCTTTTTTTCGTGAATACCGCCCATTGTTAAGGTCAAAATCCCAATTGACCCTTGAAAAATTAATTCTCCAAAATCGGTTTTCAGGAGGGTCAGTTACACCAGAAGCCTCTACCAGAACTGCCCAAGGGATGGCCAATTCTACCATCCAGAAATCATCGGTATCTGTTGAATTGTTGAGGGTTCCCTTGATTGAAATCGCTGATTTGAGTCCTTGTACATCCCAACTATCGAGCACCGTGGCCCCATTTCGATAGGGTTTTGTCAAAAAGAGGTCCCAGACGGTATTCAGAGCATTGAGTTCAAGCTCATAATAATTGTGGGTGTCCCCATTTGGGTCGATGAATACCTCAAAATCGTTGTTGTAGAAAATGACCGTATCGCGCTGCTTAAGGTTGCCCCAAACATGAGGTTCTTCGAGTTTGGCCAAGACATAGAAATAGTCATCATCCCAAAGCATTTTGGCCTGGGTTTTGTATTTGGGCGTTTTGGCCCCCTCTATGTCTATGAACGGGTCGGTATAAGATGCCTGCTGCCATGAGGCCTCATCGTCTTTTCCATCTATCTCAATAGGACCAACGGTTCTGTACGCAACATATGACTCGGGCACCCTCTGGGCGTTAAGGTCAATGGAAGCACCCGCAAAGAGACCTAACGTTAACATATACATTGACCAACCGAAGCCTTTCATGCCATGGCATTGATTAAATGTAATCGTCGCAGATTGCATTGCCAAACTTACCTTATGACAAATGCCACCCATGATTTTTTATCTAATATTGAAAAAATTATGTTTGTTTTATCATAAAATTAGACCAATGGCCACTGACTTGGGCTAAACAACCTAACAATATGGACTAATCTTCTTTAAACATGTACAGTAACAAAAAGCTTCATGACATAATAAGGTCAAAGCAAGTATCGAACTATAAAATCAGCTATAAACACCATATTGTCTTTTGGCTCATCTACTTTGTTTTCAATACCCTGCGGTGGGGCAGCTATCATGGCGACTACGACTATTCGTTAAAGACCAACTTAATCGGTTTTCCGATCCACATGGCCCTGTCATATTTCAACATCTATTACCTGATGCCCAAGTATGTGTTCAGGCGTAAATATGCCATGTACACCTTGCTTTTGATAGGTTCGTTATTCTTTATGCTTTTTGCAAAGTATTACCTGACTTACTATTTGGTGAGCACAGACGTGTGGCCCGAAGGCCCTGCCGACCACATTACAGGCATCACCATTGATTACGCGATACAGACAATGCTGGGTGAGTTATATGTAATCTCGTTTGTGACGGCCATAAAAATAACCATAGATTGGCTTCAAGAACATAGCAAGTTGCATGAGCTGGAAAGAAGACAAATGACCACCGAACTGCGCTTTCTGAGGTCACAGGTATCGCCACACTTCTTTTTCAACACCCTGAACAATATCTATTCGCTCACCCTTGAAAAATCGAACCAAGCGCCAGAAGTGGTGCTAAAACTATCAGAGCTGATGCGGTATCTCTTGTATGCGACAAAAAAAAGAAAGCAAAGCCTCAAAAAGGAAATAGAGTGCATTCAAAACTATATTGATCTAGAGCGCATTCGTTTTGACGATAACTTGAAAGTCAATGTAAGCATTACCGGTAATCTTGAAGACAAGGAAATTGCCCCTATGCTGTTGATTCCCTTGGTTGAAAATTCTTTTAAACATGGTGCCAGCAAAAATATTGGCAAAATGAATATCTGCATCAGCACGAAGGTGGTCGACGGGTTTTTGTATTTTGAGGTGACAAATACCAAGCCCCAAGAAGAAGGCAAAAAGGACAAGATAGCCTCAAGACCGGGAGGAATAGGGCTATCAAATGTGCGCAAACGACTGCAATTGGGCTATGCCCCAGATGAATATGAATTCAAGGTCGATGAAGACAAAACAAACTTTACAGTATCACTAAAACTAAAAGTATAATGGGCTTAAAAGTTATGATTGTGGATGATGAGCCGTTGGCCATCAATGTGCTGAAAAACTACGTAGAACAGGTTTCGGAACTTGAGCTGGCAAAGACCTTTTCCAATGCAGTGGATGCCAGTACATATCTACAGGGCAACGAAGTTGACATTATTTTTTTGGACATCAACATGCCTGTACTGGATGGCTTTGATTTTTTGGAAACAATTGAGCACCGGCCAATGGTCGTCATTACCTCGGCACATGAAGAATATGCCTTGAAGAGCTATGAGGCCCAGGCCATTGATTATTTGGTCAAGCCTATTTCGTTTCCACGCTTTCTCAAGACTGTAAACCGCATTGTAGGCCTATTATCGACTTCGGGCGAAAACCCACATTCAAACAGTAGATTGAGCATATTTGTCAAGGTAGACAACAAGCGACTGCAAAAAATCTACTTGGATGAAATTTTGGTGGTTGAAAGCCTTAAGGATTACATCAGAATCAAGACCACTTCTGAAAAGTATATAGTACACAGTACTCTAAGCGGCTTCACCGAAGAACTCCCTTCAGAAAAGTTCATAAGAATACATCGGTCTTTCACCGTTTCTGTTGACAAAATCGAGTCTGTAGAGGGCAATAGCATTGAAATAGATGGCATTCGTTATACCGTTGGCCGGAGCTACCTTGAAGACTTCAAAAGAAGGGTATTGAAAAAATAAAGGCCTCACGGTTAGGTGACCTGTTTTTTACAGAACGTTGGTGATGCCCGCAAACTCTTTTCTATACTTCGAAGGCGTAAGACCCTTTATTTTTTTGAAAACCCTATTGAAATTCGCCATGTTGTTGAAACCACAGCTAAAGGCAATTTCTGAAATGGTAAAATCTTGTTCAACCAATAATCGTGAGGCGTTTTCAATTCGCACTTCGTTAAGATACTCGATAAACGTCAGGTTGGTTGTCTTTTTGATAAACCTATTGAAAGAAACCTTGCTCATATTGAGCAGACGGGAAACATCGTCAAGGGTAATTCGGTTGGCGAAATTTTGCTGTATATGGTTGTAGAACAAACGGATCTTATCGCTGTTCTCAAAATCGTACGAAGGCCGTTGCGATGAGGAGAGCATTCGCTGCCCAGGTGTGTTTGAAAGGTCAAAGAGAATGGAAAAAAGCTCCATAAAATAGTCGATGCCCTGCATTTCAGATACTTCGATAAGGCGTGGGGCCATTTTTTGCACCTCTTTCTTGTTGAAAAGTATTCCGTGAACAGACCGTTCGAACATATGCTTTAAGGGTCGCATCAATTTTCTTCTGAGCAAGCTTTCACTGAATAGGTCGTTGTGAAACTGAATGGTCACCTCGTGCACACTTTGATTGCAGTTGTGCATTTCCCAGCCATGGTAAACATTGGGGCCCAAAAGCACCAATTCGAAGTTATCGATTTCTTCTGTGGCAAAGCCCACGGTTCTTCTCATGCCCTTACCGTTGACTATGAGGTTCAATTCCATTTCGGGATGAAAATGAACAGGATAATCAAAGGTGTCCCTAATTCTGTTCATCACCAAAAAACTATCTTGTGATGAAAGAGAAGTAATTTCTCGCTGATATTTTTTACGGGCCTCCAATCGACTTTTCGTTTTTACGTCTTGCTTAAAATAATACTATTTTGTCAATATAATTATTTCATTTTTAACTGTTCTCATTTGCGCCAATCTTATTTTACCATGTTCTTTTCAGTTTGAGCACCGAAAAAATGGAAGGCCACAGGGTTCTAATCGCAATTTTCAGGGCTTCACCAACCATTTTCAGTGGTTTTCAAAAGATTTCCAACCGAACCGACTTGCCACAAAATACGCACCCCTTCTATTTTACATTTTAATAATAATATAAGAATATGACAATATAGTACACAATTAATGAATGTTGTTTGTATAATTTTATCAAAATATTAACCAAAACCTTATTGACTAAAAAATTAACAGATTTTATTTCTAACTCAATTAACAACTAATGATTATGAAAAAACCTTACGAACAGTACGGGTCGCAGAAAAAAAAGCGAACCCGTCTATGGCTCGGTTCGCTTGCTAGGTATGTGCTTGCGGCCTTAGTGTGCCTGAGCTTTCAAATGGTCGATGCGAAAGCGCCTCCAGCTGATTTGACCATCGACGCTTACCAAGTTACCATCTCAGGTACGGTCACCGATGATACCGGAGCACCCTTACCGGGAGCGAATGTGGTAGTCAAAGGTACCACCAATGGTACACAGACCGACTTTGATGGTAATTATACGATTACCGCTGACGAAAATGCCACTTTGGTATTCAGCTATATCGGCTTTGCAACCCAAGAGATTCCCATCAATGGCCAAACCACCATTGATATTACCTTATCAGAAGATACCAACCAATTGTCTGAGGTTGTGGTTTTGGGATATGCTTCCCAGACCCGGGGCGATTTAACGGGTTCCGTTGCTTCAGTAGATGTTTCTGAAGCGACCAAACAGCCTTTGGTCAACGCCGCGGAAGCCTTGGAAGGAAGGGTAACTGGGGTAACCGTCGTAAACACGGGTACTCCTGGAGACGCACCAAAAATTGTGATACGTGGTTTCGGTACGAGCAACAACACCAATCCTCTCTATATCATTGATGGGGTGCAGACCGATAATGCAAATGTGTTGAACAGTATCAACCCACAAGACATTGAGCAGATCAACGTGCTAAAAGATGGTGCAGCAGCCATCTACGGTGCCAGGGCTTCTAATGGTGTAGTAATTATCACTACCAAGAGTGGTAGCTATAATCAAGGGGAGCCAGTGGTTTCTTTAGATGTTTATTCAGGTATTGCAAGAGCCACAAACAAACCTGGCCTGTTGAACGTTGAACAACATGCCAATATGATATTTGAGAGTCTCAGCAATGATGGGGCAACGGTAACACATCCACAATATGGTGATGGGCCTACCCCAACCATACCTTCGCAGTTGATAGGTTATACCCGCGTAGTATCGTACGACCCCATTACCAGGGCACCTAGAAGCGCCACGGTACGGCCCGGGGGAACCGATTGGCTTGACGCCATAACCCAAAATGCCCAAGTGCAAAATGTCTCGATGTCCATTCAAAACGGCAACGAAACAGGAAAGTACTTTATGTCGGCCAACTTCTTGAACAGAGAAGGTATTTTCTTGGAAACCGGATTTAAACAAGGAACGACCCGTTTGAACTCAGAATTCAAAATAGGTGACAAAATTATCATCGGCGAGCACTTAAATGCCTCTTTTTCCAATCGAGGCAACAACACAAGTGAGGTAAACAATGCCTTTAGAATGAGCCCATTGATTCCCGTATACGACGATGAAGGCGATTTTGCAGGTACTGGCGCACCCGGCCTTAGCAATACCAGGAGCCCCGTTGCCCAGTTGGTACGTAGAAAGGATGACTATAACAAAATATTCCGGGTTTTTGGCGATGTGTACCTACAGGCCCAACTTTATGAAGGTTTGACCTTTAAGACCACCATTAGCGGAAACATTGAGAATTTTAACCAACGAAGATTTCAGGCATTGGATCCCGAGCATATCGAGCCCTTGAGCACCAATACGCTGTTCGAGCAAGACATCAATAGTTTTACCTGGACATGGAACAACACCTTGAACTACAATAAGACTTTTGGTGACCACACCCTAAATGCCTTGGTCGGTATTGAGGCTGTGGAAGATGGTAGTAAGGGCAAGCAAATAAGCCGTAACGGTTTTCTATTCGAAACACCTGATTTTTACTTGTTGAGCAACGGTAGTGGTACCCCCAATGTTGATTTTGCCTTTGACGGTGAAACCTCGTTGTTCTCCATTTTCGGCACTGCTAATTATTCATATGCAGGTAAATATTTTGCGACCGTTACGGTGCGTAACGATAAATCATCGCGATTCTTGGGTGATAACCAAAGCCAGACCTTCCCGTCTTTTAGTGCAGGCTGGTTGATCAGTGAAGAAGATTTCTTCCCCAAAGATGGTTTTGTGAGCCGCTTGAAATTGAAGGGGTCATGGGGGCAATTGGGTAACCAAACATTACCTGTAAACAACCCAACGATCAATATCTCGTCATTGAATGAACAGTTGGCCAACTATGCCCTTAACGGTAGCAGTATTTCAACCGGTGCTATTCTCAATTCTGTAGGAAATCCCGATTTAAAATGGGAAACAAGCGAAACGGCCAACTTTGGTATTGAAGCAGGTTTCTTTGATGATGAGCTCTTCTTGACCTTTGAGGTATTTGATATTCAAACAAAAGACCTTATCAATAGAGACAATAGCTTGATCAGCACCACGGCAATTGATGCACAGGCGCCATTTGTAAACTTGGGAGATGTGCAAAACCGTGGCTTTGATTTGGCCATCGGTTACAATCATACTACCAGCTACGGATTGAACTACAACGTGCAAGCAAATATTTCTAGGTATAAGAACGAAGTAAAAGAATGGATCAGTGACTTTACAGTTGGTAGAACTAACTTGAGGGGTGGTGCGGTAACCAGAACCGAGGTAGGCCAGCCCATTTCATACTATTATGGACGCGAGGTTACCGGTTTCGATAGCAATGGTCGCTTCACCTATCGTGATGTCAATGGTGATGGTCAGATAGACGATGAGAACGACAGAACCTTCATTGGTTCGCCACACCCAGATTTTACCTATGGTATCAATCTGAGCATGGATTATAAAGGGTTTGACCTATCGGCCTTTTTCTCCGGATCTAAAGGCAACGATGCGTACAACTACGAGAAGATCTTTACCGATTTTCCAACGTTCTTTAACGGTAACCGGAGCACCAGGGTCTTGGATTCTTGGACGCCAAACAATACCGATGCAACCTTGCCGGCTTTGAGCCAGACCATTCAAAATGCTGAAACCCAACCCAACTCTTATTTTGTGGAAGACGCATCCTTTATGCGATTGAAGAATCTACAAATTGGGTACACATTCCCAAGCAACATTACCGAATCTTTGGGCATGAATTCATTACGACTTTATGTACAGGGCACCAATCTGTTCACCATAACAGATTATTCAGGATTTGATCCAGAAGTAATTTCCAACGATAACCTTTCGCTGGCAATTGATTTTGGGAACTTCCCCCTTTCCCAGATATTCACCGTTGGCATTAACACAAAATTCTAAAAAAATGAAGAAGAGATTAATTTTTTATTTCGCATCACTGTTCGTGCTCTTTGCATGTAGTGATAGCTTTACCGAAAAACCGGCCGTAGGGGCACTGAGCGATGAGGCCCTGGCAAACGAGCAAGGGGTCAACCTATTGCTGGTCGGAGCTTACTCTGCACTTGATGGCATTCGAAACAACCAAGGTGCGGCCGATTGGACCGTGAGTGGTGACAACTGGTGGTTTGATGTATTGGCTGACGATGCCCACAAAGGCAGTACCGACGGTGACCAAGCAGACCTATTTTTGTTGGAAACCTATGATTGGACCAGTGCCAACCCCTATGTGTTTGGCAAATGGAACGGTCTTTTTGCCGGTGTGAACCGGGCCAACGCTGTAATATCGTTGATCAACTCTCTTGAAGAGGGAGATTTTAGCTCACAGTTGGCCGAAGCACGTTTTCTAAGGGGACACTTCAATTTCGAGCTACAAAAAATATACGGCAACGTGCCCTATATCTCGGAAGAGAATTTTGCCAACACAGAATTCAACCAGCCCAACCCGGGCCCAATTTGGGATCAGATCGAGGCGGATTTTCAGTATGCTGTAGATAACCTTCCTGCTTCACAGGCAGATGTTGGTAGGCCTACTTCATGGGCGGCAAAAGCCTTTTTGGGCAAAGTACACTTGTTTCAATCTGAATGGGGCCAAGCTTTGGCGCTACTGCAAGACGTAATCAATAACGGGCCATATTCATTATTGCCAGAATTTGCGGATAACTTCCGATTGGCAGGTGACAATAGCAGTGAGAATATCTTCTCTATACAGTTTACCACCGACTCTGGGCAATCGTTCAACGGTAACAGAGGGGGAACATTGAACTTTCCGAATCCCGGACCATTTGGTTCTTGTTGTGGCTTTTATCAGCCCACGCAAGACCTGACCAATGCGTATCAGACAGATGGAACTGGGCTTCCGTTATTGGACACGTTCAACCAGACCGATGTGGCGAATGACTACGGAATAAACAGTGACGAAGCCTTTACGCCCCATACCGGACCACTCGACCCAAGGCTCGACTATACTGTAGGCCGTAGGGGAATCGATTACAATGGTTATGGGCCACATGTTGGAAAAGACTGGATTCGTGCCAGTTTTGCCGATATTTCGGGGCCATACCTCCCTAAGAAAAATGTTTACACGGCAGGCGAAGATGCAAACCAAGGTACTGGTGCATGGGGCCAACAACATTCGGGCATCAACTATCATATCATGAGATATGCCGATGTGTTGTTGATGGCGGCCGAGGCAGCCCTAGAGGCAAATGGCGATGTTGCCACCGCACTTAACTATGTAAACCAAGTACGTGACCGAGCCAAAAATTCAACACCTGTGATGAACGAGGCCGGAGATGCCCCCGCGGCAAATTACCAGATTGAACCCTATGCCTCATTCCCAGATGTAGACTTTGCCAGAAAAGCTGTCCGATTTGAGCGAAGGCTGGAATTGGCCATGGAAGGCCACAGACTGTTCGATTTGAGAAGATGGGGCAATTCTGTCGATGTAATCAACGAATACATCCAGAACGAGGCCAGAACCATTGGAAACTTTGGCACCAAAGCCAATGCTTATCAAGCCAATATGGATTTACTGCCGATACCGATTGCTGCCATTGATTTAAGTGGTGGTGTATTGACACAAAACCCAGGGTTTTAAGTTTAGTTGAGTTTTATTAGTTTTAAGTTTAGCTGAGAACAGGGCATGTTAAAGTGCCCTGTTTTTTGCTTTCAACCAAAATTACCGGCTATTTTAGAGTAAAATAAATGTCTATGTAGCCAAGCTGCAAGACATTCAAAGCAATTAGGCTATAAATTCGAAGCAATTTAAATCTCGATTATCGAGTAAAGAATACCATTACATGTTGAAGTTGATTACCAGGTTATGCACCCTATTGACCCTCTTAACCATCATCGGTTGCAGTGAACAAAAAAATGATGCCACAGTACAAGAACCTTTGTTTGAACGGTTACAGGATACCCGTACCGGAATAACCTTTGCAAACAACCTTACCGAAAACGACTCGTTGAATTATTTTACCTACGCCTACATTTATATGGGCGGGGGTGTTTCGGCAGGTGATATCAATAACGATGGCCTAATTGATCTTTTCTTCACGGGCAATATGGTGCCCAACAAACTGTATCTGAACAAGGGCAACCTTCGCTTTGAGGATATTTCAGAAAAAGCAGGGATTTCAGGTGATAATCGTTGGTATACCGGTACGACCATGGCCGATGTCAACAACGACGGTTTTTTAGACATTTATTGCTCTGTGGGGGGCAAATTTGGCCCTAAAGAGAACCAACTTTTTATCAACAATGGAGACAATACGTTTTCTGAGCGAGGCGCAGCGTATGGCCTTGATGACCCAAGCAATAGTGTGCAAGGCACTTTTTTCGATTACGACCTGGATGGTGACCTTGACCTGTATGTGGCCAATTACCCCCCTACACCCTTCAATGCCCCTAACTCCTTTTACGCTTTCAAGCAAGAATATCCGAAAACTCTGGAGACCGATCGTCTCTTCAGAAATGACGGCGACCATTTCACCGACGTCACGGAGGTAGCCGGTTTGAAAACTTTTGGACTTTCCCTAAGTGCTACTGCAGGGGATTTAAATGGTGATGGCTGGTCCGACCTTTATGTATCCAACGATTTTAGCACACCAGACTATCTTTTTATCAACAATCAAGATGGTACATTTACGGAGCAGGTGAAAAACCTGACCAAGAACACTTCTTTCTATGGTATGGGAGTCGATATTGCCGACTTCAACAACGATCAATTGCTCGATATTCTACAAGTTGATATGACCGCCCAAAACAATCGTCGTTCAAAGGCCAATATGGCCAGTATGAACCCAGATTTATTTTGGAGTACGGTGAATGCGGGGTTTCACTACCAATACATGCAAAACAGCCTTCAGGTAAACAATGGAAATCTAGTTGATAGCCTACCCGATTTTAGCAACATATCTAGAATTGCGGGCGTTTCTTCCACAGATTGGAGCTGGGGCCCCTTGTTTGCCGATTTGGACAATGATGGATGGAAAGATATTTTCGTTTCCAATGGCACCAGACGCGAAATCAATAATCGTGACTTCTTTTTGGCGATTGAAAAAAATGGCGTTCATCCTGACAGCACCTTGGAAAAAAGTCTGGCCATTCCCTCTGAAAAAATCGACAATTTTGTTTTCAAGAACAATGGCGACCTTACCTTTAAGAGGGTCAACAAAGAATGGGGAATAGAGCATAAGGGGTTTGCCAACGGTTCTGTATATGCCGATCTTGACAACGACGGTGACCTTGACATTGTTACCAACAACATTGACGAAGCAGCCACTGTTTTCGAGAGCAAAAGTTCGAACACGGGCAACCACATTGCCATAAAATTCCGTGGGCCAAAAATAAATACCCAGGGCATAGGGGTAAAGGCACTTTTGTTTACCCAAAGTGGACAACAGTTTCAAGAAATGACCCTTACCCGTGGGTTTCAGTCATCGGTGGCGCCGAGGCTACATTTCGGTTTGGGCCAGACGAACGCAATTGATTCAATCAAGGTTGTTTGGCCAGACGGTAGGCACCAAGTGGTCAACAAGCCAAAAATAAATACCTTGTTGCAGGTAGATTATACGCACTCAACCAACAAGGGTGGAATGGCAAAGAAACAAACGAATCCTCCCTTTGAGACCTTGAAAGGAGGCAATCAAATAGCTGATTATCTGCACATTGAAAATTATTATGATGATTTTGAGAAAGAAATTCTTTTGCCCCATCGAACATCAATGTTTGGGCCCAATGTGGCTACCGGTGATGTCAACAACGACGGACTGGAAGATTTTGTCATAGGGGGTGCCAAAGGGCAACCGACAACCCTTTTTCTGCAACAACTGGGCGAGACTTTCACAAAAGCTGCCATCAAGGTGTTTGCCGCCGATCAAGAACATGAAGATTTGGGCATACACCTTTTTGATGCCGACAATGACGGTGACCTTGACCTATACGCGGTCAGTGGCGGAAACGAATTTGAGCCGGGTAGTGTCATGTTGCAAGATAGATTGTATATAAACGATGGAAAAGGAGGTTATACCCGTTCAAAAACAGCGCTGCCAGAGTTCTTTGTAAGTGGTTCACGCGTCAAAAGTCATGATTTCGACAAAGATGGCGACCTAGACCTCTTTGTGGGTGGGCGCCTGGTTCCGGGGCAGTACCCTACCCCGACCGATAGCTATATTTTGCTCAATGAAAGCGAAAAAGACAATCCAAAATTTGTGGATGCGACACAAAAAATAGTGCCAGGGCTATCGGGTATAGGCATGGTCACCGATGCAAACTGGGTTGACTTCGACAATGACTCTTGGACAGATTTGTTGGTCGTGGGCGAGTGGATGAACATTCGGGCCTTTAAAAATGATGGGGGCTATTTTAAAGAAGTAACGCACACACTGGGTCTCGATGATACAAGAGGTTGGTGGTTCAGTATAAATTCAGCAGATTTTGACAATGACGGGGATATGGACTTTATCGCAGGAAATTTGGGCCTCAACTACAAATACAAGGCAAATGAGAACGAAACTTTCGATATCTATTTCAGTGATTTTGACGGTAACCAAACCAAAGACATCGTTCTGAGCTATTACAACGAAGGCGAAAAATTTCCGGTCAGGGGCCGTGAGTGCTCATCGCAACAAATGCCCGTCATCAAAGAAAAATTCAAGAATTATGAAGCTTTCTCTCAGGCTACCCTTGAAGATGTTTACTCAAAAAACAACTTGGAAAGTGCATTGCACTACCAAATAAAGTCATTTGCAAGTGTCTATTTTGAAAACAGAAACGGCACGTTTGTCCCACATGAGCTTCCCAACCTAGCTCAGTTGAGCGCCATCAACCAGATACTTGTGGATGATTTTGACAAGGATGGGCACTTGGATGCCCTCATCGCAGGCAACCTGTATAGCTCTGAAGTCGAGACACCACGAAACGATGCAGGTATAGGTCTTTTTCTGAAAGGAAATGGTAAGGGCGGCTTTACCCCGGTCAGAAGTCTCGAAAGTGGTTTTTATGCACCAGGTGATGTAAAGGACATGTCAAAAATTACGATCGGGAAGATTGAATATATTATTGTGGCCAAGAACAATGATACACTGCAGTTTGTTCGGGTAACATCATGATTTAGCACTTATTTGTTACTGCCCCAGACTTTGGGCTTCGAAGGAAGACATTTCATCATTACTAAAACTGCACCTAACCTCTATTGGGTTGCAGCAAACCTCACAATCTTCGATGTATACCTGTTCTACAACACTGGTATCTAAAAGCATTGAGATTTCTTCCCAACAGTAAGGGCACTGAAAAAAGTGTTCGTACATACCCTCAAATCTGTACGTTCAATAGCTGTCCGGTCAGTTGCAGCAGTTGTAGTTCGGCAAGCTTGGCATTGTATTTAGCTTGATTTTTACTGGTCTTGGAATTCAATAGATTCAACTGGGCCTGTCTAAGTTCTACTGATGATATCTGGCCCAATTTGTAGCGCTCACTAGACCGCAAGAAATTGTCGGTGGCGGTTTTTACGTTCTGCTCTTGTAATCGGTACACTTCAAGTCGGTTCAAATAATTGCCCCTGGCATTGGCGATATCACGTTTAACCTCTTGCCGTATCTGGTCTTTCATTAATTCTTGCGACTCTAAGAGTATTTTGGCGTTCTTGACCTGGGTAATGCCCCTACCCCCATCAAAAAGGTTCCAAGTAAGGTTGACGCCCCCTGAAATTCCTGTGGAATTGTTAGAGGCCAAAAAGTTGGTTGCCGGAAAATTTCCTTCATTCCATCCATAAGATCCGGTAAGCCCAATAGTCGGCAAAAAAACCGATTTGCTCGCCTTTAAGGTATAATCATTGATGGCTATATTTTTTTCTGCCTGCAAAAGCCGCACGTTGTTCTCTTCGGCCGTCTTTAGAAAATCTTCCAAGACCAGTACATCTGTAAAGGCAACGGTTGTGTCAACGGTATATGTGTTCTCAAGTTCTTGGTTGAGCACAATGTTGAGGTCGCGAATGGTGTTTTTGAGCAATTGCCTTTCGTTCATAAGGTTGATGCTGTCGTTAACCAGGTCTACCTCTGCATTGAGTACATCCAACTTATTGCTCTGCCCAAATTCAAAACTGTACTGTGCCCGCTTGAGCCTTTTTTCAGTGCTTTGATACGTTTCTTCAAGTACGCGTATGTTCTCCGTAATACGGGCCACTTCATAATAGACCGAGAACAATTGTATGATGCTGTTTTCGATGGTCTCCCTGGCCTGCAGTTCGGTCAGGTTGTACTCTTCTTTGAGCCTCTTATAATCGTACCAACGCCCCAGACCGTCAAACAACGTATAATTTAGGTTCAGTGAAGCATTGTAACGGGTTGTTTCGGCCCCATCAATTGACCTGACGTTGCCGTCTTGAAAAGTGGCCTCTTGATTGCTCTTGTCATAGGTTGCACCACCGTTTCCTGTAAGACTCGGCAGAAATCCCGAGTTCAACAAACTTTGGTTGTTCTCTGAAATTTCCAAACTGTTCTTGGCAATCTTTACACCAAAATTGTTCTCTAAGACCAACTGCACCGCTTCCTGTTTTTCCAACATTTGTTGGGCGCTCAAAGGGGCAATAAAAATAAATAACAGGAAGGGTAGAATTCGATACACTTGCTTCATTTCAAGGTGTCTTCTAATTCGGTTGAATGTTCTTTTTTATCTTGATCGGATTTTTCTTCGCCATTTATGGAATGAATGCCCTGCGCAGTCAGGTGCTTCTCTTCAATTTGTTCCTTAATGGCCCGCTCCACTTCTTCCTTTGAGACCTTTCTACCGGTTTTCAGCCACTTGCCGAATACTTTTACATTATTGTTGAATGATAGCAGCAGAGGCAACATTATCAACGTCAGTACGGTCGCAAAACCAATACCGTAGGCAATAGAAATGGCCATGGGCTTCAAAAACTGGGCTTGACGGCTTTTTTCGACCAACAAAGGGGCCAAACCGGCAATGGTGGTGACCGAGGTCAAGAATATGGCCCTAAAGCGTGAACGACCCGCTTCAAAAATTGCCTCATCAAAGGTCATTCCCCTTCTAAGGTTGCCATTGAACTTGCCTATCAGTACCAGCCCATCGTTGACCATGATACCAATAAGGGCTATGATGCCCAGCATTGACAAAATATTGATGGGGAAACCATGCAGCCAATGCCCCCAAGCGACCGCTGGCAAACTGAAGGGCACAAGAATCAACAATAAAAGGGGCTGGCTAAAGCTTCTAAAGGTAAACGCGATGGTTATGTATATCAAGAACAGGACCGTCAAACCCACAAAGTTCAATGAGTTCATCAACTTATTGCGTTCTCGGTTCTGCCCTTCATACGATGCCGTAATCGAAGGGTATTTTGACTGTATTTCGGGCATTACCTCATTTTTGATCCATGCCATGATATCGGGGGCACTGGTCTCATCAGGATTTTTGAGGTCAGCAGAAATTCTTATTTCACGTTGTCCATCGAGGTGATTGATAGCTACCTCACCCCTTTCAATACTATAGTTGGCAATCTCTTTTAGGGGAACGCGACTGCCCGAAGGGGTTAAAATACGCATCTCGTCCAAATCGACAATAGAGGCACGGTTGTCGCGGTCGTACCGCACCCATACGCGAATCTCATCTTGACCCCTTTGAAATCTTTGCGCCTGCACCCCAAAAAAGCCTGCCCGTACTTGATTCATGACCGAGCGTAGGTCTAACCCCAACAAATAGGCATTCTCCTTAAGTTTAAGCCTTACTTCCTTGATGCCTGCAGGGTCATTGTCGGCAACATCCTTCAACAGGGCATTGTCCTCAAGGGCCACTTTCAATTCTTGCTTTGCCGCTTTCAATTCATCAATATTATTGCCCAGAAGTGATACCGAGACAGGATCACCTCCAAAATTGCCGCCCGAACCATAGATCAAGCTTTCGACCCCAACTACAGGGCCAACCAATTCACGTAGCCTACCGGTGACCATATCGGCCCTAATTTCATCTGGCCGTTCTTCTCCAGGAAGCAGGTTTATGACCAGTGTCGCGGCAGATGAGCCGGGCCCAATGTTCTTTATCACGTTCTCGAAAAGCTGCTTGTCTGTATCCTTAAGGTATTGATCTGTCAGTTCTTGGTTGACAATTTTGGCTTTTTCTTCAATGAAACTTATGATAGAGTCTGTCACCGTTACCGGCGTTCCATTTGGCATTTGCAGCTCAATGGCCACCCGGTCACTTGCAATGCGCGGAAAAAATGCCGTTCTGATGATGCCTCCCCCAATGGAGCCAAAGGTCAACAACAACACCATAACAAAAAGCGCAAAGGTCAACAACTTATAGTCAAGTGCAAAGCGCAAGGCAGGGCTGTACCAGTTATCGCGCATATACACCATGGCCCTATCGCCCATTCTGTTGATGATCCGCAATTTGGCAAAGACCTTTGCAATGCCCTTTTTGGGTTTGTTGCTCTGAGGCTGTAGTGCCTTTGAATGCGCCAAGTGAGCCGGTAATATAATGAGCGCCTCGACCAACGACACCACAAGGGTCAAAATGACGATGACCGAAACCTCGCCGAAGAAATCACCTATACGCCCATCTAAAAAGAGGAAGATTGAAAATGCCAAAATAGTGGTGATAATGGCCGATACTATGGGCGGTATTACTTCCATGGTGCCGTCTATGGCAGCCTGAATGGGGTTTTTACCTTTCTCGTAATGCTGGTATATATTTTCTGCTATGACGATTCCATCATCCACCAAAATACCAATAACGATGATCATACCGAACAGCGACAGCACATTGATGGTTACATTGAGCATGGGGGCAAACACAAACATTCCCAAGAAGGCTATGGGCAATCCGAAAGCAACCCAAAATGCCAATCTTGTGTTCAAGAACAGAGACAGAAACACCAACACCAAAATCATACCCATAATGGCGTTCTCCGTCAAAAGTTGGGTCCGCTGTGTAAGTACTTTAGACAGGTCGCTGATTACATTCAGTTGAACATTCTCATACTTCTGGTTAAAGTCTTCTATATACTCCTTGACCTTTTCTGCAGCACCTATCAGATCCTCGCTGTTGGTACTGGTAATGGTGACATTGACCGCAAGATTTCCGTTGAAATAGGTTGCGTTGGGGGTTTCTGAAAAACGGTCACGAATGGTTGCCACATCTTTCAGTCGGATAGTTTTGCCAGAGGCATCGGCCCTAACAATAAGGTTTGAAAGCTCGTCACCGTAGTACGAACGATTGTTCGCACGAATCAAATACTCTTCAGCCTCGGTCTTGATATTGCCCCCGGTCACCAAAATATTGGCGTTGCCAACGGCCTGCGCCACTTCACTGAAAGAAATGTTATAGGCAAGAAGGCTGTTCTCGTCAACCGCAATCTCTATTTCTTCGTCAGGATACCCCGACAACTCAATTTGAGAGATTCCTTCAATGGCCCTTAAATCGTTTTCAATCTGTCGCCCAATCTGTTTTAAGGTAGCCAATGGCACATTTTCACCGCTTATCGCAAAACTGATGGTCTGCCTGACCGCTTCTAATTTGGATACCACCAAGGGCTCCATGCCCGATGGAAAAGTAGGAACCCTATCAACGGCATTCTTTACCTCGAGCAACATGAAATCTATATCTCTTCCCTTTTCGATTTCAACATTTATGGATCCAGAGTTTTCACGGGATGCGGAAGTGACCCTATCAACGCCTTGCAACCCCTTTAGGTTGTCTTCTATCTTAAGCACGATACCCTCTTCCACCTCTTGGGGAGAGGCCCCCGGGTACGTAATGCTGATGAGAATGTTCTTCGATTCCGTTAGCGGAAAAAATGAGGATTTTAATGATAAGGCCCCAACAATACCAAAGATGAAAAATGCCACGATAATGGCATTCACCGCCACATGGTACTTTATAAAATATTCAATGACCTTTCTCATTGCAAAGCGGTTTGATCTTTTTCTTCAAACACCTTGACCAACATACCGGGATAGGCCCCTGTCACGGGTTTGGCAACGATTGGAGTATTATCGGGAATATTCTTGACCACCACCGTCTTTTCGCCAAAATAGACCGGCTTTACATCGATCACATCCAAAACGGAGTCCCGAACCACAAAAACCTGATTGTTCTCAAGCAGTAACGATCGGTCAATTTCTATGGCATTCTCTTCTTGCTTGGCGTTCAAATTTGCCTCGAGGTATTGGCCTTCTCTCAATTGATCATCCCTTACCTCAATAAACACTGTTATGGTCTGGGAGGCTTGGTCGACCCTACCGTTGATCCGCACTACCTTACCCTCATACTTTTGGGTTTTATCCAAGTTATGGAGCGTAACCTTCTCGTTCACTTTTAAAAAATCACCATACGTCTTACTAACGGCAACCTGTAGCTCGTACACACCCGTGTTTATAAACTCACCCAACTTCTGCCCTGCCCTTACCAAGGTCCCCTCAGTAACCAAGGCTTCTGTCAAAACACCATCAAAAGGAGCATAAATGGTATATTTCGAAAGGCGTTGCTCAAGGTTTTTAACGTTGTAATAGCTGCTTAATACTCCACGTCCGGTGATGAAATACTTTTCTTTTTCAGATGTTATTTCAGGCAGTTCGGGTGTAGGTTTTGACAAGTCAAAGTTGGCAAGGTAATCTTGCCACTTTCCAAAGTGCTCAGGGTAGTCTAATTGCAGGTCGGGCATTATGGAAGTAATCAGATTGTATAGGTTGCTCTTGGCCGATTGTACGCTGGCATAGTGTTCAGAAGCGTCAATTTTAATGAGCACTTCGCCTTTTCTGTATTGCTGGCCCGTTCTAAACAATCTACTGCCATTTCTAAAGACGCCCTGCACCTCAGCGAACAACTCGACCCTTCGTTTGGCCATCAAATTGCCGTTCGCCGGAATTATAATCGGAACCAGGCCATTCTTTACCGTATCGACAAAAACCGTCTTCACCACTTTCTGTGGCTTTGGTCTGTTATCTTTTTTACTGTTTGCTATCAAACGTGCCCCTAGTATCGAGGCAACGATTATTACGATTCCGGCGAGAACCGATAGAATTACTTTCCGCATGAACGTGGTCGATTAGCTTTTTGCAAAGCTATTGTCAAACCCAAGTGCAAACGGTTAAATATTTCATAAAATGTCTGCACAAACTGGTGAACGACAACAAGGTTCGGGCAAACAACAAAAAAGGGGATGCAAAAGCACCCCCTAACCAAACAAACTAAAGTATAACTAACTACTCATTATTGTCAATATCGTCTTCAAATTTGGTATCGGCCATTCTGGTCTTGTCAAAATCGATGGTCTTGAAGTTAGGGTTGTACTTGCTCTCATCGGTATCGAATACCAAGAACTGGTTTTTGTCCATCGACTGGAGACCTTTGAACGAATTGAAACGATTATTCTGTATCTGAAGGATCTTTAGGCTTGCCAATTGGCCAAATTCTTCAGGAATCTCGCCTCCCAAGTGGTTGTTGGCAAGAACGAGTTCTTTAAGCTTCGCCAATCTGCCCATTTCTTGCGGTATGCCTCCTTCAAGGCTGTTTTCAAACAAGCCCAAAATTTCCAACTGTGATAGGTTTCCAATCGAGTTGGGAATGATTCCCTTTAAATTATTGCTCGAAAGGTTCAACACCTTCAATTTCTTCAGCTCACCGAACCCTTCTGGAATTGGTCCGCTCAAGAAATTGTTGAACATTGAAAACTCCTCTAAGTTCTTTAGGTTTCCTATTTCATCGGGTATTGCACCCTTTATTCTGTTCATTTCAAGTTTGAGCACCCTTAATTTCTCTAACCTGACAATATCTTTCGGCAGTACGCCCGTGATACTGTTGAAGGCTAGGTTAAGGTGCTCGAGGTGCTTGAGTTCGCCAATCGTCTCTGGTAACGAACCATTTAAATTATTGGCAAACAGATTGATGCCCACCACATGTTGGTCTCGGATCTCAACACCCTTCCAAGTAGATACAGGTTCCGATAAATTCCATGGATGGGTCCATTCGGCACCGTTGGTGCTCTCGTAGATATCCATCAATACGGCACGTTCGTTCGAAACCACATCATCTGCTAAAACCGGCTCGCCTATACATATAAATAGCGCGATTAAAAGTATAGATCTTCTCATGGCTCTCAAATTCATATATAAGAATTTACTTACAAAGTAAAAGAAATGTACGACAAATCCCAAATAATCTGGGTGTAAGTACCCGATTTTGTTGTGAAAGTGATAAAAGTTGTGGTGTACGGCCTCTTTTACCGCACAAAACTTATGTTTTTAGGTGTCAAGAGCCAATTGAAGTGCTTCCCAGTGCTGCATAAGCGCTTCGAGTTGTTTCTTTTTATTGTGATAATCATCAAAGAATTTTGGCTCTGCCGAAACGGTGTCATAATCCATAAGCAGTGAATGGTCCATATCGGCAATGTCTTTTTCAAGTGCCGTTATCTGTTTTTCAACTTTTGAGATTTTGTTCTGAAGAGACTTTCTTTTCTTTCGGGCCTCATAATCTTCCCTTCCTGAAGTAGTAGCGCTTTTGTCCGTGGATAAAGAATCCCGTTTTTCAATTTCACGAAAACTGTCGACCTCACGCTGATCCAAATAGTAGTCAATATCACCTAGGTATTCTTTGACCCTTCCGTCTTTGAACTCGTACACCTTGTTGGTGAGCCCTTGCAGGAAATCACGATCGTGCGACACCAAGATCAAGGTGCCCTCGAAGTTCTTCAACGCCTCTTTCAGTACGTTCTTCGATTTGATGTCAAGGTGGTTGGTCGGCTCGTCCATGACCAGCACATTGAACGGCTGCAAGAGCAGTTTGGCAAGTGCCAATCGGTTTCGCTCACCACCAGACAGCACCTTAACGTATTTTTCCACCTCATCGCCCCCAAAAAGAAAAGAGCCCAAAATATCTCGAACCTTGCTCCGGTTGTTTTCGTTGGCGGCATCGATCATGGTGTCAAGCACCATTTTCTCGCCATCAAGATATTCAGCTTGGTTCTGCGCAAAATAGCCGATTTGTACGTTGTGGCCGATTTTTAGATGGCCACTATGGTCCAACTCGCCCACCAATATTTTGGCCAATGTGGTCTTGCCCTGCCCATTTTGCCCCACAAAGGCAATCTTGCTATCACGCTCGATCAGCAAATCAACATTTCGCAGCACCTCTTTTTCTCCATAGCTCTTGCCTACTTGCTTTAGCTCAGCGATAATTTTACCCGGTGTAACAGAAACAGGGAATCGTACATTCATGACACTTTGGTCATCGGCATCGACTTCTATCCGCTCCATCTTATCAAGTTTTTTGATAAGCGACTGTGCCATTGAGGCCTTGGTCGATTTGGCTCTAAAACGTTCGATCAAACGCTCGGCCTGTTGGATCTCGCGTTCTTGGTTCTTTTGGGCATTCAATTGTTGCGCTATCATTTCGGCCCTAAGCTGAAGATACTTTGAATAGGGCTTGTTGTAGTCATAGATTTTGCCCAACGATATTTCGATGGTGCGATTGGTCACATTGTCAAGAAACATCTTATCGTGCGAAACAATGACAACTGCCCCCTGGTAGTTCTTCAAAAACTGCTCTAACCAAATGATCGATTCTATATCTAGGTGGTTGGTAGGTTCGTCCAACAGCAACACCTCGTTGTCTTGAAGCAGCAGTTTTGCAAGTTCAATGCGCATTCGCCAACCACCCGAAAAGGTAGTGGTCTGCCTTTCAAAATCTTCTTGTCGAAACCCAAGGCCCAACAGAATCTTCTCTGTCTGACCCTGGTAATTGTAACCGCCCAATATTTCGTACCGATGGGTCAATTCGTTCAAATCGACCATAAGCTGGTGGTAGGCCTCACTCTCGTAATCGGTTCTCTCCGCCAACTTTTGGTTGACCGCTTCCAATTGGGCCTCAAGGGCCTTGATTTCATGAAAAGCCTGGTATGCCTCCTCCATAACGGTACGCCCGTG
Source organism: Flagellimonas lutaonensis (assembly GCF_000963865.1). Lineage (NCBI taxonomy): Bacteria > Pseudomonadati > Bacteroidota > Flavobacteriia > Flavobacteriales > Flavobacteriaceae > Flagellimonas > Flagellimonas lutaonensis. The sequence continues at coordinate 988,542 of NZ_CP011071.1, forward strand.
CTCAAAGTCGATGTCCTGCCTCAGAAACCCAACTTTTACCTCTTTGTTGGCGGCAATGCCGCCCTCATCTGGTTCCATCTGACCCGCCAAAAGCTTCAAAAGTGTCGACTTGCCCGCACCATTCTTTCCGATCAACCCCACGGCATCACCAGGGTTTAGGCGAAAGCTGATTTCCTTAAAAAGATATTCGCCGCCAAAAGAGATGGAGAGATTGTGTACGTTCAACATTTCGGTAATCTTTGTTACAGATTGGGTGTGACCAAATTTGTAATTTTGCCCACAAAGCGCTGCAAATGTTAAAAAAAGGAAGCAAACTGTACAGTATTTTAACAGGAAGTTGCCCTCGCTGCCATCAAGAGAGCATGTACGTCAACCACAATCCATACAAGATTTCATCGCTATTTGAAATGCATGAAAAATGTGCGAATTGCGGACTCAAATATAAGATGGAACCCTCTTTTTTTTACGGGGCCATGTATGTAAGCTATGCCGTTGGGGTCGCTTTTGCCGTGGCCGTTTTTGTTATTTCTTTTTTGTTCATTGGCACCTCGCTCAAAAACACTTTTTTTGCCATTATTGGCACATTGGTGGTTTTCATGCCGGTAATTATCAGGTTGTCCAGAAATATTTGGATCAACTTTTTCGTCAAGTTCGACGCTACCAAGATCAGTAATCAATCTGCATAGTATTTTTGACCAAACCGAAGGATGTCCATTTCTGTATCGAGCGGTCTTTTGTGCTCGATGAAGTTGAACAACTGTTGGGAAGCATACGGGCCTATCAATACCCCCCGTGACCCAAACCCGTTAAGCACATACAGGTTTTTAAACTTTGGATGTTGACCGACCAAAGGCCGTCTATCTGCAACAGTGGGGCGAATGCCCGCCACATGGCCGGTTACCTCAAACTCAGCTTTCAAAAAGGTCTTCAGTTTTTGCTGCAGCTCTTTCTTGGCAGCCTCAGTTGGTGTATTGGTCCTGTCTTTCCATTTGTAGGTAGCACCTACACGATATTGGTCGTTGCCCAGGGGTATGATAAAGACCGAAGACTTTATCACATTTTTTTCTGCCAATTCAGGGCAATGTATGGTCAGCAACTCGCCTTTGGTACCGTTCAACGGCAAATAGTTGAAATAGGGATTATGCTTTAAACCAAAACCGGTTGCAAACACCACCTGTTTTGCCCTCAAGCCGCGATAGTCCACAAAATCTTCGGATATCCCAAGCTTTGAAAAATCAAAGCGCTCTTGGGTCAGAATCGCTTTGGAAGACAAATACCGAGCATGGGCGCTTATCAATTTTTCGGTATCTAACCGACCGGTTGCCAACACCTGTCCGTACCCAAAGGGGGCGTCGATGTGTGGGTTATTGTTTTCAAGGATTTTGGGAGAAAGAAATTGTCCAAGTCCGGGTTTGTCAATGGCCTCAAACCATAGGTTCTGCTCTTCAATTGAGGCAAACCGCCTTAAGACCGGAAGCTTGGTGTCCAATTCAACATTTAACTTTCGCTCCATTCGTTGGTAGAACGGAATGGAATTCTTCATCTGCTCTGCAGCCTTCCAGGCCATCGTGAACCGTTTTAATATGACGGGGTTGTACAACCCGCCCGCCACCGCAGAGGCCTTTTGCGAGTCATCGGTAAAAACATGAAAAGACTTGCCCTGTTCTTCAAGCTGCTCGCAGAAAGTGCTGCCTGCCAAGCCCAACCCTACGACCAAATAATCAAGCATAGGGCAAATGTATCGAAGATTTGCCAAAGGTTTTTACATATGGTCATCAATAAAGAACGCCGCACAAAATTGTGCGGCGCCTGTTTTATTGAATTGGAATGTATTTTGGATGGGATTCCGCCCTTTGGCGGAATTAATTCAGTCAATCTGTTTTGAATTCACACTCATCGTGCGCTTCAAAACAGGACTTCATTAATACGCCCACATATCCTGCTCCCTGTTACGGATGCCTTCTTTAATTCTATTGGCCTCCAACAACTGGAACAGTGCGTTGTCTGCAATGTAATCGGAAATCTCTCGATCGCCGTGAACATTCTCCTCTTTATAGATGACAGCATTGAACCTTCTGGCATTCAACAGCATATCGAACGATATGGGGCGTGCAGAATTCTGCTGGTTGTATACCTTGGCCTCATGCAATATCTGCCGGGCACTCGGGTACCAAACCCAGAACAATTCTACCTTGTTCTCCCCTGGATCCATCGATTCATCATCGATAAAGTTGACATCCGGTGCGACGGGAGCGATGCCCAGCAAGCGGTATTTCAGCTCGCCTTGTCGCTTGTCAAAGTACCAGATACCTTTGATACGGTATTCTTCAATATCGGCTGCGGTCAAGTCTCTTCTGTTAATGAACTCTTCAGAGATTTGCTCACCTGCGTTCAATTGCTCGTACCCGAGGTCAGTGGTATCGACTTTCTGCAACGTGGCCTTCAGATCATCAAAATTTCGCTTTTCAGTGAAATATGAGTCGGTGTAAACATCGGTCAGCTTGCCATTTTTGATGTTCTTCATCAATACATGATACAGCGACCTCCTGTCTTTTCCGATACCGATGGTATCGGTAGGATAATACAGCGGAAAGTTTACACGTTCGTCAAGATCAATGACTTCCCATACGGTCTTTGACCAGAGAATATCTCTGTCATCAACATAACCGTACTCTAATGGGGCATCATTGTCCATGGCCAATTGGGCCTCGGTCTTTTTACCGATATCTTCTGGCTTCTTGGCATTCAAGATGTTTGCCTGTGCCATCATCGAGGCCGGTAAAAGACTCAATGCTCCGACAATCAATACACTTTTCCAATTCATGATCATTCTTCTATAACTTATTAGTTTGTAAGCTCAACCACAACAGGCGAAACTTTCTTCAACTTGTAGCTTCGGTTGTTGGTGATATAGGCTTTGATATCAAATATCTGAACAGCATCACCTCTTCTGGCTCTTTTAAGGGCCGATTTGGCGCGGGCGTCCAATTTGTTGCCATTTACCTCAACAGTTGGCTGACCTGGCACTTTAAACTTGAAGCCACTTACGGCAAGGTTCAAGTCAAAATCAAAGTCTTCAAGCATAGCGCCAATGGTAGCGATCTCAAGGTTTCTTCTAGGCATTTTTATACTACCTGCCTCACCTCGTACGGTACCTCCGGGTCTTGGAATATCTTTAATCCGGAAAGTAGCAGGGGTGCTGATTCGAGTACCGTCAGGCAATACACCTGAAGCACTGATCGTAACCTCTCTACCCTTACCTGGGTTCATGATATACTTGCTGCCCTTAACCTGTCTTAGGCCTGGTGCACTGGCTTTCACTTTATTGTCAGGTATACCAGGAATTGAGATGGTCATGGGGTTGGCCACACCTCGGTAAACAACGTTCATTTTGTCGGCAGCGATTACCGCAGCATTAGGCTTGTTGATGGTCGAGAAGGTGTTGTTCACTTCAACTGGCACTTCGTTACCATCTTGCATATAGATCAACTGACCTTTCAACTCGTGGTCACCGGCTGCACCGGCACTAACCAATAGCTTTACACCTCCAGCTTCAAGCTCATAGTCTTTGCCTTCGGTCAATTTTCTTCCATCAAGGGTCAAATCGGCCTTGACCGGCTTGGAGGTCTTATCGGTCTTACCAAGAACCAAGCTTCCCTTAAATTTCTCACCGGCATAGAACACTGATTTCTCTTGATCTAACAAGGTTGAGAAATTCTTCAATGATACGGCACTGGTAAGGTTACCTTCCAACAAACCTTTTAAGATTTCTTGTTCAGTGGCCTTAACGTCGGCCTGCAACTGGGTGATCTTGGTCAATGAGGCAACCATTGGGTAGCCCTCAAAGTGGTAGTTCATCCAATCTACCTTGACACCGTCTCTAATGCGCTCCACTTTGCCGTCGGGGCCACCGGTTTCGAAACGTGTCTTTACAGATCCCTTGATATCGTCCATGTTTTCTGGAATTACCTTCAAGATCTGATCGCGGTAATTGGTCAAACTGGATAGAAACTTTTTACCTTCGGGTGAAAGCTTATCGCCCTGAAAGAACTTCTGATCCAGAAAATCAGACTTATCCATCACAACATAGTTGTTGGGGTCTTCTTGGTCTTTCAACATTTCCTTCTTAAGACCTTCCAAATATTGGTAATAGTCTTGGGAAAGTTGTTTTACTTCTCTTGCTTTTTCGAAAAGCGGACCGTACTTCAGTTTGTCTTCTGAAGCCTTTGTCTCCAATCCTGCGAAGAAATCGGAGTTGTTGGCCGTCATCTTTTCGTTGGAAGCCTCTAGCTTTTCGTTCATCAAACCGAACGCTGCCAGAACTTCTTTGCTCATATTTAGCGCCAACATCGCGATGAAGATCAAGTACATTAAGTTGATCATCTTCTGACGTGGTGACTGTTTTCCTGATGCCATGTTTTCTAATTAGAATTATTAATTAATCTGATTTGGGTCTGGTTTCAACTAGTGGTTCTAATTAGTTTTTGCTCATGGCAGAAAGCATACCCCCATATACACCGTTCAATGAAGACAGGTTAGAGGCCAAAGACTCCATTTGCTCTTTCAACGCACCTGCGTTCTGAACAACCTCTTCGTTGATCGATGCTTGTCGGCTTGCACTTTCAAGTTGTACTTTGTACAAGCTGTTCAAAGACTCCATCTGGGCCGCAGCGTGCGACAATTCTTCTGAATATTTCTTGGTATGCTGAATTGCATCGGTAGTAGGGGCAATGCTCTTGGCAGCGCCTTCAAAACTCTTGATGCTCTCGCCCAAGCTTTCGAACAGTTGCGAATCGATATTGGCCTGTTTCAGCATTTCATCCAACTTCTTGGAAAGAATGCCCTCAGCTTCCTTGGCTTGCTCAGCTTCGCTCTTGCCACCCTTTGATTTGCCTCCGGCCAATTCAGGGTAAACCAATGACCAATCGTACTCGTCGTCTACTGGTTCAAATGCGCTAATGGCAAAAATAAGTGCTTCGGTTATAAGTCCGACAGCAAGAAGCAGTCCTCCTGTAAGGGGGCCAAACTCCCAGTGCAGGATTTTGAACAGGGCCCCAATGATCACCACCGAGGCGCCAAGGCCATAGGCCATATTAAAAAGTTTCTTTGTTGATTTTGACTGTGCCATAATTCTAAATTTAAATTAAGTTTATATAAATAAGTATTTGGTTACAAGGTTTGATATAGTGTTCTCTCCTTTATTATAGACCGTTGCCTCTCGTTGAATCTTCTTCTCCCATATAATCTTGAACGGTTCTAAAACCAATATAGCTTCTCGCTGAATCTTGGTACTCATAGTCACGCGTGCTTACTTGCAAGAAGTAGGCAACATCTTTCCATGAGCCACCACGTATTACTTTTCTTTCGTTTTGACCCGACCCTGCATTGGGGTTCATGGTCGATACAAATTGATAGGCTCCTGGATCGTAGCTTGAGTTTGTCCACTCAGAAACGTTGCCCGCCATGTTGTACAGGTTATAATCATTAGGCTCGAACGACTTTGCCTCTACAGTGTACAGTGCCGCATCGGCCGCATAATCCCCTCTTTGGGGTTTGAAATTGGCCATAAAGCAACCTGTATCGCTGATCACATAGGGCCCGCCCCATGGGTACGTACCGCCTTCGATACCTCCCCTGGCAGCATATTCCCACTCAGCTTCGGTCGGCAGCCTGAACTGGTTCACAAATTGTTTGCCGCGACTTTTTTGATCATCGTTCTTGAACTTGGTTCTCCAATGGCAAAAAGCCTTGGCCTGTTTCCAGTTGACGCCCACTACAGGATAATCGCTATAGGCATCATGCCAAAAATAATCGTTGTGCATGGGTTCGTTGTACGAATATTCAAAGTCACGGATCCATACAGTGGTATCTGGATAGATCTCCAACTCTTCCTTCTTTATAAAATCGCTTCGCTTGCCCGATTTGGCGCGAGCGGCTGCCTCAATGTCCATCCAAGTATATTTGTACTTGAGCTTGGTGACGTCAAAGGTGCGTTGGCCGTTATACGATTCTTCTTCGGGCAGGTACAATGAATCCATTATCTCTGCATAGTACTCATCTGGGTAATCAGAAGTATCCCATACCAAATCGACATCTTTGTTCAATGCCCTACCCTCATAACCTGTCTCACCGAGACCAGCATAATTGTCGAGCATATATTTCTCATATACCGAAAGGTCGGTGGTATCGGTGTCTTTAAAAGCGTACTCACCAATACCTTCATCTTCTGGACCAAGACCCAACTCGTCGGCCAAAATGGCCAAACGGGTGCGGGCAACGGAATCTTTAACCCACTCGACAAACTGTCGGTATTCACTATTGGTTATCTCGGTATCGTCCATATAAAATGAACGTACCGTCACGGTACGTGTGGGGGCGTTCATGACCTTGGCCTGATCTTCATCGGCCTTACCCATAACGAATGCGCCCCTCGGAATCAATTCCATTCCGTAGGGTTTCTCAGGGTGCCATTTCTTACCCTTTACGCCGACTAGTTCACCCTTTGATCTTGATTTAGACCCGCAACTGGCAAGCAAAAAAACAAGGGCCAAAGACGGTAACAATAGCTTTCTCATACTCTAGGTTAAATTATTTCGATTTGAATCACAAACAGTGGAACACAATTTCACTATTCTCATAACTTTATTTTGAATAATTTATTGTGAACGCGCTATATACTTGTTAAAAACTTTTTTTTTAGCCAAGGCTCTTTTTATAGGCCTTCAGCCACCTTTCAGGAATCTGTTGGTTGCAAGCATCCAAATAATCCTGTTCGGTGCATGGTAATAACGCAATGGAATTTGTTTTAGTATGCTCGGGAAGTATAGATGGCACCTCGACCCACCATCTTTCGGTGATGTGACTTTTGAAAAAAATCAGCTCATCGGTGTCTGTGGGCACGGTAAACTTGGTGAAGTCCTCGCTTTTGGTGGTCGGTTTTTCTACGATCCTAAAGCTCAGCCCTTCGATGAAATACCAAATAATCTGGGCAACCAGTTGAAAAGAGAGTGAAGAATTTTCGATTTCATAGATGCCAAATACCGATACCTTATCGCTGATACCTGCATATCGGGCCAACGCGCAAATTTCTCTGCCGGTAAAACCGTTGGGCGAAAAGTTTGCGGTAAGGCCCATTTCGCTTGCCCGTATGGCCCTTACATCTAAACTCACCAGATGGGCATTTCTCAATACAGGCTCTGCCAAAGAAATGTCGGCCGCAATCTCTCCCAACCTATAGGCATCGAAGAAAAGCCGCTCCATCAGGTCAATCTCCTCTTGGGCATTGAAATAGCTCTGGTATCCAATATTCGAAAAATTGAAAAGGTTGTTGGGCTTGGCGGTTATGATATTGCTCATGTACGAATGTGACGAAATAAGTTCATCGTCCTCACCGAAATCGAAACGGCTGTCAATCGATACCATATTGATCATATCGACAATCTTGTCAAAGGCCCTGTAAGTGGCAAACGTAATGTCTTGGGTGGCCCCTATTATAATGGGTATAATGTTTTCTTCCAACAGCCCGGCCACCACCTCTTTAACCACAAAGTAGGTGTCTTCTACCGTTTCGCCCTCCTCGATATCGCCCAAATCGAGTATGGTAGAATTCCAATTGCCCATCATAAGACGGTACAATTGTATTCTGATGGAATCTACATCCATCTTTTCTGGCTTTTTCTCAAAGGCGTTTCGAGACTCGAGCACCCCGACAATGGCCACCGAGGCATTGGCAAAGACGGGAAGCCCATCTTGCTTGGTATGTTTGTGGATGTTTTTGCCCAATGCCTGGGCAGGTAAAAACTCGGAGAATGCCAAGACCTTATCCTTGACGGGGACCAAAAAATCGAATGCCATGTTATTTCTTAGCCTTAGTTCGTGTACTTGATTTTTTAGGTGCCTTTTTATCCAACAATGCCTTTGCCTCTTCCAACGATATTTTTGTGGCATCAACATCTTTTGACAGTTCTACCTTGGTACGGCCCTTTAAGATATTGTGCCGGCCCCAGCGGGCCTTTTCGATACGGATGCCCTCACTGGGCCATTCTTGCACCAGTTTTTCGGCTTCCTTTTTCTTCTTGGCCTCTATGAGTTCTGCAATATCCTCTTTAGAAAGGTTGTCGAAGTCGTATTTCTTGTTCACGTTGATGAACATACCATCCCATTTGATGTATGGGCCGAAACGACCCTTTCCTTTGGTAACTTCCTTGCCCTTATAGGTGGCGATCGGGGCATTGGCCTCTTCTTTGGCCTTGATCAATTCAATGGCCCTTTCCAAATCGACATCAAAAACACTTTCACCCTTGTCAAGCGAAATGAACTGCTTTCCAACCCGGATATACGGACCGTAGCGCCCAACATTGGCCTCTATGTCTTCACCTTTGTACTCGCCCAATTTTCTGGGAAGCTTGAAAAGGTCCATCGCCTCTTCAAAGGTGATGGTATTGATAGACTGCTCTGGCAACAAACTGGCGAACAGTGGCTTTTCTTCTTCTTCGGCGGTACCGATCTGTACCATGGGGCCAAAACGGCCCAAACGTGCGGCCACCTGTCGGCCTGTTTTGGGGTCAGTGCCCAACACACGCTCGCCACTGGCCCGCTCGGCATTCTCCTCAACTTCCTCAACGTTCGGGTGAAACTCTTTATAAAATTGCCCCAACATCTTTTTCCAATCTTCCTCACCAGCGGCGATTTCATCGAAGTCTTCCTCGACCTGGGCGGTAAAATTGTAATCAAGGATCTTTGAGAAATGGTTCACCAAAAAATCGTTGACGATGATGCCAATATCGGTGGGAACCAATTTGCCCTTATCTGACCCTATCATTTCCGACAATTGTTTTTCAGAGATAGTGCCTCCCTCCAAAACCAATTGCACATATGGTCTTTCTTTGCCCTCTACCGAACCCTTTTCAACGTAGCCCCTATTCTGTATGGTAGATATGGTAGGGGCATAGGTGGATGGCCTTCCGATGCCCAACTCTTCCAAACGTTTTACCAACGAAGCTTCCGTATATCGATAGGGCGGTCTTGTGAACCTCTCGGTAGCGGTTATATAATTAAGGTATAGCGAATCGTTCACCTTCATGGCCGGTAGCATGCCTTCCTGTTCTTCGGCAAGGTCTTCCTCGTCGGTACTCTCAAGGTACACTTTCAAAAAACCATCAAACTTGACCACCTCGCCATTGGCGGTAAATTCATCATTGTGTGCCTTGGTGGCGATTTTGACCGAGGTGCGTTCCAGTTCGGCATCGCTCATCTGTGAGGCAAGCGTACGTTTCCATATGAGCTCATAAAGCTTTGCTTGGTCACGCTCAAGTGAAGGATTCTGCAATTTCATGTCGGTAGGGCGAATGGCCTCGTGAGCTTCTTGTGCCCCTTTCGACTTACCGGTATACTTTCTAGTGTGGCTGTACTTTTCTCCGTAGTTTTCAACGATAGCTTCTTTGGCCGCCTGTAGGGCCTCGTTCGATAGGCTCACACTATCGGTACGCATATAGGTTATGAGCCCCGCCTCGTATAATCTCTGTGCCACTTGCATGGTGCGGGCCACTGAAAAATATAGCTTTCTAGATGCCTCTTGCTGCAAAGTTGATGTGGTAAAGGGTGGTGCAGGCGATTTTTTGGCCGGCTTTTTGTCAAGATTCGAAACAAAAAAATCAGCCCCTATATTTTGTTTTAAGAAAGTCTCTGCCTCTTCTTTGGTGGCAAAGGTCTTGCCCATTTTTGCTTGAAAGACACCGCCTTCTTCGGTTTTGAACTCTGCACGGATCCTAAAGGATGCCTCAGGGTTGAATTTTTCAATCTCACGTTCACGTTCGACGATCAGCCGAACTGCGACAGATTGTACCCGCCCCGCTGAAAGCCCGGGCTTTATCTTTTTCCAAAGAACGGGCGAAAGCTCATAGCCTACCAAACGATCCAAAACCCGTCTGGCCTGCTGGGCATTGACCAGGTCGTAGTTGATGTCCCTAGGGTTTTCTATGGCCCTTTGAATGGCAGACTTGGTGATGGAGTTAAAAACGATTCGCTTCGTCTTGTCTTTGTCCAATCCCAAGGTTTCAGACAAGTGCCATGATATGGCCTCTCCCTCGCGGTCTTCATCACTGGCCAACCAGATGGTATCGGCCTTCTTTGCCAATTCCTTTAGCTTTTTTACAATCGGCTTCTTTTCTTTGTCAACCACATATTTGGGCTCGAAGCCCTTTTCGACATCGACCCCCAATTCGTTCGAGGGCAGGTCGGCAATATGGCCAAAACTCGATTCGACCTGATAATCTTTCCCCAAAAAACGTTCAATGGTCTTCGCTTTCGCGGGGGACTCAACAATCACTAAATTCTTCGGCATGAAATAGGTTTTGCGTCAACAAAAGTATGTGAATTTTTTTATTCACTTTTTTTCATTTCCCAGATAGCACAAAAAATGCCCCATAAAAACGGGGCATTTGAACTACTTATTGCCATGATTTCAGTTTAGCTGAAATTGACTGATGAGCCGAATGTCATTGTCCAAGTATTCATATTGGTAAAGCATGCCATCGCCGACCATTAGCAGTTGCTCCTCGAGCGGGATCACGTCATATGTCACAATATTCTCAAAATGGTTCAAGGGCACAATGTTCGGGGCCTCTGATTTATCATAGACCCTGAGCCCCGATGAACCATCGCAGATAAAGAGCTTTTCACCTTTTATGCCAAGGCCATAGGGCTCATCCAAAGGGTAAATTACCTCAAGCTCTGGTTTCTCTATGGTTGAGATATCAACAATGTACAGACCGCTTTCGACCGCTCCGCAAAAGTTGCCCCCACGCAGGGTCACGTAGGCATAGTCGCCATCGACCACCACCGGATCACATGCTGTGCCATGTTGAAATTCTGAAACGAATTCAGGTTTGTCTGGTCTGGCGATATCATAAATATACATGCCACGCATGCTACCCAAGAACAAATGTTCGCCTTGGTTGAAGATGGTTTCAATGTCAAAGCCCACAAAAACATCATCAAGCTCTTTTGGGTCTTCAAGATTCGATATATCGAAAACATTCAGGTTTTGATTGTCGACCACATATAAGTAATCTTCTACGATTTTAAATCGTGCCAAAGAGCCTCCTTGACCAACATTGCCCCCCTCGGCACCGTTGGTATTGGCCAGGGCATCATCGAAAAATTCCGGTTGCCCCTGTTGAACGGGTCTCAGTTCAGTCTTGACCTCCCATCCTACGATTACATCATTATCAAAATCAACCCCTTCATAATCATAGATATCTGCTTGGGGCCATTGGATATCCTGTAATTGGGCGGCGAGCCAAAATCCGCCATTGCCCAAAACACCCTCAAGCCAATCTACAATTTTCACATTGTTCACATCAGAAATATCAAGCACGACCAGATCGGTTAGGCTATCAGCATAGAGGTAGTCATCTTTGATGGATATATCGACATTGCCCGCAATCTTGATAAAAGATACCTTTTGTGGGTTTTCAGGATTGCTGTTATCGATCACATGTACACCTTTATAGGTATCGTTCACAAAAATGTAGTCTTTGTAAGCATACATTTTACCCGATTCAGAAATAGGCAGGGGATCGACAACGGTTACGCTGTTCTCCCTAAACTCGGCTTTTGAGATGGTCAACGGTCTTGCCACCTGATACTCTTGAAAAGGCCCCTTGTCATCATCGTCGCAAGAGAACAACAATGACAATGAAACAAATAGGGTCAAAAACACATTTCTCTTCATAACAGTTTGTTTTCTTTGGATAGTATTCTACGCCTAAGATGAAAATGCCATTGTAGAGTTGCGTTGGGTTTGGGCAAAATCGTTCTTCGGCAAAGCCTCTTATTTCATCCCCTCGACCAACGGTCAAGGTATTGATCTTTAAAAATCATAGTGTGCATGCTATATTTAACTGCCAAATTGTCATATTTGGATTAGATAGCTTATCTTTGCGGGCTCATAATATTTGATGATGAAATCCCATTCAGGAAGCGAAAAAATAATTGATGAAAGCATTCAGGGCTCAACTTTGACGCTGGAGCAAAGTGAACAAAACACCAGAAAGCTTTATATCGAGAGCTATGGCTGCCAGATGAATTTCTCCGATAGTGAAATCGTGGCCTCCATACTTGCCAAAGAGGGTTTCAACACCACCCAAGAACTGAGCGAGGCAGACTTGGTCTTGGTCAACACCTGTTCTATACGTGAAAAAGCAGAGCAGACCGTTCGCAAGAGACTTGAGAAGTTCAACGCGGTCAAAAAAATAAACCCGGGCATGAAGGTCGGGGTACTCGGTTGCATGGCCGAACGTTTAAAGAGCAAGTTCTTGGAAGAGGAAAAAATAGTTGACATGGTCGTGGGGCCCGATGCCTACAAAGACCTTCCGAATTTGGTGAAAGAGGTCGATGAAGGTCGAAATGCGGTAAATGTCATTCTCTCAAAAGAAGAGACCTATGGCGATGTGGCCCCGGTTCGCCTGAACTCAAACGGGGTTACGGCCTTTGTGTCCATTACCCGTGGCTGCGACAACATGTGCACGTTCTGTGTGGTACCCTTTACCCGTGGCAGGGAACGCAGCCGCGACCCCCAATCGATCATTGAAGAGGTAAACGACCTGTGGGACAAAGGGTTCAAAGAAATAACCCTCTTGGGCCAAAACGTCGACAGTTACCTGTGGTATGGCGGTGGGCTCAAAAAAGATTTCGACAAAGCCACCGAGATACAAAAGGCCACTTCTGTCAACTTCGCAAAATTGCTTGAAATGGTGGCCTTGGCCCAGCCCAAGATGCGCATTCGGTTTTCGACCTCAAACCCACAAGACATGACCTTGGATGTCATCGAGACCATGGCCAAATATGACAATATCTGCAAGTACATTCACTTGCCCGTTCAAAGTGGTAGCAACCGCATCTTAAAAGCGATGAACCGCCTGCATACACGCGAGGAATATTTTGAGTTAATCGATAACATTCGCAAGATCATTCCCGATTGTGCCATCAGCCAAGACATGATTGCGGGTTTCCCAACAGAGACCGAAGAAGACCACCAAGACACCCTTTCGTTGATGGAATACGTGAAGTATGACTTCGGATTCATGTTTGCCTATTCAGAACGCCCGGGAACTCTGGCGGCCAGAAAGATGGAAGATGACATTCCCGAAGAGACCAAAAAAAGACGGCTCAGAGAGATCATCGACCTGCAGCAACAACACAGCCTATATCGTACCAAGCAACATCTGGGCAAAGTTGAAGAGGTGCTCATCGAGGGGCCATCAAAAAAATCGGATGCACACTGGATGGGGCGCAATTCCCAAAATACCGTGGTGGTCTTCCCAAAAGAAAACTATAAGGTGGGTGACTTTGTGAACGTAAAAATCAACGATTGTACCTCGGCCACCCTTATCGGTGAGGCGGTGGGGTTAGCCCCCTAGCCCCCAAAGGGGGAACTTTGTGGCTGAATCGAGGATAGACGCTAACCAAAATTTAAAATAATGAACAATTGAGATGATGCACAACACTTTATATAAAATAAACTTTAATCCCCCATCGGGGGCTAGGGAGCCATGGAAAACGTACAAGCAATAAAACAGCGGTTTGAACTCATCGGCAACGATGTGAAGCTGAACCGTGCAATTGAAAAGGCCATTCAAGTGGCCCCTACGGACATCTCGGTCTTGGTGACCGGTGAAAGCGGTGTTGGCAAAGAGGCCATCCCAAAAATAATCCATTCGCTTTCGCACCGAAAGCACAGCAAATATATTGCGGTAAACTGCGGGGCCATCCCCGAGGGCACCATAGACAGTGAACTGTTTGGCCATGAGAAAGGGGCATTTACCGGGGCCACCCAGACCCGTAGCGGTTATTTTGAGGTAGCCGACGGGGGCACCATTTTTTTGGATGAGGTCGGTGAGCTTCCCCTGACCACCCAGGTGCGTTTGCTACGTGTACTTGAAAACGGTGAGTTCTTGAAAGTGGGTTCATCAAACGTTCAAAAAACGAACGTACGTATAGTGGCGGCCACCAACATTAATATGTTCGAGGCCATTAAAAAGGGAAAGTTTAGGGAAGACCTGTATTACCGATTGAGCACGGTTGAGATCAACATTCCGCCATTGCGCGAACGCCAAGGCGACATCCACCTGTTGTTCAGAAAATTTGCCTCCGATTTTGGCCAAAAATATAAGATGCCCACCATTCGCTTAGAGGATGATGCCGTGCAGCTCTTGCTCAATTACCGATGGCCGGGCAACATACGCCAATTGCGCAACATTGCCGAACAGATTTCCGTGTTGGAAGAAAAGCGCATCGTTTCAGCGGCCACCCTGAGCTCTTACCTACCAAACTACAATGCCTCAACCCTTCCTGCAGTCGTCGGACCAGAAAAAAAAGAAGGAGATTTTAGCAACGAGCGTGAAATTCTGTACAAGGTGCTCTTTGACATGAAAAGCGACCTGAACGATCTCAAAAAACTGACCTTAGAGCTACTCAAGAACAACGACAGCCAAAAAGTCCAGGAAGAAAACGAAGGGCTGATCCGTAAAATTTACGGTGGCGAACAGTCAGACCTCTCTGAAGAAAGCCATGCGGCAGAGGTGTTGCACCTACCTCAGCCGGTGGCCCAAAACGGTAATTCAGTAACACCACGGCCGGCACCAGCGCAACAAGAAGACCGGTATTCTTTTGCCGAGGAAATTGAAGAAGAGGAAACCCTATCTTTACAGGAGAAGGAAATCGAGCTCATCAAAAAATCGCTCGAACGCAATAACGGCAAACGAAAGGCAGCAGCTGCAGAGCTTGGCATTTCAGAACGCACGTTGTACAGAAAAATAAAACAGTACGATCTTTAAATCTATAGAAATTTGGAATTTGGAATTTGGAACTTTAAACAGGTCATAGTAAATGTTTTAGTAGCTTTTTTATGTGGATGGGCTTTTCTTTTAAATGGTTGCGGGGCCTATAATTTTTCAGGTGCCAGTACCGGTACCGCTGAGAGTTTTCAGGTAAATTTCTTTCAGAACATGGCCGACCAAAGCCCTGGCTCTACCTTTGAGCCCGGCCTAGACCGTGATTTTACTTTGGCACTTCAAGACCTGATTGCCAATTTGACCAGCCTAAACCTTACCAATTCGAACGCTGATTTGGTATTTGAAGGCGAAATCGTTGAATACAGGGTGGCCCCGATGACTGCAACAGCCAACCAAACCGCCGCACAGAACCGGCTGACCATGAGCGTGAACGTTCGCTTTTATAACAAGACAAAAGAAGAGGCCGATTTTGAAAGACGCTTCTCGTTTTTCTACGATTTTCCGGGCAACCAATTGTTAGAGTCGGTAAAGAGCGAAGCGCACCAAGTGCTGTTCGAACGTATTACACAAGATATTTTTAACGCCTCGTTGGCCGATTGGTAAGCCCATGAACGTTCAAGATTTCATAGCATTGCTGCAAAAACCGGCAACGATACTTTCTCCGAAGCAAACCCGCGAGTTGGAGGAAATCTTGGATGAATATCCCTATTTTCAAGCGGCGAGGGCACTTCACCTTAAAGGGTTGCACCAGTTAAAGAGCTACAAGTACAACAATGCCTTGAAGCTCACCGCAGCCCATACGGCAGACCGAGAGGTGCTGTTCGATTTTATTACTAGCAAAGAGTTTCTGCAGAACCAGATTGCAGATACCCTTGTCGGTAGAACCGCCAATATCTCAGACAGTGAGGTAGTGGCAGAAGAAGTCGAGCCGAGTGAAGAAATAGAAACATTGCTGCCAGAATCTGAAGAAGCGCCCTTGCCACAGAGCGCCAAGGATGCCGAACAGATTTTGAGCCCGCGCTTGTTTAAGACATCTGAAAAAGACACCCTCACCACATCTGAGGAAGAGTCGGGCCAAGAGCTC
Source organism: Flagellimonas lutaonensis (assembly GCF_000963865.1). NCBI lineage: Bacteria > Pseudomonadati > Bacteroidota > Flavobacteriia > Flavobacteriales > Flavobacteriaceae > Flagellimonas > Flagellimonas lutaonensis. Next base: position 1,004,421 of record NZ_CP011071.1, read on the forward strand.
GAATTGGGCCAGCCGTTGCCCTTCACCAAAGATGAGCGGCATTCGTTCGCCGAATGGCTACAGCTTACCTCAAAGAGGCCGATCAAAAGGGAAAAAGGCAAAAAGATTGAAGATGATGAGCGCAAGAAAAAATTCGAATTGTTGGACAGGTTCATCGAGTCAAGCCCCAAAATTGTCCCAAAAGAAACAGAAGTCGTAAAGGTTAACATAAAAGAGTCGGTCACCATAGACCAAAACGAGTTGATGACCGAGACATTGGCCAAGGTCTATTTGGAACAAAAAAAGTTCAAAAAGGCCATTCAGGCGTATAAGATTTTGAGTTTGAAATATCCGGAAAAAAGTGGTTTCTTTGCAGACCGAATTCAAGCCGTTAAACGCTTGCAGAACGAAAACAAAGACTAGTGTTATGAGCACATTTACAATATTTTTGGTGTTGATCATTTTGGTCTGCCTATTGCTTGTTTTGGTCATTATGGTGCAAAACCCGAAAGGTGGCGGACTTTCATCTTCCTTCGGCGGAGGGGGCAGTCAAGTGGTCGGAGGTGTTAAAAAGACCGGCGATTTTCTCGACAAGAGTACTTGGACCCTGGCCACCCTGTTGATCGTTTTGATCTTGCTTTCAAACGTAAGCCTAAAGAGCAATTTCGGACAAGCCGATTCTAAGTTGTTGGATGGTGACGACATAGAGAACACCGTACCCGAAACAGTTCCTGAAGAGGTTCCAGAAGAGACCCCCTCAACGGATACAGGGGCAAATCCTTTGGATACCATCCAGTAAATAAATATGACAAAAAAGAATAAAATGCCAGCTTGAATGACAAGCTGGCATTTTTGTTTTAACAGAATGTCAGTTTTGGTGCCATGGCACAATTTCTGCCACCCTGTTTGAGGATTTTTAAAAAACTAATACCTAAAAATTAGAAATATGGCTAAAGTGAACATCAAACCATTGGCGGACAGGGTACTTGTCGAGCCCGTCGCTGCCGAGACCAAGACCGCATCAGGAATCATCATTCCTGACACTGCAAAAGAAAAGCCCCAAAAAGGCAAGATTGTGGCGGTAGGCCCGGGCACCAAAGACGAAAAAATGACCGTAAAGGTGGGCGACACCGTTCTCTACGGAAAGTACGCTGGCACAGAGTTGAAACTTGACGGCGTCGATTATTTGATGATGCGCGAAAGTGACATTCTAGCAATCGTATAGATTTTTCATAAGTAGCACCGCCAACAGCGGTATTAATAAAGCATAACCAAAAGTATAATTACATATTTCCCTTTTAAAAAGGACACAAAAACTAAATATTATGGCAAAAGACATTACGTTTGATATAGATGCCCGCGACGGCCTTAGAAAAGGTGTTGACGCCTTGGCCAATGCGGTAAAGGTAACGTTGGGGCCCAAAGGGCGAAACGTTATCATCACAAAATCATTCGGGGCTCCACAGGTAACCAAAGACGGTGTGACAGTGGCCAAAGAGATCGAGTTGGCCGATGCCCTTGAAAACATGGGTGCTCAAATGGTCAAAGAAGTGGCCTCAAAGACCAACGACCTGGCAGGTGACGGTACCACCACAGCTACTGTTCTTGCACAGGCAATCGTTAAAGAAGGCTTGAAAAACGTGGCAGCTGGCGCCAACCCTATGGACCTTAAAAGAGGTATCGATAAGGCAGTGGATGCCATTGTTGAAAATTTGGCCAAGCAATCTAAAAAAGTGGGTGACTCAACCGAGAAAATCAAGCAAGTTGCCGCTATTTCGGCAAACAACGACGAAGCCATCGGAGACTTGATTGCCCAAGCATTCGAAAAAGTGGGCAAAGAAGGTGTTATCACTGTTGAAGAGGCCAAAGGTACCGACACTTACGTCGATGTTGTAGAAGGTATGCAGTTTGACCGCGGTTACCTTTCTCCATACTTTGTTACCGATTCAGAAAAAATGGTGGCCGAGCTCGACAACCCTTACATCTTGCTTTTTGATAAGAAGATCTCTGCAATGAAAGACCTGCTTCCTGTATTGGAGCCTGTAGCACAATCTGGAAAGCCCCTATTGATCATTGCCGAAGATGTTGATGGTGAGGCATTGGCAACTTTGGTCGTCAACAAATTGCGCGGTTCACTGAAAATCGCTGCTGTAAAAGCTCCTGGTTTTGGTGACCGCAGAAAGGCAATGCTTGAAGATATTGCCATCTTGACCAATGGTACCGTAATTTCAGAAGAAAGAGGTTTCTCTCTTGAGAATGCCACCATCGATATGTTGGGTTCATGCGAGAAGGTAACTATCGACAAAGACAACACTACCATTGTAAATGGTTCAGGTTCTGCCGATAACATCAAGACCCGAGTTAACCAAATCAAGTCGCAGATCGAGACCACTACCTCTGATTACGACAAAGAAAAACTACAAGAGCGCTTGGCCAAATTGGCAGGCGGTGTGGCCGTACTTTACGTAGGTGCCGCTTCTGAAGTTGAGATGAAAGAGAAGAAAGACCGTGTTGACGATGCCCTGCATGCCACTAGGGCTGCCGTTGAAGAAGGTATCGTGGCCGGGGGTGGCGTTGCCCTGGTACGTGCCAAGTCGGTTCTTTCAAAAGTGGAAACCGAGAACGACGATGAGGCTACAGGTCTACAAATCGTGGCACGCGCCATCGAATCACCACTTAGAACCATTGTAGAAAACGCCGGCGGCGAAGGTTCTGTGGTTGTTGCCAAAGTTATGGATGGCAAAGGTGACTTCGGATATGATGCCAAAGCCGACAAATATGTTGAAATGATGAAAGCAGGTATCATCGACCCAACCAAGGTAACACGGGTTGCGTTGGAAAACGCCGCATCAGTGGCCGGAATGATTCTGACCACCGAGTGCGCCTTGACCGACATCAAAGAAGAAAACCCCGCACCTGCTATGCCAGGAGGCGGTGGAATGCCTGGCATGATGTAAAAGCCCCTAAATCCCCAAAGAGGATTTAAAAATCAAAACGCCCTGAATTTCAGGGCGTTTTTTTATTTACGGTCACATTAAAGTGTAAGCCACATACTGGAAGGCCATCCCGTTTGGTGCTAAAAATATTGCACAAGCATTGTGACCGCCATCACCAACATGATGGTATTTTCAATAAAGGTAGCCTCGGTCATGGGCAAATTAAGGGCAGTACCAAGACACGCACAGCGGATGCTTTTTTTATCCAGTAAGGTTTTGGTCACTCCAAAAGTGGTAATGCCCAAAATAACGACGGTCGCAATAAGTGCGGTTTGAATCTGAAATCGCATCAAGAACATGAGTCCGAGTGCAAGTTCCAAAAAAGGATAGACCCAACCATAGGCGGGCAACGCTTTTGCAAGCGGGTCGTACATACGAAAGCTATCAGGGAATCCTTTCAAATCCAGAAATTTGAAGAAACTGAACACGATATAGAACAGCCCCATAAAATCGAGCATGGCCTCGCCCATATCCCAATCCTTGTAGTTCAAAAAAAATGCTGCCGCAAAAAGGTACCCAAAAATCAAGAACAGCGGTCGAAGTTGATTCAGTTTTGAAGTCTCTTTGGGCACGGCCATTTCCATGGCATGATGCCCTTTTTCTTCAATTGAATATGTATCGGGTAAAGCTTTCTTTAGTTTTTGAATGGGCACATGACCGTTCATGGATATTTCTGCTTCCCCTTTCTTCAAATCAACCTCTACATGTCGAACCCCTTCGACCTGTGAGAGCTTTTCGGTTACCGAGGCAACACAACCCTCACAGGTCATTCCCGTGACCGAATAGGTATGCCTCATCGGTGATGTTTCTTACTATCATCGGAATCGTCTTCACGATACTTGCAACAGGGGTGAATGTTATCGTATGCCTCCTGTGTGGCCTTTAATTCTTTAGTGTCGTGCCCGACTTTTGCCAGAGCAGATTTTATCTCCATGGCGTTGGTCTTTCGCTCATCGACCACCAATGATAACTGGTGGGTGGGAATATCCCACTGGGCATACTTGACCCCTTTGACCCCCAAAGCGGCCTTTTCGATGCGCATCTTGCACATCTCACACTTACCATCGACCTCAAAGGTCATTTTCTTGTTTTTTTCCTGTGCATATCCCACCAAGGAAACAAACAAAAAAGCTAAAATCAATGTTACATTTCTCATATCAATAATTTGCATTTTATGATTTAAATCGAAATCCTGCGTACACCATACGCCCTAAAATCGGGGCGAACACAATAGTGGTATCAAAATTGGGGCCAAATGGATCATCTGCACCCAGCACAGGGTTGTCTTGCTTAAAGTTAGTCAAATTCTCACCGCCAAGATATACTTCGAATTTTTTTGAAAATACCTTGGTGATCTGGGCATTCATCAGGCTATAGCTCTCAGCAAAATCACCAAATTGAAAGTTTTCTATATTCGCGTTGCTACTTGGCAAACGCTGTTTGCCCAAGGTATGCAAGGTATAGTCGAACCGCCATTGGGCTCCGTTTTCCTTCTCAGGGGTATTGTAACCCAAATTGGCAAAGTACCGGTGTCGGGCCTGTAGCGGTTTTTGCAAGAATCCGGTTTGGTAATCGGTCTTTACATCGTAAAATTTATAAGCGGTGCGCAGCTCGAGCCGCGGCAGCACCTCGTGGTTGAGTTCTACCTGAAGGCTGTTGGCGTAGCTCTTGCCTTCTAAATTGGTAAAGACCACTTCACTCGGATTTTCCCAATCGACCACCACTTGGTTCTCAAAGTCGGTACGGTAAAAATCGATGGAAAAATCGCCCGGTCTTTCGAAAAGGGTGAAACCCTGTAAAAAACTGACGCCAAAGTTTACGGCCTTTTCAGGGTCAAAGCCGTACACTTCGCCTCCGTTACCTTGCAATTGTATTGTTCTGGACGAAGCGAACAATCGTTGGTTCTCGGCAAAGATGTTGGCAGCCCGGCGACCTATGCCGAAAGAACCCCTAAGACTCCCCTTTTCCCAAGGGGTGTAGCGAATATGGAACCTGGGCGTCACAAAATTGCCCAATCTATTGTGTGTATCAAACCTAAGGCCCGCTGTTAGGCTCACCTTTTCAAGGTCGTCGTAGCTATACTCAAAAAAGGCTCCGACCGAACGGTCTACCCGCTCAAAATCTTGGTTGTTCACCAACTCTTCATAACCATCGTAAGCAAAGGTCAGCCCTGTTTTGAACTTATGCTGGGTGTTGCTGATGATCGAGTTGAAAATGAGGTTCGAATAAATGCTCTCATGGTCAATATCATAGATGTTGAAGCCATAGTAAGAATCTTGTCGGTGCTTGCTGTACGAGGCCTGAAAACCAAAGCTCTGGTAGGGCAGCTCAGGAAATACATAACCCAACTTTACCGATGAGTCAAAGCGTTTGGTGTTGATTTCACTTCCCCAGGCATTGGTGGTGAACTTATCGGTATCGGGGTTGAACTGTTCTTGCCCAATTTGCTTTTCATCATTGAGAAACCGCACGTTCAAAAAACTCACCCACCCTTTTTCGGGGTCTTGGTATTGCCAGCGATTCTGTATATTGATCTGGTCTGACAACGGTGCATCCAAAAACCCATCTTCATTGTTATCAACCTCGACTGTTCGCTGGTTTCCGTGAAGGTAAATGCCTGTGCTCCATTTATCCGATAGTTTATGGTTTAAATGGGTGTTCAGTTCCAATCTACCGTTCAAGTTGGCGTAACCGTTCACGAAAATGGGTATATCGGTGAAGGGTTTGACCAGTTCGGTGTTTATCTGGCCCGAGATACTCTCATAACCGTTCACCACGCTGCCGGCGCCCTTGGTAATCTGGATGCTCTCTACCCATGTGCCTGGTGTAAAGGTAAGCCCATAGGTCTGCGAAGCGCCACGCACCATAGGAATGTTCTCTTGTGTGATCAACAGGTACGGACTCGTAAGGCCCAGCATCTGAATCTGTTTGGTGCCCGTCAGTGCATCGTTGAAATTGACATCGATGGCCGGGTTGGTCTCAAAACTTTCAGATAGGTTACAACAGGCTGCTTTCAGCAGTTCTGCGCTGTTGACGGTTACGATGTTTTGGGTAGAGAAATAGGCCTTTTGCACGGCATCCCTTTCTTTTTCAACAACCACCTCATCCAATTGGTTGGATGGCTCTAACCAGTGGTGTACCATTTTGGGTTCATCAATGGTCAAGGTATCTGTCTTAAAACCTATGTAACTGATGACCAGTTTGTTGTATTCCTTACTATAGGGAATGGAAAAAAGCCCCTCTTCGTTGGTAATGGTGCCTATCGGTGAGTCTAACCAATAGACATTGGCACCGGCAAGACCGATGTGTTTTTTTTCATCATTGGCCTCCATGACCATGCCCTCAACTTTTTCTTGGGCAGCCAATTGAACGCTGTTCAATAAGATTATGGCGAAAAACCATGTATATAATTTCATTTTGAATTTGATTTGATTTATGAATCGTGCTCTAATGCCAGATTTGAATATGGCAATAATTTCAAGAGATTCGCGCATTTGCTGAATCAAGTTCAGACCTGGCGAAAACAAATCAAATCAGGAAGACCTCGTGCAAAATGTTCAAATCTTGCACCAGAAATGGAGGAGGATATGTATGTAATGGTATGGGAAGTTGGTCTATATCGAGAAGCGTTCCCAAATAAGATTGGGCAAAGGTTGCCAAAACGACCTGATGCCCCAATTGAATGTCGTTCCAAGTCAATTTCAGGTCATCTTGCCCCTCAATTGTAAAGCTTTCATCGTCACAACAATGGTTGTCAATAGTTTCTAGCAATGTGGCGGCCACATCCATACCGCAATCCTCAGCTTGGGCAAAAAAGGAAATATCCATCACGCGGCCCATGCACAGGTGTTTATCGACCGTCCATGAAACGGTTGACAACAATAGTAACAAGGCCATTGCAGACGATACTGTTTTATGTACGAACGCTTTCACGCCGCAAAGTTAAAAAATATCAGTTTTTACCCCTGAAAAACCCTGTTTCTTAACAAATTTTGGCAGTTTCAAAGTTGTGAGTTTTACCGATTTGCCCCACTTTTACATCTTGTATAATTCATTTCTCATGCATACCATGTTCGAAACGCTGCGCCAGTCAGTCATAGAGATCCTCGAAAAAAAAGATGGTGATTCCACTGAAAAAATGCAGCAGATTTGTGATTTGCTTCGCAATACTGCTGATTATTATGACTGGGTAGGCTTCTATTTCAAAAACGGCGACAAACGCGAATTGAAACTGGGGCCCTATGCTGGCGAGCCTACCGATCACACCATCATTCCCTTTGGCAAGGGCATCTGCGGCCAAGTGGCCGAAAGCAACCAAAATTTTGTGGTGCCCGATGTTTCGGCCCAAGACAACTACATTGCCTGCAGCCTGACCGTCAAGTCTGAAATAGTGGTGCCCTTGTTCAAAAACGGCGAGAACATTGGCCAAATCGACATTGACTCGAACACGCCCGACCCCTTTACAGAGGCAGATGAGCGTTTTTTGGAATTTGTGAACCAAAAAGTGGCCGAGATCCTTTAAAACTTCGTTGTTTTTGTTGATAAACTACTCTGTTTCATCACCCCAAAAAAAGTAAATTTGGTGCTTTATTTTTCACTAGCACCTTTTTCATGAGCACTACCAAAAAAGCCACCTCGGCACTTATCTCCGTATTTCATAAAGACGGCCTGGAGCCGATTGTCAAAAAACTCGACGAACTTGGCGTAACCCTTTATTCTACGGGTGGCACCGAGAAATTCATCAAAGACCTCGGCATCGAGGTGATCGCCGTGGAAGATGTCACTAGCTACCCTTCGATTTTGGGCGGGCGTGTCAAGACCCTGCACCCAAAAGTATTCGGGGGTATATTGAACCGCCAAGACCATGAGGGCGATGTGGCCCAGATGGAAGAATTTGACATCCCACAACTTGACATTGTCATCGTGGACCTCTATCCCTTCGAAAAAACCGTGGCAAGCGGGGCCTCTGAGCAAGAGATTATTGAAAAAATCGACATTGGCGGCATCTCGCTTATACGTGCCGCTGCAAAAAATTACAAGGATGTTCTCTGCGTTTCCTCTATGGAGGATTATGCGGAGTTTCTTCACATTATTTCCGAAGGAAACGGCAGCACCACCCTTGAACAGCGCAAACGTTTTGCCACCAAGGCCTTTAACATCTCTTCGCACTACGACTCGGCCATCTTCAACCACTTCAACAAAGACCACGAAATGGCCGTATTGAAAATTAGTGAAACGAAGGGGAAAGTGCTCAGGTACGGCGAAAATCCGCACCAAAAAGGTTTTTTCTTCGGGGATTTCGATGCCATGTTCGACAAACTTCATGGCAAAGAGCTGTCGTACAACAATCTCTTGGATGTTGATGCCGCCATTAATTTGATGGAAGAATTCAAGAACGACGACCCCACTTTTGCCATTCTAAAGCACAACAATGCCTGTGGCCTCGCCACAAGGCCAACCATAAAACAAGCATATGTGGATGCCCTGGCGGGCGACCCCGTTTCTGCTTTTGGGGGCATTTTGATCAGCAACACGAAAATTGATTCGGCCACCGCAGAAGAAATACACAAACTGTTCTGTGAAGTGGTCATCGCGCCAAGCTATAGCGAGGAGGCATTGGGCATATTGAAAGGAAAAAAGAACCGTATCATTTTGGTGCAGAAAGAGGTTTCACTGCCCCCGACATTGGTCAGGACCTGCCTAAACGGGGTTTTGGCACAAGACAAGGACCACAAGACCGATTCGCTCAACGATTTGCAAAATGTGACCGGCAAAACCCCGAGTGCCCAAGAGTTGGACGACCTCATATTTGCCTCTAAATTGTGCAAACACACCAAGAGCAACACCATTGTCTTGGCCAAGAACAAACAATTGTGCGCCAGCGGCACGGGCCAGACCTCAAGGGTCGATGCCCTCAACCAAGCCATCCACAAGGCGAGATCCTTTGATTTTGACCTGGAAGGTGCAGTGATGGCGAGCGATGCATTTTTTCCGTTTCCCGACTGTGTCGAGATAGCCCATAAGGCTGGCATTACAGCGGTAATACAGCCCGGAGGCTCCATCAAAGACCAGTTGAGCATCGATTATTGCAACGAAAACGGCATGGCCATGGTGATGACGGGAATACGTCATTTTAAGCATTAATTTTGCTACATTTGCCGATAAACCTGATTAACGCTTATGGGATTCTTTGATTTTATGACCGAGGAAATTGCCATCGACCTCGGTACCGCCAATACCCTCATCATCCATATGGACAAAGTGGTGGTAGACAGCCCTTCGATAGTGGCACGTGACCGCATATCGGGCAAAATCATCGCTGTTGGCCGAGAAGCGAGCATGATGCAGGGCAAGACCCATGAGAACATCAAGACCATACGCCCATTGAAAGACGGTGTGATTGCCGACTTTGATGCTTCGGAAAAGATGATCAACATGTTCATCAAAAACATTCCGGCATTGAAGAAAAAATGGTTTCCACCGGCCTTGCGCATGGTCATCTGTATTCCTTCGGGCATTACCGAGGTAGAAATGCGGGCCGTTCGCGAATCGGCAGAGCGGGTAAACGGAAAAGAGGTCTATTTGATCCATGAGCCCATGGCGGCCGCCATCGGTATTGGCCTGGACATTATGCAGCCCAAAGGCAACATGATCGTCGATATCGGAGGGGGCACCACAGAAATCGCTGTAATTGCCCTGGGTGGAATCGTCTGTGACAAGTCGGTGAAAATCGCGGGTGATGTTTTTACCAACGACATCATTTATTACATGCGCACCCAACACAACCTCTACGTGGGTGAGAGCACTGCCGAGGCCATCAAAATAGAAATCGGTTCGGCCATCGAAGATCTAAAATCGCCCCCCGAAGACAAACAGATCCAAGGTCGCGACCTTCTGACGGGCAAACCAAAACAAGTCTCCATATCATACCGAGAAATAGCCAAGGCATTGGACAAGAGCATCCTTCGGGTTGAAGATGCGGTGATGGAAACATTATCACAAACACCACCGGAACTGGCAGCAGACATTTATAATACGGGCATCTATCTTGCCGGGGGTGGATCCATGTTACGTGGATTGGACCGTAGGCTTTCGCAAAAAACCGACCTACCGGTGTATATTGCCGAAGATCCGCTGCGTGCTGTGGTCAGGGGCACCGGCATTGCCCTGAAGAACCTAGAGCGCTACAAGAGTATTTTGATCAAATAGCATACCTGTGCCTAATCAGGCATTCAGTTCTGAACTTGGGGCGATAAAACAGTATTGAATGCAGCAGATAATCAATTTTATACTTCGGTACAAAAATTCATTTTTATATGTCTTTTTGGGATTGATAGCCATGGTGCTTACCATACGGTCGCATTCATACCACCAGTCAAAATTTTTTAACTCCTCAAAATGGCTGACCGCCAACATCTATGAAATCTCGAGCAATATTTCGGCATATTTCGATTTAAAGGAGGAAAACGAAAAACTATCCAAAGAAAACCAAGAACTCAGAATACTCTTGTTCAACCGCGACAGCCAATTGGTGAAACCCCTAGATACCGCTAGAGCAAAGTTCAATGTTATACCGGGTAAAGTGGTCAAGAACAGCTATGCCAACCTGCGAAACTACATTACCATCAATGTGGGCCGCAAACAAGGCGTTCGACAGGATATGGGGGTCATCACCCCGCAGGGAATTCTTGGTATCGTCGAGAACACTTCGAACAATTATTCGACGGTGCAGAGCATTCTCAACACCAAATCGAACATCAATGCCAAGGTGAAGAACACCAATTATTTTGGTTCACTTGTATGGAATGGGGAACGGTACGATGAGGTACAATTGGTGGACATTCCAAGGTTGGTGCCCTTGGTAGTGGGCGATACGATCGTAACCGGTGGCATGTCGAGTATTTTTCCTGAGGGAATACCCATCGGCACCATTAAAAAATATGAGTTGAACACCGCGCAGAGCTTTTATGACATTGAGGTGTCACTGTTCAACGACATGACCAATATCGGCCATATATATGTGATTGAAAGCTTTGACCGACCAGAGATTCTAGAACTTCAAGCAGAGACCGGCGATGAGCAATAATGTCATATTTACAAATATCGTTCGGTTTTTACTCTTGGTACTTTCACAAGTGCTCATTTTCAACCATTTGAACTTTTTTGGTTCGATCAACCCAATGGTCTACATCATTTTTCTGTACTGGTACCCCATTCGAGAGAACAGGGCCCTATTTTTATTGGTCTGTTTTTTATTAGGGCTTACCATTGATATTTTTTCAGACACCTTGGCCCTTCATACGTTTGCCTCTTTGACCATTGCCTACGCCCGCCCTGTGATCATGCGTTTCTGCTTTGGGGTAAACTACGAATTTCAGACATTCACTTTTAAAAACACCACCCGCATACAACGAATAACGTTTTTGGCCCTTTTGGTGTTGACGCATCATTTGATATTCTTTACGTTCGAAATTTTAAGTTTTTCACATATCCTATTACTTTTGAAAAAAGTTTTGCTCACCAGCATCTTGACCATTTTTATTTGTGTGATGCTCAGTTCGCTTTTTACAGTTCAGACTGAATAAAATGCTTATTTGAACGTTCTTTAAAGAAATAAAGGCCACAAAAATCTTTTCCCTAAAGGAATAACAATGAAGAAGTTACTGCTCTCATCCATTATTGTGATCATAGGCATTACCTATTTGGGCAGGCTTTCTTATCTGCAATTGTTCAGGTTTTCACCCAACCAAATTTTGGAAGATCCAGCGATAAAGGCCGTGTACGACTATCCTGAAAGAGGTTATATCTACGATAGAAACGGTAAGCTTCTTGTCGGCAACCAGCCAGCCTATGACGTTATGGTGATACCGAGGGAGGTTAAACCACTCGACACCCTTGAATTCTGCGGGCTATTGGGTATTGACAAACAGAAATTTATCGAGAGAATGAACAAGGCCCGGCATTATTCTCCAAGGCTTCCTTCTGTTTTGGTGCCCCAATTATCAAAAGAAGACTATGCCAAGCTTCAAGAAAAAATGAGGCGTTTTACGGGCTTTTATATCCAGAAACGCTCGTTGCGCTATTACGCCACCAATAGTGCGGCCAACGTGCTGGGCTATATCAGCGAGGTAAACGAGAACGATCTAAGGAGAAACCCATACTATGAAGCAGGCGAACTGATGGGCCGAACCGGTGTCGAAAAACAATACGAAAACATTCTCAGGGGGCGCAAAGGGGTAAAGTATATTCAAAAAGACCGGTTTAACCGCGATATTGGCCCTTATAAAGATGGTAAACTTGACACCCTGCCCGAACTGGGCAAAGAAATACACATTACCATTGATAAGACCCTACAGGAATATGGTGAACGTTTGATGAACGGCAAACGGGGTGGTATTGTAGCCATAGAGCCAAGCACGGGTGAAATACTGAGTCTGATATCGGGGCCCACTTATGATCCGGCCCTATTGGTGGGGCGTGAAAGATCGGCCAACTATACCAAACTGCATTACGATACCATAGCAAAGCCCACATGGGACCGCTCCATATTGGCAGAACCTTCGCCAGGATCGCCCTTTAAGGCACTAAATGCCCTGGTCGGACTTCAAGAAGGGGTCATCACCCCTGATACAAAGTTTACATGTTACAACGGTTTCTACGTTGGAAACAATAAACGGGGTTGCCATTGCGGCGGCGGTGTACGAAACCTGAACTCTGGCATATACCGCTCTTGCAATGCTTACTTTGCGGGCACCTTCAGAAAAATTTTCGGCAAGTTTGAAACCACCGATGAGGGTATGGATGTTTGGGAAAAGCATATGAAAAGCTTTGGCTTGGGCAACTATCTGGGCACTGACCTGCCCACCGGCCGGCCAGGTAGAATTCCCAGTAAGGAATATTACGATAAATGGTACGGAGACAACCGATGGGCCTCGTCTACCATTATATCAAATGCCATTGGCCAAGGCGAAGTGGCCGCCACCCCATTGCAGTTGGCCAATATGACGGCAGCCATTGCAAACCGCGGCTATTACTATACTCCCCATGTCATCAAAAAAATTGGCAGCTCTGAAAATATTGACCCTAAATTCAAAGAAAAACGCTACACCTCAATCGACCGAGAGCATTTTGAACCCATTATTGAGGGCATGACCAATGTTTATGAATATGGGACGGCCAAGTGGATTCAAATACCCGATATCACCATTGCTGGTAAAACGGGTACGGTAGAGAACTTTACACGAATCGATGGTGAAAGGGTGCAGCTTACCGACCATTCGGTTTTTGTTGCCTTTGCTCCGGTTGAAAACCCCAAGATTGCCATTGCTGTCTATATCGAAAACGGATACTACGGTGCCCGATACGCTGGGCACATAGCCTCTTTGATGATCGAAAAGTATATCAAGGGCAAAATCACAAGAAAGGATCTAGAGAAAAAAATGTTGGAAAAAACACTCGAACATGAATACGCCAAGCCCTATAGTGGTGAACCTTTCAAGATAAATGAGTATGTCTGGTAAGAGTGTACTACGAAGATTGGATTGGCTTACCGTTTTTTTTTATGTCTTGCTGGTCTTTATTGGTTGGATCAACATCTATTCTACCACCTTGGGTGAGGGCCACACATCGATCTTCGACTTCTCGACCCTGTATGGCAAACAATTGTTCTTTATTCTCTTCAGTGTTACCGCAGCCTTTTTTGTATTCTTTATTGAGAGTGGCTTTTTTGAGCGCTTTGCCAGTATTTTCTATCTCATCTCATTGGTATTGCTAATCGGACTCTTTCTCTTTGGAAAGACCATTGCAGGCGCCACCTCATGGTACGACCTGGGCTTTTTCAACCTACAGCCCTCAGAGCTGGCAAAAGTTACCACTGCACTTGCCTTGGCCAAATACCTGAGCGATATTCAGACCGACATAAGAAATAGACGGCACCAATTGTATGCCTCGCTCATTATTTTGGTGCCGGCCTTGTTGATTTTGCCCCAACCCGACCCGGGAAGTTCACTGATTTTCTTTTCGTTGTTCTTTGTGCTGTTCAGAGAGGGGCTGCCACTCTATTACTTTTTGGTGCCCATAATATTGGTGGTCTTGTTCGCCACCACCTTGATGTTCGGCACTGTTTGGGTGGCCATAGCCTTGGTATTGTTGTTTGTACTCTTTTTTCTGTTTAAGAAACCTACTGTCAAAGTTCGTGTGCTGCCTCTGGTGCTGGTATTCGTGACATCGGTTCTCTTTTCACTATCGGTCAATTTTGTCTTTGAAAACGTATTTGAACAACGCCACAGGGATAGGTTTGCTCTTTGGCTCGGACTTGAAAAAGACGAGGCCAAACTTGACCAAATAAGAAAAACCATAGGCTATAATACCTACCAATCGGAGAAAGCCATTGAATCGGGCGGGTTTTTTGGCAAAGGCTTTCTAGAAGGTACGCGAACCAAGGGCGATTTCGTGCCCGAACAACATACCGACTATATATTCAGCTCTGTGGGCGAAGAATGGGGCTTTCTCGGTACCGCAGCCGTAATCCTTATTTTTTCGTTCTTTTTCTTGCGCCTCATCCATTTGGCAGAACGGCAGAAGAACGCATTTGTTCGCATGTACGGCTATGGGGTCATCTCAATATTGTTCATTCACTACCTCATCAATATTGGCATGGTGATTGGTCTGTTGCCCACTATTGGCATTCCCCTGCCCTTTTTTAGTTATGGGGGATCGGGCATGGTGTTTTTTACCCTCTTGCTGTTCATCTTTTTAAAGCTTGACTCAAACCGATTGAGGGAAGGTATCTAGAATTTCCAAAGGGAGGTATCGATGCGGCTTTCTATTGCTGCTTCACGTTCTTCATCCATTTTTTCAAAGAAATCGATTCCAGTGATATTCTCAAGACTATCCAATGTGACGACAAAGTTTTTTAAGGGTACCGTGGTTTCCTCATGGGGCAGCAAAAAGGCCAGTGCATAAACTTTATTTTCCTCCTCCCTGAAAACTACCTTGTAAAATTGGTTTGGCACATCGACGCCCTCTTCCCCTATTTCTTTTAATCCTGGCTGCAGCACTCCCCCCGCAATCACATACAGTTTGCCATATCTTTTGCACCACTGCCTGATTTGCTGCTCTAACCGGTTCCACACCCCTGCGTTGAAGTCTTTTTTTTGCGGACTGATATTGCTTGTATAAAAAGTTTCGTTATAGGCCTGCTCAGAAAAACGGCGGTCCCCTGCCGGGCATAAGTGCCCTCTGTCAAATCCCGAACCCTTGTAGTTGCGCCAGTCGGCAGATTTGGTTTTTACTTTTGGGTCTTCTATAAAATAGGGCCGTTCCCTATCATCGTATGTCAGGTGTTTTCTTGACAGTTCGTATGCCACCCATTCGGCCTGCTCATGTGGCTCACTATATGACAACATGTAGTGGTCATGGATGACCATTTGGCCAAAAGTGCTACTTGGCAAAAATAATCTTTCGAACGGCAGGGCACTCACCTCATCTTTGTCTGATGAGTAGTGGGCAGGGGTATAGAAATTATCAAACAACCAAAATCCTACGACACAAACTATCAGTAAAAGTGTATAGACCGTTTTTCTGTTCATAAAAAAAGTTTGGCCAAAGATAGGGCCGCATTTGATTAATGGAAAACCATACAACAGGCCCCAAACAAAAAAGCCCTGGCCGCATACGGCCAGGGCTTTCGATATGCCTTGAAATATTTCTTACCCTTTTACACTAGCCAATTTTGTGTTGCTACCTCTAAAATTGTTCATTTTCAAGTCCTTCAACACATTGATGGCTTCTTCAACGTAAACGTCTTTGGCCAGTTCTTGATGCCATCGGTTTCTTTTTTCCCTCAACACTGAATCTTTGGTAAAGAGCTCTGTCTCGTACTTCAACGAATTAAAAGTCAGTTTTGAATCGTAATTTCTCAAGCTCTTGAAATACTTTGAACGCTCTTTGGCCCTCTGTTCCCTTATCTTATAGGCATCATAGTTCAAAGATATTACCGTCTCATCTTGCTGCTCTTTGAGCCACTTGGCATTTTCTTCGATCAGTTTTACCTGTGGATTGTTTGCCAGACGTTTTTTGCTGTTGGCCACTGCAGTTTCAAAATCAATGTATCCGTCCCAAATTTCATAATCGGCAGGGGTAATCTTGTCCCATCCCAAAGGATTTTCCTGGTCTTTCTCACCAAGGTCGATGTAACTGTACTTATCGGGAACAACAATGTCGCTTTTTACACCTTCCAATTGGGTCGAACCACCATTGATGCGGTAAAACTTTTGGGTAGTCAATTTAATGGCCCCCAAATCGCCATGTTCGTTGCTTCGAACGATGTTGTCCAGCGGAATTACATTTTGTACCGTACCTTTTCCGAAGGTTTGTTTGCTACCGATGACAATGGCCCTTTTATAGTCTTGCATGGCGGCGGCCAAAATTTCAGAGGCTGAAGCGGACAATTCGTTCACCAAAATCACCAATGGCCCATCCCATTGAATGCGCTCATCTTTGTCTTCGTGGACCTCTTTGCGCTGCCCCGACGATTTCACCTGTACAATTGGCCCCTGCTTGATGAACAGTCCGGCCATTTCCACTACGGTCTTCAAAGAACCTCCACCGTTATCGCGCAAATCCAGAACAAGTCCTTCGATTCCCTCTTCTTTCAGGCGCTCGACCTCTTTCGCCACATCTGTTGCTGCATTTCGCTCAGAGTAATCTTCAAAGTCAACATAGAATTTCGGCAGATGGATGATACCATATTTCATATCATCTTTGGTGACCGTGGCAGACTTTGCGAACGATTCTTCCAAAACCACCACATCCCGGGTCACCGAAACGGTTTCAATGGTTCCATCGACCCGCCTCACGGTCAAGTTCACCACCGTGCCTTTTGGGCCCTTGATCAATTTTATGGCATCATCAAGTCGCATGCCCACAATATCTATGGGCTCTTCACCTTCTTGGCCCACTTTCAGAATTTCATCACCGACCTCAAGGCTTTGGGCCCTCCAAACAGGACCACCTGATATAATTTCAACAATACGGGCACCTTCAGGCTTCTTCTGCAAACGGGCCCCAATACCCTCAAACTTGCCTGACATGCTTATGTCAAATTTGTCTTTGTCATCGGGGGCGAAGTAAAAAGTGTGCGGATCAAATTCCTCAACGATCGTGTTCACATATTGCACGAACCAATCTTTGCGTTCGAGGTCATCGACAAAGTCAAAGAATTCATCAAGTGTATTGCGCGTGGTCTCACGGGCAGCTGTTTCAATCTCAGCGACGGTCATGTCTCCAACATTCTCTTTGGCCATCTTTATACTCTTTGCCTGGCCCGAAACACCTGCGATATCTGCAGCGGAACCATCTTTGGTATAGCCGGCCCCCTGGCCCAAATCGGCGATCTTGTTGTCATAGATGCCAAGGGTGTTGTATTTTAGTTGTTTTCTCCAACGTTCTTTCAGCTCTTTCTTGTTTTTGGCAAAGGGCTCTTTGCTGTAATCGATATTGATCTGTTCTTCGATCGTGTAGTCAAAAGGCTCATCCAATATCTCTTTGTAGAGTTCTTTGGCCTCATCCATACGCTTCATCAAGCGTTGGTACACCAAATTGAAGAAGGTGATGTCGGTGTTCTTTATCTGGTCGTCAATCTGATATCTGTATTGCTCAAATTCGTCGATATCGCTCTGCAAAAAGTATCGCTTGGTAGGATCAATGACATCTATAAAATCGTCAAAGACATTTGACGAAAAATTGTCGTTGATCTCTTTGGGCTCATAGTGCCCCTTTTCAAGCACATAGGTAATCAAATCGAGTAGAAGCTTGTCTTTATCATTGGTATCAAACGATTTATTGGTAAAACTGCAAGAAGCTATGGCTACCAAAATCACTAAAAAAGCCAACGTGAAGTTCTTTTTCATAAACATATTTTTAATTTGGGGGACATTTAGCCTTAATGCCTTGTTCACTCTTCATTTGTTTTTCTTCCAATTCCCTAAGATACAGAAAAAACCATGCCAGTATCTGATACGGCATTTAATTTTTTGTTAAACGGGGCATATACCATATCCTTATGAAAAACGTATTTTTGCCGCATTAAGTATGCCCGATGAAAAAACCCTTGATTCTTGTCACAAATGACGACGGTATAACAGCCCCTGGGTTGCGCGCCTTGATCTCGGTGATGAAAGAAATCGGCGAGGTGGTCGTAGTGGCCCCCGACAGTCCGCAATCGGGCATGGGCCATGCCATTACCCTAGACAACACCCTCTATTCGAAAAAAGTGGTCATCGACAAAGAGAAGGGAGCCCCGCTTGAGTACAGTTGCAGTGGCACCCCGGCTGATTGTGTAAAACTGGCTCTGCAAGAACTATTGGACCGTAGGCCCGACATTTGTGTGAGTGGCATCAACCATGGCTCCAATTCATCGATCAATGTCATTTATTCAGGTACCATGAGCGCTGCCATAGAGGCCGGTATCGAAGGGGTGCCCGCCATTGGTTTTTCGCTCTGTGATTACGGTTGGGACGCTGATTTTCAACCTTCACTTAAATTTGTAAAGAAAATTGTTGTAGAGACCTTAAAAAATGGCATCCCGAAAGGAACCGTGCTCAATGTAAACATTCCCAAAACGGATGGAACACCTCCAAAGGGTATCAAAATATGCCGTCAGGCAAGGGCCAATTGGAAGGAAAAATTCGACAAACGCACGAGTCCAACCGGAAAAGAATATTATTGGCTGACGGGCGAGTTCGAATTATTGGACAAAGGCGAGGATACCGACGAATGGGCACTTGCCCATGGTTATGTCTCTGTGGTGCCCACACAGTTCGACCTCACCGCCCACCACACTATACCACAATTGAACAACTGGACATTGAATGAACAAGAATAAAGAAGTTATCATCGGTTTTTTGGTCGGCATCATTGCCAACACATTCGGTACATTGTTGTATATACTGCTCTTTTCAGACATGGGCATAGCGGACACCTTAAAGACGGCAACTGCACAAGACCATTTGGGCAGCCTCTTGGCATTGGGTGCCATTTTGAACTTGGTGGCCTTCTTTGGTTTTCTTAGGATAAAAAGAGATTTAAGGGCACGCGGTGTAATGATTGCAACCCTTTTGACTGCCTTGATTATTCTGTTCTACAAAATTTTCTAGTGCATGAAGTATTACATCATAGCTGGGGAAGCTTCGGGTGATCTTCATGGATCCAACCTTATCAAGGCGCTTAAAAAGAAGGACGCCCAGGCCCAAATTCGATGTTGGGGCGGTGACCTTATGCAAGCTGCCGGTGGTGAGTTGACCAAGCATTACAAAGAAATGGCCTTTATGGGATTTTTTGAGGTCATTGCCAACATTCCAGCTATTCTGGGCAATATCAAATACTGCAAAAAAGATATTGAGGCCTTTGGCCCCAACGTCATCATTTTCATAGATTTTTCAGGCTTTAACCTTCGCATTGCCAAATGGGCCAAGAAAAAGGGCTACAAAACAAATTACTACATATCTCCACAGATCTGGGCATCGCGTGAGGGGCGTATCAAGACCATCAAAAAGACCATCGACAAGATGTACGTCATACTTCCTTTTGAAAAGGGTTTCTATGAAAAAAAACATGGGTATCCGGTAGCGTTTGTTGGTCACCCGTTGATCGATGCCATTGAAAATTCCGACGTATTGGATGAAAGGACTTTTCGTTCCAAAAACAACCTTTCTCAGCAAAAGCCCATTATCGCGCTCTTGCCCGGAAGCCGAAGGCAAGAGGTGCAAAAAATGCTTCGGGTCATGCTGGCAGTGGTGCCCGATTTTCCGGAATATCAATTTGTAATTGCGGGGGCACCGAGTCTTGATGAAGGGTTTTACAACGATTTTATGACCGACTCAGTAACCTTTGTTTCTGGCCAGACCTATTCGCTCTTGGCGAATTCACATGCCGCCCTGGTGACCAGTGGAACCGCCACTTTAGAAACGGCTCTCTTTCAGGTGCCCCAAGTGGTCTGTTATAAAGGCAATTGGATCTCGTACCAAATCGCTAAACGCATCATCACCCTCGACTATATTTCGCTGGTAAACCTGATTATGGACAAAGAAGTGGTAAAAGAGCTCATACAGGGGCAACTTACGCCCCAAAACCTGAAAAGTGAACTTACAAAAATACTCGACGGGCCCGCACGAAACCAGATGCTTTCAGATTATGAGGCGTTGAGAAAAAAATTGGGGGGCAGGGGTGCCAGCGACAAGGCTGCCGCGTTAATTGTCGAAAATATGTAATTTTATTCACCAAGAGACCGTTATTTTCTTGGATGGCAAAAAAAATCTTCATTATTTCTTCGTTGGTACTGTTGCTCGTTGGCTGCGGGGTTGTCAAGAAAAAAACGACCTATGGCAAAAACCGAACGGTCTCCGTCGAAGCTACTGAAACCGACAGCTTGGTGTCGAACAAAACGAGCCTGCCAGAAGTGGTAGAAGATGAAAAGGCCGAACAGATCATCTCCACGGCCATGACCTTCTCAGGGGTACGCTACAAATTTGGGGGCACGTCACGCAGGGGAATGGACTGCTCTGGGCTGTTGTATGTTTCTTTTAAGGAACATGGCATCGAGTTTCCCCGCATATCGTACGAAATGGCCAACCAAGGCCGCAAAATAGGTGTCAAAAAAGTCCGAAAGGGTGATCTGCTGTTCTTTAAGACCCGAAAACGTGGCAAGCGCATCAACCATGTGGGGCTGGTGGTCGATGTCGATGGGGATGACATCAAGTTCATACACTCAACCACTTCAAGGGGTGTCATCGTATCATCCCTTCGCGAAGGCTATTGGAACCATGCCTTTGTCAAAGCTACCCGTGTATTGTAATGGGGTTGGGGCGATTGGTTTCCATTAAACTGACCCTTTGCCTCATTGTAGGTATTATTGTCGGTTTTTATCTCGAGATACCCATAAGCCTTCCCTTTTTGGCTTTATTGTTTTTGCTTGTGTGGATGGCTTTTGTTTTTCGAAAAAAGTCTCGAGTAAGCATTTATATCTTCATGGCTCTGGTCGCCGCTGCATTCGTATGCTTGGGAATTCTTACCATTCGAATGGCCCATCCAGGCAGCCAACCACAAACGTACCTGAAACATCACTTGGCATCATCGCATGCCTTTGGGGTAAAAATTACCGATGTCTTAAAGCCTACCGACTTTTCACATCGCTATTTTGTCGAGATAGCAACCGTTGACGAACAAGCTGCAAATGGCAAAATTCTGCTCAATATTAGCCGCAACCCCTCACAGAAACAATTTGGTGTAGACGACGAACTGGTAGTGTATGGAAAATTGGATTCTGTGAATCCGCCGTTGAATCCCTACCAGTTCGATTATCGCGATTACCTGAAGAAACAGGGCATACACCATCAAATTCGCGCCGATTCAGCCCAAGTTCTACCGCTCAACCATAAGAAAACAACACTTTTCGGTCATGCCCAAGACTTACGCAAACACATCATCACCAAACTTGAACAGCACACCTTTGGAACCGAAGAACTATCGGTAATACAAGCCCTGCTGTTGGGTGAGCGAAGTGCTGTGTCACAAGAAACCTATGATGATTACAAGAACGCCGGTGCCGTTCACATTTTGGCCATTTCGGGGCTGCATGTGGGCATATTGCTATTGTTGCTACAGTTTTTGCTCAAGCCTATGGAGAGACTTCCCAAGGGCAGGACCCTAAAATTGGTCACCATCGTTTTGCTTCTGTGGTCGTTCGCTTTTATCGCAGGGCTCTCACCATCTATCGTAAGGGCCGTTACCATGTTTTCGTTCGTGGCCTACGCACTGCACTTGAACCGCCCCACCAACACATTCAATACCTTGGTGTGGTCAATGTTCTTCATTTTGTTGTTTGAGCCGTTGTTTTTGTTTCAGGTAGGATTTCAGATGAGCTATGCCGCTGTTTTTGCCATTGTGTGGCTCTACCCCAAACTTCAAGACTTTTGGAGGCCAAAAAACGTTCTTTTAAGAAAAACATGGCAACTATTCTCTGTAGGAGTGGCCGCACAGCTGGGTGTATTGCCCTTAAGCCTATTTTACTTTCACCAATTTCCGGCCTTGTTCTTTGTATCGAACTTGGCGGTGGTTCCGTTTTTAGGCTTCACCTTGGGGTGGGGCATCTTGGTGATTGTACTTGCACTACTCGATATGCTGCCCGCTTTCTTGGTTTCGGCCTACAATGGCATCATTCACATGATGAATGCGGTCATCGGCTTTGTGGCCGAGCAAGAAGCCTTTGTATTTAAGCAAATACCCTTCGATTCCGTGCAAATGGTTACTGCTTATCTTATTATCATTTTCTTGGTGCTTGTCTTATCAAAACCCCGGTTTAGGCATATCGCCTTTTTGGGCATTTCAATATTACTGTTTCAGGGTTGGGTTTTATATGACTCCGTTCAAGCAAAGAGCAAACAAGCGCTAGTTGTTGCCCACCAGACCAAGAACACCATTTTATTGAACCGCTCAGGTGATGCGGTGCAAGTACATCCCCACGCTGTGGAGGCGGCCAAAAGAACAGTTTCAGATTATGTGGTTGGCGAGAAAATAGATTCTGTTGCCTACTTTCCTCTTCGAAACATGTACAAGATTGGCCACAGAACGTTTTATGTGATGGACAGTCTTGGACTGAAACCACCCATACAACCAGACTATCTGCTTATTACACATTCACCAAGAATGAATTTTGAACGTTTTCTTGATGGTATGGAACCCAAAAAAATCATCGCCGACGGTAGTAACTACAAAAGTTATGTTTCGCGGTGGAAGAAAACCTGTCAAAAAAGAAAAATCCCCTTTCACTACACGGGTGAAAGGGGCGCTTTTATCATTGATTTGAATGCTTTGGACTAGTGGACATTGCCCATCAATCGTTTGATCAACGGAGATGCCAACAAGACTATAATGCCCGCACCCAACGAGTATTTTGCAATCAGCATGAAGCCATCGGTATAGACACTCAGCGTGTCAAAGCCTCCCACATTGGCATCGGTGCTTTCAATGGCCAACTGTTTGCCGATAAAGCCTACCACTTGAAAGGCAAAGGCCGATGACAAGAACCAAACACCCATCATAAAAGCGACTATTCGCTTGGGCGACAGATCGGTAATCTTAGATAGCCCCACCGGCGACATGAACAATTCCCCTATCGACAACAAGAAATACATCAAGAGCAGGTATGCAAAAGGCACCATGCCATTTTCATTGGCGCTGTTACCGCTGATGGCCAGCACATAAAAACTGACGCCGGCGAACACCAAGCCCAGCCCGAACTTAAATGGCGTTCTCGGATTGAGGTTTCGCTTCGAGAGCCACGTCCAGAGCAATGAAATGGGTATAGCCAACAGAATTATGAACATGGGGTTCAGCGAGTTGGTCTGGGAAGCCGACATGATACCAGCCAAATCGACATTACGGGCAGAAAAGAGGGTAATCACGCTGCCCGACAGTTCATGGAAGCCCCAAAAGATGGTCATGAAAAAGGTAATGAGGACTGCCACAAAAAGTTTTTTGCGTTCTTCCAAGGTCGCCTTGAACATGATATAGGCAAGGTAGAGCAAGATGGTGACCGCAATTCCCTTAAAAATGACATTGACAATATTTTGGTCTTCAAAAAAGCTTCCCTCAGACCCTAGCGGTTTGTATGCGGAAAGAAGAAATGCGATAACCGGCACAGACAAAACCGATATAATGGGCACCATGGTTCGATTGGGCACACCCAAAAACTTTTTTTCATCCGCTTTTTCAACCGGTGGCATTCCCTTATCGCCAAAAACCCCTTTTCTGATACCGCTCCAGAAGAACAACAGTCCGGTCAACATCCCGATTCCGGCCAGTCCAAAACCGTAATGCCAACCATAGCTTGCGGCCAACCAACCACAGAGCAGCGGTGATATCCACGCCCCAATATTGATGCCCATATAAAAGATGGTAAAGCCCGAATCTTTTTTGGGATCGCCATCTTTATATAAGGTTCCCACGAATGTGGAAATGTTCGGTTTGAAGAAACCATTACCGACAATAATAAAAGACAGTGCCAAAAAGAACGCGATGTTGTGTTCGATGGCCAGCACAAAATGGCCGATGGCCATTAAGATGCCACCCAAAAAAATGGAATTTCGCATGCCCAGGATACTATCTGAAATACGCCCACCTATAACGGTCGAGGCATACACCAACGATCCGTAGGAAGCGTAAACCGCTGCGGTTGCATAATCACGCTCGGCCAAAGCCTCGAAAATCACGTTGACCATGTATAGGGTCAACAGGGCGCGCATGCCATAGAAGCTAAAGCGCTCCCAGAGTTCTGCAAAGAATAGGTAAAACAATCCTTGGGGGTGGCCGAACAATCTCTTTTCAGCTGCTGGATTCTCGTTTATCTGTGCCATTGGTCAATTGGTTTGGTTAAAGGTTTTCTTTTACAAAATTTGTCATCATGGTATACAGGTGCAATCGGGTATTGCCCCCATAGATGCCGTGGTTACGGTCTGGGTAAATGGCCCAATCGAATTGCTTGTTGGCCTGCACCAGGGCATCGATCATTCGCATGGTGTTCTGCACATGCACGTTGTCATCGCCCGAACCATGCACCAATAGGTACTTGCCCTTCAACAACTCAGGATAGTTGAACGGCGATTCATTGTCATACCCTTCAGGATTTTCTTGCGGGGTGCGCATAAAACGCTCGGTGTAGATCGTATCGTAGAAACGCCAGCTGGTGACCGGTGCCACGGCTATGGCCATTTCAAAGGTGTCGTTGCCTTTGAGCAAACAGTTGGTGCTCATATGCCCCCCGAAACTCCACCCCCAAATACCGGTACGTTCTTCATCGATATAGGGGAGTTCGCTCAATTTCTTCGCCGCGGCAATCTGGTCTTCTGTCTCGTATTTCACCAAGTTGAGATAGGTGACTTTCTTAAAGTCGCGGCCCTTGAATCCGGTGCCCCGGCCATCGACACAAGCGATGATGTACCCTTCTGAGGCCAACATTTGGTGCCAGTAATCATTGGAGCCCATCCAACGGTTGGCCACTTGTTGTGATCCCGGTCCGCTATATTGGAACATGAACAGCGGATACTTTTTATTGGGATCAAAATCAACCGGCTTGATCATGTACATATTCAGGTCGTTGCCGTTTATGGAAATCGTCGAAAACTCTTTGGGAGCCACTTCATAGCCATCGAGTTTTTCTTTCAATTGTTGGTTGTCGATGATCTCTTTTAGCAGTTTGCCGTCCGATGCCCTGTGCAGTGTGTACTGCCAAGGGGTGTTGGCACTGGAGTAGGTGTTGATGAAGTAGGTATAATCGGCACTGAAGTCGGCCATATTGGTGCCTTCGCGCTCGGTCAGCCGCTTTTTCTTTTTACCGGAACTACTGATGCTGTAGACATCTCGATTTATGGAACCATTTTCTACAGATTGATAGTAAATACGGTCTTTTTTCTCATCAAAGCCATAGTACGCGGTTACCTCCCATGGGCCTTTGGTTATCTGGTTCTTCAGGTTTCCTTTCTGGTCGTAGAGGTACAAATGGTTAAAGCCATCGCGTTCACTCGTCCAAATAAAGCTATCATTTTTTAAAAAGGTAAGATTGTCATGAATATCGACATAGGCCTTGTCTTTTTCCTCCAGCAACAAAGAAACCGAACCATCGTTTGCGTTTACCCGTTGCAGTTTCAAATGGTTTTGGTGGCGGTTGATGGTCTGAACGCTCAATTGGTCAGGGTGGTTCATCCATTTTATTCTAGGAATATAATAGGGGTCGCCCAAATCAATATCTGAAATAGATCCGGCAGCCACATCGTACATATGCAACGAAACAATGGCGTTTTCTTCACCTGCCTTGGGGTATTTGAACTCATATTGAAAGGGGTATAGGTCTTGTCCATAGATGTCCATTGAGAAATGTGGCACATTCGTCTCATCAAATTTCAAGAAGGCGATCTTGCTTCCATCGGCATTCCATTCAAAGGCCTGCACGAACGAAAACTCCTCTTCGTACACCCAATCGGTAATACCATTGATGATACTGCCCTTTTTACCATCTATGGTAACTTGCACGGTCTCGCCACCTTCAACATCGAACAAATAGAGGTTGTTGTCATAGGCGTAGGCCACTTTAGAGCCATCTGGCGACAATTCAGGTTCTTGTATCAAATTGTCTGAAATCTTGGTCAAGGTCTTATCGGCAAGGTCGTACACATAATAGATGCCACGTCTAGATCGCCTGAAGATAGGTTCGATCTCTGTGGCCAAAATCAATTTCGATTCATCAGCACTGAACTCATAGGAAGTAAAATAGGGCACCTCATCTGAAGAGGCAACCAAGGTCTCGACCTTTTCAAGCGTTTGGTAATCATACTTATCAAGCGAACTGCCCCTTGGGTTTCTGTTGAAGCTCAACACGGTGTAGTGGTCTCCATCCTTCATTGAACGCAGCGCATCCATTCGCTCGGTACGGAAGGCACCGCCCCAGATTTCCTCCAAGGTTATCTGTTTCTTTTGTGCCGTTAAAACTGTGGTTGAAATAAAGAGTAAAACTAGCGGAAAGAAGTGTTTTCGCATAGGTACGTTATATTGGTTAAAAACCATCAAGTTTACTAATAATTTACCTAAAAATTAAATTTTTCACCCCATAAACCTTTATTGGCAACCGGGCTACACCGAGCGCCACTGCAGTGCGCCATATATGGGGTAATGATTATCTTTGAACCCTTAACCGAACACCATGCAAAAACCGGTAGAAGGGTTCTCAAAATTCACCAAGGAAGAAAAAATAAAATGGTTGGTAGACCAGTATTGTGACAACCCCAAAGAAGCCGGGGAAACCCTCAGGCGATATTGGCACCAAGACCCACACGTTCAAAAGCGGCATGACGAGTTTATCGAAAACACCCTTTCGAACTATTACCTGCCCTTCGCCATAGCCCCAAATTTTCTGATCAACGAACGGTTGTATGCCATACCCATGGCCATAGAAGAAAGTTCAGTGGTTGCCGCTGCAAGCAAGGCCGCCAAATTTTGGCTTTCAAGGGGAGGGTTCAAGGCTACGGTTATCGGCACTGAAAAAGTGGGGCAGGTACATTTTCTGTATCATGGCGACAAGAATAAACTGCATGCCTTTTTTGCGACCGTCAAGGAATCACTTATCGCAAGTGCAAAGCCCATTACAAAGAACATGGAAAAAAGGGGTGGTGGCATTAAAGAAATCGAACTTCGCGACAAAACCCACACCACTGAAGGCTACTACCAGTTGCACTGTACCTTTGAAACGCTTGATGCCATGGGGGCCAACTTTATCAATTCTTGTTTAGAGCAATTCGCGGACACCCTAAAGGATGAGGCAAAAGAACACAAACCGTTTACCGACCGAGAGAAAAACATCGAGGTCATCATGTCGATTCTGAGCAACTATGTGCCGAACTGCTTGGTGCGGGCAGAAGTGTCCTGCCCCGTGTCGGCTTTGGGCGAAGATGACATAGACCCAGAAACCTTCGCCAAAAAAATGGTACAGGCCGTTGCCATTGCAAAAAATGACCCCCATCGGGCAGTAACGCACAACAAGGGCATTATGAACGGTATCGACGCGGTTGTGGTGGCCACAGGAAACGATTTTCGGGCCATTGAAGCAGGCGTTCATGCCTATGCCTCAAAAGATGGCCACTATTCAAGTCTTACCCATGCTGAGATCGACGACGGAATTTTTAAGTTTTGGATGGAAGTACCATTGGCACTGGGCACTGTCGGCGGACTTACATCATTGCACCCATTGGTAAAACTGGCATTGGAAATTTTGCAGAAACCTACTGCCAAAGAGCTGATGCAGATTGTGGCCGTTGCCGGTCTGGCCCAAAATTTCGCCGCCCTCAGGTCACTTGTTACCACAGGTATTCAAAAGGGGCATATGAAAATGCACCTGTTGAACTTGCTCAACCAATTGGGCGCCACCGAAAAGGAAAAAGAAACACTCGTCGCCCACTTCAAGACCGCAACAGTCAGCAATGCCTCTGTAAAAGAAGCCCTTGAAAACGTTAGAAACGGGCACCATGATTGAGCTGTACAGCCATGGAAAACTACTTTTAACGGGGGAATACGCCGTGTTGGATGGGGCAAAGGCTTTGGCCGCACCCACAAAATTTGGGCAATATCTTCGCTACAAAAGAGCATCGGGGCCAAAGGTGGAATGGAAAAGTCTTGACCACCGGGGCCATGTTTGGTTCGAGGCAATTTTCGATCTGGGCAATTTTAAAATCGTTTCAAGCTCGAAAGCCGATATGGCCAAGGTCTTGCAAACCATTTTGATTGAGGCCAAAAAATTGAATATGGATTTTTTGGTGGATGGAGGATTTGAGGTTGAGACGGAACTCACCTTTCCGAACGATTGGGGGCTGGGCTCTTCTTCGACCTTGATCAACAATATTGCCACATGGGCCAAGGTTGATGCCCATCAATTGCTACAGAACACCTTTGGTGGCAGTGGGTACGATATTGCCTGCGCCAAAGCGGAAAGTGCCATTGTCTATCAATTGGTCGAGGGAAATCCCACAACCAAAGAAGTGGGGCTTGATTTTCCCTTCTCCGATATGCTGTTCTTTGTTCATCTCAACCAAAAACAGAACAGCAGGGAGGCAATCGCGAGTTATAGAACACAAAAGATTGACAAGCATACTTTGTGCAAAGAGGTTTCCCGTATTACGGAAGCTATTTTGGGCGTAGACTCCCTTCAAGATTTTGAAGGCCTTTTGGCCGAGCATGAAGCGTTGCTGTCAAAAGTATTGAAAATGCCCCCTGTCAAAACAAGACTGTTCCCCGATTATTTTGGTGAAATCAAGAGCTTGGGCGCCTGGGGCGGAGACTTTGTCTTGGCCACCGGAAATGAAAAAACCCCTGAATACTTTGTATCCAAGGGTTTTGAGACAGTTATTACCTATAAAGGGATGGTACGTTGACCATTAATAAAAAATGGCCCTTCTATCCTCTATTTCAGCCTTCTCTTTTAAGGCCCTATAGACATCACCGTTTACCCTGTTAACCCTAGTGGTTCTAACTGAGTTGGCGTAGGTGGTAAAGTTATCGATGTCCGGCGCTTCTTCCCTCTTGGTGACCTTGACCATAAAAACACCGGTTTCGCCTTCCAATAAATCAGAAGTTTCGCCCTCGGCAAGGCCAAAAGCACGCCCCACAACATAAGGCTCTCTGCCGGCCCCCGGTATGGTGGGCGACTTCAACGTCAACGCAGAAGCGGTAGATAGGCTGACATTATTGTCTTGGGCCAATGCCTCCATAGACTTACCTTGGTTTTCACTGATGATTTTCGCGGCTTTTTTCTTTTTTCTGATTTTGGGCAGCACCGTGGCAGAGGCATCCTCAGGCGCCATTACCCCTTCTTTGTATTTTTTGGTCAACTGAACCACGGCATAACCCTCGGCAAGGTCGAATCTTCTGATGTCGCCCACTTCGGTATCGTCATTAAAGGTCCACTGTACAATAGCCCGTTGCGAACCGAGACCGGGCAGGTTCTCATCCATTTCCTTTATTTTGTTCACGGGCCTTACGGTCAGCTCGCTTTCTTTGGCAATTTCTGAAAACTGCTCTGGTTCTGCCTCGGTGGCGGCCATTTCAAATTTGGTGGCCTCGGTGAACAAGGTGTTTATGGTTTCTTCAGATGGTGCAATTTCACGGGCAAGCGTGGCCACTTTTACCACATCTTGTTTGTCATCAATCTTGATGATGTGGAAACCGAACTCGGTCTCGACCAATCCGATTTCCCCCACAGGATTTCCAAAACAGAAATCGTTGAACTCATCGGCCATGATGCCTTCTTGGAAATACCCTAGGTCTCCCCCTCTTTGGGCCGATGGACCATCGGAGTTTTCTCGGGCCAATGTTGTGAACACGGTTCCTTCTTTTTTGGCTTCTTCCAGCAATTCCTTGGCCCTCGCCTCGGCTTCTTCTTTTGTTCGGGTCACATTAGGGTTGGCCCTAGTAGCCCCTTCGTAAGAGATCAATATGTGGCTGGCCTTCACCGTACCGTTTGGCTTTCTGTCCATTACCTTTGAAAGCTTGAAATAATCGCCATCTCGGTAGGGCCCGTAAATCTCTCCTACTGAAAGCGCCATGATACTATCGGCGGCTACGGCGGGCAAATCTTTTTTGGCCTTATAAATGGTATCATACTTCAGGTCTGAATTCCTATCCAGAAAAGCTTCCATATCCCTAGTGTCCCTAAAACCGGGAATCGTATCGGTTGTATCGGCAGCCTCGTTGTACTCAACCCTGTTTCCTAAAAGTTCTATCAAGGCATCTTTAACGGCCTTTTCATCTTCTGCAGAGGGCTTTTCCTCAAAAAATACAAATCGGATATCTCGTGCCTTTTCTTGCTTGTAATCTTCTTTGTGCTCTTTCACATAGGCGGCAATCTCTTCTTTGGAAACTTGAATCGTGCTGTCTGGAATTGAAGAATAGGGCACCCTGACATACTGTATATCGATTTTATCGTTCGACATCTTATAGTCTAGCTTGCCCTCGATCAAGGTGGCCGTGACCCCTGCCTTGATCAAATTGAAGTACAATTGCTCTTTGGCAGATTGCATAATGGCCTTTTCATCTTCAAGCCATGCCTCGTAACGCAATGGATCGTTTCTACGCCAGTCGGCAACGGTTGCCTTAAAAATCTCTGGATTGAAGATACCGTTCTCATCTTGAAAATCAGGAATCTGCGCATAACCGGAATTTCTGACGAATTCGACGATTTGATCGCTCTCCACAGAAATACCCAAATCTTCGAACTGCTGGCCCAACAATTTTTCGCGAATCTGTTGCTCGTAAACAGTGCTCACCAGTTGGGTAGATGATAAATTGGGCCCATATCTTCGTGAAGCCTGCTCTACCTCTTGTCTGAACTCATCAATTGAAATACTTTCACCGTTTACCTCGGCGACTGCCGAACCCACTTTGCCACCTGTGAAATCGCTACCGGTAAACACCCCTGAGATAACAAATGCAAAAAGGGCCATACCAATGATCAAGATAAGTACGGTGGTTCGCTTTCTAATATTTTCTAAAACTGCCATCTGCGTTCTTTTTCCTTAAAATTAAGAGCGCGAAAATAGTGTTTTCTTTCCAAAAAAGAAAGAATACCAAGCTGTCGAAACCTGTTAATTATCTGGTATGGCGTGTACGGTCACCAAATCGATTTTTGTGTTCGAGACTTCCAAAATCTTAAAACGGAACCCTTCGATGACAATCTCAGAATCTTTTTCCGGTATTTCACCCATTTGGTTCATGATCAACCCTCCCAGCGTTTCGTACTCATCGCCTTTCGGAAGATCCAGTTTGTAATGCTCGTTCACGTAATCTACCTCTAACCTGGCCGAGAATTTATAGGTGTGCTCATCTATCTGCTCTTCATGCAGATCGGTGGTATCGTGCTCATCTTCTATTTCACCAAAAAGTTCTTCAACGATATCCTCAATGGTCAAAATGCCCGATGTGCCGCCATATTCATCTAAAACGACCGCCATGCTCTTACGTTTTTTGGTCAGTACATTGAGTATGTCGTGAATAATCATGGTCTCTGGCACAAACTCGACCGGCAACAGCACGCTTTTGATGGTCTTTGGTTTTTTGAAGAGTTCAAACGAGTGCACATAGCCAATGATCTCATCGATGTTTTCTTTGTAAACCAAAATTTTTGAATAGCCTGTTTCAATAAAGAGCTTGGCCAGATTCTTGGGGGTTTCGTGCAGTTCTACCGCCGTAATTTCAGTACGCGGCACCATGACCTCACGGGCCTTTACCTCTGAAAACTGGAGGGCATTTTGAAATATCTGTATCTCAGAATCGATCTCGTCGCGCCCCTCCACCGATTCCATTTGCTCGGTAATGTAATCGCCCAGCTCTATTTTGGTAAAGGCAAGCTGCACCTCGTCGCCATCAGTGTTGAAAAAATTCTTGAGAATGAAGTCAGACACCTTGATTACAAACCACGATATAAACGAAAAGAGCAAATAAAAGAAATATGCAGGAAGAGCCAATATCTTTAACAGGGTGTTGGCGTAAATCTGGAACAACACCTTAGGCAAGAACTCTGCCGTAAGCAATATGATAAGGGTAGAGAGCAAGGTCTGGGTCAGAAGGCTAAAATCGGTCAACATAACATCGACGAAGCCATAGCCCGAAGGCACCAAGGTGGCAAACCAACCCATCAAAAGGTCACCCATAAAGAACCCGTAGACCACAAGGGCTATATTGTTGCCGATCAGCATGGTGGCGATAAACTTTGAAGGTTTCTCGGTCAGCCAGGTCAGCACTTTTGCCAAAAAACCCTCTTGCTTTTTTTCGATTTCGATATGGATTTTATTGGCCGACACAAAGGCGATTTCCATACCTGAAAAAAATGCGGAAAACAATAAGGAAACAATGATTATGAGCAGAGAGGTGTCCAAGGCTATTCTTTATTTTCCCTTTTTCTTTTCTCAAACCGCTTTCGATAGTTTCGCCTGAAAAGGAACATCGCGATCGAGACTACCGCAAAAAAGATGAAGATATACGTGTCTTTGGGGTTTATCGACCAAAGGGTCACTATTTTATAGATAGATATGATGGCAACTGCCAGATAAAGGTATTCGGTGTAGCGCAAGATTTTTATCATGTCATTCGTCTTTTATGGTCATCAATCCAAATGTTCTATGGGCATTGAAAAAAGTAAAGTCACGGTTGAAATCCATGCCCTCTCCTTCCATTATGGTTCTATCCTCAGGATTGGTATAGGTGAACCCGTGTTCGGTGAAAATCCAGTTTTGGCTGCGATCCCAATACAACTGCGAAGTCTCCAATTTTTTGCCGTCATGGCTTTCAATAACCACATTGCCCTGTAAATCTATCAAATTTGTGGCCGAGTACACGATACCATAATCAGCCTTAATGATACTCTTTCTATTTTGTTCATCATAAAAATCAACTTGGAGCCCCTCAGGAAAAATTTGGTGACGAAACTTTAGGTTGTCATAATTCTCGTTCAACGGACTGGTCAGTACCACCACCACCCTTGACTCTGTGGAATCTTGGGTGCCGAGTTCTTTTTTTGCCTCGGTGTAGGTCAATGTGAAATTTTTGGCCACCCCTTGCGGCACCAAGTTGGTCATGGCCTCTTCGCCCACTCTTTTATAGTTGTCTTTGCAAGACATAAAAAGTAATGCCACGGTAAAGACCGTGGCAAAACGTACTGCACAATATTTTATGGATTGTTTCAACCTTATAGGTTTGGCACTTTAACGCTACCGCCGACCCAACAGTTGAAACTGATAGTCTTACCTGCCATACCAGAGTTGAAAATCATCTCTTTGGTGGGTGCCTTGGCCGCATAACTTGCAGCGGCTTGGCTGGCCCGTGAGCTCAAAGAAGGGTCTACCCGGGCGGCTTTTCTAGCCATATCTTCAGCTTTCCAGTAAATGGCCCGCTTTTCGAACGGTGTGCTACCACAATCGTTTGCACTGGTGGCATACAAGTTAGCAATCAACAGATAGGCCTTACCATTGGCCGGGTTGGCGTCTATGGCCTTCATGGCATAGTTTCTTGCCTGCGATTTACTGCCCCTACGAACCGTGGTGGCTATCTTATACAGAATGTCTGATTTTTTTCTTGCATCGGTTTCCAATTCAACGGCCTTGTTAAAATCAGCAATGGCACCTTTGCTGTCGCCTGCCTTTTGTTTTAGGGTACCACCATATAGGTATGCGCTGGCTGAAGGTTCTAGTGCCAATTGGGCCTCAAACAACTTTCTGAAAAGTGGATCATCGGTACATTCTTTACTGAACATTCTACCAACGGCCCGCTTTACCCAATTAATATCGCCTTTTTTAGCTTCAAAGCTTTTTTGGTACAAGGGTATCAGGTTGTCGCAATCGGCCAAAGCACCCAATTTTGAGTCGATACTACCGGCAATTTTACCGTACGATTCTGAATTGGTATTGGCTGCCTTAAGTTGTTTTTTCTCCTTTGAAGTCAAGGTGCCAGCATCTTCTTTTGGCAATAACCTGTTGATGGTGTCGGTCAACTTTTGGTTTTCCTCCTCAATTTTTTCGGTTACATCATCGTATACGTCGAAAACCTCTTGCAGGTCTTTTTTACCGGCATTGTGAAGATCGACCAAGGTCGAAAAGTAAAGATACAGTGCCTTTGGGTTCTTGAAATTGGCCTTGTCTTCTTTAAAAGCCTTATCGAGCATATTGTATAGCTCTTCATCTGAGGCCATCTTATTGTCATACATCAATAGGGCCTTGTCAATTTGGACCTCTGCCGTCGTATACTTGGCGGGAAAATATTTTCTGCTATTGTCATAAAGGTTCAACAATTCTTGGATATACCCATCTTTATCGGCCCCTGAAGAGTTTTTGATCTTGTGCTTCAAGATGCGCTCTCCATATGTGAAATTTGCCTTGTTGATCGCAGGGCAGTTTTCGTATACCATTTTCCAAGGCTCGTAGGCAGAATCGTAGTTCTTTACCTTGGCGTGTTCTGCGTAGATGGAAAGATTGGTCATACACTCAGGATTTTGCGCCTGAGCACTACTTATACCCACCATCATCACGACACCTATCATCGTTAAGTAAAATTTCTTTTTCATCTTACTGGTTTTTAAGCGGTTCAATGTACTAATTTTTTATCAATTTATTTTTCTTTTTTGGAACCAGAGGGCATTCAACGAGAGGCCGATATTGACTTTAAAGTAACTTTCTTCAATCAAATTTGCATCGGTGGTCCCCCTTCTTCCGAGTTCAAATCCTATGTTGATATTTGAGAATCGGTCGGTAATGGTTCCGCTCAACGGCAATCCAAGCCCAAAAGTTATGCCAAAATTGTTTATCTCCTTGTCATTTACCACCAAACCTGTTACATCGTAACGCAGGCCCGCACGGTAGGTCACCCTTTTAAAATATCCTGATAAAGCAGTGTAATCAGGTATAAAATGCCCGCCCAGGGCATAGCTCTTCGCATCTTGATAAGTGACATTGTCTTGACCAAGAAACCGGTTCTCAAAAGAACTGAACTGCTGAAAACTGTACTCTGCCCCCATGAACCACTTTTTTTCTTCCCCAAAGCCAAGCCCCAAGGTCGTGGTGGTAGGAATCTTCAATTCTGTATTACGAAGATTTTGGGCATCAAGATCAACGTCGATCACCTCAATTTCTTGACCGGTCTCTTGCGAAAAGGATCCTATGCGCTCTGAATTTTTTGAGACAAGGTTAATCTGGGTGTTGACCGCCACCGATGAGTACAGGGTATACTTATCTTTGATTTTTGGTGTGTAGATCGCCGAATAGTTGAAATCAAAACCATTGATTCGTGACTCGCGGTTATCAATGGTGCCAAACTGCACCCCTTCAACCTGTTGTAGGCGTTGGTACTCCAATGTTCCAAAATT
Source organism: Flagellimonas lutaonensis (assembly GCF_000963865.1). Lineage (NCBI taxonomy): Bacteria > Pseudomonadati > Bacteroidota > Flavobacteriia > Flavobacteriales > Flavobacteriaceae > Flagellimonas > Flagellimonas lutaonensis. Next base: position 1,039,845 of record NZ_CP011071.1, read on the forward strand.
ATAATTGGCAGTGGCACCCAGCGCTAAGTTCTTGACCGGCCTGAACCCTAGTGATATGTAGGCGCGGTTTAGCCCGCCTTCGCCAGTGAAAACGTTGGTGACGTTTTGTTGGTCACCATTGGTGCTTTGTGAGATCAAATTGTACCCGACCGATGAGAATGGCATGAGCCCAAACCCAAGGCCAACCCCCTTGCCCAACGGCAGGCCCACAGACAAATAGTCAAGATTGGTAACTGAGGTGTTCTGTTGCTCGTTGAAATCCTTTAATCGATATTCCCTATGCGAGACCCCCAAGGTATACGTAGTGAGTGCCAACTTTGAGTAGGCCGCAGGATTTCTAAGGTTTACGTGAATGCTGTCGACGTACATACTGATACCCCCCATCATTTGGTTTTCTACCGTACCATTCTCTCTAAAATCACCAACTCCAAAGAATGAATAGGGGGAAATGGTTCCGTTTTGCGATTGGACAAAAGTGGAGGCCATGCAAAACAACGCAATCAGAGTTTTCTTTACCATCTAACGTTTATTGTACTCAAGCAAGTGATTAAGCCCCACTAAGAGAAATTTGGGGTTCGCAAATATGGTATTTTTTAGGCTTTTGGCAAAAAAATGGGCGTCACCGCCTGTTAAAATAACTGTTAAATGTTTGAAGCGCTTTCGATATTGGTCGATTACCCCATCGATTTCCTGTACCATGCCGTTGACCACCCCACTATGTATGCTCGATTCAGTGGTGTTCCCAATAAAATCCAATATTTCTTTGGGAGACAACAATGGTAGGCCTGCTGTATGTTCATGCAAGGCACGGTACCGCATTTCAAGACCCGGCGAAATAGCCCCTCCCAAATACTCAGCATAATCGTTGACCATATCATACGTAACGCAGGTACCGGCATCTACGACCAAGGTATTGCCGTTCGGGTTATGGTAAAAGGCCGCCGTGGCCAGCGCAATTCTATCAACCCCCAAAGTCTGCGGGGTGGCGTAACTGTTTTTGAAAGGTGTTTTTGTCTGGTGAGACAACTGGTGTACCTGACAGAAAAGCGACAACACCTCAAAGGCCTTATGCTCATCGCCCCCTACCGAAGAAACGATCGCATGGTTTATTTTTTGATGGTTTTTAAAAAGGGCCTTTACCGTTTTAAGAAAATCATCGGGTTCTGAGGTTTCTAAGAGCATCATTTCGCTTCTATCAAAGACCGCATATTTGATAAGGGTATTACCGATGTCAACAACGAGGTTCATATAGGCCAAAGTTACAAAACAAAAAAACCCCAACAAGATTGTCGGGGCTTGTGGTGCCTCCAGGAATCGAACCAGGGACACACGGATTTTCAGTCCGTTGCTCTACCAACTGAGCTAAGGCACCAAGCTTGAATAAGCGGGTGCAAATATACTTTCAAATTTAGGATTTACAAACAAAAAAGAAAAAAAGCGGCCTGCCCATTTCACTTATGGCCCCTCTTGATCTCGAACAGCCAATTAGGCACAACAGGTTAAGACCATTTATATAAAAAAATCGACCATTCATAAATATTCGGGCCCAGCGAACAACCTAATACGTAATTTCATTTCAAATTATCACCAAGTAGAGACACATGAACACTATTGAACGAAAAATCGGCTACATCTTTTGGTATATGGTCTTATTGTTCTCAATTGCAATGTTTGCCCAAAGCCTATACCACTACTTTCAGTAAATCGAAGTGCCCCCCCTGACATCCCTATTTTTATGTTAGAATCGAGCCTATGCATTGATTTTCACCTTCTCGCATTTTCTTAAATATTTCATAAATATCAAAATTCGATGGCCATATAAAAACAAAATATGGTTATTTGAAAAGGAATTTAGAGTGGCACCTTAATTTTAAAACAAAAATGACCAAAGAGTTAATGCAATCTGCTTTAGAGTTTGAAAACAGAACTCTAAGTCACATGTCAACAAGCGACCGCGTAGCGGCTTCAAGGGAGGCAAAGAGACTGATCCTTGCCATCAATGAAATCTACAAAAAAACCAAAGATTCAAGTTTGATGGACCTTATGAAACGTTTGACGGTCAAAAAACAAAAAATTGAAAAACGTTTGAAGGGCAGGCCGCTTATTTAAGCACCCCTTTAGAAACGTCCCAGATAGAGGCAACATTGCTTATTGAGAATCCTTTTAATTCCATTTGTGAGTTAGAGGTATTCCCGATAAGCAATTTTGTATATGGCCTTGTCGGGAATATCTGCTGTGTCATTACAAACTGCCCCCTGTTTACAAACAGTTCAACCGAACCGGCATCGACCAATAGTGTTACCTCATACAGCCCTTTAGGAAGCTGTTTTACATCCATGTAATGCAATTTATTGCCAAACTCTTGTTGAAACCCGGTGAGGCCCGATCGGGTTCTATCAACAATGACCAAATCAGAGGCTGCATCAAAAATAACGTTAAGGTGCTCGCCTTTATCATTCGTCAGGGCCAACGAAAAATCACGGGTTTCCGTAGTGAACGATATCTCTGACCTATTTAGGCCATCATGCATAAATTCTTTGGTTTCCGCTGCCTTTAGCACCATGTCTTGGGTTTGCCCTTTGGCCAACAATTCAAATACCGCCTCAACGGGGTAGTTCACTACCATATGGTCATCACCAAATTTTTTCAACGATAATTTCCTTGGCAGGGTCATTGCGCTCCGCCATGTAGAAGTGGGTGTCAACACGGCATACTGCCAGTTGCTCATCCATCCTATAAAAATTCTGTCATTGTTGGGCACATTGTTGTAGGTGACCCCTGCATAGTTATCGGTGCCCCAGTCGAGCCACTTGTACTCTTCATGGTTTGGTGTAAAGGTGGTGCCATCAAAGTCGCCCACAAAATACTGGGTGCCACTGCCGCCGTTGGGGCCACCACTTCCAATACTGATGATCAGTACCCACTTTGTTTCGTCGGTTCCCTCAACTTGCAACGGAAACAGGTCGGGGCATTCCCAAACTCCGCCTTGGGCTCCTTGCCCTTTGCCAAAATCGCTGAGATGCTGCCACTCTTTTAGGTTTATAGACCGATAGAACCTTACATGATCGCCCACCACCAAGGCCATGATCCAGCTCTGTGTGTCTTCGTGCCAAAATACCTTGGGATCCCGAAAATCCCTTACACCGGGGTTGCCGATGACAGGGTTGCCTTCATATTTCGTCCAAGTCTCTCCATTGTCAAGGCTAAAGGCAATACCCTGGGTCTGAAAATCGTTGCGCCCGGTCTTTTCCCCCTGTATCGAATGGTAGGTGTAGATGGCCACCAGTGGTATTTTTCCTTCCTTTCCAAAACCTGAGGTGTTGTTCTTATCGACCACGGCGCTTCCCGAGAAAATAAGTCCATTTTCATCAGGAAACAGTGCAATCGGCCGGTGTTGCCAATGCACCAAATCTTCGCTAACGGCATGCCCCCAGTGCATGGGCCCCCATACAGTGGCATCGGGATAATATTGGTAAAACAGGTGATAGACCCCATCTTGATAGACCAAACCATTTGGGTCGTTCATCCAACCCCTAGTAGGTGAAAAGTGAAATTGTGGACGGAAGGGCTCTTGATAGGCCCCGCTCGCAGCGGTTTTTTCCATATTTGGCACTGTCTTCTCCCAACAACTGGCCATTATCAAAGGTAGCAATACAATCAGGATCGTTCTAAGCATTGGTTTTTCGTTTGATTTCTCAAGATAATAAAAACCTTTCCCCGATTCCAGTATCTTTGGTTTCACATGAACAATTTACGGCCATTACTTTTATTATATATTTTACTCTTGGCAATTACAAATGTATTCTCACAGAAAAACCTTGACAAAACGTTAAAACTGTTCAATAAAGAGACAGTGCCCTATATTACTGTGCAAGAGCTTAAGGTGAGTGACTCAATAGTGTTGCTAGACACCCGCAAATGGGAAGAATTTGCCGTCAGCCATTTGAAAAATGCGAAATGGGTGGGCCATAAAGAATTTGACATCGATTCGATTATCGCCCAAATACCTGACCGGCAAACACCCATTGTGGTCTATTGCTCCATTGGTGTGCGTTCTGAAGATATTGGAGAAAAGCTGCAAAAGGCGGGCTATGCCCATGTGAGGAATTTGTATGGCGGAATTTTTGAGTGGAAAAACCAAGGCAATCCTGTTTTTGATTTGGAGGGAAGAAAAACCGAAAAAGTACATGCCTTCAGCAAATACTGGGGCAAATTGCTGAAAAAAGGCAAAAAGGTCTATTGAAGACCTTTAATCGACAACCTCAGGCCGGAGGTTTTTTTTGAATTTCTCTCCAAAACCGGAATTATTGGGATGGTAGCTGCCTTCAATGGTGACGTTCACCCCTTCGGGGGGGATTTCGTCTTCCCTGCCCAATGCCCAGTACATGCCATTGATGGCCAATTTGCGCATCGGTACCTCCTTGAAATCATACGGATGGCCCAAGGTGGTAAAGAAGATGCGTGCCGTTTTTCCCTTGCTACCAGTGTATGTCTTTGTCCAAGCCACCGGGTTTTCCAATGGAAACTTATCCAATCGGCCTTCCATTTCATGTTTTGACCTGAGTGAACGCCCCATAAGTATCGGCTCACTGTCACCGGCCAACTCATGGTCTCCGCCATCTACATGGTACAGCCATGAAAAGGCTTTGAAGTCTGATACCCCGTTCAATATGGGGTTATCCTTGCCCACCAAAAAGACTTGGGTCAAGGGGTCATGGCCATCTGAAAAATGCCCGTGATGGGTAATCCATTTTTGTCCGAATACCTTTATTGGCCATTCATCGTTATAAATTTCCATGGAATGCCCTTCGTCGTACCTAAAGGCATGTGTTGTGGTTCTAAAACCCACAACGGGCCTGCCGGTCTCAACATATTCCAAAATCATATGAAGTTCTTCCTCGGGCAAGGCCCTGAAGCGTGTGAACAATACCATCAGGTCAGCCGTTTTTAAGGCCTTCAACCCAGCAATATGGTCTTTGACATTTGGGTTTACAAAGCCCAGTGAATCCAAGGGATAACAAAGACTTACCTTCGCGCCCAGCTCCCGTTTGAGAATTTTTGCCAACATGGGCATCGATTCTTCAGACCGATACTCCTCGTCCCCCATCACAAAAACCACGTGTGGGGCCCTTTCTGGATACCTATCGGCCTGACCCAAAACGGCAGCACCTAGAAACAAGAAGACGACTATACAGATTGATCTAGCTCTTTTCATTTTTATTTTTCTAAAGGATGTGTCTCCAATAATTCTTCAGGGGTGTAAAACCCTTTCTTTTCCTTTGTCATTTCCCGAACCTTCTTCACTTTGTCAGCAGTTATCACAGAAGCCTCGTTACCAAACGAATTGCGCACATAGGTCAACACGGCGGCAATCTCCTCGTCGTTCAGCATATTGCCATACGCCGTCATGGGCACTTGGCCGGGGTATTGCCCACCTTTCACCTCAATCGGACCATACAGACCGTTCAGAGCAATTTTTATCAACCGATCTTCATTGCCCGTGACCCATTGGGTCTGCGACAGGGGTGGGAAACCTGATTGCTTCAATCCTTCCCCATCCGCTTGGTGGCAGGTGATACAGAAACCGTCCCTACCGTAAATCTCTTTGCCTTTTTGAAATAGTACCAGGTCATCACCGGTCAAACCAACCGTTTCGGTCTCAATTTTTTCTTCTGCGCTCTCCCCGCCATGTGAAGTAAAGGCTAGGGCAGCCTCAAATATAGGTTTTGACCACTCATCGAGGGCATTTTTATCCACTATGCGATAAACATCCAAGGCATCTTTTTTGGAAAGCCAGGATGCCGCAACGATCGCTGCCAACCGCACCCTGCCGTGGGGGTCTTGTACGGCATTTTTCAAAAGCTTCATTGAATCATTTAGGTGATGGTCCATGTAGCGCAGTACAGTTACCGCAGCGGCCCTTACCCTGTGGTCGTTTGCTTTGAGACAATTTTTCAAGAGCTCTTCATCCACCTTATTGGTGCCCCAGGCGACCCAAAGGGCCTCCAACAGATGGTGTTCGTATTGCTTATCGTTCTTGTCGAGTTCAGCGACCCAATTTGAGAGTGCACCCATTACCTCATCCACATTTCTACCCCTTAGCTCCCTGCGGGTCCGGTAACGGGTTCGGTACTCGGGCAGTTTCAGGTTGTCCAACAACTGGGGAATAGTGGCCCCATCGATATTCGCAGGTTGCAACAAAGGCCTGGATGGATAAGTGATCCGGTATACCCTACCATGTGAATGGTCGCGAAGGGGGTCGCGCGCATTGTGCTGCATATGCCCGATCAATATGTTGTGCCAATCTATGAAGTACAGTGATCCATCGGGGGCAAACTCCATATCGACGGGCCTAAAATTTCCATCGTCTGACCAGATAAGGTCTTGGCGGTGCCTGCTTTTATAGCCTGTACCACTCTCTGTTATCTGGTGTTGCTTCATCCCCAAAAAGCCTATGGTATTGTTGATCAGCAGATCCCCCTGCACCTCGTCTGGAAAATGGCGGCTCGAGACAAACTCAAGACCACTTGTGGGGCGTACCCGGTGTGATTCTTCAATCAGGTTTTCAGATTTTGGGGAGGCCTTTCCGTATACCGGTTTGATCGTACTGGGCATTAGCCAGCGCACCGGTGGGCCCGATGTCTCGGCAAAAAAGTATTGGCCGTAGTCGTCAAAAGCGATGCCCCAAGGGTTTGGTATCGCGATCTGTGCCGTACGCTCAAGATACCTTCTTGTTGGGTTGTACCTGTAAAACCCACCGTTGGAACCCCTGACCGGGCCATAGGGTGTCTCGACATTGGTGTGCAGAAATACCCCTTCGCCCATATAAATGGCCCCCGAGGGATCGGCACAGAATGCACTTATGGTGTGATGAGTGTCGTGGTCATCAAATCCACTCAATACGATTTCGACCGCATCGGCCCTGTCATCGCCATCAGTATCGCGATAGCATTTTAGGTGCGTACCCTGAGAAACAAAAACCCCATGCTCCGTTATCTCAAAACCCACGGGCACATGCAAGCCATCGACAAAGGTGGTCTGCTTGTCTGCCTTGCCGTCGGCATCGGTGTCTTCCAGTATAATGATTTTGTCATTTGGTTTGCGGTCACCCGGTCGATAGTGTGGATAACTGGGCATGGTGGCGACCCAAAGTCTACCCTTGTTGTCAAAAGCCATCTGCACCGGATTTGCCAAATCAGGAAATTCTTTCTCTGAGGCAAAAAGTTCTACTTGGTACCCTGGTGCCGTATGGATGGCGGCCACAGCCTCTTCCCCATACAAATATCTGGCGCCTTCTTCTTGATCGCCCAGTGTATAGTTCGTTTGTACCTCGGGCAATTTATGGGTCAGCCTGTCATATTTGGCCAGGTCTCTTTTTTCACCGCGCAGTGCCTCCCAAATGGCGGCATCGCGAATGGCCGTCATTTCACGGATCTTCTTCAGTTCGTAGGGGTAATTATCGGGGCCGTAAGGCTTATATCTTCTGCCGTAGACGTGCACGCCGTTGGGTATTTTGTAATCGTTGTGCCACATCCAATTTTTCTCGTTGACAGCCTCTAGCACCAAGGCGGCGTGGGTCCGGTCAGGTCGCCGTTTTCCAAAGACTTCATCTGCCAGAAAACGGGCCAGCTTCTTATAGCCCCTGTCGTTCAATTGCACCCCGTCGATTGTCAAGGGCTCTTTTTTTTTATACCACTTTTTGCTCTCAGCAAAGGCATCTACAAAAACAACGGCATTGGCTTGGGCCACCTTGCGCATGGCACTGGCATAATGAAAAAGGCGTTCGTTTGCCTTCGAACCATTCGGCACATCAATGGAGTCTGACACGTCTTGAAAAGCCGTGGGCGACACCAAGACAAGTTGGGGTGCGCTAGATCCATTGTACCTTTGTGATCGAACATGTTTGACATAGGCATCCAGTTCTGCCGCAAAATTCGCGAGCCCCTCGGGGCCGTCAAAGGAGGAATTATAACCAAAAAAGGCCAAGATAACATCTGGCTTGAGTCTCGAGAGCCATTCATCGGGGTATTCAAAATGCCCCTGGCTATCGGTTGGATTCGACAGCTCATCTTTGTGAAAAGCCTCGGCCCCCGGAAAAGACCATGGCGTCTCCCTACCCGAATGGGGCCAAAAACCAGGGGTGTTGCCGCCGTCTGCCATATTTCGTATCCATAGGGAATCTTGGGGATGTCTCAGGTGGAGTTCGGTCTCAAAATGACCAAAATCCATCATCCTAGAGGCCATATTGCTTCCTACGATAACAATTCTGTCATGGCGCAGTAATGAAATCTTGGGTTCTTCACTACAACCATGGAGCAATACCATAAAAAGTGTAAAGAGCAGAACCCGTTTAAAAAACAAAAAACCCTTGGGGCTACCGGATATAAGGCGGTAATCGATCATATACCTCCAAGATACAATTTTAAAGCAGTTCACCACACCCTTTTGGTAAACTGGCTTTTTATCGGGCATTGACATGGGCAATCCTCAAATAAATGGTACAATACCTTACTTTTACAGCCAACAATTCTTGGACCTTTTTGTAAAGATATGTACACACCACAGACCAAGGTCGGTGAACTTACAAAACAAAAAAATTGATGGACGCCTCAAAGGATCTACTGCTCATCTTTACCCGAAACCCCGAATTGGGAAAATGCAAGACCCGCTTGGCAAAGACCGTTGGCGACCAAGCGGCCCTCGACATCTATACATTTTTGTTGGAACACACCTTGCAAATTACCAAAGGGCTGCCCGCAACCAAATATGTCTACTACTCAGAAGAGATTTGGCAAGATGATATTTGGGAAGCCGGTATCTACACCAAAAAACTGCAACAGGGCAACGACTTGGGCAACCGTATGCACAATGCTTTTGTTGAAGGCTTTGACGAAGGGTTTGAAAAAATCGTCGTTATCGGAAGCGATATGTACGATCTCTCCCAAGTAGACCTTGAACAAGCCTTTCGGGAGTTGGACACCAACGATTTTGTCATTGGCCCTGCGCATGATGGGGGCTACTACTTGCTCGGCATGAAACGTTTATATGCGCCTTTGTTCAAAAACAAGGCTTGGGGCGCAGAAAATGTGCTGCAAGACACCTTGGCCGACTTAAAAAATGAAGAAATCGTTTTGCTCGATATGCGAAATGATGTTGATTTGTATGACGATATCAAAGATATTGAGGCCTTTCAGGCTTTTCTAAAACATATGGAAGAATGACACAGAAACTGTTGGATGAATCAGTAGCCTATTTGCGGTCAAAAGGGTTCGTAGACCCCGAAATAGGCATTGTACTCGGTACTGGGCTCGGACAATTGGTCGATGAGATCGAAAACCCGGTGGAAGCCCATTACAACCATATCCCCTATTTTCCTCTGGCAACGGTCGAGTTCCACTCTGGCAAACTACTTTTCGGCACCATTGAAGGTACGCAGGTCGTGGTCATGCAGGGTCGCTTTCACCTGTATGAGGGATATGATTTTTTGGATGTAACCTACCCCATCAGGGTCATGCACCAATTGGGTATCAAGAAACTGTTCATATCCAATGCCGCAGGGGCCATCAACCTGAACTTTAAAAAAGGTGACATGATGCTCATCGAAGACCATATAAATCTTCAGGGGGGCTCGCCTTTGGCATTCAAAAACGTGACCGAATTCGGGGACCGGTTTGTGGATATGAGTGAGCCCTACGACATTGAAATGCGCAAAAAACTTGAGGAAATTGCCAAGCAAAAGGGCATTACCTTGCAAAAAGGGGTCTATGCCTCGGTCGTTGGCCCACAATTGGAGACCAAGGCCGAATATCGTATGCTGAAAATATTGGGGGCCGATGCCGTGGGCATGAGCACGGTGCCCGAGGTTATTGTGGCCAACCACCTTCGTTTGCCCATAGTGGCGGTTTCTGTGCTCACCGATGAGTGCGACCCCGACAACCTTGAACCCATCAACGTTCAAGAAATTATTGAAGTTGCAGGCAAGACCGAGCCCAAAATGGTCAAATTGTTCAAAGAACTGATCAAGCAAATATGATGAACGGTGGGCACAGGTACTTTCATAAACATTCAATGACCGTTTACTTGCGGCCAACGTAAGGTTTTGCGCATTTTGCCCACTATTGAACATACGTTTGAGCACATAGCCCATGAGCACCCCAACAATCAGTATCATCATCCCCACCCTAAATGAAGCGGCACATATTCAAGTGCTGCTCAATTGGTTGAAAGGCCATAGCACTGCCCAAAATATTGAGGAAATCATAGTTGTGGATGGCGGCAGCACTGACCAAACTATCGAACTCGCCAAGCGTTCCGGCGTTTCCACCCTCTCGGGGCCACGTGGCCGGGCGCACCAAATGAACCTCGGCGCAAAAAGCGCCAAGGGTGAAATACTCTATTTTCTACATGCAGATACTTTGCCTCCCAAAAATTTTGACACAACCATTTTAAGGGCGGTTGCCGCAGGCCACGAAGCAGGCTGCTTTCGCATGCGGTTCGACACAAAAAATCCCGTGTTGCGTTTCTTTGCCTGGTTGTCAAGAATCAACCACACCCTGTGCAGGGGCGGCGACCAATCGCTTTTTGTTACCAAACAGGTTTTCTTTGGAAACAGGGGGTTCAATGAAGACTACCTCATTTATGAGGATAGTGAATTCATCCGTAGGCTTTATAGAAACACCGACTTTAAGGTGTTGCCGAGGCAGGTGGTTACCTCGGCCAGAAAGTATCGCCAAAAAGGCTGGTTGCGGGTACAGTATCACTTTGCCATGATCCACCTCAAAAATTATCTTGGTGCAGGCCCGGAAGAGCTGTACCGCTATTACAGCAAAAACTTACTTTGAGGAAACCGTTTTTGAGGATTCATAATCCAGCATGATCCCCTCTGAAATCCATTTGGCCAAAGCCTGTCGGTTGTCAGGGTCCAAAATACGGCGTTGGTCTTTTTTGCTTCTGATATTGCCGATTTCGATATAGGCCATGGCCGGCAGCGTATTTTTTACCACGTACAGGCCGCTGCGTTCCATAAAGGTGCCATGATAGGTCCTGTTGGGTTGAAACTTCTTGTACTTTCTTAAAAATGTCTGGTGGATGCTCTCGGCCAACCGCTTGCCACTCTTGCTTTTTTCGTGGTGATAGAAAAACACATCGATATCAGTGCCCCTACTTCTACTATCGATATGGGTTACCAGCAACCGTTGGTACTTGCCCCGGTTTTTTAGGTATAAACGGTTAACGGCCTCGGTACGCTGTTTTAGGCGCGCCAATTGTTTTATGGGAATGGCCTTGTCAGGAATCACGAATTCGTCCGTATCCAATTCAAGGGCCCTATCGTCCCGTATTCCATCATTCCCGTCTTGTACGATAATATGCACCTCCGCGCCATGCGATAACAGCTCTCGGGCCAATCGAAGCGTTACATCGTATGCATACTCATCTTCGGCAATCAATGTTCCATTATACTTCTCAACTGCCCCGGGATCTGGCCCACCATGCCCCGATATCAAATAATACACCGTATCATCCAACCGGTTGCTGACCGAATCGACCTTGGCAAAGGCATTGCCAAAAAGCGGATATCGTATGCCCGTATCATTTTCTTCGGCTTCTTTTAGCGCCAAGGTATCGGGCAACAAATAGGCACGGCCCATGTACAGCGACTCATCTTCCCCCAACCTTTCAGCATTGAGCTCCACAAAGTTGTTATAAAATTTTGTGGGATTTACCCCATGCCTGCGCAGCAGGGAATAAATGCCATCGCCCTGCTTGGCCACGACGGTGGCCAGCGTATCTTGGGCCACCATAAAACAGGGAAGCCAAAAAATGAACAGGAAATATTTTAACGGGCAGGGTTTCATCGATCTTCAATTTCAATATCGGCATAATCTTGGAGCATACCATTGGCTATCCACCGGGTCAGGGCCCTTTGATCCTTTCTCACCAAATGTCTGGCGGGCGTTGTAACCGCATCTGAAAGGGAAAGCACTGTTATGGGAGGCAGCATGTTTCGTGCCAAAAATAGACTTTGGTTGTCGACAAACACACCCGGGGCATCAGACACTTTTCCCACTTTCTTGCTATATCTGCCAAAAATGGCTTTCAGGTTCTCGGCCAACCGTTCGCCCTCGTCACTGCCATCGTAATGGTAAAAAGATACATCCAGGCTTTTGCTTTCCAGCGAACCGTTGGCACGAAGAATGAGCAACCGCTGGTACTTGCCCTGGTTCTTAAGGTATCTCTTGTTCACCACATCAACATACTGCTGGGCCCTAGAAAAGGCATTGGCCGTATCATCGCTGACACTTTCATTTTTGATTACATATACCTTGGCGCCGTTCACCAACAACCTACTGGCCAAATTGGTGGCCATGGTCGTGATGAAATCATTCTGCACCTTATCTTCAACAACCAAATAATATACCGCATTCTTCAGTTCTTCGCTCTTTAAATCGAGCTTTGCCAATTCAACATCAAAAAGGGGCGTTTCGGTTCCATCGGGCAATGATACCGCCCTGCCCATGTTCTTAAACGAATCTGGTGCCATGGGAATTTTATAGGGCCAACCCTGTTTAAGCTCGCTGCCGTTTTTAATATGTCCTTCATTGAGTTCTAAAAAGGCCCCAAAATATTTCTTTGGATGGATACCCTGCTTTCTTAGGATGGAGAAAATACCATCACCGGGTTGGGCAACAACCGTTAGAACCGAGTCTTGGCCCAAGAGCATGAATGAAAAAAGAAAAAAAACAAAAAAGGCAAGGCAATGTCGCATGGGCGTTCCAAATAAATTCTATACGTTACAAAATTCTGTAAAATTTAGGGCAATGGAACGGGCGGCTGCATGAACTTTTCAAACAATTTGCCCACATTTATCAACTATTGCTTTTTGTAGAACGATCGTATCACTTCTTCGGCGGGCTTGTTCTGGGGAGTAAAACGGTTGTCGTTGGCACCACCGACCTTATTATGGTGAATAAACCATTTCCATACAAACCCCCCGGCGAACCAATCTTCGGTCCAAAATTCTTGGAATATGGCCCGTAGGGCATTGGCCTGGGCTTCAAGGTTCACTTTCATTTCATTGCGATCGACCAACCAAGGTTTATGGGCCGTATAATCCATACTACGGTAGCCAAATTCGGTAAACAATATGGGCCTACCCTTTTCGGCAGAGAAAGAGGCCAGCGGCTCCTTCCATTTTTGCCAGCCCGCTTTGAGTTCCTCTGGCATGGGGTGTTCTGTATCGGAAAGTGGAAAATAGGCATCGATGCCGATATAATCGAGTTCTTTCCAGAAAGGGGTTCTGGAATATTCGTCCCAGTTGGCAGCATACGTCAGTTTGCCCTTATAGACCTGCCGCACTTTAGCAATCAGGCTTTCCCAAAAATCAGGACGGTATTTTACAAATTCTTCCAGTTCGGTGCCGATACAGAAAATATCCGTCTTTGTCTCTTCCGCAAGTTCTGCATAGGTTATAATGAACTGTTCGTATGAATCCTCAAGTGTTCTCCAATCTTCTTCAGATTGCATCATCATGTCGCCAGTGAACTCACCACGCCAAATCCATATCTGAGGTTTGAGCATGATCTTGATCCCATTTTTCCGCAACAGCTCAATGTACTGTTTGGCGCCCGCCCTTGTTTCACCGTACCATTGACGATCCGTATTAAAGATCACGTTGGGCGATTCGAGGCTTCGAAGAAAGCCAAAAGGCATTACGGCCGCATAATTGGCGCCGACAGACACCACGGGATCAATATTTTCCTGCGACACCTTATCTCGTGAACCCACAAAGCTCACCCCATTTATTTTCTCTTGCACCTGACTGCTACAACTCAGTTGCAAGAGGCACAATAAAAAAAGCCAAAGGTTTTTCACACATCCACATTAGGCTTCTAAAATACTGTATCTTGGAAACTTAAGGCGGTTTTTAAGATTTATTTAAGTCGTTTAGACGCCAGTCATAGGAATAATGCCCAACACCTTTGTCTACCTCGATTTTCTCTTTCCTGAATCGGTTGATGAAATCGATCACTGTTTTTCCGCCCTGAACAAAATCTTCCCTATACCACTCAAAAATCTGTGAAAGCAACACTTTATCGCCCCTTATCTTGATAAACTCGGGATTGTTGAGGGCCTGTATGGTCTGGCGCTGCATCTGGGCCTCAAGCTTATTGGGCAGATAGGCCTCGTCTATCAACGGTGGGCAACCCAGTCCGGCGCATACCAAAACAAAGTGGAACCGTGCCTCTTCAGGAAACTTTCTCCGCAACAGGTCGTTTTCAATCTCGTTCAGGGTAACGTTCTTACCCGATACCTTGTGCTTTTTTTCGTCAAAGATGCCTTTGATGTCAAGCGGAGAGGATACTGGGTAATGGGCCACCACTTCATGGATGACCAGTAGGTTATAGGCGTTGATCCAAAAAGCTTGGTATACTTTTGGGTCGTCCATAGAAACGGAAAACTCTTTGGCCATATCGATAAGCCCATTCAATGTGGTGGGATTTTGTTTGATGGATTGGTAATCGACCCTTCCGTTCTTGACGTGGGTACTGAGGAAATCGTCTGCCTTTGAGAAGAATGCAGTCGTACTTTGTGGGAAGCCCAACTGATAGAACCCAAACAATAGAACCGTAACAATTTTTTTCAATATTGGCATCGACAATTCTTAATTCTTGGTGTTGGTCGCAAAAAAAGGCCGTAACCTACAGTTTAATAGGAAATATCGTCAAACCCGGTGCCCGGTGGGCCACAAAATAGCAAAACCTTACATATCCCAACAAAATTTAAACTCTTTCTAAATAAAGAGTGTGCGTTAAGTTTCTATCTTTAAATGCGACACAATTCTCAACCGATTCACAATCAATGCAAAACATAGTTATAATTGGTAATGGCATAGCTGGTGTCACCGCTGCACGTCATATCAGGAAGCTTTCTGACCATCGCATCATTATCATTTCTGCCGAGACCGATTACTTTTTTTCAAGAACGGCCTTGATGTATGTCTACATGGGCCATATGAAATTTGAGCATATACAACCCTATGAAAATTGGTTTTGGGAAAAAAACCGAATCGAATTGGTACGGGGTTATGTTACCCAGGTGGATGCCGACAACAAGCAACTCTTGGTCGATAACACCAAAAAGTTTCATTACGACAAATTGATCATCGCCACTGGCTCAAAACCGAACAAGTTTGGCTGGCCCGGACAAGATTTACATGGTGTACAAGGGCTTTATTCAAAACAAGACCTTGATTTATTGGAGGTCAATGCCCCCAATAAGAAAAAGTGTAAGCGGGCCGTCATCGTGGGGGGCGGATTGATTGGCATTGAGCTCGCTGAAATGCTACGAAGCCGTGACATTCCCGTTACTTTTTTGGTGCGTGAAAGCAGTTTTTGGAACGGTGTCTTGCCCGAAGGTGAATCACAGATGATCAATGAACATATTCGTGAGCACCACATTGACTTGCGGTTGAGCTCGAACCTAAAGGAAATCGTTTCAGACAAGAACGATCGCGTCAAAGCGGTGATCGTACAGGAAACCGGTGAAGAAATTCCCTGTGATTTTGTCGGTCTTACCGCAGGGGTTTCGCCAAATATTGATTTTTTAAAGGATTCGGGCATCGAACTCGGTCGGGGCGTGAAGGTCAATCGTTTTTTGGAAACCAACAAAGAAGATGTATATGCCATCGGTGACTGTGCCGAACAGCGTGAGGCCATCGGTAACCGACGCCCCATTGAGGCCGTTTGGTACACAGGGCGAATGATGGGCGAAACGGTGGCCCAGAGCATTTGCGGCAATCGTGTTCCGTACAATCCGGGCCATTGGTTCAACTCTGCCAAATTTTTGGACATCGAATACCAAACCTATGGCTGGGTCTTTAGCGAACGGGGCAAAAAAGAGTATGAAAAGCATTTTCATTGGCGCCATTCAAAAGAAAAAATATGCATCACTGTTGCTTTCCATAAAGAGACACAACAATTTTTGGGTATCAATACCTTCGGAATACGCATGCGCCACGAAATTTTTGACCGTTGGCTGACCGAGGAACGTGATGCGGATTTCGTGATAGAGCATCTGATCGATGCCAACTTCGACCCTGAGTTTTATAGAAATCACGAGCAAGAAATCATTTCAAAGTACAATTCAGATTTTGGGAAATCTATAAAAATCAAAAAGAAAAACATCAAGAGAATATTTCAATTCAACTGATTGGATGGTTTAGTGTTCATAGTTTTTAAGACGATATAATGGCAACTGTAGATAAATTCGAAGATTTAGAAGTTTTGCAATTGGCTAGAGTGGTTTGTCAGCAGGTAGAGAAGCTTTTTCAAAACACCTAACTTGCTGGAAATTTTTCACTTCGTGACCAAATGGAAAGAAGTTCAGGTTCAATAATGGATAACATTGCTGAAGGGTTTGACAGGGATGGAAATAGTGAGTTCCATAACTTTTTAAGCTATTCTAAAGGTTCGTGTTCTGAATTGAAGTCCCAAACCTATCGGGCTTTTGACAAAGGATTGATTTCAGTGGAAGTGTTAGAGCAGATTCAATCAAGAATAGAAATAACAACAAACAAAATAGGAGCTTTCATGTTCTATTTGAGAAAATCTAACTTCAGAGGTCAAAAATTCAAATGGACACCGAACAACAATAAACCATGAACTAAAAACAACTATGTACTACGAACAACATAGCAAAAACATGTCCCTCACGGGTGAACCGCCCAAAGCCTTGAACAGGGGCCAAAAGTTGGCAACGGCAGTGGGCACGGCCGGATTGGGCATTTTGACCCTTTCGCTTTTCAACCTAAATTTTCCGAACAGGCCAATGTTGTTAACGGTTTCACTGATGGCGATTACCCTTGGGGTCGTTTGGTTTGCCAAGGCCCAATATGGCAACAAGCACAAAGGCATCAAAAACGACGGGGTGATGTTCAAGTCGATTTCAAGCCGTGGGCTTGGGGGGTGGGTTTCGGGCATCGCCTTGACCGGGTTTTATATCGTTTTATACTTCTTCCCAGAATATTTGGGGTTGGTGCAAGACGGTGACAACAAGGGCATCATCGCCTTATTCGACCCTTTGAGCAAAGCACTTAGTGGCAACCCAGCCAGCCAGTGGTTTGTGTATGGCGCCCTGTACACCGTGGCGATATTGGCCTTTGGCATCAAGTTCATCTGGAAATACCGTCACAATACCTATGAGATCATACGTACCGTGAGCGTCATGTTCTTTCAGACGGCCTTCGCGTTTCTCATTCCAGAATTTATGGCAAGGCTAAACGGTAAACTTCCTTATTACGATTTAAAGAATATCTGGCCGCTCAACTATTACAATTTTGAACGCTATCGCGTCAACAGTTTTATCGATGCAGGCGACATTGGTCTGGCCATGTTGATCTTTGGCATACTGTCAATTTTTGTGATTACCCCAATATTGACCTATTTCTATGGAAAGCGCTGGTACTGCTCTTGGGTCTGTGGCTGTGGCGGCTTGGCCGAGACTGCCGGGGACCCCTTTCGGCACTTAAGCGACAAGACCCTGTCGGCATGGAAGGTTGAGCGCTGGGTAGTACACAGTGTGGTGGTATTTGTGACCCTCATGACCATTGCCGTGGTACATTCATACTTGGGCAACGATACCAGTAAATATTGGCTGACCAAAAACACGTTCTTGATAGCATCGGCCACTTTGTTGACCTTCGTATTCGCATGGGTCATGATTTTCAAAAGGAAACAACTGCAGAAAGATGCCCAATATGGGGCCATTGGCTATTTTATGATCATTGTGGTGCTGTTGGGCCTCCACTTTTTTGGCGGCGACAACAACTTATTTCTGTTCAAGGCTGAAAGCCTTCGAAAATGGTATGCCTTTTTGATCGGGGCCGTTTTCAGCGGAGTGATCGGAGTCGGGTTCTATCCTATTTTCGGCAGCCGTGTTTGGTGCCGGTTTGGCTGCCCCATGGCGGCCATTCTAGGGTTTCAGCAACGCTTGTTTTCAAGGTTCAGGATCACCACCAATGGTGGGCAGTGCATCTCATGTGGCAATTGCTCGACCTACTGTGAAATGGGCATCGATGTTCGGGCCTACGCTCAAAAAGGCGAAAATATCGTGCGCTCAAGTTGTGTGGGGTGCGGCATCTGTTCGGCCGTATGCCCAAGAGGTGTTCTAAAGCTCGAAAACGGCCCATTGAAGGGGCGTATCGACAGCAATGAGGTATTGCTTGGAAACGATGTTGATTTAATGAATTTGGTGAACAAAAAATAAGCGACTTTTGCACCAAAATCCCTCCATGGCAGATATCAAGGTCATAATCCCCGCCTTCAACGAAGGTGATTCAATAACCAAGGTAATAGAGGAAGTTCCTGATTTTGTGTCGGAAATTATAGTGGTCAACAACAATTCAACCGACGATACCTTTGAAAAGGCCAAGAAAGCAGGAGCCACTGTTTTGACCGAAACCCGCAAAGGATACGGCCATGCATGTCTTTGTGGCCTGCATTACATCGATAAACGATCCAAAACACCCGATATCGTCGTATTTATCGACGGAGACTATTCAGACTATCCCGAGGATATGGAAAAAGTGGTGGCCCCGATTTTGAACGAGAACATTGATTTTGTGGTCGGGGCACGCAAAAAAGAGCTCAGAGAACCCGGGGCGATGACCCCACAACAGGTTTTCGGCAATTGGTTGGCCACTTTTTTGATGCGATTGTTCTTTGCTGCAAAATACACCGACCTGGGGCCCTTTAGGGCCATCAAGTACAAAAAGCTCAAAGAACTGCAGATGGAGGACAAAACGTACGGTTGGACTGTGGAAATGCAGTTGAAGGCCTTGCGTAAAAAACTGACATACAAAGAGGTACCCGTACGCTATAAAAAAAGAATTGGCGTTTCTAAGGTATCTGGTACCGTAAAAGGTACTATATTTGCAGGCGTAAAAATTTTGGGTTGGATTTTTAAATACAGTATAAGATAATCATGGCACTCACTTTAACTTACATCATTATTGCTATTTACAGCATCGCGTTGATGTTGATTTTCTTCTACAGTTTGGCCCAGCTCAACTTGCTCATCAATTATCTTAGCTACAAAAAGCGCAACGACGAGGCCCCGAAATTCAACCTTATGGATCCAAGGGAAATACCCTATGTGACCATTCAATTGCCCATTTATAATGAGGAATATGTGGTAGAGCGATTGCTCGATAACATTTCAAAAATAGAATACCCAAAAAGCAAACTGGAGATTCAGGTGCTCGATGACTCTACCGATGATTCAGTTTTGGAGACGGCAAAGAAAATTGAAGAACTTCAAAAACAAGGGCTCGACATAAAGCACATTCGCCGCGAAAACCGTCAAGGTTTCAAGGCCGGTGCTTTAAAAGAAGGGCTTGCCATCGCAAAAGGCGACTTTATTGCCATTTTCGATGCCGATTTCATGCCAGAGAGCGATTGGCTCAAAAAGACCGTGCCTTATTTCAAGGATGAGGAAATCGGGGTGGTTCAGACCCGTTGGGGGCATATCAACCGTGATTATTCCACCCTTACAAAAATCCAGGCCTTTGCCTTGGATGCCCATTTTACATTGGAACAGGTCGGAAGAAACTCAAAGGGCCACTTCATCAACTTCAACGGTACCGCCGGTATTTGGCGTAAACAATGTATCATCGATGCAGGTAACTGGGAAGGTGACACCCTCACCGAAGACCTCGATTTGAGCTATCGTGCCCAGTTGAAGGACTGGAAATTTAAATACCTGGAGGATGTAGAGACCCCCGCTGAGCTGCCCGTGGTCATGAGTGCCGCCCGCTCTCAGCAATTCCGATGGAACAAAGGAGGTGCCGAAAATTTCAGGAAGACGGTCTGGAGCGTTATTACCGCTAAAAATCTTGATTTCAAGACAAAGTTTCATGGGGTAATGCACCTTTTGAACAGTTCAATGTTCTTGTGTGTGTTCTTGGTGTCTGTACTGAGCATCCCCATGCTGTATATAAAGAACTCCTATGGCCACCTTGCTTGGGTTTTTGAGGTTACCAGTTTCTTTATCGTCAGTACCATTATTCTGTTTTTCTGCTACTGGTTTACCTACAAGAGTATGCAGGGAGGTGGTTTTGACAAGTTTGTAGACTATATAAAGCTGTTCTTCACGTTTTTCTCTGTGGCTCTGGGACTGTCGTTGCACAATTCAATCGCCGTACTGGAAGGCCACTTGGGCAAGCGAAGTGAATTTGTCAGAACCCCGAAATTTAACATCAACAGCCTCAGCGACACATGGAAGGGCAACAAATACATTACCAACAAACTCTCACCGAACATGTTGGTAGAGTTCGGGCTTATGCTTTACTTCCTTTTTGGAATGTACAGTGCCGTACCATTGAATGATTTTGGTCTTTTTCCCTTCCATCTGATGTTGTTCTTGGGCTTCGGTTTTGTATTCTTCAAATCGTTGACGGCCAAGGCGTAACATATGCTTTCTTATTGGAAACTACACAGAATACCCATCCTGCTAGCGCTGGGAAGTGTGTTGTTTTATTGGGTCTTTGCCTACAACCTAGTACGTGAGGACAGTATAAAATTGTTCTCTCTTTTCGGTGCACTTTTCTTTTTCTATTTCAAATTGATCCAGTTTGAAAAATGGAACCTGAGGTTTATGGTTGTCTGCGGTGTACTCTTCAGATTGGTGTTTCTTTTGGCCGAGCCCAATCTTTCGCAAGATTTCTATCGGTTCATATGGGATGGTGAACTGATCAATAACGGAATCAATCCGTACCTACATACTCCTGACGAGCTGATTCAGAATTCGGCATTCAAAATTCAGCATTCAGAATTGTTGCATCAAGGCATGGGTGCATTGAGTGCAAGTCATTTCAGCAACTATCCGCCCTTGAACCAATTGTTCTTTGCCATATCCACTTTTTTGGGCGGTGGGAGTGTTTTAGGCTCCATTATAGCCATGCGGCTGAGTATTATAATTACCGATATCGGCATTTTCTATTTTGCCAGAAAACTGCTCAGAAAACTGAATATGTCGACCCATTTGGCTTTTTGGTATTTTTTGAACCCCTTGGTCATCATCGAGTTGACGGGCAACCTTCATTTTGAGGGGGTCATGATTTTCTTTTTTGTCTGGGCCATGTACCTGTTGTCAATCAACAAATGGTGGCTTGCCGCGCCCATTTATGCGATGGCCATCATGCTGAAATTGGTGCCCTTGCTATTTCTACCCTTTTTCCTCCCTTTCTTGGGATTCAAAAAGAGTATACTTTTTTATATCCTTACAGGAATTGCCTGTGGCGTTTTTCTCTTACCGTTTTATTCCCCCGTTTTTATAGATAACTATGGTGACACAATAAAGCTGTGGTTTTCGAACTTTGAGTTCAATGCAGGCATCTACAATGCGGTCAAGCATAGTGCCGTGAACCATTATGGAGCCAAGCCTTGGGAATTGATAAAAGATTACGGAAGCCTTGTGCCACTTTTGGTGGTATTGGCGGTTCTGTTGCTGACCATCTTCAACAATAACAACAAACTTGAAGGCGTATTGAAATCAATGTTATCGGTTCTGGTACTGTATTATTTTCTGTCGACAACGGTACACCCCTGGTACATTATCTTTCCGCTGTTTTTGACGATTTTCACCGATTACCGTTTTGCGGTGGTCTGGTCGGCCATGATAATTTTGAGTTATTTCGCCTATTCAAATCCCGTCTTTGAAGAGAACCTTTGGCTCATCTTCGTTGAATATTTTGTGGTTTTTGGCTTCTTTATCTACGAAATCTTTAAAATTGAAAACCTGAAACGGCTATTTCAACAAAAATCGGAAGTCAAATAGGTCAGTTCTGCATAATTTGTACATTTACCCCATAATGAACGAACAGCAAGACATACTTTCTTTGATGGGCACCTTCGCCCCAGTACGCCAGTTCGCTCCACGCCGTCGCCCGTAAGGGTGTGCTATATCTTTTGGGAATAGGTGAGTCCATTCCCGTAAACTCCAAAAAATCTTTTTCAATCCAATAAAAACATCAGCAATGGATATTGTTGTTGCCAACGAGTCACATTTTAAATACGCCCAAATAATCAGCGATACCATTTCAGAATCGGCCAAGGTTCGGGGTACAGGTATTGCCCAACGATCGCCCGAATACATCATTAAACGGTTACAGAACGGCAATGCCGTCATCGCCTTGGACGGTGACAAATTTGCCGGGTTCTGTTACATCGAGGTATGGGGGAACAAAGATTTTGTAGCAAATTCTGGCCTGATCGTGCACCCCGACTACCGGGGCCAAGGATTGGCCAAAAAAATAAAAAAACGAATTTTTGAGCTTTCAAGGGAAAAATTCCCGGAGGCAAAAATATTTGGCATCACCACTGGCCTGGCGGTCATGAAGATGAACTATGAACTGGGGTACAAACCTGTTACCTTTTCAGAATTGACCGATGACCCCGATTTTTGGAAAGGATGCCAGACCTGCAAAAATTTTGACATCCTTACCCGAACCGATCAAAAGATGTGCCTTTGTACCGGTATGCTGTATGACCCAATGGCAAAGAACAGCCATCCCCAAGCGGAAAAAATAAACAGAAAAACTTTTCAGCGATTGAAAAGCATCAAGGAAAGTCTTTTCCTAAAAAAGAAAAAGGTCTCCCCTGACCCTTCCAAAGGAAGGAAATTACCCAAAGGGTGATATTTGGATTATTACCTTGAGGGAACTTTAGGGATGTCAAAAATATTAAAAACAATAAAGGGCTCTCCCTTTGGAAAAAGGGAGATGTCCGACAAATGAGGACAGAGGGATTGAAACAAACAGATTCCCGTTTTCACGGGAATGACAAAATGAAATGATTATGAAAAAACTGGTTTTAGCTTACAGCGGCGGACTCGACACCTCATACTGTGCCAAATACCTTTCGAAAGAGAAAGGGTTTGAGGTGCATGCCGTAAGTGTCAACACAGGCGGATTTTCAAAGGAAGAAATCAAAAGCATCGAAGAAAAGGCGTTGGCCTTGGGGGCTGCAAGCTACACTTCCATTGACGCGGTGCAACGTTTCTATGATAAGGTGGTAAAATACCTCATCTTCGGCAATGTGTTACGTAACAATACCTACCCCCTTTCGGTCAGTGCCGAAAGAATCATACAGGCGGTAGAGATCGTGAACCACGCCAAAAAAATTGGTGCCAGCCATATTGCCCATGGCAGTACGGGTGCAGGCAACGACCAAGTACGGTTTGACATGATCTTTCAGATATTGGCGCCCGAAATTGAAATAATTACCCCCATTCGTGACCACAAACTGGCCAGGGAAGAAGAAATTGCCTACTTACAACAAAACGGCGTCGATTATTCATGGGAAAAGGCCAAATACTCTATCAACAAAGGGCTATGGGGCACCTCCGTTGGGGGCGATGAGACATTGACCTCACATTTGCCCCTACCCGAGTCAGCATATCCCAGACAATTGGAGGCCAAACTGCCCAAAGAGGTCAGGCTCACCTTTGAAAAGGGTGAGTTGGTGGCTTTGGATGGTAATGCTAATTCACCCGTGAACAATATCGAAAAATTGAACGATATCGCCTCAAAATATGCCATTGGCCGGGATATTCATGTGGGCGATACCATTATCGGCATCAAGGGTAGGGTCGGTTTTGAAGCGGCCGCTCCGCTTATCATTATCAAGGCGCATCATTTGTTGGAAAAACACACCTTGAGCAAATGGCAGCAATACCAAAAAGAGCAATTGGGCAACTTCTACGGAATGTTGTTGCACGAAGGCAATTATTTGGATGCTGTGATGCGAAACATCGAAACATTTCTAGAAGACACCCAAAAGAATGTCAGTGGCGATGTCTTCGTGACCCTACATCCCTATCGTTTTGAACTGAACGGCGTAACCTCTGAACATGATTTGATGAACGCTTCCTTCGGAAGCTATGGCGAAATGAACAAGGGTTGGACAGCTGACGATGCCAAAGGCTTTATCAAGATTTTGAGCAATCCAGGGAAGATTTCTAATTACGTTTATCAGAAAGAACAATAATATCATATCAAACTGTCATGCTGAGCGCAGTCGAAGTACAGTCGAAGCCAAAGCGAGATATCTAGATTTCTCACTGTCTTGGCAGATTCGAAATGACAAAAACAAAAACGAATGATCAAAGTAGGCATTATTGGCGGTTCAGGCTACACAGGAGGCGAGTTGATACGGCTTTTGCTGAACCACCCAAAAGTGGAAATCGATTTTGTGTACAGCACCACCAAAGCTGGCAAACCGATTTCTTCTGCACATGGCGATTTATTGGGGCAGACCGATTTACAGTTTTCAGGGGAAGTCAATCCAGGGGTTGACGTGGTATTTCTGTGTTTGGGGCATGGTAATTCTGCACAGTTTCTAAAAGACAATGATTTTTCAGAAATTACCAAAATCATCGACCTCAGCAATGATTTTAGGCTACAAAAGGATGCTGGGTTCGGAGGGCGAAAATTTGTATACGGACTTCCTGAGCTGAACAAAGAGAAAATCACCAATGCGAATGCCATTGCCAATCCGGGTTGTTTTGCCACCGCCATTGAACTGGCCCTATTACCTCTGGCAAAGGCCGGATTGCTCCAAAACGAAGTACATATCAATGCCATAACAGGTAGTACCGGTGCGGGCATCAAACCCTCTGAAACAGGCCATTTCAGCTGGCGAAACAACAATGTGAGTTGGTACAAACCCTTTACCCACCAGCACTTGGGCGAGATTGGTGAAAGCTTGGCCTCCTTTAAAAATGAAGTCGGACAACTATACTTTCTTCCCAATCGGGGAAACTTTGCCCGTGGCATTTTTGCAACGGCCTATACCAAGTTTGGGGGAAGCCAGGCAGAAGCCTTTGAACTTTACAACGATTTTTATGCAGATGCCTTGTTTACCCATATTTCGGAAATGCCCATCCATTTAAAACAAGTGGTCAATACCAATAACTGTCACATCCATATACACAAACATGACAATGTACTATTAATCACTTCGGCCACAGACAACTTGTTGAAGGGAGCATCGGGACAGGCGGTACAGAACATGAACCTGATGTTCGGGTTTGAAGAACGAGAAGGGTTGAAATTAAAAGGAAGTATTTATTAACCATTAGGTCGAGCTGTCACATCGATCGGAGGCGAGATGCGAGACCTGTTTAATTAGATTCCTGCTTTCGCAGGAATGACAAAAAAAAAGAAACATGAAACTAGCAATTATAGGAGCGGGAAATCTCGGGCTGGCCATCGCCAAGGGCATTTTGCACACCAACGGGGCCACCACCATGTACCTCACCAAGCGCAACGTAGCCGAAATCAAGGATTTTGAGAAATACGGTAACGTAACGGTAACCACTGATAATGCCGAGGCGGTCAAAAATTCTGACATTTTAATTTTTGCCGTGCAGCCAGGCCACTTTGAAGCCATTCTATATGATGTCAAAGACCTATTGACCGAAAAACACGTGGTCATCAGTACCATCACGGGCTTCAGCATCGAAAAGATGGAGTCCATTATCGGCGCAGACAAGTACATCATACGAAGCATGCCCAACACGGCCATCTCCGTGGGCAAGTCGATGACCTGTCTGTGCAGCAACGACTTGGGCAAAAAGCGCATCGATTTGGCCAAGGCCATTTTTAACCGTATGGGGCCCTCCATGGAAATTCCAGAAACGCAAATGCAGGCGGCCACCGTTATCTGCGCCAGTGGCATTGCCTTTTGGATGCGCCTGATCCGCGCAACCACCCAAGGCGCCATTCAATTGGGCTTTGATGCAAAAGAAGCGCAAGAATTGGCCATGCATACCTGTAACGGGGCAGCCAGCCTGCTGATTGAATCAGGCAGCCACCCAGAAGAAGAAATTGATAGGGTAACAACACCTAAAGGCTGTACCATTGAAGGTTTGAACGAAATGGAGCACCAAGGGTTGAGCTCTTCATTGATACGGGGCATTGTGGCATCGTTTCAAAAGATTAGTGAAATACGAAAAGGCTAAGGCCTCCCCTGGCCCCTCCCCTTCCTGTATCGTGCGAAGTCACGGTAAAATAAGGGGAGGTGGATTCCGCTGTCATACTGAGCACAGTCGAAGTAAAAGCGGAAGACAGAGGGGTCTGAAAAATTAATAGATTCCCGGCCCTATCTGCCAACAGGCAGGTTCGCGGGAATGACAAAATGTAAAAATGAAACTATTCGACGTATATCCGCTCTATGAGGTGACCCTGGTTTCCGCCAAGGGCATTGAGGTCATTGATGACAAGGGCAACATCTATTTGGATTTCTATGGAGGCCATGCCGTGATTTCCATCGGGCATTCACATCCACATTATGTAAAACGGCTGAAAGACCAACTGGATAAAATAGCTTTTTACAGCAACTCGGTTCAAAATCCGCTGCAAAGGGAACTTGCCCAGAAGTTGGGCGAGCAATCGGGGTGTGAAGACTATGCGTTCTTTATGTGCAATTCTGGGGCCGAAGCGAACGAAAATGCATTGAAAATGGCTTCCTTCCATACGGGAAAGGCCAAGGTCATCGCCTTCAAGAACAGTTTTCACGGCCGTACTTCAGCAGCCGTGGCTGCCACAGATAATCCTAAAATCAATGCCCCGATCAATCAACAACAAAAAGTGGATTTTTTGCCTTTGAACAATTTCGAAGCTTTTGAAAAAACCATCGCCAAAGGCGACCATTGCGCCGTAATCTTGGAAGCCATCCAAGGGGTAGGCGGTTTGGATGAACCCACCACGGAATTCTACCAATTCATTGCCGAAAAGTGCAAGAAAAATGGGATTGTTTTAATTGCTGACGAGGTACAGTCTGGCTTTGGAAGAAGCGGCAAATTCTTCGCCTTTCAGCATCATGGGGTGACACCAGACATCATCTCAACCGCCAAAGGCATGGGCAATGGGTTTCCAGTTGGCGGAGTGCTTATACATGAAAAATTCAAAGCTTCCTACGGATTGTTGGGCACCACTTTCGGCGGCAACCATTTGGCCTGTGCCGCCACTTTGGCCGTGCTGGAAGTGTTGCAAAACGAAAATCTAATTGAAAATGCCACTGCGCTCGGAACCTATTACAAAGAGAAAGCCCAAGAAATTCAACAAGTGAAACAGGTAAAAGGCCGGGGACTGATGTTGGGATTGGAGTTTGAACACGAGGTCAGCGAGCTCCGAAAAAAACTGATTTATAACCAGCATATGTTCACAGGTGGCTCGGCCAATAAAAATTTGTTGCGGTTTTTACCGGCATTGAACATAACAAAAGAACATATCGATATATTTTTTGAAAGATTGAAAAAAGAATTACTAACAACATAGTGTCATTTCGAACGTATGTGAGAAATCTCAAGATCAATAAATAGATTTCTCCTCACTTCGTTCTGTCGAAATGACTGAAAAAATATGAAACACTATCTATCCATACACGACATCGGCGACCTGCAAACTACGGTCAACGAAGCCATTGCATTGAAAAAGAATCCGTATCAATTTGAACAATTGGGCCATCAAAAAACCATTTGCCTGTTGTTTTTCAACAATAGCCTGCGCACCCGTTTGAGCACACAAAAGGCGGCCATGAACTTAGGTATGGAGGTCATGGTCATGAATTTTGGAAGTGAAGGTTGGCAATTGGAGTTTTCAGACGGTGCAGTAATGGATGGTGGCAAGGCCGAGCATATCAAGGAAGCCGCCCAAGTGGTGTCACAGTACTGTGACATTGTGGCCATACGTGCCTTTGCAGGGCTTTTGGACAAAAAAAAGGACGAGGCTGAAGAAGTGCTGAACGGATTCAAAAAATATGCTTCAATTCCCGTGGTGAACATGGAAAGCTCAGTGGCCCATCCGCTGCAGGCCTTGGCCGATACCATTACCATTGAAGAGCATAGAATAATTGAACGGCCCAAAGTGGTGCTGTCATGGGCACCCCATCCCAAACCCCTGCCGCATGCAGTGCCAAATTCATTTGTGAACATGATGAGATTGCAAGAGGCCGAGTTCGTCATCACGCATCCGAAAGGGTACGAACTGAACCCTGAAGTAACAAAAGGCTGTAAAATTGTGCACAACCAACGCCAAGCCCTGGAAAATGCGAACTTTGTCTATGTCAAAAACTGGAGCAGCTATTCGGAGTACGGAAAAGTGCTGCACACAGATAAAAACTGGATGATGACGCAAGAAAAACTGGGCGATGCAAAATTCATGCACTGCCTACCCGTACGACGAAACGTGGTGGTCGAAGATGCCGTGTTGGACAGTCTGCAAAGCCTTGTCATCGAACAGGCCAATAACAGAACCTATGCTGCGCAAGTGGTTTTGAAAAGGATATTGGAGAATATAAAATAAAAATGTCAGGTCGAGCGCAGTCGAGACCTAAATAAAGGGATTCCCGCCGAAGTCCATCCTGAGCGAAGACGAAGGGCGGGAATGACAAAAATGGAAAAACTGAGTATCATAAAAATAGGAGGCAATATCATCGAAGATGAGACCCAGCTTCTGCAATTTCTTAAGCTGTTCGCTGCAATGGATAATCCAAAGATATTGGTCCACGGTGGGGGCAAAAAAGCTTCTGAAATTTCCAAAAAACTGGGTATCGAACCCAAAATGCACAAAGGTCGCCGAATCACCGATGAAACTGCCCTTGATGTGGCCCTAATGGTCTATGGCGGGCTCGCCAATAAAAAAATTGTGGCGCGATTACAATCTTTGGGCTGCAACGCTCTGGGTATGAGCGGTGCAGACGGCAACACCATCAAAGCGCATAAACGACCTGTAAAGGAGATGGATTACGGCTTTGCTGGTGATGTGGACGGCATTAATGCCGATTTGATAACCAATCTTTTACATCTTGGGATCTCGCCCATTTTCTGTGCATTGACCCACGACCAAGAAGGGCAGTTGTTGAACACCAATGCCGACACCATTGCTTCCGAATTGGCGGTGGGATTGAGCGATGATTTTGAGGTAACATTGTATTACTGTTTTGAAATGAACGGGGTGCTGCGTGATGTTTCCGATAAGGGTTCGGTAATCAAAAAAATCGATTCCACATCCTATCAAAAATTGATGTCCGATGGCATTATCAGTAATGGCATGCTCCCAAAACTGCACAACTGCTTCCACGCCCTGCAACATGGGGTGAACGAAGTAAGAATCGGTAATTTAGCCCTGTTTGAAAAAGGGAACCCCAATTATACAACGCTCACGTTATGACGCTAGATAAAGACACCTTGGCAAAAGAAGCCCTAGAATTGTTGAAAGAGCTGATATCCATTCCATCCTTTTCCGAAGAGGAAGACGGGACGGCAACCGCCATTGACAATTGGTTGGAAAAGTTTGGAGTTGATACCAAAAGGCAATACAACAACATTTATGCGTTCAACAAATACTATGATGAAAGCAAGCCCAATCTGCTGCTGAACTCACACCACGACACAGTGAAACCCAATTCCGCTTATACCAAAGACCCGTTCAATCCGCATATCGAGGATGGAAAATTGTACGGGCTGGGCAGCAACGACGCGGGTGGGGCTCTGGTTTCGTTGTTGGCGACTTTTGTCCACTTCTACGAGCGTCAAGACCTCAGCCATAATATCATCATGAGCGCCACGGCCGAAGAAGAGGATGCTGGTGACAAGAGTATTTCTGCTTTGCTGCCCATTCTTCCTGAAATAGATGTGGCCATTGTGGGCGAGCCCACCCAAATGCAATTGGCCATTGCTGAAAAGGGATTGGTAGTCTTTGAGGGAAAAGTGGAGGGCACGCCTTCGCATGCGGCACACCCGAATGACAACAATGCCATTTACAACACCATAGAGGTTTTGCAATGGTTCAAGAATTACAGGTTTGAAAAAGTTTCGGAGGTCCTCGGGCCAGTGAAAATGACGGTCACCCAAATCAATGCGGGCAGCCAGCACAATGTGGTGCCAGGGCACGTTGACCTTGTTATTGACACCCGTGTGAACGATTGTTATACCAACGAAGAGGTTTATGAAATCTTGAAAAAGGAAGCCCCTTGCAAACTGACGCCGCGTTCATTGAATTTGAGTAGTTCTTCGATTTCAATCAACCACCCTTTGGTGCAATCGGGCATTGCGCTGGGCAGGGAAACCTACGGTTCGCCAACATTATCCGATCAAGCAGAATTAAGCTGCCAATCGTTGAAATTGGGCCCTGGTGACAGCACGCGGTCGCACTCCGCCGATGAGTTTATTTATGTAGATGAGGTAATCGAGGGCGTTGGGCTGTATATTGATATTTTGGAGGGATTCTTATCAAAGAAATGAGATATTGGACGTGAGGTTCTAGATTCCTCGTAATCAGTTCTTGCGTCTCACATCGAAAATCAAACATCTAAAAAACAATGAAACTCTGGGACAAAGGCTTTAGCACCGATAAAAAAATAGACCAATTCACCGTGGGCAATGACCGTGAGCTTGATCTCGTTTTGGCAAAATACGATGTCATCGCCTCAAAGGCCCACGCGAAGATGCTGGGCAAGATGGGATTGATTTCCAAGGATGAATCCGATGCGTTGTTAAAGGAATTGGAGACCATTGGAAAATCCATCGCAAAAGGCAAGTTCACCATCGAGGATGATTTTGAGGACATGCACTCAAAAATCGAATTTCTGCTCACCAAGAGATTGGGCGATACGGGAAAGAAAATCCATACCGCACGTTCACGAAACGACCAAGTGTTGGTGGCCATGCAATTGTACCTCAAGGATGAACTGACCGAAATCAAGGCACAGGTCAAAACATTGTTTGATTTACTGCTGAAACTGGCCAAACAACACCAAAAGGTGCTGCTGCCAGGTTATACACATTTACAGCTAGCCATGCCCTCTTCGTTCGGACTCTGGTTTTCGGCCTATGCCGAGAGTCTGGTCGATGATCTCTACTTCGTACAAGCCGCCTACAAGGTTGCGGACCAAAATCCGTTGGGGAGCGCCGCAGGGTATGGAAGCTCCTTCCCCATCGACCGAAGCTTCACCACCAAAGAAATGGGGTTCGAGACCCTCAAATACAATGTGGTCGCCGCCCAAATGGGCCGTGGAAAAGTCGAGAAGGCCACCGCTTTCGGTATTTCAAGCATCGCGGCCACGCTCTCAAAACTGGCGATGGACATCACGCTCTACATGAGCCAGAACTTTGATTTTATCTCTTTCCCAAATGAACTGACCACGGGCAGCAGCATCATGCCCCATAAAAAGAATCCCGATGTGTTTGAATTGATCCGCGCCAAGTGCAACAAGATACAGGCCGTGCCCAATCAACTCACACTTATCACCAACAATCTGCCGAGCGGCTACCACCGGGACCTTCAGCTGGTCAAGGAAATCATCGTGCCTGCCTTGCAAGACATAAAGGCCTGTCTCGAGATGATGACCTTCAGTTTAAAGGAAATCAAGGTCAACAAAGACATTCTTGACGACCCAAAGTACGACTACCTCTTCAGTGTCGATACGCTGAACGAGATGGTCAAAAGCGGTATGCCCTTTCGTGATGCCTACAAGACCATGGGACAGGCCATTGAAAACGGCAATTTTAAACCGAAAAAGGACATCAAACATACCCATAAGGGCAGTTTAGGGAATTTGTGTTTGGATGAGATCAAAGCAAAAATGCAGAAGGCTTTAAAACCCTAACGGCTCCCCGCCCTTGTCAGGGAGGGGTGGTTCCGACTTTGGCGGAGGCGGAGTATCGTTAGGTCAAATGGCGCCAATGGCCAGTACCAAAGTATTTTTTTGGAACCTATGGCATTCTTTGATAATTTTCAAGTCATTGTTTCGGTATTTTTTATGAAAAGAAGGTCTTGGAACCCGTTGATTGCCAATAATCACAAAATAATTTGGTGTATATATCGTTTGAACAGAACACCAAACACTAACACATGGCAAAACCATTACGCTGCCTTTTACTTCTTTTTTCAACTTTCCAACTATTTTCGCAGACCCCTGTTCCAGATGTTAATTTTGAGCAATTTTTAGTCGATGAGGGCATTGACAGCAACGGATTGACCGGTGATATTCTCAATGCCGATGCGGCCGCGGTGACCAATTTAAATATAACGGTGAACACCATTACCGATTTTACGGGGCTTGAAGCCTTTGTAAATCTTATTACCTTGAACGCTGGCCGCAATCAGTTCGCCACCCTACCATTAAATACCCTCACCGCATTGGAAGAATTGGTTTTTGATGACAATGATGCACTGGCATCGTTGGATCTCTCGAACAACACTGCATTGCGCATTCTTGAATTGGATAGCTATATTCCAGGTCTTGTGCCGCACCCGCCAATCACTGTTTTAGATTTATCGAATAACATAAATCTAGAAGATTTGACCATTGGTTATATGGTGAACATCGATGATCTTATATTACCTGAAACTGCAAGCTTGACCGATATCGACATCAACCAAGTTCGGGAAGATGACCTAAATTTTTCAAAGCTATCAGGCCTCGAAAATCTGCGGATTCGCGGAAGCGCGGCCGTTAATCCTGTTACCATTACCTTGCCCGATGAAAAAACGGTATTGAAATCACTTTCCATTTCAGCAATCAATTTAGATACCGTAGACGTGTCAGAATTCATTGCTCTTGAAAACCTGTATTTGTTCGTCACCAATGTGCAGACCCTTTTACTGCCCGCAACCAATACATTGACAGATATAGACATAAACAACCATCGAATCACCAATATTTCCTTTGTCAATCAACCCGGACTGATCAATTTGGAACTGAACAGCATTGAAAATGGTCTTGGCCCGCTCGTCGTAGATTTAAGTCAAAATCTTGCCTTGGAAGACCTTGATTTATCCAATAATGAGATGACATCTATCGACATCGTGAACAATGTCAACCTAACAGATTTGGACCTGGGCAGCAATGAACTGACCACTTTAGACATAACTTCAAATGTTCTACTTGAAGATGTAAATGTTAACCGAAACCAATTGACCACATTGGATTTATCACAGAATCCGTTATTGGAGCGATTGAACATCAGTTACAATCAATTTCCTGGTTTGGACGTCACCAACAACCCTGAATTGGGCTCATTGATCATCAGCAACAACCTTTTCACGGGAACAGGTTTGGATCTTACGCAAAACCCCCAACTCTATTATATAGATTGCTCCTTTAACCAAATTCAATCGTTGAATATCACCCAAAACACAAATTTGGCAAGCTTTATTGGCAATAACAACCTATTTTCCGGTACCGATATCATGGACCAATTTTACAACATACAGGCCGCACGTGGCGGTATTTATGCCTCTCAGCTGCTATATGTCCATTTTAATAATCTTTCTGGGAGAATCCCAGATTTTGCCGGCCTAATCAATCCCAATACCAATTATTTCAGGTTGCGTTTCAACGACAATAATTTCGAGTTTGGTGATTTTGAGGATGACCACGCTGAGTATGTATTCAATATGTCGGCAACCAACACTTTCAGTAGTACAGAGCTGCCCATCATGACCGAGTATCATTACGCTCCCCAAGCCAAGGTCAACAACATTGAAAACTTCACGAGAAATGCTGGTGAAGACATCACCCTGACCACCATTGTGCGTGGTAGCCAGAACCATTACCAATGGTTCAAAGATGGTATGCCCTTGGCAGGTGCCCCCGATAGCCCAGAATTGGTATTGATCGAATTGGATGACTGTGATGCCGGTGTCTATTACTGTGAGATAACCAGTGATCTTGTGCCTTTTGAAAACGCAAATCCACCGGGCACCGATGGCAAAAACCTGTTGTTGGTTCGAAACGACATCTCGCTGAACATCAACGTCAACAAGACGTGTGCATCCCTAATAAACCCATTGAACGCTGCTACCGATGTGCCTGTGACCACTGGCCTAACTTGGCGAGAAAACCCAAGTGCTTGCAGTTATATCTTGACCGTGGGCACCGCAACCGGAGCTTCAGATGTTGTGCCCGCTACCAATGTGGGCAAAGTGGAAACGTTCAACTTTGACACCGACCTAGCTTTCAACACAACTTATTTTGTTAATATCACGCCCGTTTTTTCAGATGGAAGTTTGGGCGGATGCACCGAAGAATCATTTACCACGGGCAGTGATTATGTAGTACCCGATTGCACCTCCCTGGTATCACCCGAAAACGGTGCTCTCGATGTTGCCATTGATACCGATGTTTCATGGAACCACGCCAATGGTGCCGACGCGTATCGAATAACTATCGGCACAACCACTGGCAACAACGATATTCTTGACAATTTTGACGTGGGCAACGTAACCACATATGATCTACCCACCGATCTGCCTGAAAACACCGAAATCTATGTAACGGTGACACCTTATAATGTTGCTGGGGGTGCCATGGACTGTACCGAGGAAAGCTTTACCACAACCAATGTGGCGACCGTGCCAAGTTGTACAACACTTTCAAATCCTGCAAACGGTTCGGCAGACGTGCCATGGGATACTGATGTAACATGGAACGCAATAACAGAAGCTACAGGTTACAGGTTGACCGTTGGTACTTCTTCGGGAGCAAACGATATTCTGAACAATTTCGATGTGGGCAATGTGACCACCTACGATTTGCCCAGTGACCTACCACATGGAACAACAATCTATGTTTTGACAACCCCCTACAATACTGTAGGCGATGCAGTAGGATGCAGCGAAGAAAGCTTCACCACAGACCTTGCTTCCACTGTGGCCTGCGTACGATTGATCAATCCATTAAATGGTGCGACCAACGTTTCCGTGACGACCGACTTGACATGGGAAACCGAACCTATTGCCGATGGGTACCGTTTAACAGTGGCAACTTCATCGGGCGGCAATGATATTTTGAACAATGTGGATGTCGGAAATGCAACTACTTATGACCTGGCTACAGATTTACCTGCCAATACCCAGATATTTGTAACCATAGTGCCCTACGATTCCGTTGGAAGTGCTTTGGATTGTTCTGAGGAGAGTTTCACGACCAGCACCCCAACGATACCCAGCTGCACAACATTGGTCAGCCCGATTGACGGAGCGGTCGATATTTCCATCACAACCGATTTAACTTGGAATTCGGTAAACAATGCCGATGGATACCGATTGAGTATCCGCGATGGGGCATCGGTGAGCTACAATATTTTAGATGATGTAGATGTCGGGAATGTGACGGTCTTCGATTTGCCCAACGACCTACCGGAGAACAGTGACATCTATGTACTAATAGTACCCTATAACGACACAGGTGATGCGATAGGCTGTACTGAAGCGTTTTTTGTGACCGGTGAAGAACCTACCATACCCGAATGTACTTCATTGCTAAGTCCGAACAATGGTTCTGCCGATATTCCCATCGATATAAATCTATCATGGAATATTGTTTCAAATGCCAACGGCTATCGATTGATTGTAGGAGCCGCTTCAGGGCAAAACGACATTCTCGATTCTGCAGACGTGGGCAATGTCACCTTTTTTGACCTGCCTAATGACCTGCCGATGAATACCGAGATTTTTGTGACCATCGTACCCTACAATTCTGTGGGAGATGCCACCGGATGTGTCGAAGAAAGCTTTACCACCTTCAACGACATGGGTAATTCGGTACCAAACTGTACCCGGTTGAACACCCCTGCAGATGGGGCAATGGATGTTGCCGTTGATACCGACATTTCTTGGGATAGCATTGCCGCAGCCGACGGTTATCGATTGACCATTGGAACCGATTCTGGGGGCAATGATATTTTGAATGGGGAGGATGTAGGACTGTTGACCTCGTATGATTTGGCCGAAAACTTGCCGAATGCCCAGCAGATTTACGTGACGATCACTCCCTACAATGCCCAAGGCAATGCCCTGGGATGCAACGAAGAATCGTTCACTACAATTGGACTTAGGGAAGAAGGCCAAGCAGAAACCCTCTTTGGGTTTTCACCCGATGGAGACGGCATCAACGATTATTGGGAAATCAACGGAATAGAGAACCATCCTGCCAATACGGTGATAATCTTTAACCGCTGGGGTGATATGGTGTTCAAGATCGAGGGGTATGACAATGCCGGAAATGTATTCAGGGGCGAGGCCAACCAGTTGACGGGTATGGGGGCCGGACAGCTTCCTGAGGGCACCTATTTTTTTCAAATCAACATTCCAGAAGAACATAATCTAAAGACTACCCAAGGGTACTTGGTGTTAAAGCGATAAGACTATGGCAAAAAAGTTTTTTTCAATGGTGGTTTTTGCCATTGCCTCCACATATTTGGCATGG
This sequence comes from Flagellimonas lutaonensis, assembly GCF_000963865.1. Classification (NCBI taxonomy): domain Bacteria; kingdom Pseudomonadati; phylum Bacteroidota; class Flavobacteriia; order Flavobacteriales; family Flavobacteriaceae; genus Flagellimonas; species Flagellimonas lutaonensis. The sequence goes on from NZ_CP011071.1 coordinate 1,076,117, forward strand.
GCGCAACAGACCCCGACCTTTACGGAATACAATTACAACACCTTTGTCATCAACTCGGCCTATGCCGGAGTATTTGATGGTGCAGAGGCCACATTGAGCAACATTGGGTTCGGCAATCCAGATTTTCAAGGCACTCCGAGAAGCTTTGCTTTCACCTTCAACACGCCATTGCAAAACCAGAAAATGGGACTCGGTGCGGGGGTCATAAACGATGAGATCGGGGTTACTTCAGCAACACAGATTTTTGCCGCCTATTCGTACAAGATTTATTTGAACGACAACAGGCACCCCTACTGGAAAGTCTATGATCGTACCTTTATCTCTTTTGGCCTGAATGCAGGGGCACTGCTGTACAACCAAGACCTCTTGGGCTTGGGCATACAAGACGACCCCAACTTTACCGAGAACGTCAACACAACTTTGCCATTGGCAGGTGCGGGCATACTTTTTGGCCATGGCAACTTTTTTGTGGGGGCATCCATGCCCAATCTATTGGGCGACACTTTTGCCAACCAAGACAATCTACAGCTATCACGGCCCATTTACGCGTATACCGGATATCATATCGCCCTAAGCCGTTTTCAGCCCGATTTCGTGTTCAAACCCAGTATGCTCTTTAAGTATGAATCAGGGGCACCCTTTCAGGTCGATGCCAACCTATCGGTAAACATCAAAAATACCGTTGAAATCGGCGCAGGCTATAGAACCAGCAACACGTTGAACGCTTTTGCCGGCTTCTACCTCTTTAAAAATTTTAGGGCGCTCTATAGTTATACCCAAGGCAGTGCCGACTCGCCCATAGGCAACACCCACGGTATTGTCCTCAGTTATCGTGCAGGAAATGGCTACGCTGTTGATTGATGGTCAAATATAAAAAAGGCGTTTTATCACTTGCAATTGATTACTTATTGCCCCAGTTTTGCCCTGTTTTAAAGGCCAAAAAGCCAAATACTGCCAAAACCAAAATATAGAACACCTTTAAACCAAGGTATACGTTTTTCCAAAAATCAGCTGTTGGGGTACCCTCCAAGCCATCATCAAAACCTGAAGCCATAAACAAAAACTGACTTGCGGGAACTATAATAAACGCAGTCAAACCCCATGAAACCAACAATATAAGGTTAGATGACCTGCTCGAGAAACCATTTAGCAAACACTTCAATAAATAGCTGAAAGAAAAAATGGTTACGGTAATGCAAAACCAGAAATATTCGTTGGCAATTACAAAATAAGTGTCATGAATGTTCATATCAGTGACCCCCTTTGGGTCATTGGAAATCCATACAAATATCAAGACAATAACAAGGGTTGAAAAAAGCCAAGTGAAATCTCCCCTTCTCACTTTATCATCCCCAAATTGATCACCTCTTGTTGCGTCAAAGGCCGCCAATGGCCTCGCGGCAGGTCTTTTTTGGTGAGTCCGGCAAAAACCACACGATCTAGTTTTGTCACCGTATAGCCCAAATGCTCAAAGATGCGGCGCACAATACGGTTGCGGCCCGAATGAATTTCGATGCCCACTTCCTTTTTGGTGGCACCCTTTACGTAGTCGACCTCATCGACCTCTATTTTGCCATCTTCCAACTGCAGGCCCTCACGAATCTTTCGCAGGTCGGCGATTTTTAGGTTTTGGTCCAAGTGTACATGGTAAATCTTGCGGACCCCGTGTTTTGGGTGGGTCAATTTTTTGGCCAGATCGCCATCGTTGGTAAAGAGAAGGAGTCCTGTAGTGTTGCGATCTAAACGGCCCACGGGATAGAGACGGTTCTTTGAGGCACTTGAAACCAGTTCCATCACGGTTCTACGCCCTTTTTCATCGCTGGTAGTGGTGATAAAGTTCTTGGGCTTGTTGAGCAGCACGTACTCCTTTTTCTCGGGGTTCAGCTTTCGCCCATCAAACCGCACATCGTCAGTGCGCTTTACCTTGTGCCCCATCTCGGTAATCACCTTGCCATTTACGGTCACATTGCCCGCTTTGATGAAGGTGTCGGCCTCTCTTCGGGAACAAACCCCCGCATTGGCAATAAAACGGTTCAAACGAATAAGATTGGGGTCCTTTTTTAATTGGGGTGCTGTCTCTTTTTGTTGTTGGCTTCGTTTTATCGGAGAATTGCCACGGGCATTACTTTTTTCTCTATAACTGCCACCTTGCCTGCCCGAAGCCTTTCGGCCCTTGTAGTTGTCTGATTTCGCCATCAGTCCTTAAATTTTCGCAAAGATAGTCAAAGAATGGATGCAAGCCAGATTCGTTGTTTCAATATATTGCCAAGACCATTGTACAACATATTAACCTGTTATTTAAAAAAAACCGTTGACTGCCGTTCTCTATTGACCAATAACTTTGTCACATCCGGACGAGAATAGTGCCCCACAGGGTCAAAATTTTGTCGTTCTTCATAGACTCGGTTGATATCGATGGTATGATGGATGATTCCCTCTGCACCCACAACAGGTTCCAAAACCCATTCGCCATCAGGGCCAGCGATACATGAGCCACCATTGGCCAAAACATCAGGAGCCTTTTCCAAGATTTTATCCAAATGTGGCGTATCGGAAGGAAAATCCTTTTGGGTCATCATCGATGAAACCGAAATCACATAGCTTCTTGATTCGCGGGCAATGAATCGGGTAATGTCTTTCGTGTTGTTCAAGTTGCCGGGCCATACCGCAACGTGTAGGTTTTCGCCCTGACCATACAAGGCTGCACGGGGCAGGGGCATCCAATTCTCCCAACAATTGAGTCCGCCAACGGTGAACTGTTTCAAGGGGTGTACCTGCAGCCCATTACCATCACCGGGCGCCCAGGTCAGCCGTTCATCATAGGTGGGTTGCAGTTTTCGGTGTACCGATTTGATTTCCCCATGTTGGTCGATATAGACCAATGCACAATACAGGCTGTGTCCTCCGCGGTCTTTGGCCCGCTCGATCATGCCTAGATAAAGAGCCATTCGATTTTCTTTGGCCATCTGGCATATGGCATCCAGTTCACCTGCTTCAATCTGTATGGAGTTTTGTGCGTAATGGGCATGTAGTTCTTTGTTCAATTGCAAATCCCAAGCCGCGCCATCGGTATAGGCCAACCAAAATGGGTAGCCGGGCAACAGTGCTTCACCAAAGACCAAAAGCTCGGTCTTCTCTTTGGCTGTTTCCTGAATTGCCACAAGGATTTTTTCAAGGGTTGCCTTTTTATCTAACCAAACAGGGGCTATCTGTGCCAGGGCGACTTTCAACTCATTTTCCTTCATAAAATCCTATTTAAGACCAGGTCCACATCAATCAACAAAATACTGAAAACACCCAAAACAATGATGAACTTTAAGATGTTGTGCAGCCATACATAATGTTTTTTTCCGGTTGCTTTCCAAAGCAGGAATATGAACAGTGCCAATAAAATGATGCTTCCCCAGAAATACAGGTACATATACCCCACATCGAATATCTTTATGAGAAGGTAAGCGGGTATCAAGGTCAATACGGCCAACGAGGTGACCAATGCCTTTGAAACCCGTGGGCCGAAAATCAGGGGAATGGTGCGGTAGTTCTGCGCCATGTCACCGGGCATGTTTTCTAGATCTTTTATCATTTCACGGGCCAGAATGAGCAAAAAAAGAAAAACAGCATGTACAAAGATGACGGTTTCAAAATTTCGATAGTACACAAAAACCACAAAAAAGGGTGCAATGGCAAGAGTGGCAGAGACAAAATTGCCCAATAGCGGAATTCGCTTTAGTTTGTGTGAGTAGAACCAAATGCCAAAAATATATGCCGAAAAGAACAGTACGGCCCGAAAGGAAATATAACTGGCGGTGAAGACTGCCACAAAATTGAGCACAAAATAAGTGGTCAACTTAAACCGCTGGCTCACAAGCCTGTCCAACATGCTTTTTGTGGGCTTGTTGATCAGATCTTTTTCGGCATCGTAGAAGTTATTGATGATGTACCCCGCGGCGATAACGAGGGCTGAAGCGGTGACAATCAAAAAAAGGTTGAGGTCAAAAACCACCTTTGCCAATGGCAGGTCTGGCGCCAGAATGTAGATAGAAGCCAGGTACTGTGCCAATGTAATCATGAGTATGTTGTACCCACGTACCACAGAAAAAAGGCTCAGCAATTTGAAGAGATAGAACCTTTGCTTTCTGTTGAGCATTACGTATTTCTAGAAATTGTAGACCACCTCTAGCTTGTGGCCCTTCAAAGCCTTTCGGGCCCTGTCGATATCTTCAGTGAAGCCGAGAATATAGCCGCCGCCGCCAGAACCACAAAGTTTTAGGTAGTAATCGTTGGTCTCAATCCCCTTTTTCCAAAGAGAGTGGAACTGCTTGGGAATCATGGGCTTGAAATGGTCGAGCACTACGTGCGAAAGTTGCTTTACATGCCCGAACAGTCCTTTGATGTCGCCGTTCAGGAAGTGCTCGACACAGGCATCGGTATGTTTGACAAACTGGTCTTTTATCACATTTCTAAAACCCTCTTGTTTCATCTTTTCCATGAACAACTGTACCATGGGGGCCGTTTCTCCCGTCATGCCGCTATCGAGCAGAAAGACAGCGCCCTTGCCCTCTTTGTTCTGTGAAGGTATGCTGGTCGACTCTATATTGTCTTTTGAATTGATCAAAATGGGCAGGCTCAAATAACTGTTCAAGGGGTCAAGACCTGACGATTTACCATGGAAAAACGATTCCATCTTGCCAAAAATATCCTTTAGTTTCAGCAGTTTTTCTCGGGTAAGGTTCTCCAATACCGTAATCTTATCATGGGCGTATTTATCATAGATGGCCGCCACTAGGGCCCCGCTGCTTCCGATACCGTAGCCTTGGGGAATAGAACTATCAAAATACATTCCTTTTGAAACATCTTCCTTCATCGAAGAAATATCGAAGGTGACCAACCCATCATCTTGTATTTCTTCCAAATAATCAGCAAAACGCCTTAGGCCCTCATTTGACTTTTTGGCTTCCTCAAATAGATTCTCGGTGGTCTTCAACGCCCCTTTGAAAAAGTTATAGGGAATGGAGAGTCCTTTGGAATCTTTGATGATGCCGTACTCCCCGAATAGCAGAATTTTTGAATAAAACAATGGACCTTTCATAGCTAATTATCAGACGTTTGATGTGCAAATGTACTGAATCGACGATTTCGGTCGAATATTATAACGATAATTTACAATTTTTTTGCCCCAAAACCTATTCGATCACAAATGTGGTGGCCGTTCTCGCAATGCTGCAACAATGACTCACAGATAAACTGATAAACCGGTTTCTTTTCAGATTCTGGGTACAGTACATGTACATTGGCCCCTGCATCCAAGGTAAAACAGACATGTCGCCCGGTCTCTTTTCGATACTCCCAAATTTTATTGATGATTTCGAGTGTATTGGGCTGCATCAGCATAAAATAGGGTTGGCTGGTCATCATCATGGCGTGCAGCGTCAGTGCCTCGCTCTCAACGATTTCAATGAAGGCATCAAGGTTTCCATCGGAAAAAATGGCTTTCAGCCTTTCAAGATTGCCATGCGCCTGCTGAAACCGCTTTTCGGCAAACGGGTGGCCGTGCATCAAATCATGCCCCACCGAACTGCTCACTTGCTTCTGGCCCTTGTGCACCAACAGAATGGTATCATGAAAGTTCTTGAAATTTGGGTGTACCGGATAAGGATATTTGATTCCATATAAATCAGAGCTTTCGGGTATCGTAGGTGTCTCGCCCCATTGAATCACATCTCCCTCAATACTGCGACAGGCACTGCCCGACCCCAACCGGGCCAAAAAGGAGGCCTTTCTGATAAAAAAATCTTCTGACATTGCAGGGTCAGCCTCTTTTTCGATTGAAAGAAGACAAAGCGCCAAAGCCGCCATTCCACTGGCAGAAGAGGCTATTCCTGAGCTATGCGGAAATGAATTTGATGTTTCGATCACAAAATGGTATTGCTTCAAAAAAGGCAGATAACTCTCGACCCGCCCGAAAAACGTGCTGATTTTTGCTTTGAAGCTTTCTTTGGGTTTTCCCTCAAAGTAAAAATCGAATGAAAATTCTTCACCAGCGGTTTTCTTTCTTTCGAATGAGAGCGTTGTCGTCGTGGCACAGGCATCCAACATAAAACTAATGGATGGGTTCGCGGGAATCTGGTTGGCCTTCTTTCCCCAATACTTCACCAGTGCAATATTGCTGGGTGCCTTCCACGTTACCTTTCCGCCTGTTGCCAGGCCATCGGCTTTTTTAGAAAGAAAATCCTTTTCTGTCATCAAAAAACAATTTGGGCAAAGATACATACGAGGTGGCACCTGTTCACACAATTGTGAGAATTTCCTATTTTAGTAGTGACAGGTGCCAACCATGAAAAAAAAACTCGTTTACATCGCCATATCGATGACCGTATGCCTTTTGATAGGCATATTGGCGAGTTTTGCCACCCAAAGCTCGGTCAATGATTGGTACCAGACCCTGAACAAACCGAGTTTTAATCCGCCGAACTGGATTTTTGGGCCCGTCTGGGGAGTTCTCTATATTTTGATGGGCGTGGCCGCCGGTATCGTTTGGGCCAAGGGCATCTACCATCTATGGGTCAAAACAGCGTTGTACCATTTTGCCTTCCAATTGCTGTTCAATGCGCTATGGAGCATTGTTTTCTTTGGATTTCAAAGTCCGTTTTGGGCCTTGATAGTCATTTTAACGCTATTGATACTTATTTTTTTGACTATTCGTTGGTTCAAAGTGGTCAGCAAAACAGCTGCCGTATTAATGGTTCCTTACTTTCTTTGGGTCTGCTTCGCGGCCGTATTGAATTACAAGATTTGGGAGATGAATTAAGCCCTTCCTAACCTACCCAAACAGGAGGAAAGCGCAAGCTCAAGATTCAAGTGCAATGGTTTTTAGACACAAAAAACACGAATTTTTGAGGTTGCAATGACGTTCGCAACATACGTGGGTCTAGGCATTGAATTGTGAATTCCCCCTTTTGGGGCCAGGGGCCTTTTAAACTTTAACCAGGCATTTCAATCAACTTTTGTATGGTTCTCAAATTGCGGGCAGTAGCCTCGACTTTTAGTTTGCGCTCGATTGAATTGTTGTTTAGTTTGGCCTCTGCAAAGCCAATTTTACAATTCAGGTACACACAGGCATTGGTAATGTGAAAGTCTTCGCCTTCAAATTTTAATTTATTGAATTCATCGATCAAGGCTTTGGCCGGTGGCTGTTTTAGCAGTACAAAGAACAACTGCCTTGTATTTTCTTCTTTGGAAAAAGGATTGTTCTTCAAGATATTTTCTAAATCCTCTGCCGTTCTCACCAAAACCGGCACATCAAATCCGAAATCATCAAGAATGGCCTTTTTAATGCCTTCTTCAAGTTCGAACAGCTCCCCGCCCTTGTTTATAAAAACGATGTTCCCACTTTGAATATAGGTCTGTACCCCTTCAAATCCTCTTTTGTGAAGGCTTTTCCGCAAATCGGCCATTTTTATGGTCTTGTGGCCACTGACATTAATGCCCCTTAACAGGGCGATATAGGTTTGCATTCCTTCACTTTAAAAAATCCACTTCCAATCTACTGATTTATTTTAGTAAATTCAGACACATTTTTGATTCGCATTCATGGACAAGTATATTCTCGCCCTAGATCAGGGCACCACCAGCTCACGGGCCGTTGTTGTCGATAAAAAGGGAGCCATCGTCTCGGTGGCGCAAAAAGAATTCACACAGATTTTTCCGAAACCGGGATGGGTCGAACACGATGCCAAAGAAATCTGGTCAACCCAAGCCGGTGTCGCCGCCGAGGCGGTTTCAAAGTTGGGATTGGATGCTGCCCAAATCGCTGCCATCGGTATTACCAACCAACGTGAAACGGCCGTTGTGTGGGACCGCAATACCGGCGAACCCATTTACAACGCCATTGTCTGGCAAGACAAACGAACGGCCGATTTTTGCGATCAACTCAATAAAGAGGGTAAGGCTGAATTGATTCGAAAAAAGACTGGTCTGGTCATCGACTCTTACTTTTCCGCCACGAAAGTGAAATGGATTTTAGACCATGTCGAAGGGGCCAGAAAACGCGCCGAAGCAGGCGAATTGGCATGGGGCAGCATTGATTCTTGGCTCATTTGGAAGATGACCCAAGGCAACCTGCACATCACCGATGTAGCGAATGCCTCTCGGTCATTGATATTCAATATCAATACCATGGACTGGGATGACGAACTGCTCGAACTGTTCACCATTCCAAAGAGCACCTTGCCCGAAGTACGCCAATCAAGCGAGGTGTATGGCCATACAAGTCCGAATTTCTTTGCGGGCAAAATCCCCATTTCGGGCATTGCCGGCGATCAACAAGCGGCCCTTTTTGGGCAGATGTGCACCAAACAGGGCATGGTCAAGAATACCTATGGCACCGGTTGTTTTATGCTGATGAATATTGGTGAAAAGCCCATCATCTCAAAGAACAATCTATTGACGACCGTTGCCTGGAAAATCAACGGGAAAACACATTATGCCTTTGAAGGAAGCATTTTTGTTGCGGGAGCGGTGGTACAATGGCTTCGCGACAGCTTGAAGATCATTAAAACTTCTTCTGAGGTAGAAAAACTGGCAGGTTTGGTTGATGGTGCGGAGGGTGTTTATTTTGTTCCCGCATTCGCGGGATTGGGCGCTCCGCACTGGAACCAACATGCCCAGGGCACCATCTTTGGGCTGACACGCGGTAGCACAGATGCCCATATAGCAAGGGCAGCTTTGGATTCCATCGCCTATCAGACCATGGATATTTTAAAAGCGATGGAGGCCGATTCAGGAATATCCATCAAAGAATTACGGGTCGATGGTGGGGCCACCGTCAACAATATGTTGATGCAGTTTCAGGCCGATGTGTTGAACACGGTCACGGTGCGCCCAAAAATTGTGGAGACCACCGTAATGGGTGCGGCCTATCTTGCCGGATTGGCCGTTGGATATTGGAACAGCGCCGAAGAAATACAGGATATTTGGGAGGCCGATGTGCATTTCAGCCCCACGCCTGACAGAAGACCCATCGAAGATGGAATCAAGGGCTGGTATCGGGCCATTGACGCTCTTGAACATTGGTCAAAAAATAGTTGATGGTGACTAGACAGCAATCATATGTTCAATTATTGACCCGACCATATCATGGTATCACTTTTTGTGATACACTAAACAAATAACTGATAACCAATAACCTAATAACCGAACTATGACACCATTTGTGGCCGAGATCATCGGCACCTTTTTATTAATGCTTTTGGGCTGTGGCGTGGTTGCCAATGTTGCCCTTTCTAAAACGTATGGCAACAATGGAGGGTGGATTGTCATTACAACGGGCTGGGCCATGGCCGTATATGTAGGGGTGGTGGTGGCGGCCCCTTACAGTGGGGCACATATCAATCCGGCGGTAACAGTGGGATTGGCGGTTGCCGGAAAATTTCCTTGGCAAGAAGTACCCCCTTATATTTTGGCCCAGTTTATCGGTGCCATGTTGGCTGCCTTCTGTGTGTGGCTGGTGAACAAAGAACATTTTGATGCCACCGAAGATGGCAATACCAAACGGGGCGTTTTTTGTACGTCCCCGGCCATTCCCAATACGGCGTTGAACCTGTTCAGTGAGGTTTTGGGCACTTTTGTGTTGGTTTTCACAGTGCTTTATTTCAGCGATGCGACCCTCAATGATTCAAAGCCCATTATTATTGGTCTGGGATCTTTGGGCGCTTTGCCCGTGGCCTTGCTTGTTTGGGCAATAGGCCTGTCTCTTGGCGGCACTACGGGGTATGCCATAAACCCTGCGCGTGATCTGGGTCCCCGAATCGTTCATGCACTGCTGCCTTTGAAAAACAAGGGTTCCAATAATTGGGACTATTCTTGGATTCCTGTAGTGGGCCCAATAATCGGAGGTTGTTTGGCGGCTTTTTTGATGTTGGCCCTTAACTAAAGTCAGTAGAGATGGCCTTGGCAGCAATATAGGCCCCTGTCCAAGCATTTTGAAAGTTAAAACCCCCTGTAATGGCATCGACGTTGATAATTTCGCCTGCCAAATAGAGGTTGGGCACAATTTTGCTTTCAAACGTCTTGAAATTGATTTCCTTTAAATCGACACCCCCGGCGGTCACAAATTCTTCTTTATACGTGCTTTTTCCATTCACCTTTAAAGAACAGGCGGTCAATTCTTTTGCCAAATTTTTAAGGTCATCATTTGTGGCACTGGCCCATTTCAAATCTTTTTCGATTCCGGCGGCCAAAACCAACCGGTACCATAAACGTTGCGGTATTTCGATGGCCCTGCTTTTTATTACGGTCTTTTTGGGTTCCATCTCTTTGATCTGCCTTAGATACCCATACATCGATTCAGTGGTATATTCGGGCATCCAGTTGACCTCGACCCTAAAGTCATATTGTAGGTCGTGCAGCAAATTGGCCCCCCAGGCCGAAAGCTTCAGAATAGCCGGGCCACTGAGCCCCCAGTGGGTAATGAGCAATGGCCCTTCGGAAACCATTTCGGGTTTTTTTGGCAATCCGCTTTTGAGCTGTATCTTGATTTTTGGGTTGTACCTGTTCTTTTGATAAACTGCCACTGAAACATTACAGCATATCCCCTGTAGGCCATTGATACGGGAGTCTTTGATATTAAACGTAAAAAGCGATGGCACAGGGGGCACAATGGTATGGCCCATCTGCTCCAGTAATTTCCAGATTTTGCCATTGCTTCCAGTGGCCAAAAACAATTTTTTGGCGAAGTAATGCTTATTCATGGTGGTCACCTGCCACTGGCCTTGACCGTCAACCTTAAATTCTTTGACCGAACTGTTTCTTAAAATGGTAATGCCCAATCGGTCAGCTTCGGACAGAAAAAAATCGATAATGGTCTGAGAAGAGTCGCTCTTGGGAAAGACACGGCCATCTTCCTCAATTTTTAAGGCGATGCTGTTTTCTTGAAAAAAGGCCATGGTGTCACCCGTGCAGTGCTCATGAAATGGGCCCAACAGTTCTTTTTCGCCACGGGGATAATTTTTAACCAGTTCGTGAGGTGAAAATTCCGCATGGGTCACATTGCAGCGGCCCCCACCTGAGACCTTTACCTTTGACAGTACGTTTTTACCGCGTTCAAAAATGGCTATCTTGAGCTTCGGGTTAGCCCGGGCCATGTGGATGGCCCCATAAAAACCGGCCGCACCGCCACCAACAACGATAACATCAAACATCAACGAACACGTTCTGGATAGTCAGAAATGATACCGTCAACCCCAAATTCTTTCATCTTTTCGATGTCTTCAGGGTTGTTGACCGTCCATGTATAGACTTTAAAACCTGCATCCTGAATTTTGTCAACTATTTCTTGTGTCAATTGCCTATAATCAGGGTTGATGGCGACCGCATTCAATTCTTTTGCTACGGGAATTGCCTGTAAGGGGTCTTCTTCGGTCAATACAGCGATGGCAATATCAGGATTTGCTTCACGCATTTTTTTCAACTCATCCCAGTTGAAGCTGGAAATCAAAAAATTATCCCAAGACCAGCCTTTTTCCCTTACATAATAATCAAGTATGAAGTTGACACGGTTTGCGGTATCCGCTCCTTTCAATTCTATATTCAGAGTGGTCTGGTTGTTGATGAGCTTAAGCACATCTTGAAGCATTGGTATTTGGTGGTTGCCATCAAGCACCACTTGTCTCAAATCAAAGATGTTGTACTCTTCTATTCTTCCCCCGGCATTGGAAAGTCTTTCGAGGCGCTCATCATGGAACACTACAATTTCACCGCTATCAATCTTAAATACGTCAATTTCGATCATGTCTGCATTCAACTCCATTGCCTTTTTAACAGAAGCCAACGTATTTTCGGTCTCATGGCCCATGGCACCCCTGTGCCCAATGACCAAAGGAACGGAATTTCTCATATTGCAGCATCCAAAAAATACCATTATTACAATTAGTGCTATCGCGGTCTTTCCCATATTCAAAGATTATGCTGCACAAAAATACAATTTGGAAACAGAACTCAATAGACCTAATCTAACTCATAAATACCCATTGTATTAACATTAAAATTGAAATTTATTAAATATTTTCATTTTGTTGATGTGATATTCGTAAAATATATTTAATAGATTTGCCATATTACTAACCGATTAAATAAACCAACATGTTTTCGAAATCAAATTTATTGGCCACTCTTGTCAGTGGTATTTCCATGTTCGTACTAGGGTACGTTTTTTGGGGAATGTTGGGTGAAAGCCTGATGGAAGGCCACACCCTGACCAATGTGATGAAAGAAGAACCTGATTTCATCCACTTATTCTTGGGTTGCTTGATAGGGGCCTTTGCCTTTAGCACCCTTTATGGGAAATGGGCACGGGGCCATCACTCTGCCAAAGAAGGAGCCGAGTTTGGCCTTTGGATAGGTGTATTCGTCGGATTGGGAATGGGCCTTATTTGGTTCGCCACCTCTACTATGATGGATCTTACCGGACATCTTATGGATGCTGTAATCAACATCATCTACTACACCATCATCGGGGTAATAGTTGCCATGATCTATAGAGCCACGAGTGCCAAAAACCCATGATAAAATATCTGAGCGGGCCAAGGCCCGCTCTTTTATTGGGCAATACGAAAAATAAAAGACTGTAAAGGGTCAAGCTCAATGGCAATCTTTCCTTGCCCTTCTTCAACCTTCAACTTGTTTTTTTGTTCCCCATAGAGATTTTCTTTCAACGGATAGATGCCATCGGCCAAGCCCCATTTGGCTATGATATCTTGAGGAATCTTCAAATCGAACCTATAGTTTTTCTCCCGATCAAAATTAGAGACTATAACCAGCTTTTCGTCGAACGACCAGCGAACATACGACAACACGCGATGGTCGTAAGTGGGTGTGTTATCTTTATTGTAAAAATGGATTTCTTGGTATTCGCCCATCAACGCAGGGCTATTGATGGTGAAATTCAATAAGTTTTTGTAAAAGTCACGCAGGCTTTTTTCTTTTTCGGATAATTGTCCACCATCAAATTTTTTGTTGTTCATCCACCGTTGATGGGCAGGCACACCGATATAGTCAAAGATGGAAGTTCTGCTGGGCCTTCCAAAGCCTGCCTCTTCAGAACCATCTTCACCCACTTCTTGACCGAAGTAGATCATGGTCGGTGAGGTACTGATGGTGGCCGATACCACCATGGCCGGCTTGGCAATTTCTGGATCTCCTACGAATTCAGGACTTGCGATTCGCTGTTCATCATGGTTCTCCAAGAAATGTAGCATATGGTGCTCGATATCTTTCAACCCATTCTGTACAACAGGTATATGGTCTGTCCACCCATGGCCCTGCATAATATGTTTGATGCTATCGTACAGTTCTACCTTGTCGTAGAGATAATCCATTTTTCCTTTGTGGATGTAATCACGGTAAAGGCCCGGGTTATAGACCTCGGCCAACAAGAACGCATCGGGGTTTTTCATTTTTATGGAAGCGTTCAAAAAACTCCAGAACTCTACGGGCACCATTTCTGCCATGTCGAACCTGAAACCATCGACCCCAAAATCTAGCCAATAGAGGGCAATATCCCTGAACTTATACCAAGAGTCGGGCAAATCTTTATCCTTCCAAAACTCAAAGTGGTCTTCATAACCCTTCATGGCATATTCAGGGGGCAACTTTTCAAAATCTTTGCTGCCATCGGGCCGCACCCCGTAGTTGATTTTAACGGTCTCGTACCAATCATTTTGTTGGGGCTGTGGCGCACGCGAGCCATTGCCCGTCCATTTTGCGGGCTCTTCGGTAAACTTACCATCGGCCAAGGGATGGTTTTCGCCACCCAAGGGCCGATAACCATCTTGCCACTCGGGCACCTTGAAAGCTGTACCCGGTATGTAGTAAAAGTTATTGTTTCTGGTGTATTCGACGGAGGTGTCGTCACTGACCCCAAAATCTTCAATCCCTTCAGGATTGGTCAACCCCTCATAACGACGGGCCACATGGTTTGGCACAATATCAATGAGCAGTTTAAGTCCGTTTTTATGGGTTCTCTCGATTAGCTCCTTAAACTCATCCAACCGTTTGGCAGGGTCCACAGCCAAATCTGGGTTCACATTATAATAATCTTTTACTGCATAAGGGGATCCCGCACGGCCCTTTACCACATCAGGATCATCGTTTGATATGCCATAAGTGGTATAGTCGTTGATGACGGCATGGTGTGGCACACCTGTATACCAAATATGGGTAACCCCTAGGGCCTTGATCTCTTGAAGCGCCTTGTCGTCAAAATCAGCAAATTTTCCGACACCGTTCTCCTCAACGGTGCCCCACGGTTTGTTGGTGGTATTGGTGTTGCCGAACAGTCTGGTAAAAACTTGGTAAACAACTTTTTTTCGCTCTTGCATTTCTTCTGATTTGCTTTTTTTGGGATTTTCAGCACATGACACAGTCAATAATACACCGATCAATAAGACTAAGACTGTAAAGGGCTTCATGCTTGTATGGTTTCCCCAGGTTTGAGCACCACCCGTTGGCCGTTTACCCGAATGGACATCTCCTCGGTGCCTGTCAGCTCATAGCTAGACCCCTCTTTGGTCACGGTTACTTTAAGAATGCGGTTTCTGAAATTTATTTTGAACGAATAGGCTTCCCACTTCTCAGGAAGTTGGGGTGTAAAATTCAATTTATCCTCAATGATTCGCATGCCCGCAAAACCTTCGACGATACTCATCCAGGTGCCGGCCATTGAGGTAATGTGCAGCCCTTCTTCCACTTCCTTGTTATAATCATCGAGGTCAAGACGCGAGGTTCTAAGGTAGAACTGATAGGCTTGGTCCATTCTGCCCAGTTTGGCAGCTTGAATACTATGTACACAAGGCGACAGGGACGACTCGTGTACCGTAAAGGGCTCGTAGAAATCAAAGTGTTTGCGCAACTCTTCTTTGGTAAAATGATCTTCAAAGAAATAGAACCCTTGCAACGTATCGGCCTGTTTTATGTAGGGCGAGCGCAAAATGCGGTCCCAGCTCCATTTTTGGTTCAACGGACGTTCACTCTTGGGCAATTCAGATACAGGTATCAATTCCTTGTCCAAGAAACCGTCTTGCTGTAGATACACGCCATGTTCTTTGGAATATGGAAAGTACATATTGTCGGCTACTTTCTTCCACTTTTCGGTCTCCGTCTCGGTCAGATGGGTTTTGCCGATAATCCTTTTGTAATCATCAGGATAGCCCTCTTTTACTTTTTCAAGCTGTTCAATGGCATACTCAATGCACCATTTGGCTATATAGTTTGTATACCAGTTGTTGTTCACATTGTTTTCATACTCGTTGGGTCCGGTAACACCCAGTATCACGTACTGCCCCTTGTGTTCAGAAAAGTTGGCCCTTTGGTGCCAAAAACGGGCGATACCTATAAGTACTTCAAGGCCCATTTCAGGAATGTAGCTATAATCTCCCGTAAATCGGAAATAATTGTATATGGCGAACGCAATGGCCCCATTCCTGTGGATTTCTTCGAACGTGATCTCCCATTCGTTATGGCACTCTTCGCCGTTCATGGTCACCATTGGGTACAGGGCGGCCCCATTTTCGAAGCCCAGTTTTTGGGCGTTTTCAATAGCCTTTTCAAGGTGGTTATAGCGATATTTCAAAAGCCTTCGGGCCACCTCTTGGTTTTTGGTGGCCATGTAAAAGGGAATGCAATAGGCTTCGGTATCCCAATAGGTGCTGCCGCCATATTTTTCGCCCGTAAAGCCTTTTGGGCCTATATTCAATCTCGAATCGGTACCCAAATAGGTCTGGTTCAGTTGAAATATATTGAACCGGATTCCTTGTTGGGCCTTGACGTCTCCTTTAATGGCGATATCGCTCATCTGCCAAATATCGGCCCATGCCTTTTTCTGCGTTTGCAGCAACCCATCAAAACCAATAGCGGAAACCTTGTCAAGCACTTCATTCGCCGCTTCGATCAATTTGTTTTTGTCATGGTTTCTATCAACGGTATAACCACCATATTTTATAACGGTAAGCTTGCCTCCTTTCTTTAGGGCAGTATCGAAGGTCAATGAAACCTTGGTATCGGTTTTTTGTGGCGATGATGGCTTTACTTGTTCGTTGTGGGCTTCGGCAGTGGCCATCATAAAAGTACAGGTGGCAAAGTTGGTCTTCATGGTGTGCGCCTCTATGAAGCCCCTGCTGCCGTCAGCAACAATATTCGTGGTGTTCCAAAACTGGTCATCCCAATTGCTATCTTCATTTTTGATACCACTGTCAAGGTATGGCATTGCCGCAACCCCGACATCTTTGTTCAAGACCTCCAGTTCATATTTTATGGCCCCGACCTCATCATATTTAAGGCTTAGAAACCTTGTCACAACCGCCTTCACCTCTATTCCATTGGGCATGGTGGCTTCAAAACTTCTTTGGTACCAGCCTTCTTTCATATTCAGTTCACGCCTGTAGTTGTCGACTTTGGTACAGGTGTTGAGATCTAAGGGTTCTCCATCAATAGAAATATCGATACCGATCCAGTTGGGGGCGTTCAATACTTTGGCGAAGTACTCAGGGTAGCCATTTTTCCACCAGCCTACCCTGGTCTTGTCAGGATAATACACTCCTGCTATATAACTGCCCTGAAAGGTTGGCCCAGAGTAGGTTTCCTCGAAATTGGCCCGTTGTCCCATAGCTCCGTTACCGATGCTGAACAGGCTTTCTGATGATTTCACGCGATTCTTGTCAAAGCCCTCCTCTATAATGGACCACTCGTCTGGCACAATATAATCTTGATTCATTTGATGTCAGTTTTTTGGTTGCTATTAATTTCCCGACCCTGCACCATTTGGGTTCAAAGTTGATTCCCTGGCAACTATGGTGGGCTGAATTATTTCGGTTTTATATGTTTCTTCCTCTACATCGCTCTCGACCTTTTCTATAAGCATTTTTGCAGCGATTTCTCCCATTTTATCACCGTGCTGCGCCACGGAGGTCATACTCGGATTGGCGTGTTTTGACAACAGTCCGTCGGTAAAGCCAATTACCGAAATATCATCTGGAATCACATAGCCCTTTCTCTGAAGTACCCGCATTGCGTTAATTCCAAATATCTCATTGACGCTCAAAACACCATCCACCTCAATTCTATCAAAAAAATCGCTGATGACCTGCTCTTCAATATCCATATAGGGCAGTCTTAAGATATAGTCGTCCTTGATCTCAAGCCCACTGTCTAGCAATGCTTTTCGATATCCTTCATTACGGTCTCGGCTAACACTAAAATAATCATGGGTGGTAAGCAATGCAATTTGTTTTCGCCCTTCATCGATTAATTTTTTGGTGGCCATATAGCCCCCTTGCTGGTCATCGATAACCACCTTGTCACAATCGATTTCATCAGTGACCCTATCAAATAGCACCACAGGTATGCCCTGTTCGGTAACCTCTTTTAAATGGTTGTAGTCATCATTTTCTTGGGTGCCCGCTGAAAGAGACATAATAAAACCATCGATGCTGCCATTGGCCAACATCTCCATGTTAATGACCTCTTTATCAAAAGATTCGTCTGAAAGACATACTATTACATTATACCCTTTTTGGTTGGCGTATTTCTCTATCCCTTTGACGACCGTTGTAAAAAAATGGTGCACAATGTCAGGAATCACCACCCCGATATTCTTTGTTCGCTTGTTCTTGAGGCTTATGGCAATGTTGTTCGGCTTATAGTTGTACAACTTGGCAAAAGCCTGAATTTTCTCTTTGGTATCCCGACTGATTTCCTCGCTATTTTTCAGTGCTTTGGATACAGTGGAAATAGACACATCAAGTTCTCGGGCAATGTGTTTTAAGGTAATCTTCTTTTTTAACATGAATCGCGTTATAAATCAGAGTTTATTTGGTAAAGAATACCTTCGCCATCTTTTGGCACGACAAGTATATACAGCGGACATATTTATAACCAAAAATAACGGCTTAAGGCGGCAAGAAATAAAAATATACTATATTTAGCAATTATTTGACGATTTCTTATACCTATTATACGATTAGTGAAGAAAACACAAATTGCGGTTGGTACAACTGACCAAATGGTAGTTTGGCAAAGTTATTAACACGAAACCGTTTTCGTGGCTGTTAGGCCAAGCAATAAAAGGGTTTTAACGCTTTTTTTACATATGTTTATCGTTTAATTTAAAATTAACTCAACTTAAAATTAATTACTTATGAAGATTACGCTACTTAAAGGCTTTGTGCTGCTCGGGGCATTTTTATGCTTTGGCATTGCGAAAGCTCAAACGGTATCTGGTACTGTTTCTGACGAAACTGGTCCTTTACCTGGGGCGAGCGTTTTGGTTAAAGGAACCACTAACGGTACCCAAACTGATTTTGACGGTAATTACACCTTGAACGATGTGGGCAGCGATGCTGTTCTGGTGTTTAGCTACATTGGTTACAAGACCCAAGAAATTGCGGTCAATGGTCAGTCGACCATTAATGTGGTCATGGAAGAAGATGCCCAAGCATTGGATGAGGTAGTAATCATCGGTTACGGTCAAACAACGGTGAAAGACGCAACCGGTTCGGTAACTGCGGTCACCTCAGAAGATTTCAACCAAGGTATTATTGCATCGCCCGAACAGTTGATCCAAGGTAAGACCGCGGGTGTGAACATTCAACAGACCAGTGGTGAGCCTGGTGCCGGAGTTCAGGTAAACATTCGAGGCTCTAACTCAGTTAGGGGTAACAACAACCCTCTTTTTGTCGTTGATGGTGTTCCTCTTTTTGGCGAAAATACAGATGCCGCAGGAGACACAGGTCAAGGAGGAAGCGAGGTAAGTAACCCGTTGAACTTTTTGAACCCCAACGACATCGAGAGCATCAGTATCTTGAAAGATGCCTCTGCAACGGCCATTTATGGGTCCAGGGGCGCCAATGGTGTGGTCATTATTACCACAAAAAGTGGTAAGGCCGGTGGCACAGGAGTGTTGGAGTTCAGCTCTACACTAAGTATATCAAAGCCAGTCAGAAAATTCGATTTGTTGGATAGGGATGAGTACCTTTCAGCTGTCGAGCAATTTGGAGGTAACGCTGCAGCCAATGACTTCGGAGCCAATACCAACTGGCAAGAAGTAGTTTTAAGATCCACCGCTTCTACCAATAACAACATCGCCTATTCAAAAAACTACGGTTCGGGCAATGTAAGGGCCACTTTCGGGTACCAGAAACAATTTGGTGTTATTGAAAAGTCCGAGTTCGAAAGAATTACGGGAAGATTGAATTTGAACCAACGGTTTTTGGATGACAAACTTTTGTTGGGTATCCAGACCTCAATTGGTCGGGTAAACATTGATAAACCGCCAGTAGCTTCAGGAGCGGGGTTCAGGGGAGACATCTTGGGTGCCGCCTATTCCGCCAACCCTACATGGCCTGCAAGCCCAAGTTTTGATGATGGTGGTGGTCTTATCCAACCTGCCAACTATTTGGCCGAGACACAAAACGTGACCAACACCAATCGTTTTCTCTTGAACGGCTCGATCGAATATAAGTTTACCCCGGAACTTTCGGGAAAAGTGAACTTGGGTTATGACCGCTCAGACAGTGAAAATGTATCTGTACTTAGTGCGAACTTGCAAAACTTCAATGGTATTGAAGGTATTGGTTTTGGAACCTTCAACTCATTGGAACGAGAAAACTCAACACTCGAAACTACTTTGAGCTACACCAAACAGTTTGACAATTCAAACTTGGATGTTGTGGTCGGGTATGCCTTTCAAGATTTTAGAACTTTTGGTTTTAATTCACAAGGTAGAGGTTTTGGAACAACTGATTTGAATGGAATGAGCAGTGATCTTGTTGCGGTCATCAACGCTGCAAGAAACACTATTGACGGCTCTTTCCAACAGTTTGCCTACGGTGTCAATACAGATGGTTTGGTAATCAACAGACTGTTTCCAGCACCGGTTACAGAGACTATCCCGTACCAATTCTTAAGAGAGGTAAGATCTGCTACTTTTGACAACTTTGACAATACCGATGAACTTCAGTCATTCTTCGGAAGGGTCAACTACAGCATCGCTGGTAAATATCTTTTTACAGGCACATTTAGGGCGGATGGTTCGTCGCGCTTTGGCCCTGACAACCAATACGGCTACTTCCCTTCGGGTGCTTTTGCATGGCAAATTGGAGAGGAAGACTTTATTGGAGACAACGTTTCAACTCTTAAGCTACGCTTAAGCGCAGGTCTAGTGGGTAACCAAAACGGCCTTGGCTACGGTAACTTTGTTACTAGGGAGCGTTTCAGGGGTATTGGAACCCAACAAAGCCTTGAGGTATTCCCTGACCAGTTCGGTACGGCACCAGTGGCTTTTGAAAGAACTGACCTAAAGTGGGAAGAAACATTGAGTTTGAACGTTGGCCTTGATTTTGGCTTCAACAATGATAGGCTTAATGGTAGCATCGATGTATATCGCAACGATACCCAAGACCTATTGCTGCAGTTGCCACCGGCATTTCCATCGGCGAGTGCCTTCCAATTTGGTAACGTTGATGCAAGCATTATTAACCAAGGGATTGAATTTGCGTTGGCATACGACTTTGTTCAGACCGAGGATGTGAATTTCAATGCTTCTTTTAACATTGCCTACAACCAGAACGAGATCCAAGACTTCGAAGGCGCCATCAACACCGGTGAAATCAATGGCCCTGGCCTATCAGGTGCGTTTGCACAGCGCTTTGAGGCTGGCAGGTCGCTCTTCTCATACTACATGGCAGAGTTCCTCGGCTTTGATTCTGAGGGCAACCCAACATATCGCGATGTTGACGGTAATGGAATAGGAGATCCTGATTCTGACAAGTTTTTTGTTGATGAGGATGGTCTACCTGATGTTACTACAGGTCTGAATTTGAGTGCCAGCTACAGAAATTGGGATTTTAATGCCTTTTTCGCAGGCCAATTTGGTTTCTCAGTGTACAACAATACTGCCAATGCCCTGTTCAACGCAGGCCAAATTGGTACGGCTAGAAACATTACACGCGATGTCGTTACCAGCGGAGAAAACCCAGGTGCCTCAACTGCTGTATCGACCAGATTCTTGGAAAAAGGAGACTTTGTAAGGTTCCAGAACGCAACCGTTGGCTACAACGTGCCTCTTAGTGAAGATAGCCTCTTTAAGAGCTTGCGTTTATCCGTTAACGGTCAAAACTTGTTCTTGATTACAGATTACAGTGGTGTAGACCCTGAAGTGAACGTACCTACTGCAACACTCGGCTCGGGTGTACCCACAAGAGGTGTAGACTGGTCAGCATTCCCCAGACCTATGACGATTAACTTCGGTGTTAATGCTACTTTTTAATTAAAAAATTGTTAGAAATCATGAAAAGAAATTCTTCTAAAATTTATCTATTAACCTTCCTCTCGGTACTGGGGCTCGCTTCATGTACCGACTTGGAAATCGAGGAAACCGACTCTTTTATCAGTGAAGGTTTTCAAGGATTACAAGACCCGCAGGCCAGTGTGAACGCTCTTTACGGGCAAACCTATAGCCAGTTGGGCGACCAAGCAAACACTTATGCCTTACGTGAGGTAACGACCGATGCCCTTTTGGTGCCGACCAGAGGTGCCGACTGGGGAGACAACGGCCGTTGGAGAAAACTTCACCAGCACGAATGGGGCTTGGAAGAAACCGATATCATCACACCATTTCAACAATGGACATCGGCCCAGTTATTGGCCTCGCAGGTATTGGACCCAAGAAGTAATGCAGATGCCACTACAGCGGCTGAGGCAAGATTTCTACGTGCCTATGCTATGTGGACAACACTTGATCTTTACGGTCAGGTTCCCTTCAGGGATACGCAGCTTCCAGATTCTGAACTGCCAACCGTATTGTCTGGCGCAGAAGCGGTCACTTTCATTTTGAACGACCTAGATCAAGCTATCTCTGGATTGCCTGCTACTGCAGCTGGTTCCATTGATGACCTTGACAAGGCGAGCAAGGCAGCGGCCAGATTCTTAAAAGCCAAAGTATTATTGAACAGGCACATCTATGAAACTCAGCTTACAGGTGGAGGGGGAACTCCGAATCCTGCAGACATGGCTGAAGTCATTGCGTTGGTAGATGCCATCGCCGCCGATGGCTTTGAACTTGAAGACAACTACTTTGAAATGTTCAGAAATAGCGCGGATACCGAAACCATTTGGTGGGCAGCAACAGCGATCGGAAACCGTATTTTCAACGGACTGCACTACAACTCTACCGGTATCGGTGGTGGTGGTTGGAACGGTTTTAGCACCCTTGCCGAATACTATGACCTATTCGAAGGAGACCCCAATAGCAACCGAGTTGACTTAGATGGCAATCCTTTGGATGGCCAAGAAGAGCGTAGAGGCGGTGTGCCTCCAGCTGGTCTGCCTGTAGGAAGCATTACTGCCAACCCAGGTGAAGAAGTTGCCGATGGTAATGACAATGGCATTATCGATGGAAGTAATGTAGGTTTTGGTTTCTTGATTGGTCAGCAGTACAGCGAGACCGGAGACCCACTTACCGATAGACAAGGAGCTCCATTACAATTTACCAGAGAGTTCTTGGATGGCAACGGCCAGCCTAGCCTTATCAACAATAACGAACGTACCGGGATACGGGTAATGAAGTATAGTCCACGTTATGGCGGCTTTGTGAACCATAGCCCGCAGTTCCGTTATGCCGATGCGCATTTGATGAAGGCCGAGGCCCTGATGAGAAGTGGTGGCGACCCCACAGCTTTGGTCAACGAGTTGAGAACTGCCCGTGGTGTTGATCCACTTGGTGCGGTAGGCGAACAAGAGCTTTTGGCAGAAAGAGCGAGAGAGCTCTTTGCAGAAGGCTGGAGAAGAAACGATATGATTCGCTTTGGCCAGTACCTACGTCAATGGGAGTTTAAAGGATCTAATGAGACCGGCAATGCTACAAGATTGCTTTTCCCTATCCCACTTCCACAGTTGTTGGCGAATCCTAATTTGCAACAAAACCCAGGGTATTAATCCTGATTGTTCATAAAACCAAAAAAGGGGGGCAAATTGCCACCCTTTTTTGGTTCTCCCCACACTGTCTTGCAAACCAATCAAGGAAGTGCACTTATTTGCATAGTTCCAGCCATGAAGTTTTTCCTCCGTTTAGCGTTGACTAGCACTTATACTCCCTACATAAAATATCAAAACCTAACAATAGTTTTATATATGCTGTTTCAGTCTATGTGCATTTGGAATTCAGGTTTTCGTTGGCAACCAAAAGTCTGAAACAACAAGCAAACATCCGCTTTTAATAACCATTGGAAATACCGAAAGTTCTTAAGACCCTACCATAAACCTACAGTTGGTTCGATGTTATGTTCGTTGCATCTTATTGTTGCCCATAATATTCTAGAAACGAAGGTCGGCTCTTGCTGATAGCTATCCACATTGTTCTAAGTGGCAGATGTAAACAATTCCAGTCTCCATGACCCGAAAAAAAGAAATTAAGGCATGGGCAAGTAACCCAGGAATCAAACCCAAAAGTTCGACTGGCGAATATGTAAAACGAAACCCCAACCATCTATAGATAGGGGCATAAATTGTTGTTACAGTAAGTGTTTCTATGGGGTTTATCGGAACACCCACCATAACACGAGAACCACGGCTATAATAGCCATTGTAAGCCAAATTTCCTTGCTCTTGAACAGACTTTCCTTTTTCTCTGTGGGATGGTAATCGTAAAGAAGCGCAGGATCCAATTCTTTGGCTGTCTTTTGGGTGCCCAGACTTACCACTACCATGATCACTATACTTGTCACGAATAGGAAGATGGCGTAATGCAAAAAGTTCATCGTCACCAAGGTGCCCAGCAGAGAAGTCTCAGAAATGGCAAGCCCCCCTTCTTGGCTCATAAATTCGAGAACCAATCGACCTATGCCCAAAACAAAACCCGTCCACAAGGCGGCCAGAGCACCCTTTCCATTAATCTTCTTGTAAAAGATGCCCAACAAGAAGGCAGCGGCAATCGGCGGTGAAATGTAGGCCTGAACACTTTGTAAATACTTGTAGATACCTCCACCCTCGGTGAGCTTTTTCATAAAAGGAATCCAGGCCAAACCAACAATCACAAGCAAAACGGTGGCCACTCTTCCTATCATCACCAGTTCTTTTTCAGATGCCTGGGGTTTCCATTGCTTGTAGAAATCAAATGTGAACAACGTGGAGGTACTGTTGAAGACACTTGACAATGAGCTCATCAGGGCCGCCAAAAATCCAGCGACCACCAACCCTTTAAAACCTACTGGCAAAACCCTTAATATCAATGCAGGCAATGCCGCATCGGTCGTAGTCTTGGTTTCTCCGGTGATTGGATTGGTCACGGTAAACATATCTGGAAATTCAGTGACCGAAAGTGCATATGCTATAATACCGGGAAACACGAAGATGAACAGCGGCAATAGCTTTAAAAAACCGCCAAATATGGTACCCTGTCGGGCCACCTTGATGTTCTTGGCCGAAAGCACCCTTTGCACTATAAACTGGTCGGTACACCAATACCAGATTCCCAATATGGGCGCTCCGAGCAATACGCCGGTCCAAGGGTATTCTTCATGGCGCCAGAGACTCATAAAAGTGTCGGCATTTGGGGCATTGTCTTGAATGGCAATCACCACATTGTCCCAACCGCCAATGGCCTGAAGGCCAAAATAGGTAGCAGCGGCCCCACCAAGGATGAATATGATAGATTGTACCATATCGGTATATATAACGGCCTTTAGCCCTCCGAATACCGTATAGATTCCAGTGGCTATGACCGTGATAATGGCACCCGTCCAGAATGGAATGCCCAGCAACACCTCAAAAACTAGGGCCCCCGCAAAAATTGTGAACGATATTTTGGTCAACACATAAGAAACGATAGAAATCAACGACAGGTACATTCTAGAACCCCTATTGTACCGGCGCTCTAGAAATTCCGGCATGGTAAATACACCACTTTTAATGTAGAATGGCACAAATACCCAGCCCAACAAGAGCAAGATAAGTGCTGCCAGAATTTCGAACTGTGCCTCAGGAAAAGCACCCCGTGCGCCCGCACCAGATAACCCAATCAAGTGCTCAGACCCAATGTTACTGGCAAAAAGCGAAGCCCCTATGGCAAACCAACCAAGGTTTCGGCCGCCCAAAAAATAGTCTTGCGAGCTTGCCCCGCTCTTTTCTTTTACAGTTACAAACCAAGCAATACCAAAAACAAGAATGAAGTAAAGCGCAACGACAATGAAGTCAATAGTGGTAAGGTTTCCCATTATATTTTGAGTTTGTTAGTTGAGTGATTGCAATTTAACCAAATTTTTGAAGGATTCTAAGCAACTTTTCGGCCGTAGCCGTATCCTTAACAAAGACCAAGATAAACATTCTTTATAGTCTTATTAAGTTTAACTATCTTGCCTGCTTTCTTTAAGGTGATTTATGATAAGGAGTCTTGCACTTGCAATATCAATATTGGTTATTGGTATATCATGTGGTGACAGAAAGGAAAAACTGTTCAGGCCACTGGATCCTGACCAAACGGGCATACATTTTGCCAACAGCCTAAACGATTCGCCCGACCTGAACATTCTAAATTACCTCTATTACTACAATGGGGGCGGTGTGGTAGCCGCTGATTTTAACAACGATGACCTTGTTGACCTATATTTTGTGGGAAACCAAGTGGCAGATGAACTCTACATCAACAAGGGCGATCTTTCTTTTGAAAGGGCCACCGACCGGTCGGGCATTGACAATGCAACCGGCTGGAGCACCGGGGCCACCCATGTCGACATCAATAACGACGGGCTTTTAGATATTTATATCTGTAAGGTAGGGCGATACCGCTCCATTAAAGGCAAAAACCTTTTGTATGTCAATAAGGGAATCGATGAAAACGGATTTCCCTTGTTTGAGGAACAAGCTGCCCAATACGGATTGGATTTCATTGGATTCTCTACCCAAGCGGCCTTTTTTGACTATGATTTGGATGACGATTTGGATATGTTTCTGATGAACCACTCAGTGCATCCCAACAGAACCTATGGAAGAGGAAGCATTCGAAAGCGCTTTGACCCTCTTTCTGGTGACGTTCTGTTTCGCAATGATGGCGGAAAGTTTATCGAGGTATCTGAGGAAGCAGGCATCTTTCAAGGAAAGATCGGCTACGGGTTGGGGCTTTCCATAAGCGATGTGAACAACGATGGCTACCCCGACATCTATGTGGGCAACGATTTTTTTGAAAATGACTATCTGTACATCAATCAACAAGATGGCACGTTTAAGGATTTGATATCAGCTGACAACCTTAGATTGGGGCACACAACGCACTACTCCATGGGCAACGATATTGCCGACATAAATAACGATGGCTTGATGGATATTGTCTCGCTTGATATGCTTCCCGAAGATTTGAAAACCTACAAAACCTCTGGCCTTGAGTATGCCTACCCCATCTACCAACAGTACCTCAGAAACGGTTATGCCCCCCAATACATGCAAAACACCTTGCACCTGAACCTAGGCAACGGGAACTTTTCAGAAATCGCGCATATCAGTGGCATTGCGGCAACCGAATGGTCTTGGGGAGCCTTGCTCGCCGATTTTGATAACGATGGACTCAAAGACATCTTCATAACCAATGGCATAAAGGGGGCGACCAACGATATGGACTATATGAACTTCATCGCCAATGAAGATCTGCAAAGACGTATCGATACCGGTATGGACCATACCGATATGCCGCTGATCCATGAAATTCCTGAAAAGAAAGTTCCCAACTATTTTTTTAAGAACAACGGGGACTTGACTTTTACAAATACCACGGAAATATGGTCAGAAGCAAGGGCTTCGTTCAGCAACGGCACCACCTATGCCGATCTGGACAATGATGGCGATCTCGACATCATCGTCAGCAACATCAACGAAAAGGCCCTGATACTGAAGAACAATGCCCAAAACAACAATTTTCTTCAAATAACATTCGATGGGGCTACCAAAAACAAATTCGGCATTGGTGCCAAAGCCATCGCTTTTGTGGGCAACAAGGTCTATTCAGCCGAGAATTTTGTTATTAGGGGATATCTTTCCAGTAGCCCCAGTAAGTTACATCTAGGGCTAGGAAAAGACAGCATTATAGATAGTTTGACAGTGGTTTGGCCGGGCGGTGCTTTCGAGACTCTTCAAAATGTCAGGGCAAATCAGTTGCTAGAGGTCTCCCAAAAGAACGCCACTGGCAATTACTACGAAAAAAGAATGGCAAGTCCGGTATTATACACCATGAACGATACCTTGGTCGCTTTTGTTCACAAAGACCCCATTTCCTTGGATTTTGACCGTGAGCCCTTGATTCCGTATGCCGGTTCAAACAAAGGTCCGGCATTGGCAGTGGCCGACATAAACAACGATGGGCTGCATGATCTGTTCTTGGGAGGGGCCAAAAAGCAGTCCTCTGCCCTGTATGTGCAGAATGCCTCCGGGGGCTTTTCTAATTGGCAGCCAGAGCTGTTCGAAGCACATGCCACCAACGAAGATGTGGCCAGCACGTTCATAGATGTAAACGGCGACGGTTTCAAAGATTTATTGGTCGGCAGTGGGGGCAACGAATTCAAAAAGGGGCTACCCTTACAGCCCCGGCTATACCTGAACGACAACGGGAAATTTGCACTTGACCCTAACCAGTTTGCCAAAATCGCGGCAAATGTTTCAAAAATCGCACCCTCAGATTTTGACCAAGATGGCGATATCGACTTCTTAATGGCCTCAGACCAGATAAGCACTCAATTCGGAAAAACTCCAAAACAATATTTTTTTGAGAACGATGGCACAGGTAAGTTTAAGAATGTGGTCAAGCAGATAGCACCCGATCTTGAGAGGGCCGGTAATATTACAGATGCAGTGTGGATAGATTTGGATGGTAACGGATATGACGACCTCATCGTCGTAGGCCATTGGATGCCCATCTCAATTTTTTTAAATGATGGGCAAGCGCTAAAGCCCTACATGGCCAAAGGCCTTGATAAAACCCATGGTTGGTGGAACACGGTAAAGGTTGACGACTTTGACAACGATGGTGATTTTGATATCGTTGCCGGTAATTGGGGATTGAACAGCAAGTTCAGCGCCTCTCTTGACAAACCCATTAAACTCTATAATAATGATTTTGACGAAAACGGCACTTTAGATCCGATCGTAACCTACTACCACCAAGACATCGAGACCCCTTTTGCCTCGAAAGACGAGCTGGTCAAGCAACTGCCAGACCTCAATAAAAAATTTCTTTTGTACCAAGATTTTGCCGATGCCACAATGCAAGACCTTTTTGGCAAAGAAAAGCTACGGGCTGCTGAGAAAAAATATGTATACGAACTTGCAAGCTGTTATTTTGAGAACCAAGGTAATGGCCAGTTCGTGAAAAGGCCTTTTCCATTGGCGGCACAGTTCTCTGTGGTCAATGACATGGTGGTAGACGATTTCAATTCAGACGGTTATAAAGATTTGTTAATCGTGGGCAACAACTTTGAAATTAGCACGCAGCTCGGTAGATTGGATGCCCTTCATGGACTATTTTTGCAGAACGACCAAAACGGTGGTTTTATGGAACGTTTTGACACTACCGTCGACATCTCCGGAGCAGCAAAAACAATGGAAAAAGTCACAATAAACGGCCAAAAAAGCTACATAGTCGGCCGCAACAACGATTCACCGATTTTCTTGATCAAAAAAGAAAAAGAATGATGAGAGCACATTTAGCAACAACCCTTTTATTGGCAGTATTGGTGCTGTCGTGCAACCCTAAAGAAAAAGAGGTTGCCGAAAACAAAGACCAGACCCTTTTTGAACTTCTAAAACCCGAGCAGACAGGCATTGACTTTGTAAACAGGGTCGAGAACCAAAAAGACTTCAATATTTTCAAATACCGTAATTTTTACAATGGTGGTGGTGTGGCCATCGGCGACATCAACAACGATGGCCTGGCCGATATCTACCTCACAGGAAATATGGAACCCAATAGGCTGTACCTGAACAAGGGCGGACTGAAATTTGAGGACATCACCGAAAAAGCTGGTGTTCAGGGCAACAAGCCATGGTCTACCGGTGTGGTCATGGTCGACATCAATGCAGACGGCCTGTTGGATATCTACGTAAGCAACGCGGGCAACCTCGAGGGAAACAACCATGACAATGACCTCTATATAAACAATGGGGACCTTACATTTACTGAAATGGCGTACGAATATAACCTGGCAAAAACAGGTTTTTCGACCCATGCCTCCTTCTTTGACTATGACAAAGACGGCGATTTGGATGCCTATATTTTAAATAACAGCAATATTCCGGTGAGTAGTCTGGGGTATGCCGAGCAGCGAGAGGTACGTGCCCAAGATTGGGAAGGGGTTCCGCACATCTTTCGTGGTGTGGGCGATATGTTGCTTCGCAACGATAATGGCAAATTTGTCGATGTCAGCGAAGATGCCGGTATTTATGGCAGTTTGATCGGCTTTGGTCTCGGTGTTATGGTGACCGATATCAACAACGACCTTTACCCAGATATTTATGTGTCGAACGATTTTTACGAGCGTGACTATCTCTACATAAACAACCAAGACGGCACCTTTAGTGAAGAAATCAAAAAGTGGACATCGCACCTAAGCCTTTCTGCGATGGGAATCGATATTGGCGATATCAACAACGACGGGCACAATGATATCTTCATCACCGATATGCTTCCCGAAGAGGAGAAAAGGGTCAAATCGGTTATGGAATTTGAAGGATACAATGTCTTCGACCTCAAGCAAAAGAAAGATTTCTACCAGCAGTATATCCAAAATACGTTGCAACTCAACAACGGTAACGGCTCTTTCTCAGAGGTGGCCTACTATAGCGGGGTAGATGCCACCGACTGGAGCTGGGCCGGCCTGCTCTTTGATATGGACAACGATGGCCTAAAGGATATTTTTATAACAAACGGCATCAACCATGATCTGACAGACCTTGATTTTGTCGATTTCTTTGCCAACGAGATCATCCAAAAAATGGCCCTCACCGGCCGTAAGGAATCCATTGATTCAATCATTGCCAAGATGCCCATTAGGCCACAGCCCAACTATGCCTATAAGAACAATGGCGACATAACCTTTACAAATGCCAATGCTGAGTGGGGTTTTGACCTGCCCACCATGTCAAACGGAGCCGCCTATGGCGACTTGGACAATGACGGTGACCTTGACCTGGTCATCAACAATGTGAATACCGAGACCTTTGTTTATGAGAACAAGACCAACGAATTATTGAAAGACCATAATTTCATCAAACTAAAGTTTGAAGGCGAGGGCAAAAATCCCTTTGGTGTTGGCGCCATAGCAAAATTTTACTTTGCCGATAACATTGTCAACCAAGAACTGATACCCTCAAGAGGGTTTCAATCTTCCATAGAATATATCATGACCATTGGCTTGGGCCGGCACAAGATGCTTGACTCCATAAGGATTATATGGCCCGATGACCGTTCACAACTGTTTACAAATGTAAAGGCCAACCAACAATTGGTGGTCAAACAGTCAGAGGCGGATGAGACCTATACACCCAACCCCAAGACCGATATAAAAACACTTTTCAAAGAACTGGACAATCCATTTTTGATTGCCCACAAAGAGAACAGCTATAGTGATTTTGACTACGAGGGCCTGATATACAAAAAAGTATCACAAGAAGGGCCCGCAATGGCCGTGGGCGATGTAAACGGCGATGGCAATGACGATGTGTTCATAGGTGGTGCCAAGGGAGCCCCCGGAGTACTTTATATGCACCAAGGCAGTGGCCAATTACGTCCTTCTCGGCAGCCTATATTGAACTCCCACAGCGATTTTGAGGACACCGCAGCGGCCTTCTTCGATGCCGACAATGACGGTGACTTGGATCTTATGGTAGGTTCGGGTGGCAATGAAGTGGGCAGAGAACAGACCTATAGAACCAGATTGTACCTCAACGATGGCAAAGGCAGCCTTTCCGTGTCAGAAAAGACCATACCCTCGACCTTCAAAAATGTTTCGGTCATCGCACCCTTCGACTTTGATGCCGATGGTGACCTAGATGTCTTCATAGGGTCAAAGAGCGTAGTCGGCGTCTATGGGCTGGATCCTGACCATTTATTGCTTGAAAACCGTGGCGAAGGCCAGTTTGTCGATGTGACAGAGCGCGTGGGATATGACCTAAAAGATGCCGGCATGGTATCAGATGCCATTTGGGCCGACATCAATAACGATCAAAAAGCCGACTTGATAACGGTCTCTGAATGGGGCACCCCAAAAATCTATCAGGGTTCGGGCAGACGGATCATGAAAATGGACACCGCCCTCGATAGCCTCGATGGATGGTGGAACACTGTTGAAGTGGCTGACTTAGACAATGACGGCGACCTCGACCTAATCTTGGGCAACCAAGGTGAGAATCTACATTACCGACCTGAAGAGGGCAAACCCATGAAAATGTATATCAATGATTTTGATAACAATGGTACCATCGAACAAATCGTTACGCAGCACGAAAACGGTGGCGACTACCCGATTCACCAAAAGAAAGAGCTTACCGAACAGCTGGTTTCATTGAAGAAACAGAATCTCAAGGCCTCCGATTATGCCGGTAGAACCATTCAAGAACTGTTTCCGAAAGAACTAATGCAGAAATCCATCGTAAAGCGGAGCACCATATCGTCTTCGGTGATCGCCATCAATGAAGGTAATGGAAACTTTACCATAAAACGACTGCCCTACCGAACACAATTGTCATGCATCTGCGATGTCAGCTGCACCGATGTCAACAACGACGGAAATCTTGACTTGGTGATGGCTGGCAACGATTTTGAATACAAGCCCCAGTTTTCACGCCTTGATGCCGGTTATGGCCATGTGCTCTTAGGGGACGGAAACGCGAATTTTGAGTGGCAAGATTACGGCAAAAGCGGTTTCTTCATCAGAGACGAGGTAAAGCACCTGAAGACGATAAAAGACTCGTCTGGGCAACATTTTTTGGTGGCGGCCATCAACAATGACAAACCTAAGATTTTTGCAATAAATGAATAGGCACCTAACGTATATCATATGTTTTTTAATGATGGTGGCCTGTAAAAAGGGCGGCGACCTCTTTAAAAATCCTTCGCCCAACAAAACGGGCATAACCTTTGCCAATACCATTACCGAAACCGATGATCTGAACATATTGGATTATCTCTATTTCTATAATGGGGGCGGGGTTGCCGTGGGCGATATCAACAATGACGGCCTTGTCGACATCTTTTTCAGCGGCAACCAAGTGAAGAACAAGTTGTACCTGAACAAAGGAAACCTACGGTTCGAGGACATCACTGAAAAAGCGGGTGTCGAAGGCAACAGCACCTGGAACACAGGGGCCGTTATGGGTGATGTGAACGGCGATGGCCTTTTGGATATTTATGTATGCGCCGTTGTGGGCATCAACGGTTTTAGGGGGCATAATGAACTGTACATCAACCAAGGCGATTTGACATTCTCGGAAAGCTCGGCCCAATACGGTCTTGATTTCGATTCGTACAGCTCGGGTGCCGCTTTCTTGGACTATGACCTCGATGGCGATCTAGACATCTACTTGCTCAACCATGCTGTACATACCTCAGAATCGTACGGTACCGCTGATCTTCGCCACCAACGAAACTACGAGACCGGCGATAAATTACTTCGTAACGATAACGGCAGGTTTGTAGATGTCAGTGAAGAAGCGGGCATCTACGGGGGCATCAACGGCTACGGATTGGGTGTCGCGGTCTCTGATTTCAACCAAGACGGATACCCTGACATTTATGTGGGAAACGATTTCCATGAAGACGATTATTATTATCTGAACAACCAAGACGGTACGTTTACCGAAAGCAGCAAGAAGTATTTTGGCCATACAAGCCGTTTTTCCATGGGCAGTGACGTGGCCGACATCAACCAAGACGGACTTCCAGACCTGATTTCTTTGGATATGTTGCCAGAAGACGAGGTGGCCCTGAAATCTTCGGAAGGGGATGATAACATACAAACGCAAAAATTGCGCACCGAACAGTACGGTTACCACTACCAGTTCACACGAAACATGCTGTATGTGAACCAGCCCGACGGCAATTATTTGGAGACCGCCATGCTCAGTGGGGTGGCCGCCACCGATTGGAGTTGGAGCGCCCTTTTCGGCGATTTTGACCAAGATGGACGGCAAGACCTCTTTGTCTCAAACGGTATTCCCAAACGACCCAATGATTTGGATTATATCAAATTTTTATCAAGCGACCAGATCCAGAACAAAATCAACAATACGAAATTGGTCGACCAAAAGGCCATTGACATGATGCCTTCGGGTGCCGTGCACAACTATGTTTTTAAAGGAATCGGGAATCTCGGCTTTGAGGACAAATCAGGGCAGTGGATAGCATCTGACACACTCATTTCGGGTGCTACGGCCTGGGGAGATTTCGACAATGATGGCGACATTGACCTAGTGGCCAACAATCTGAACAGGCCCGCCACCCTTTACATCAATCAAACAGACGACGATTCAAACTATCTCAAAATTCATCTAAAATACAAGGGGCCAAATCCTTTCGGGGTGGGCACTAAAGTGGTATCGTACCACAATGGTGAGCTTCAATACAAAGAATTATATACTTGCCGTGGGTTTCAAGCCTCATCGGAGCCCATCATCCATTTTGGGTATGGCAATGCCAAGAAGATTGACTCCCTTAAAATCATTTGGCCCGATAAAACCTTTCAATTGCTGGCTGACATTCCGGTAAACCAAACCCTCGAGATTTCACCGAAGAACGTGGGTCCTTTCGACTATAAGGCTTTAAAGCCCAAAACCAGGCAACTGTTCACCAAGGTGAAAGGCAACTTGGGTATTGATTATAGGCATATTGAAGACCCGTACATTGATTTCAACCGTGAAAAATTGATCCCCTACAAGATATCAGATAGGGGCCCGGCCCTAGCAGTGGGCGATTTGAACGGTGACGGCATGGACGATATTTATCTTGGCGGGTCAAAGTTCATTGCATCCAAAACATACTTGGCGCAAGATTCAACTTATGTCGAAAAAAAATGGCCAACTTTGGCACAAGATTCCGTACAGGAAATCATCGATGCCCAAATTGCCGATTTCAACGGTGATGGAAGCAACGATATTTTTCTGACCGCTGGCGGGGGTGATTTTTTTGGTTCTTCCCCTGCCCTGTTGGACTCTTATTTTTTGGCAAAAGACTCGACTTTCACAAAACAATCCCTCCCTGAAATTTACCAAAACAGTTCTGTGGTGCGGGCCCAAGATTTTGATGACGACGGTGACCTTGATGTTTTTATCGGTGGCCACACGCTGACCTCTAAATTTGGTGCTCCGGCCAGCTCCCATTTACTGGAAAACCAAAACGGCCACTTCAGCTTGGTCAATGGTTCGGTATTTGCCCTACAAGGTATGGTGACCGATGCCGTATGGAGTGATTTCAACTCAGATGGCAAAATAGACCTGATCGTGGTGGGCGAATGGATGGCACCCAGATACTTCAAGAACACCGGCAATTCGTTTGTGGAAGAGCACAAACTTGAATTAAACGGTCTGTGGCAAAGCATCGCGCCTTTTGATATTGACCACGATGGCGATGTCGATTACCTATTGGGCAATTGGGGAACCAACTCTAAATTCAAGGCATCTTCTACCCATCCCTTAAAGATGTACTTTGCCGACTTTGATGGCAACGGACAGACGGAAACCGTTACCGCCATTGAAAAAGATGGGCATTACTATACCCTTGAAGGGCTCGACGGCCTGGCCGACCAAATGGTTTTTCTTCGCAAGAAATTCAATAATTACAAATCGTTCGCCGGCAAAAAACTCGAAGAGATATTCGACAGAAAATTGCTCGATGGGGCCACTTTGCTTACCGTGAGCGAACTACGGTCTGGGTATCTTAAAAATGAACAGGGGCAATTTATGTTTGTACCTTTTGCCGCACCGATGCAGGTTTCGCCAATCATGGCTTTCACCGTACACGATTTTGATGGCGACGGACAAGACGAAATCCTTGCCGGGGGCAACTATTTTGGGGTTAAGCCCTATCAAGGCAGGTTCGACAGTTTTCCCGGTGCGTTGATAGAAAGTGAAAATGATGTAATTTTGGGCAGTCAAATCGGGCTTGATTTCACCCAAAAGTCCGTTCGGCACCTAACCATCTTAGAACGGGGCAATAAAAAATTTCTTCTTGTAACCTATAACAACGACAGAGCAGAAGTTTACGAATTCAACAACAAAAACAATGAAGATGAAAAGTAACGTAATCTTACTATTCGGAATATTTATTCTGATGGCCTCATGTGAAAAAAATGAGCCTATCACAATTTCACCTGAAGATTACCATGCATCGGTCGATAAGGTTACCGAGGTAATGGTACATGATATCTTCTCTCCACCTGTGGCCAGTAGAATCTACGCTTACCCAAACATTGCCGCCTACGAGATTTTAGCTTTGAAAGATAATCGGTACAACTCGTTGGCAGGGCAGGTCAGCGAGCTTACCCCTATTCCCCAACCCCCTGGTCCAGTGAACATCAATACGGAACTGGCAGCTCTTGTCGCCCATATCGACGTGAGCCGTAGATTGATTTTTTCCGAGGATAAGATAAAGGCCTTCCGTGACAGCCTTTATGATATTTGGCAGAATCAAAATCCGAAAGTATTTGAAGCTTCGCGTGACTATGGCCTTCAAGTGGCCGAGCACATAGCGGCTTGGATGGATGGGGACAACTACAAACAGACCCGTACCATGCCAAAGTTCACCGTTGATTCAGAAGACCCATCGAGATGGCAGCCCACACCACCGGCCTACATGAACGGTATTGAGCCCCATTGGAACAAAATCAGGCCTTTCGTCATCGATTCGGCTTCGCAGTTTCGACCAACGCCTCCGCCACCTTTTTCAATGGAGGAAGGTTCTGACTTCTACAAAGAGGTCAAAGAGGTGTACGATATCAGCAAAGAGATCACCGCAAAGGGCGATGAATCGGAAGAAGTGGCCATCGCGCAGTTTTGGGACTGCAACCCCTATGTTTCGGTAACGCGCGGACACCTTATGTTCGCTACCAAAAAGATAACACCCGGTGCCCATTGGATCGGCATTACCAAAATTGCCAGTAGAAAAACAAATGCAGATTTTGCAGAAACTGTGCACGCCTACACGAAAACCTCTATCGCCATAGCCGATGCCTTTATCAGTTGTTGGGACGAAAAATACCGCAGCAACCTCATTCGGCCCGAGACCCTTATCAACGTACACATAGATGATAGTTGGGAGCCCGTGCTACAGACCCCCCCCTTTCCGGAATACACCAGTGGCCACAGTGTTGTCTCGGGTGCGGCCGCTACGGCCCTGACCGAAATATTTGGCGATAATTTTGCCTTTGATGACGATACAGAAGTAGCCTACGGGTTACCCGTAAGATCCTTCAATTCGTTCAAAGAGGCCGCAGATGAAGCCGCTATCAGCAGAATGTATGGTGGCATACACTACAGGGCTGCCGTAGAGGTAGGGGTCAAGCAAGGTAGAGACCTCGGTAAATTTGTTGTGAACAACCTTAAAATGAAAAACGAGAAACAGGTTACCTCAAACTAAGGGTGTTGTGAAAAAAATAAGCGCTGTCGTTGCCATTGTTATCATTGGTATATTGGTCGGGTATCTCTTTTTATGGCCCCAAGACTATCAAATACGTTTTAATGTCAACACGTTTCCGGGGGCCATCAACCAAACGCTTAAGGTATGGAACAAAAATCTTGACAACCCCGGCGAGATCGTTCAGGGCGCAACCATTGAGCAGCTTAGGCAGACCCTCACGTTTGGCGATTCAACGCATATCTACAAATGGCGCATTAAACGATTGACCGATTCAACCTCAAGGGTCATAGTGAACATAAAAGACATGGACCACAGTCTGATGAACAAGATCAAGGTGCCCTTTATGGATACAGATTTTGAGAAAAGGTCACGAAAGACCGTGTTGGATTTCAGCGAGCTGCTGACCCAGCATATAGACCGGTTCAAGGTCACCATTGTAGGTGAAAGTGAGGTGCCGACCACCTATGCCGCCTATGTCACCATAAAGACCACACAACACAAAAAGGCGGCAGGCATGATGGATAACCTTCCTTTGCTATCGAATGCAATGCTTGAACATGGAGTAGAACCTAACGGGCCACCACTAATTGAAGTGCTCGATTGGAACATGAAGACCGACAGTGTCACCTATAATTTCTGTTTTCCGATCGTACGGTCAGAAAAACTACCCATCCATCCTGAAATAAAATATAAACGCGTTTTTTCAAAAAAAGCCTTGAAAGCCATCTACAATGGCAACTACATCACCTCTGACAGGGCTTGGTACGCCCTTCTACATTATGCCAAAAAAAACAATATTGAGGTAGATCGCAAGCCGGTCGAGATCTTTTACAACAACCCCAACACAGGGGGCGATGAGGTCAACTGGAAGGCCGAAATATTCATGCCCATAAAAGAAACTCATGAGTAAGACCCTACAGTTTCTCACCATTCTTTTTTTGCTCTCTTGTGGCCTGCAGGATTTCGGAAAACTTGAGTTTGTGGCCAAACTGCCCTCAAAGATGGATGAAAGTTCAGGGATTGCCGTTTTCAATGATTCAACGATCTGGACCATCGAAGACAATGGAAATGCCGACAACATCTATCAGATCGACATTCAAGGAAACCTGTTGACCTCATTCGATGTCAAGGATGCCAAAAACAACGATTGGGAAGATTTGGCAACCGACGGCGAAAAGAATGTCTATATCGGTGATTTTGGCAATAACAACAACAAACGAAAAGATTTGGTGATCTACAAACTGCCAAATCCTGAAATTGAAAAAGGCGACCGTATTGATGCTGTGAAAATACGGTTCAAGTATCCTGAGCAAACGGCCTTTCCACCCTCCGCAGAAAAGCTTTTTTATGATGCCGAGGCGTTCTTTCACTATGGCGATTCGTTGTATATCATCACCAAAAACAGGTCAAGGCCTTTTAATGGAAAAGCAATGGTATACCAAATACCCGACACAGAAGGCAACTACAAGGCCAAAAAAATAGGAAGCTTTGCCCCGTGCGAGGAAGAATTTAGCTGTGTGGTCACTTCGGCCGACATTTCAAAAGATGGTAAAAAGGTAGTGCTTTTGGGCTACGGCAAGCTATGGGTCTTTACCGACTTTGCGATGCCAGATTTCACAAAAGGAAAAATGAGAACCGTTGACCTGCAAACAGAATCCCAATTAGAGGCGGTGGCCTTTTTAAACGACAGCACCTTGTTGCTTACCGATGAAAGAGGCCCACATTCAGGTGGAAACATCTATCGTTTCAAACTGCCAAAAGATTAAAACCCGAAACCAAGGCCAAACGAAAAACGCAGTCCGTCGCTACTGTTGAAAAGGCCTATGTTGGCTGACAAAACATCCGCTCCGTTCACAAAAAATCCACCCCCGAACGAATTGTGCCATTTGGTGGAGCTATCGTCGGGCAACCAAACACGGCCATAGTCGAACCCCCCATAGATACCTGGCGTAACGGGCAGCAGCCCAGTTCTTTGTTTTCTAAAACTATACCGAATATCGGTATTCTGAAAATAAGCAGTCTTTCCTGTAAACCGCTGAAACCTAAACCCACGAAGACCGTTGTTGGCCCCGATACTTGCGCCTTGATAAAATTCAAAATCGTTGCCGATATTGAAATGCCCCTTGAACTTGGTGGCCAGCACCAAGCGCCCATCGGGGCTGATCTTATAGTTAAAGGATAGGCTCGGAACCACATAGCCGAACGACCTATCTGATTCGCTCACATTGGTTTTAAAACCACCGTTCAGTGAAAATGCCATGCCCATGGTGGGAAAAGCGTCGTTGTCGGTGTTCGAGTAACTATATTCTGCATCAAGTGCAAAAAATTCCTTCGAATTTTCCTGTTGGTTCTGTATAAAAAAAGTATTGATAAATCGGCCTTCAGTTTCTTCGACCTCAATTAATTCGTAACCAATGCCCAGCCTTATTTTGGAGCCTAAATGACCCCGCCAAACTAGTGCTGGGGCTATTTTGATAGTCTTAAGGCGTACTCTGTTAAAGTCTAGCCCCAGATCATCATCCAGATTATCCGTCTCATTTCCAAAACCAAAAAAATTGATTGCGAAATTGGGGCTTGTAAACTTTGTGGTAATTTCAAAGTTTATTTTTTCAAAAACATTCGCAAACTCACCGACATAGGACAGATCAAAACCGTTGGTTGCAAAATATACAGCTCCGTTAATCGTATGCTGCGAAGTGAAGGGATTCTGTCTAAAACCATTGTGGGTGTATATATCGGTAATGCCTATGCGAAAACCATCATCAGGGTTGAATCCCAGGGCCGGCAAAATCTGGTTATTGCTCGCCTTGATCTTGAGAAACTGATAGGTGTTCACATCATAATCATTGGTCTTGTGTATTTTGCCCCCAAAGGTCTCACCGTAGGTATTCTTTTTGTATTTATGGTCATAAACGTGTACAGCCCTTGATTTCTCGGCAATTTTGTACACATCATTGTTTTGGCCGCCAATCAGCCGCACTTTTATCTTTCCAGTGTTTCCTGACACCTCAAAGACATCATCATCATCAAGGCCGTACACCCACACCTCTTTGGTATATCGGGGGTCGTACACTTTATCAAAAAAAAGGTCTTTCAACTTTCCCTTTATTATCCTATAGGCCCTGACGCCCAATTTTCCATCGGATAAGGGGGTGATCATAAAATGGTCGTCTTTGTCGGTACCGGTCACCACACTGTATTTGTTCAGGATCTTATAGTATTCCTTGGCGGTTTGTGCCAAGTTCTTTTTCCGGGCCAACAATATGCGCTTCAATTTGTCAACGGTCTCATCGCGTACCTCCTCCGGAAATTCTTGAAAAGCCCTATCGACAACTGTTTCATCAATGTTTCTTTGGATGCATCTGGCCTGATCGATCCAATCGTCCATTGTGGTCTGCGAGAGCAGTGCCATGTCGAGCGCAAATGTCTTGGGTGATGAATTGAACCCCTTTACACTTCTTATTTCTTCATTAAAGCCCTCAAAAAGCTGCAATGATGGTATGGCCCTGGTACCAAAGGCCATCAATGCACCATCGCCCATAATCGAATAGGCCTGGTCTCGATCACGGGGTATGGGCCTGAAAATTTTGTTTCCCTGGCCATCTTCAACCTGGGCCCACCTCCATTGGTCGTTATGGCGGTCCCAATCGCCTATCAACATATCGAAAAGCCGTGCCCGCACATATAGTTCTTCATCCAACTTAAAGTCCTCGTCTTTTCTGAGCTTCTCCATAAAATCATCGGTACCCATGATTTTGTCGGCATGGCCCAGACTGGCCACTTCACCGTGCCCCTCTGAAAGGTGCTCTTCGATAATATAAAGTTCATCGCCAAAGGTATCATTGAAATCTTCCAATGCGGCCTGTTTGGGCACATAGTACAGTTTCGGGTTGGTATGGTAAATACCGACCGCATCAGACAAGGTGCCCACGGTAAGAGGCGCATAGGGGTGCGACCCGGTATAAAAATCGAGCAGAAGCGCTTCGGTATACGTATCTTCAAAATCGCCTACGATGTACCGATCCTTGAAGGCAATGGCCTGAAGGTATAGCTCGGCACTCTTTTTAAGGGCCCGCATTACAAATTGGCGACCGTCTTTATGCTCAAGGCGTAGTGATTTGGTTTGGTGGCCACCCCCCTTGCGTACCGGTTTCAATCCTCCGTAAAGGGTGTCCAATCGAACAGTGGGCGCTTTTACCCTGGTGGCATAGTATTTACGGTACCGCTCGCCCCAAAGTGTTTTAAAAAAGTTCGATTTATCGACCTCTTCTTCTGTATAGATGGAAGTTGACACATATTTAGGAAAGTCTTCATGGCCTTTGAATCGAACAGTCTTGCGTTCAGGGGGCAACACTTGGGTACTGAACAACAACGCTTCATTGTTGCCCTCGACACCATAAAATTCGACCCAAGAAGAGCCATCCCCAAAAACTTTCAAAATGGCATACCCTCTTTTTCCTGTAGAGAACCGGCTGCCGTTCAAAAGGCGTGCCGCTCCTTCTTTGGCCCCCGAACCACTTACAATTTGGGGGGTGTTCTCTTCAACAATGTACTGTAGGGTATGCTCATGGCCAGAGGCCAAAATCACGTTTTCTGAATACTGTGCCAAGGTCACCACACGTTTTTTGAGTTCATTGTAGCGTTTGTTCTGCATATCGGCAATCGAGGCCCCTGAGGTGCGCCGCAGTACATTGATCAAGGTGCCGAATCCCGGCAATGGGATCGTATGGCCTTTCGGATAAATGTGTTTTTCCAATGAATAATGGCCCCCATGCGGACCGTAAGAGAACATAGGATGGTGCATGGCGATCAGGGTGGTTCTGTCGCGGTTCTTTTTGATAAGGCTTTCGAGCTCTTCGAAAAATCGCTCTCGGTCTCTGATATCGCAATTGTCGTTGATGTCCGGCCTTTTGTTCCAATTGGTCAGATACCACTCGGTGTCGATGGTAATGACCAAAATGTCATCACCGATCTTGAAATGCTCCATGGCGCATCCGTTCTCAGGAAAAAACACTTCTTTGCTATCGAGTTTTTCCTCAATATAGTTCTCTTGGCGTTTGAGACCGATCAGTCCTTCGGTGTACCAATCATGGTTGCCGGGAATAAAAACAGGTTTTCCCTTATAGTTCTCGAGAGTGGCCAACTGGGCATCTAAATGGCTCTTGGCCTCTATGTAAGCCTGGGTCGAATCTTTTTTATCAGGAAGCCCCGCGGGGTAGATGTTATCGCCCAAAAAAATGGCGGTACTGTTCTTGGGGGCTTCAGACAATCGCGACCTAAATTTCTTGAGTACCGGATTCATGCCACCAATAGGGGATTTCCCTGCATCGCCTATCAAATAAAAAGTATGCGCCACCTTCTTGTCAGGTGTGGCCCGGATGGCCGACTGAGCATCTGAATACTGCACCTTTTTTGTGGCGCAAGCCGATAAAAACAGTACAGATAATACAATAAGGCAGTTTTTTTTCATAACTGAATTGTTCGGGGCAATTTTTGTAATTTGTCAACTCTTAGCAACCTATATGTCAAGCATAGTAGAAAAGACTGAAGCATTCGTAAGCGATTTATTGACCCACGAGCTTTCTGAAAAGTATCTCTACCACAACTTACGCCACACCCAGCGGGTAGTTAAAAATACGAAAGAATTGCTTGAACATTACGGGCTCAATGATTCGAAACAAGAGTTATTGCTTTTGGGTGCATGGTTGCACGATATCGGTTACACCAAGGGCCACACCAAGCATGAAGAAAAAAGCTGTGCCATTGCCGAGCGGTTTTTGACCGATCAACAATATGACAATGATAAGATTGCAGAAGTAAAAAAGCTCATCATGGCCACCGAACGCCACTATGAGCCCCAAACCCTCGAAGAAGAGATTATACGTGATGCAGATGCCTCGCACTTGGGCTCAAAAAGCTATCTAGAAACATCTGAACTGCTCAGGGAAGAACTTTTTCTTTTGGGCATTGCCACATACTCGCAAAGTGAGTGGTGTGAAGAAAACATCAAAATGTTCAGAACAGAACACCGTTTCTA
Organism: Flagellimonas lutaonensis; assembly: GCF_000963865.1. Lineage (NCBI taxonomy): Bacteria > Pseudomonadati > Bacteroidota > Flavobacteriia > Flavobacteriales > Flavobacteriaceae > Flagellimonas > Flagellimonas lutaonensis. The sequence goes on from NZ_CP011071.1 coordinate 1,118,806, forward strand.
TACCGATTATGCCAAAGAGCACTGGCAACCCCGAAAAGACAAGAACCTTCGAAAACTCATCAAGGCCAAAAAGGAGGAAAAGAAAATCAGGAAAAAGGAGGCCTTAAAGGCAAAGTTCAAGAGCGAAAGCCCCGATAGGGGCATTCAAACACTCTATCGCGTCACGCTTAGAAACCACCTGACATTAAGCGATATCGCAGATACCAAGGCCAACATTCTTCTTTCGGTAAATGCCATTATTATCTCTCTGGCCTTGGCCAACCTCATACCCAAGCTCGACAACCCCTCAAACTCCTACTTGATCTACCCGACGGTGATTTTTATCTTGTTCAGCATCATTTCAATGGTACTTGCCGTATTGGCCACACGACCCAATGTTACCAGTGGTGAGTTTACCCAAGAGGATGTGAAAAACAAAAAGGTAAATCTGTTGTTTTTTGGCAATTTCCACAAGATGCCGCTTGCCGACTACGAATGGGCCATAAAAGAAATGTTGAACGACCGAAACTATATTTATTCATCGTTGACCAAAGACCTTTATTTTTTGGGGTTGGTGCTAAACAGAAAATACAAACTGCTACGGTGGACCTACACCATTTTTATGGTGGGCATGATTATCTCAGTCATTGCTTTCGCCATTGCATTTAAATACTTCGGCCCTGAACGATTGCCTCTCTAAAGGTCTTATACATTACGATTTCAGTTCTTCCATCAAGTCGTTGTACGTATAGGTCGTTTCTGAGGCGGTATCTTTCTTGTAAAGAATCTCGGCACGGATTGCCTTGAGCCCAGCAACTCCCTGTAGGCCTTCCAATTCCACTATCTCGATATTGTTCGTGAAATAGCCCTTGGCCTTGAGAAACTTGATGTACCTGAGATATTCGAGCTCATCTTTCTTCTGTGAGTACACAATGGCAAGTTTGCCCTTTTGGGTCAACCGTTCGTTGGTGCCCTTTATATATGATTTATCTATTCGTTTCTTGATTATTTCGTACCGTGCATTATAGGTGCCATCTACATCGAAGCGTTTTTCATCCATCCTGAATCGAATGGAAAGCGAGGTACTGTACACCAAAATCAAAGAGGCCACGTCTAATTTAATGGGCAATTTGGGCTTTAGCTCGTAATACCGGTTCTCCATATCGCACATAACCTGCAACTGCCACAATCTTAGATTGTTAAGGTACAACTGGTTAAAGGTGAGGTCTTTCGCTATAGAGCTGCCGATGTACATATTATGCTCTACCCCATCGGTTTTGTATCTTTCAAAATAATGGGGAAACATTTTTTGTGCCTCTAATTGTTTTTTATCTAGAAGAGCCGCCAATTGCATATTGGCCTCCATCACACTTTCGTCGTAGTTTCGACGATGATCGTAATATGACTCGGTGCCCATATCGATTTTGCTCTCGTAGGCAGTGATCAAGTTGTTCAACTCTTTGTCTTCATCTTTCAAATGCCTTAATACAGGATTCACCTCATCGTTCACAAAATCGAAGACCGCTTGCTCCGTATTGGTGTGCAGTGCTTCCCGAACCTCATCAAGATGGTTGTTGACCCTAAAAATCAACTCGTCGTATATGGGCAAGTTCGTTTTTTCAAAGGCCTTCTTCAATATGGCATTGATCTCAGATAGCTGGATCATCAAATCTCTTTGAATGGCCTTGTTGCGTTCTTTTGAAGAATCTTTGATGTCGATTTGCCCATAGAGCGGATATACCTCTTTAAAGACAATCTCTTGAAATTCGGGTTGTTTGCCCTGTAGCTGATTGACCATAAAACGTTTGGCCTCTTCTTGAAATTTCCAATATACCGAAGAATGCACAGTAGTGCATTCGTGCTGAATAATGGCATCTATCAAATTCTGCTCTTCTTCTATAGAGCGAAGCACCGCCGATACAATAAAGGGCATTACATCGGCCAATTTATTGGCGTTGACACTGTTGAGCTCATTCACCTTTGAGGATACGATCTCGAGCACGCCCAACAATTGGCCATCGTCTGCAATGGGTGCTAGAATAGCACTTTTAAGCCCTTGCTCCTTGAGGTTCTTGTAAGGTTGCATTCCTTTTGACTTCTCAAAAGATGCATCAATATTCGGGATAGCGAAAAAAGCACTTTCATTCAAGAGTTTTCCATAACAATAGCTGCAAGATAGGATATCCTTTGCCCCTTGTTCTTCGCCCTTTAGAATAAAGCTTTCAATGCCTTTTCCGTGAATTTTTAGAAATCGGTTGGCTCCTTGGTCGTACCCTGTAAACCCGACCTTTATGTTGTTAAGACTAAAAAGCGATCTGAAGGTATCTTGAAAATTATCCATGAACACCCCACTGCCACGCTTGTTGCCCCCAATCAGTGTCGATTTGATCTCTGAAATGGAATGTTCTGCGGTAACATCGAACATATTGCAGATCACGAAACCTTTTGAAATGAAGCTATTTGGCGGAATCTTCTCTTTCCACAGCTCTAGGTTGTCAAAGTTCGCCAGCAGTTCATCGAAATCTTTTTGGGTCAGTTCCTTGGCCTTGTCTGTAGGTTCCAACTCCATGAAATCGGCATTGTACAGAATTCGATAGTGGCGCATGACCCCTTCAGCATCGGGAATATCAAAAAAGATGGGGCGCTTAAAATCTACTTTGTAACCGTAGTAGAAGGCTAAAATCACCGTGCACTGCATGATATAGTGCATATGTTCCGGTAGATTTCCTATCTGCAATTCATAATCATCCCCGGCCTCTTCAAGAATTTTCTGAAAACGCTTTGATGAGTTGAACACCAGATTGGCAAAGGGAATGGAGGCAGCCTTTATTTCGTTATGGGTCAAGACTGGCGAAAAGGTGTCGGCCAAGATTATCTTTATGACATCCTTTCGCTTCTCTAAAATACTGAGGTCGGTAAACCCTTCTCTGAGTTCTGGATATGGGGCCTGGGCTTCAAGCACATGTTTGGCCCTTTCGGCAAGAAACTTGTCCTTGCTTTTCAGTTGCTCATCATAATGCTCCAACAATTTGTTGAAACTGACCAATTGAACCAAGGGAGCTTCTCCTTCGTAACACTTTTCCATACCCTATTTGTCTCGGTTGAGCCTATAAAATTACAAAATCTGGGGGCAAAGTTTTATTCAGTGATTTTTTACGGGTCTTGTGCTTTTTTTGGATATTTAAGGAAATAAACTTTCATGTCTTCCAACTCACGACTTAACCGTGCCTATGAAAAGGCCAAGGTCATCGCTTTTGACGATGAATCAAAATTTATTTTTTTCAGTGATTGCCACAGGGGAGACAACAGTTTTGCAGATGACTTTGCCAACAACCGTAACATCTATTTTCATGCCCTGAACCACTATTACAGGGAAGGGTTTCATTATTGCGAGCTGGGCGATGGCGATGAGCTATGGGAGAACCTTCACTTTGAATCTATTTTTGAAGCCCATAAGAATGTCTTTCAACTTCTTCGGCAATTTCACCTAGAGAACCGCCTGCACATGGTGTGGGGAAACCATGATATGGTGTACCAAGACCCTAAATATGTTGAAAAACACCTTTATCACTACTTTGAACCCATAGAAGGAAAAGACAAAGAACTTTTTGAGAATATCCAATACCATGAGGCCCTGTTGTTGCAACATACCGAAACAGGTCAGGAAATTTTCTGTGCCCATGGCCACCAAGCCGATTGGTGGAACTATGTCTGTTGGCGCATCGGGCGTTTTTTGGTGCGAGTACTTTGGAAACCCCTTCAGGTATGGGGCATTGCCGATCCCACGAGTCCTGCAAAAAACTACAAAGAGCTCATTCGCATTGAAAAGCGTATCAAACGCTGGATACTGAACCATAATCTAAAACTGACCATTGTCGGGCATACGCACAGACCGCGGTTTCCTGAGCCAGGCGAGATTCCCTTTTTCAATGATGGCAGTTGTGTACACCCCCGAAGCATCACCGGCATCGAAATTGAAAACGGAAAAATTTCACTGATCAAATGGCATATTGCCACCAAACCCGATGGCACCCTGCAAATAATCAGGGTTATGCTGGAAGGGCCTGAAAACCTATCAGATTACCAGAAAGCCAAGCGTTGATCACGCCCTTTTTGCCAAGGTCTTAACGGTATCGACAAACCTGTCGAGCTCTTCGGTGGTTGTGTACACATTGGGGGTTATGCGGCACCCGTGAACATTGGCATAGTCGATAGCCACAGTATAAATGCCAAACTCGTCGAACAAGGCCTTCGCCATATCTGACGGTTTCATGTTTACAATGCCCACATTTGCAATACCGCAACTGCGGTGCTCATCTTCAGGCGTGTTTACCACAACATTTTCGACATCACGCAATTGGTCGCTCCAATAACGTTGTAGATAGCGCATTCTCTTTTCTTTACGTCCAAGTCCGATCATTTCAAGATAATCAATGGCGTTGTCGATGGCCAGATCGGTATGCACGGGGTGGGTGCCCGTATGGTTCAGCCTCAAAATATCGTGGGGCTCTTTGTTGTGCTCTGCCAACAGCGGCCAAATATTCGGTATTTTATCTTTGGCCACGTACAAAATTCCGGCCCCCAACGGGGTACTCAACCACTTGTGCAAGCTGGATCCATAGTAATCGCAGTTCAAGGAGGAGATGTCTACATGTATATGTCCTACGGTATGCGCGCCATCGACCATTACCTCTACGCCCTGTTCATGGGCCATATCACAAATCTTTCGAATTGGGAGGATTTGCCCCGTAATGTTGATCATATGGCAGGCCATCAACAGCTTGGATTTTGGTGTAATTTGGGCCTTATAAAGTGAAACGATTTCCTCATCGGAAACGGGATGGTTCGGCACCGAAACCTTTTTGCAGATAATTCCATAGCGGTCTCGCATCAGAAAAAAGTGGTCACGCATGGCTCCATAATCCTGCAGGGCGAAAATGGCCTCGTCACCCTCTTTCCAGGGATAACCGCCAATGACCATATCAAGCGATTCCGTAGTGTTTCTGGTTATGATCAATTCATCAGCTGCGCACCCGACCAATTTTGCCAACCGTCCACCTATCCTGTTCTTATTGTCCCACTGTACCGTACGCATATAGTACGAGCCTTCATAGTTCACCTTCTTGACATGTTCTATGAATTTGTTCAGCGTAGGAATCGGAACAAAATTGTAATACCCATTCTCTAGATTGATGTATTCGGGTTTCAGGGCATAATCTTTTCTGATCCGTTGCCAGAAACCTTCGTCATCGTCTATAGGGTACGGGATATCTTCCACAGATGATTGTGCCATGGCGTCCCACGACAAAAAGGGCGATATGGCCGCCGCTTGGCCCAAACGTTTCAAAAAATCCCTTTTGTGCATCCCTCAAAATTTAGTGTTTCCATCCATTGAAAGATAGTCAAAAGAGCACTAAAATGCTTAATTTTCGGTACATGAATATCAGTGCGACCTTTGTTTTGAAAGAACTGCAATCCATAGTACAACAAATACCCGTTGACCATAATTTCTTCTCGCACGTCATCCTTTTAGGTGTGGTTCAAGGGCTGTTCTTGAGTGGCATGACATTATTGCGATTTCACAAAAATACCGCCCTTAATTTCTTGGGATGGTCACTTTTATGCCAGTCTTTGGTTTTTTTTGACGTCTACCTGTGCTATACCGGGCTCATGAAATATGCACTGCATTTCAACGACTCAACGGAGCCCCTTGTATTGTTGATTGCCCCCACTTTTTATCTGTTCGTGCATATATTGATCAAACGCGAGCCTTTTAACTTAAAAAAACATTGGTGGCATTTTGTACTTCCACTGTTTTACATCATAACTCAGATTCCCTATTACAATGCACCCTTGGCAGTAAAACTGAATGCCTACCTCGGGGCCTATCACTCAGAAATTGAATATGTTCCGGTACCTGAATCGTTCGACTATTCCTATCATTGGATAAAAAACCATTTTGACCAATTGGTGCTCGCAAGCCTCTTTTTCTACTCGATTCTGGCACTGCGATTGGTCTGGCAAGAGTTTAAAAGGAGGAAGGTAGTTCCCCACATGGCCAAGGTAAAAAAGTATCTGTTCAGCAGAAATTCGGCATTAATATCATTGCTGTTCTTTATTTGCTTGTTTTTTGTTTTCTATTCGTATGATGATGATAGCGGCGACCACCTATTGGGCATATTGTTCACAATCATCATTTTTGTCACATCAGCGGCAATTACACTAGAGTCGAGGGTTTTTGAAAAATCATGGGCGGCAGACAAATACGAGACCTATACTTCTAGCCACTTATCCATTTCAGATATTGAAGAATACATCGCCAAGGAAAAGTACCATTTGGAACAAGATGCTTCGTTAAAGGGCCTTGCCAAAGAATTAAATGTTAGCCCCAATCTGGTGTCAAAGGTAATCAATGCAAATACTGACAGTAATTTTAATGACTATTTGAACAAGAAACGAATTGAGGAGGCCAAAGAAAAGTTCAAGAGCGGAGATTATCGACACCTTACCATCGAAGCTGTCGGTTCTTCGGTAGGTTTTCGTTCAAAATCAGCATTTTATACCGCTTTTAAAAAACATACCGGTCTTTCCCCGGCAGGTTATATAAAGGCCAAAACTTCTCCATAATTACAATTCTGAACTTCTTGGGGTCTAAATAATACGTCCCTTGAAGAAAAAGATTCCACCTTTGACACAAACATCAAAGTCATGGAGAAAAAAATACGTCGGTACGATTTGGATTGGTTGCGGGTCATCGTCTTTGGCCTACTTATTTTCTATCACGTAGGCATGTTTTTTGTGCCCTGGGGATGGCATATCAAGAACAATGTCATTTACGAATGGCTCCGTTGGCCAATGCTCTTTCTGAACCAATGGCGCTTGCCCATTCTTTTTGTGATTTCTGGTATGGGCACCTACTATGCATTATCGCACCGAAACTTACGACAGTTTAGTTGGGAGCGTGCAAAACGTTTGGGCATTCCCTTGTTTGTGGGCATGCTCTTGATTGTGCCTCCCCAAGTCTATATTGAGCGTTTGGCACATGGGCAGTTTCAAGGCTCATATCTGGATTATTTGACCACCGTTGCTTTTAATGGTGTGTACCCTGAAGGAAACATAAGTTGGCACCACCTTTGGTTTTTGCCCTATTTGTTGCTTTTCTCTTTGGTTTTGGGGCCTCTCTTCATATATCTAAGGAGAAATACTACCCGCTTGGGGGCATGGGTGAAAAAGATGCTGCAAAAACCGTTTGGTGCTTACGTTTTTGTACTGCCCCTGTTTCTTGTCGAGGCCTTTGTAGAGCCCTTTTTTCCCGTGACCCATGCCTTGATCGGTGATTGGTTCACCATCAGTTTCAACATTTTATTCTTTTTCTATGGCTTTCTGTTGGTCTCCGCCGGAAAAATATTTTGGGAAACGCTTCCCAAGATAAAAAACAGGGCGTTGGCCATTGGCATGGTGGCCTTCTCGGCACTTCTTATCATTTGGCTATTTTTTGAAGACAGTATCGTCGTTCATTTTACCGAAGCCTTTATAAAAGTTGTCAATATCTGGTCATGGATTTTGGTGCTCTTTGCTTATTCGGCGAAATATTTGAACAGGCCCAGCAAAAGGCTGTCATACGCTAATCGTTCCGTATATCCGTTTTACATTTTGCACCAGACCGTGACCATCGTGATTGCTTATTTTTTGATGGATTTGGAATGGGGACTGTTTCCTAAAGCAATTTTATTGATTGTTGGAACGTTCGGAATCAGTTGGCTGATCTACGATTTCATCATTCTCAGGATTCGATTATTGCACCCTCTCTTCGGGCTAAAAGGGGAAAAAACCAGCAAAAGGACCATTCATCGATTTAAAAACATATTTAACAGCCTTTTACCATAGCACTGGCAAGGTATTTGTTACTTTTAATGAAGCAAAACGACCAAAGTTTAAGGTGAAAGCATCCATTTTTATAATAGCATTGGTATTGGTGGCCCAAGTTGGGTTTGCCCAAGGCGATATCCCCACCACCAAGCCTTTAAAGATTGGTGAAAAGAACAATCTTGATGTTAAGCCCAGCAACCAAGGCACTGTGCTTCGCATGCCCTCTGTTATTGACGAAAGCCTTATCTCAAAAGACAACACGCCCAATATAAAAATGCTACCCGACAAAGAATTGGTACAAGCTGGGCATGATCTGGTTATAGATCCAAAAGTGGTCGAGAAAGAAAAAAAGGGTTCAAACCAATTTTTTGGTGATATGTACCTGGGTGATGTCAAGACCAAGGCCAAATTCGTAGGGGTTGTCTGTCGTGACCATGAATATGTTGATGGCGACCGGGTGCGTATTTATTTGAACGGTGAAATCATAGAGCACAATGTGCTGCTGTCGGGAACCTTTAAAGGGGTAAATGTAGATTTGGTCGAAGGTTTCAACCGCTTGGACTTCGAGGCGCTGAACCAAGGCACCTCAGGCCCCAATACTGCACAGATCATGGTGGCCGATGAAGAGGGCAACATCATCCACAACAATCTTTGGAATCTTTCCACGGGATCAAAGGCAAGTCTTATCGTTGTCAAAGAAACTGAGTAATCTTAAAGTTCAAGCCCAAGAAGTTTCAAATACAAATTCAATTATCAACAAGAATAACTCAGCGTTCAGCAAATTTATTTCCGTTCCCCTGGATGATATGTCTCCTGCGCTCGTTTTAGTACATCATCTTTGTAATACGCGGCATCTTTCCATTTGATGTCAGCATACATTTGTGCTTGGTCGTCAAAATGGGGTGATTCAGGGTCGCCACTCTGCCCACCGGCCAAAATGGTCTTGGCCTTGACTTTGTCACCAAACTCTACCACGGCCACAAAACTGTTGCCCCGTGTACCGTAAATCTTTTTGGTGTTGTTGTGGTAACGGGCCCCATAGGCCGCCAAAGCTCCCCAACGCCCACTGGCAAAACCAATAGGGATACTGGGTTTCGAATCGTCAAATTCCTGCCTAATATCGCCCGTCAACCTTTGATAGCGGTTTACCTCGCCCCATGGCATCTGCCAAGTGCCGAAATCCGCCACCAATTTGTCAACTACCAATTCAAAAAGTTCCAACATGTTCTCATCTGTAATATAAAATTCGACGTTTTCAAGTAGTTCCATCTGTGATGGTGCTTCTTTCATATTATCCGAAAATCCCGTTTCCAAACATTTTAACCCGTAAAAATGTGCCAAGGTCATGGCCACGGAATTCTCAGAAGTTCTATAATCCCAATTCTCCAATTCATCGATAGCACCTTGTAGTTTAGGGTTTCTATCGTGATGGACATAATAAGATTTAACCAGTTTTGGAATCAACACCTCGAATGCAGGCAAATAGGGGTCATGTGCCAATGTAATAAGACTATCGAGCGCGTAACCACTTCTATTTTTCAACAACTTAATGGCATGAACCCCCCTAAAATTCTCTTGATCGCGAGACATATATTTGGGGTAATCGCCCCGCTTCGGGCTGTACTCCAAGGCAGCAGTGTACGGCGTTGAATTACAGTTTTGCACCCACCCATTTGGCGGGTTTTTGATGAGTATGCTCTCATCGACCGTGTGAAGCCCCTGCCAATCGGTGTTTGGGTTGCTGCCGTCAACAGGCTGCGTATAATCGAAGATGGTGTCGCGCTTTGGAATGAAGTTTCCATGAAAATAGACAATGTTGCCATCGGCATCGGCATAGACGGTATTGTTCGAAGAGTTGGTACGAATATCCATCATCTTTCGAAAGCCCTCATAGCCATCTTGTTTGGTTCTGATATACGATTGCTCCAACGCCTTGACAGGCTCCCACATCATGGCAGAGGCCGTCCATCGGCCATCGACCGCATGGGTAATGGGCCCATGGTGCGTACGGTACAGGGGGAAGGTCTTTTCTTTTATGCCTTCATCGGTTTTATACTTTAAGGTCACTTCAGATTTTTCGACGGGTCGCAATTCCTCGCCATATACATAAAACAGTTCGCCATCTTGCTTCACGATAGTTTCCATAAATTCATCCATCACATCGGTGTAGGTCGAGGTGTGCATCCAACCCGTTTTTTCGTTGAAGCCCTGGTACACAAAAAACTGCCCCCAGGTAACCGCTCCGTAGGCGTTCAACCCTTCCTCAGACACCACATGCACTTCTCCCCTGAAATAAAAAGAAGTATGCGGATTGATCAATAGCATGGCGTTGCCCGATTGGGTCAGCTCACCCGAAATGGCAATTCCGTTCGAGCCTTGGGGTTCAGTCATTTCAGCTTTCTTCTTGAGCTTCAATTCTTCCATTTCGGGAATTTCCATATCACTTTCGTAAAACGCCTCGATCTTTCGGGTAGAAATGCGCTCGATATCGCCCCCGATGCTCCCCTCGCTGAAATAAAAGGGCATCCACGGCTCAAAACGGGTCAAGAGTTTTGGCTTCACCTCAGGATGTGTGTACAGATAATAATTGATGCCATCGGCAAAGGCATCGCAGAGTTTTTGCAGCCACTCAGGACTGTTTTCGTAATTCTCCTTGGCTTCCTCCTCCGTCATAAAAAGATTGGCGCGCAGGTCACTATAAAGCGCCGTTTCACCCTCGACTTCGGCCAAACGCCCGGTGGCCCAGATATAGTTCTGCTCCACTCGATTGAAATCGTCTTCGCATTGGGCATATAAAAGTCCGAATACGGCATCGGCATCGGTCTTTCCGTAAATGTGCGGCACCCCAAAATCATCGCGTACAATGGTTACGTTCTCGGCCTGCTCCTGCCATTTTTCGACTTCGGATATAGGTTGGTTTTTTTTGCAGGCACTTAAAAAAAGAATAAATGCTAAAAGAAGAAAAGTGATACGATTCATGGATTGGTTATTTCAGTCCATGAAAATACACAAATTGTAACATTTAGGGCTCCTCAGGAGCCAATTCGATCTCAAGCCCGTCCAACTCTTCGGTTATATGTATTTGACAGCCCAGACGACTATTCTCTTTCACGAAAAAGGCCTCTGAGAGCATGGCCTCTTCATCATCTGATTTTTCAGGCAGTTCATGATCAGATTGCACATAACACTGGCAAGAAGCGCACATGGCCATGCCACCGCAAATGCCAATGGTACCCTCAGGGGCCAGTTCATAAGAGCGAACGACTTCCATCAGGTTCATGTTCATGTCGGTAGGGGCATCGACTTCGTGCAGTACCCCTTCGCGGTCGGTTATTTTTATTTTAATATCTGACATTTTAATCAATCGCCTTTACTACCGCCTTCGGTGCTTCTTTTTTACTACCATCAAAACCAGTAACGCCACCTACCGTCGTATATTTCATCACATATTTTTTATCGGGATGGATACGCTGATAGGCACTCTGGCACATTAACGTCGCTTCATGGAAACCGCACAAAATCAATTTCAGCTTTCCGGGATACGTATTGACATCACCAATGGCGTAGATACCGGGAATATTGGTTTGGTAATCGAGTGAATTATCAACCTTGATGGCATTCTTCTCGATCTCAAGCCCCCAATCGGCAATCGGCCCCAATTTGGGCGATAATCCGAACAACGGAATAAAGGCATCCACTTCAATACGAAGGTCTTCACTGGCCTTTGAATTCTTTCGTACCGTAACGGCTTCCAAATATTTGTTGCCTTCAAGGCCCACAACCTCGGCGGGCGTTATGAGATTGACCTTGCCGAGATTTTTCAATTCCTGTACTTTTTCAACGGAATCCAACGCCCCGCGAAACTCGTTTCTACGGTGCACCAATGTTACCTCACTCGCCACATCGGCCAAAAAGATGGCCCAATCCAAAGCCGAATCGCCTCCTCCGGCTATCAAGACCCTTTTGTTTCTATACATCTCCGGTTCTTTGATCATATAGGCAACACCCTTGTCTTCAAACTGTTTCAAATTTGGAATCATGGGCTTTCGGGGTTCAAAACTGCCCAATCCGCCTGCAATGGCTACCACAGGGGCTTGGTGTTCAGTGCCCTTGTTGGTCGTTACGATAAAGGTGCCATCTTCCAATTTTTCAACCGTTTCGGCCCGTTCGCCCAAGGTGAACCCTGGCTGAAACGGTTTGATCTGCTCCATCAAATTATCGACCAATTCGCCCGCCAATATCTCAGGAAAACCGGGAATATCGTAAATAGGTTTCTTCGGATAAATCTCTGCACATTGGCCCCCAGGCTGTGGCAAAGCATCGATCAAATGGCACCGCAACTGCAACAGGCCTGCCTCAAAAACGGCAAAAAGACCCGTAGGGCCCGCTCCAATAATCAGAATATCGGTTTTTATCATGCAATCGTTCCGTTTAGAATTCTGGCAAAGCTATGGTTTTGGAGAACAACGTTCTGTGACTTTTATCACCTTTAGCTAAGATTGATGACTTCTTGAATTTGGGGGGCATATTTCTTTATGGTCATTTCGACCCCACTCTTCAAGGTCATTTGATTGACACTGCAACCAATACAATTTCCCTCGAGCCTTACCTTTACAGAAGTATCATTGTCTATCGATATCAAAGTGATATCGCCCCCATCACTTTGAAGAAAGGGGCGTATTTCATCCAAGGCTTTCTCTACGTTGCTTCTTAGTTCTTCCGGTGTCATACTCATTTCTTTTTTACCGCATCACAACCTGCCATGGTCGTTATCTTAATGGCCTCTGTCGGCGGCAGATCTTTGTTGCGCCGTACCAACTGGCTCACCACGTTTTTGGTCAATTCTTCAAAAGCTTCCTCAACAGGGGTGGCTGTTTGCATGGCCGCTGGCCGCCCGACATCGCCCGCCTCCCGAATGCTTTGTACCAAAGGAATTTCCCCTAAAAATGGCACATCTAGATCTTCTGCCAAATTTTTGGCACCCGCCTGACCAAAGATATAGTATTTATTGTTCGGCAACTCTGCCGGGGTGAAATAGGCCATATTTTCAACGATGCCCAAAACCGGTACGTTGATGGCCTCTTGTTGAAACATGGCAACCCCTTTTCGGGCATCGGCCAAGGCCACTTCTTGGGGGGTGCTCACCACAACCGCCCCTGTTACGGGAAGTGCCTGCATGATGCTCAGATGGATATCTCCGGTACCCGGTGGCAAGTCGACCAGCAAAAAGTCGAGCTCGCCCCAATGGGCATCAAAAATCATTTGGTTCAAGGCCTTGGCAGCCATGGGACCACGCCAAATCACCGCTTGGTTCGGCTGGGTGAAAAACCCTATGGAAAGCATTTTGACCCCATAATTTTCAACAGGTTTCATTTTGGCCCGGCCGTCAATGTTGACCGATAGGGGTTTTTCCATCGCCACATCAAACATAATGGGCATCGAAGGGCCATAGATGTCGGCATCCAAAAGGCCCACCTTGAAGCCCATTTTCGCCAGTGTAACGGCAAGGTTCGCCGTAATGGTAGATTTGCCTACCCCTCCTTTTCCCGAGGCCACTGCGATAATGTTTTGGATACCCGGAATGGGCTTGCCCTTGATTTCGTTCACTTTCGACTTGCCCGGCGCATCAACCCTAAGGTTTACCTTTATTTTCGCTTTCTCATAGACCTTTTCATGAATGGTCTTCAATATCGCTACCTCGGTCTTTTTTCGTGCCTGAAGACTCGGGTTTTTGATGGTGACATCTACCTCTACCTCATCGCCAAAAACCTGAACATTGGTCACGGCCCCACTCTCTACCATGTTCTGCCCCTCACCGGGTACTGAGATGGTCTTCAGAGCCTCTAGAATATCTTTTTTGTGCAGCTTCATGCTTTTAATTTCAACTAGTTTGTGCTAAGCCTATCGAAGCACAGTCGTTTAAACTGATTCTAAATTACAAAGATACGGCTTTGGCTTAGCTAATAAAAGTAGATGGATTGAAAATGGAGATGGCGTGATAGGAAGCCTTTATTTGGTAAAATGTCTTAATTTTTGAAAGATTTACAGATGATTTCGCTCGATGCGACATCTACTGCAATTCTTTGGCGGGGTCCCAAAAGTGCTTCTGAAAATCGACGATTTGGTTATCGACCACCTTGATGCCTTCGTTTTCGAGCAGTTGCTGCATTAAATTGGAGCCATCAAAATGGTGTTTGCCCGTTAATACCCCGACACGGTTTACCACCCGATGGGCAGGCACATCCTTTGCCAACGAATTGTTCATGGCCCAGCCGACCATACGGGCACTACGGGCCGCCCCCAGATACTTGGCAATCGCTCCGTAAGAAGTTACCCTGCCATACGGAATCTGTTTGGCTACCTCGTAAACCTTATCGAAAAAGTTTCGCTCTTTCATCACTTGTAGAAAATCCTTATCAAGGTGATGGCCAGCAAGACCACCATCAAGGCACTCAGTATGAAGTTCGAATTTCTGGAGAAAGTACTGGTCTTGGTCTCCAATTTATTGAAATAAAACACATATAGGTACAACACTGAGAAGGTGCCACAGGCCGCAGCAAACACAAATGTTGCAATGTCTTGGGCCTCGAACTTTATCCAGCCTGCCTCGTTCCACATGGCATTCAGGCCACTATAGTAAGGTATGGTCAATAAATTCAGCGCTGCCAGCGCAAGCCCCCTGAAAAAGCTGTTCTTTTTGCTCACATTTACTGTGGTGAAATCTTTGGCCTTGTTGCGCTTGGCCACCACAAAAAAATACACGGCAAAAAAGGCAAAGACCACAATGGCAGCCTTAAAGAGCACATCGATTACCTGTGGGTTGTTATATAAAAATTTTGAGATGTACACAGCAATATAGGCCTGCGCCATGATCATGGTAGATACGCCCAAACTGAAAACGATGCCGTTCAGTTTACCTTTTTCAACACTGGCCTTGGCCGCGTTCATATTGAGAAGGCCCGGAGGCACGGTAGCCATGAAGGCTGCCGAATAGGTGGCAAAAAAAAGTATCAACAAGTGGGTCATTGGTCAGTTGATCCTAAATTGGATGTAGGTAATCGGTTTTCCTTTTTCAAGATACTGATTTTCATAAAATGTCTGAATCTCCAGCACCTCTTTGGGGCTTCCCTCGTTTTTATAGACATCATGGTTGGCATAAATAACCTCAACCCCTATGCCGTGCAAAAGGCCCAAGGTGTACCCATGCATAAACTCGCTGTCTGTTTTAAGGTGCACTAGACCACCGGGCTTTAAAATACGTTTGTATTTGTCTAGAAACTGTAGGTTGGTCATTCGGTGCTTGGTACGTTTGTACTTGATTTGCGGATCGGGAAAAGTGATCCATATCTCCGAGACCTCTTCTTTGCCGAACAACAGGTCTATCAACTCTATTTGGCTTCGTAAAAAGGCCACATTCACAAGATTTTCTTGCAGCGCGGTTTTGGCCCCCCGCCAGAAACGGGCACCTTTGATGTCGACGCCTATATAGTTGACATTAGGGTTCATTCGTGCCAAGCCCACGGTATATTCGCCTTTTCCGCACCCCAATTCCAGCACAATAGGCTTATCATTCTTAAAAAAGGACGCCCATTTTCCCGTATACCTGAAACCTTGTAACACCTCTTCGCGAGGGGGTTGAACAACATTGGCAAAGGTCTCGTTCTCGGCAAACCGCTTTAGCTTGTTCTTGCTTCCCAAACCAAAAAGATTAAAGTTTTGGCAAAACTAAGGAAAACCGTTCACCAATTACGAAAGATAGGTCCAAGCAAGAAAAGGGCACTAAAAGTACTATTTACCGGATTTAGTTGCCTTTTCCAGCGTGAATGAAAATTCAGAACCCACACCCTCTTCGCTCTCAACATAAATTTTTTCGCCGTGGGCCTCAATAATATGCTTGACAATGGAAAGGCCGAGGCCCGAACCACCCTCTTTTCTGCTGCCGCTCTTATCGACCCTATAGAATCTTTCAAAAAGTCTCGGCAAGTGCTCTTGGGCAATGCCCTCGCCGTTATCGGTAACCCTGACGATTACCTTGTTCTTTATCAAGTTCTCGACACTCACCTCGGTGGTACCGTCTATTTGGCCGTATTTTATGGAATTCATGAGTAGATTTGAAACTACCTGCTGAATCTTTTCTTTATCGCCCATTACATATATGGGCTCGTCGTATTCCATATCAAAGGTCAGGGTTATATTTTTCTTCGAAGCCCTGATTTCAAGCAGGTCAAAAACGTTTCTAATCAACTCCACGATATCAAAGCGCTCTTTTTCAAGATGCAGGTCGCCCACCTCCAGTTTGGTGATAAGGTCAAGGTCTTTGATAATATAGATAAGGCGTTCTACCCCTTTGTTGGCCCTTTCCAGATATTTGTGCCGTACCTTTTTATCGTTTATGGCCCCATCAAGCAAGGTCAATATATAGCCCTGAACGGTAAAAAGAGGGGTTTTGAGCTCATGGCTGACATTACCGAGAAACTCTTTACGGTATTCTTCTCGAATTCGCAACGTATCGATCTCAATTTTTTTGTCCTGGGCGAATTTTTCGATTTCTTCTGTAAGGGTCTTCATATCGGTAGTGATGGGCCGGTTCGAAAATGAAGAGGACTCGAGCAGTGACACATCATCATATATCTTTTTGACCCTCCTATAGATAAACCTTTCTACCCGAATTTGTAAAATCAAAAAAGAAATAATAAAAACAACCGGAAAGGACAGCAATGCATCCACATAGTCGTACCGCTCAAAAAAGTAGGCGGCCAACAGCACTGCCAAGCAAAAAATCAACGAGATATAAAAAGAAGAACGCAGGGCAAACCTATATGACTTGCGTAGTTTAAGGGCCATTATAGTACAAACTTATAGCCCACCCCTTTGACAGTCTTGAAATGATGGTCCCCGATTTTTTCGCGCAATTTTCTAATATGCACATCGATGGTTCTGCCCCCGACCACCACTTCGTTGCCCCAGACCTTGTCTAGAATAACTTCTCTCTTAAAAACCTTGCTGGGTTTTGAGGTAAGAAGCGACAGTAGTTCAAATTCTTTTCGGGGCAAGATGATTTCCTTGCCGTTTTTGACGATTTTGTATTCTTCGCGGTTGATAACGATATCGCCCACCTTTACAATGTCTTCGGTTTCAGATTCATCATTTTTCAATCTTCTTAGCAGCGCCTTTACCTTGCTGACCAACACCTTGGGCTTTATAGGCTTTGTGATGTAATCATCGGCACCGGCATCAAAGCCGGCCACCTGGGAATAGTCTTCGCCCCTTGCGGTCAAAAATGTGATGACCGTATTTTCCAATCCCGGTGTCTTGCGAATGATCTCGCACGCCTCGATACCATCCATCTCCGGCATCATCACATCGAGGATGATCAAATGGGGATGTTTCTTCTTTGCCTTGGCCACACCCTCCACTCCGTTCTTGGCGGTAAAGACCTGATAGCCCTCTGACGATAGATTGTAGCTGACAATTTCCAAAATGTCAGGTTCGTCATCTACCAAAAGTATCTTGATATCCTTTTTTTTCATTAGATGCGGAAGTTTAGTTAACCTCTCAAATGTAAAGATAATACTAAAACCTCTCTAGCCCTTAACATTGATTTAATGTGGTAACACTATCGTAAAGGTTTTTAAATAAACTCTTAACAAAGGGCTAACACGACCTTTACAACACACTTCTTTATTTGCAGAGTGTTTTGGAAAAGAAAATTGATCAACACTTTAACTATGAAAACAAAAAATTTAAGCCTTATGAAAAAATTATTTTTATTTCTAATCGCTGCGGTTACGATGACATTTATCGCATGCAGTGATGATGATAACGGACCGACCCCAATCATACAAGATGCTGATGGTGATGGTATCGAAGACAGCGTTGATAATTGCCCAAATGCTGCGAATGCCGACCAAGCGGACAACGATAATGATGGCATTGGCAACGTTTGCGATCCCACCCCGAATGGTGAAGTGGCTACGTGTAATGATGGCATAAAGAATGGAGATGAAACCGATGTTGATTTTGGGGGTTCTTGTGCAGGTCTAATCACAGTTACAGGTGAAATTACCGAAGACACAACTTGGACCAGGGATAATATTTATTTGCTTGGCGGCAAAGTAGTTGTAGGCGTGGGCGTCACTTTGACCATAGAACCTGGTACCATCATAAAAGGTAAATCCGGGTCGGGTTCCTTAGCTTCCGCACTTATAGTGCAAAGAGGTTCTAAAATTAATGCGGTGGGTACCGCAGAACGACCTATCATTTTCACCTCGGAGCAAGATAACATTCAAGTTGGTGAAACTGCTGGCACCAATCTTGACCAAAATGACAATGGGCTATGGGGTGGCGTTTTGGTCTTGGGAAATGCCCCGGCATCGCTTTCAGGTGACGTGACCGAAGAGCAAATTGAGGGTATTCCTGCCAGCGATACATTCGGGTTGTTTGGAGGAAATGATCCTGCAGATGACTCTGGAGACTTAGCTTATATTTCCATTCGCCATGGTGGTGCCTTGATTGGTGAGGGCAACGAAATCAATGGCCTTACTTTAGGTGGTGTCGGTTCTGGCACATCCATTTCAAACATAGAAATTGTAGGTAACGAAGATGATGGTTTGGAAATCTTTGGCGGTACAGTCGATGTAAGTAATGTGTTTGTGTGGTCGGTAGCAGATGATGGTATCGATTTAGATCAAGCTTGGTCTGGAACCTTGACCAATGGTATGGTGGTACAAGGATTGCGTTCTGACAGTGCCTTGGAGCTTGATGGTCCTGAGGGCAGCACAACGGGAGGCTTTACGTTGAACAATATTACTTTAGTGGGCAACACAGATGCTGCAGGCACGGGGTCACGACGGATAGCGGATTACCGTGACGGTCTTGAGGCCGATATCAACAATGTTTTCGTTACCGGATTCTCTGACGTGCAATTGGTACGGCTTAACGGAGACGAATCCGCCACTACTTACAACAACGATTTGTTGAATTTCATGGCATGGGAATTTGTGTTGCCGGCAGGTGTAGCGAATGTAAATGCAATGCACACTTTGAAAGACGTGACCATCGCCACGGATTTTGTAACCGACTCTTCGACTTGGGCAAGTGCCGTTGCCGAAGGTGCTGCGACCGTTGGTGCTGACACTTCAGCTTTCGCATGGACTTATTCCAATACCAAGGCAAATCTTGGCTTCTAAGATTGTCAGTTTTTAAATAAGTATAAATAAGAAACTCGCCCCGAGTAGTGGGGCGGGTTTTTTCTCTTAAAACCAAACAGATGCTGAAAAAAGCCTTACTTACGCTCTTCACATTGACCATTGCATATACCGCAATCGGTCAAAGCGGTATTAGCGGAACACTCTTTGACGGGGAGATAAACGACGTGTTACCGTTTGCCAATGTTTTGATTGAAGGTACATCAAAAGGTGCTACCTCTGATTTTGACGGCAAGTATGAAATTTCAATCGAGCCGGGCACTTATGCTTTAGTGGTTTCTTACTTGGGCTACGAGACCAAGAAAATAACAGATATTGTGGTAGAGCCCAATGAATATACCATTGTGGATGTCACCCTAAATTCGTCTGCAAACCAACTGGATGAAGTAGTTGTCACAACAAGTGTTACTAAAAATACAGAGGCCTCAGTATTGCAAGTACAGAAAGCATCGGTAAAATTATTGGACGGCCTATCACTGCAAAGTATCAAAAGAACCGGTGCCAACGATATTGCCTCTGCAGTCAAATCTGTTCCTGGAGTTTCTGTTCAAGGAGGCAAATATGTTTATGTGAGGGGCCTAGGCGATAGATATACCAAAACTACCTTAAACGGCATGGATGTACCCGGATTGGACCCGGACAGAAATACGCTTCAACTGGATCTATTTCCCACGACTATTCTGGATAACATACAGGTCGTAAAATCATTCACCCCCGAATCATCAGCCGATTTTACCGGTGGTTATGTCGACATTGTCACCAAAGATATTCCCTCCAAACAGGAATATAATCTTTCTGTGGGAGTTGGCTACAACTCCTCTATGCACTTCAATGATAATTTTTTGACTTCAAAGAAAAGTAGTACCGATTTTCTGGGTTTTGATAATGGTCAACGTGACCTACCGATTGGCCGTAGTGAGGTCATACCGCCCCCATCAGCAGACAATCCGGCCTTGACCCAGTTCACACAAAGGTTAGAGCCGGAAATGGCTGTCAAAAAAGACCAAAGCTTTATGAACTACAACTTTAGTTTTTCAGGGGGGAATCAGTACAGTATTGGTGAAGAGTCTAGGCTTGGTTTCTTGGCTTCTCTAAGCTATCGTAACACAACCGATTTTTTTCAAGATGCCGAGAACAATTTTTGGTTCAAAAACAGGTCAAGCAGTGCAATATATGAGTTGGAACCAGATCGCCTACAGAGTGGTGACATAGCCATTAACAATGTTTTAATCAGTGGACTTGCCGGGATAGCACTTAAAACAAAAAGGTCAAAATATAAGTTGAACATACTGCATATTCAAAATGGCGAGTCTAGAAATGCCTTTTTCAATGTAGCGTCTTTACTATTTGATGAAGTTCGCGGTGTACGGGATAATATTGAATACACCGAGAGATCGGTCACCAATGCGTTCTTGGGCGGAATCCATACCAGTTCTGATGCTTCATGGACAGTAGAATGGAAATTTTCCCCAACTCTTTCCATTATTAATGACAAAGATGTGCGTTTTTCATCATTTGAAATAAATGATGTTGGGGAATTGATAATAAGACCTAGTAGCTTTGGCCCCCCTACGAGAATATGGCGAGATCTTGAGGAAATCAATCTAGCTGGTAAACTTGATTTCACCAGAAAACATAAATTGTTCAATAAGAACGCGAAGCTGACTTTTGGTGGTGCCTACACCTATAAGGATAGGGACTTTGGTATAGACCAATATTTTCTGTCGGTTCTGCCGTCACCCGCCGTTCCGATTGATGGTAATTCAGATAATCTGCTAATACCGGAAAACATCTGGACCCCAGAAACGGATGCGGGAACTTACATAACCGGAAATTTTGAGCCGACGAACACTTTCGAGGCGTATTCTACCCTTGCGGCTGCACATATTGGTGAAGAATTCCAGTTATCCCCACGTTTGAAAAGCATTTTAGGCCTTCGTTATGAAAAGTTCGAACTTTTTTACACAGGCCAGAACAACCTTGGGGACATCGTTTTGAACGAAGAAAAAATTATCGATGTATCTGATATTTTTCCATCAGCCAACTTGATTTTTGACTTTAATGAAGAAGGGAATACAAAAGCAAGGGCATCATATTCTAAGACCACGGCCCGCCCATCCTTTAAAGAGGCCTCGATAGCCGAGATATTCGATCCTTTGACCAACAGGGTTTTTATTGGTAACCTTGATTTAGAACCTACTTATATCAATAATTTTGATTTACGTTTTGAAAGGTACGGTGAGAACTCCCAATTTTTTGCAATAAGCGCTTTCTACAAGACTTTTACCGACCCGATAGAATTAGTGGCTTTTGAGCAAGCCCCGGATAATTTTAAGCCACAGAACGTCGAGTCGGCACGGGTTTTCGGAGCAGAATTGGAAGTAAGGCAGTCCCTTGGAATTTTGAGCCCTGCCTTTAAAGAAGTCTCCTTGAATGCGAATTTCTCCGTAATAGATTCGCAAGTCGATATGAGCGAAACCGAATTCAACTCTCGCCAATTGGCTGCCCGAGAGGGAGAAAGAATAGAAGACACAAGAGAATTACAAGGGCAATCCCCATTCTTGATAAATCTTGGCGTGAATTATCGAGGTCAAAACAATGGATGGCAAGGGGGTCTTTTCTACAATGTTCAGGGAAAGACCCTAGAAGTAGTCGGAATCAGAGCGGTTCCTGACGTATATACCTTACCTTTCCACAATTTGACGATGTCAATAGGAAAGGAGTTTGGTAAGAATAGGAATTCTAGGATAACAGTGAGATTTTCGAACATTTTAGATGATAAAATAGAGAGTGTTTATCAATCGTTCAGGGCTAACGATCAGATTTACTCATTGCGTGATCCCGGTCAGACCATTTCTTTGGGTTATAGCTTAAATTTTTAACTAATTGAGTCAGTTAGTTTAAATGCCTGAAAGGCCTTGATATTGAAATCAGGGCCTTTTTTGTGCATTTCATCGAAAAGTGTAGTGTTTTTCTTTCCTCCAAAAAGCTTAGCAGGCTAAAATTTCTATATTTGTGGCATACCCTTTGCTACCAGTACTTTATGAAGCACTTTTACCTGATTGCATTCTTCTTTGTTTGCTCCCTGGGATTTTCACAACAATCTCAAGGTAAGGGTGATATTGACGGGCTCAAACTTTATCCAAATCCTGTAACAAACGGTAAAATCTTTATCAGCACCACCCTG
Organism: Flagellimonas lutaonensis; assembly: GCF_000963865.1. Taxonomy (NCBI): domain Bacteria; kingdom Pseudomonadati; phylum Bacteroidota; class Flavobacteriia; order Flavobacteriales; family Flavobacteriaceae; genus Flagellimonas; species Flagellimonas lutaonensis. The sequence goes on from NZ_CP011071.1 coordinate 1,141,048, forward strand.
AATGCCCCAAAAAAAATCCTGATTTTTGATATATTGGGCACTCAAGTCTTGCAGACAACCATTTTGGGCAAAGAATTGAACCTCTCTGATCTTGACAAAGGGGTCTATATTATTCGGGTCTTCGAAAAAGACAAGGTGGCTACCCGAAAGCTTATCATCCGATAATTTTAAAAGGGCTTCCCACTCTTTAAAACCGCACCTTCTTCACAAGTAAATTCCCTTTCACATCAAAGAAATGGCCTTTACCTACAAAAATTGGCGTTTCACAACATTTAGTACTTGATTGTAAGACATTTACATACCTTTACCCTGCTTATCCCAAATCAAGCATATGAAGAAAATCTACTTAATCCTCATTATGGTGATTCCAATATATGCCATGGGCCAAGACCTTGTAGAGGTCAACCACCCCAAGCCACAGGAGCTAAAGGGTTTTAAAATGTACCCAAACCCTGCTTATGGCGATGAAATCTATATTACCACCGCCACCAACGGCAACAAGAAGATTGCCGTCTATGATGTGTTTGGCGAACTGGTATTGACAGAGGTGATTACCACAAATACCTTGAACATTTCACGGTTGGTTCCTGGGGTGTATGTGCTGCAGGTAACCGAACGTAAAAAGACCATGACCCGAAAACTTGTGGTCAAATAATCACAGAAAACATTAAGTGCACAAAGGCCCTGACAATAGTCGGGGCTTTTTATTTTGGCTATTTTAGCCAATACCAATGGATGATGGGATAGCAAATAAAATTTTTGAAATTTCCGGCGAAAAGGATTTTGAACAAACGGCCCTGGAACTTTTTGGGCATCAATACCAAAACAATGCCGTTTACAAGACCTTTTGCGATCATTTAAGGAAAGCGCCGCCCAATGTCAAACAATTGGATGACATACCGTTTTTGCCCATCGAGTTTTTTAAATCACATCAGGTGGTCTCGGGCAAAAAAGATTATGCCCTGTGTTTTGAAAGCAGTGGTACCACTGGTGCTGAAACCAGCAAACACTTTGTGGCCGACCCATCGCTCTATAAAAAAAGCTTTTTGTTGGGTTTCGAGCGTTGTTACGGCCGGGTCGATGAACTGTGCATCTTGGCCCTATTGCCCTCATATCTTGAACGGCAAGGCTCATCGTTGGTCTTTATGGTGGAAGAACTCATCAAAAGAACCGGGCATCCTGACAGCGGTTTTTATCTCTACAATCACGATGAACTCCATCAAAAACTTCAAAAACTAGAGAAAACCAATACCAAATCACTCTTGATCGGGGTATCGTTTGCCCTATTGGATTTTGCCGAAAAATATCCGCAGCAACTAAAACACACCACGGTTATGGAAACGGGGGGTATGAAGGGCCGACGCAAAGAGCTGATCAGGGAAGAACTGCACAGACTCTTGACAACTGCCTTTGGGGTCGAAAAAATCCACTCAGAGTACGGGATGACCGAATTGCTCTCACAGGCCTATTCAAAAGGGAACGGTAGGTTTGAAGCCCCGCCATGGATGAAAATAATGATCCGCGACACCGAAGACCCCTTGCACTACCCGATAGTGGACAAAACAGGTGGGGTAAATGTCATTGACCTGGCCAATATCGACTCATGCGCTTTTATCGCCACCCAAGACTTGGGCAAGGCAAATGATGATGGCAGTTTTGAAATATTGGGCCGCTTTGACCACTCTGATGTGAGGGGCTGTAATTTGATGGCCCTGTAAGAATAAATCTCATTTTGCCTTATGTTCCATTTCAATAAAGGAATTGTGGGCGCATATTTAATTTACTTTTCCCTCTCTTTATTACGGCACTGTAAAAGACACAAAACAAATTGTCTTTCCCGATTTATTCGATTTCTATACGGTATGTTGCTCCTGCTCCTTGGCAGAATTATATAGATATCATTTAAAGACCAGTACAAAGTAATTCTTTTTGCCCCGCTGCAGTAAAACAAACTTATCGTTGATAAGGTCGTTCTTGGTGATGGTATGCTGCTGGCCCACTTTCTCTTTGTTTACAGAGATGGCGTTTTGCTTCAATTCCCTGATGGCTTCACCGTTCGATTTCAGAAATCCGGTTTTGGCGGCAAGGGCTGCTACCATATCCAACCCTTCATCAAGAACATCGCCGGAAAGCTCAGCTTGGGGCACCCCTTCAAAAACTTCTAGAAAGGTTTTTTCGTCGAGCTGCTTTAACTGGTCAGATGTCGACTTTCCAAAAAGTATTTCACTGGCCCTTACCGCGTTCTCAAAATCTTGCCGCGAATGCACCATAACGGTAACCTCCTCGGCCAATTTTTTCTGTAGAATTCTTAAGTGGGGTGCTTGGTTGTGTTCGCCCACCAGACTTTCTATTTCTTCTTTGGGCAAGAGGGTGAAAATCTTGATGTACTTTTCGGCATCCTCATCTGAGGTGTTCAGCCAATACTGATAGAATTTATAGGGTGATGTACGGTCGGCATCCAACCAAATATTACCACTTTCTGTCTTACCGAACTTAGATCCGTCTGCTTTGGTTATCAACGGGCAGGTTAGGGCATAGCCCTTGCCTCCATCAATTCTGCGAATAAGCTCTGTGCCGGTAGTGATGTTTCCCCATTGGTCGCTGCCGCCCATTTGTAATGTACAGTCGTATTCTCGATAGAGGTGCAAAAAATCGTAGCCTTGCACCAGCTGGTAGGTAAACTCGGTAAAAGACATGCCTTCTTTTGCGTCTGATGACAATCTTTTTTTCACAGAGTCTTTTGCCATCATATAATTGACGGTTATATGCTTGCCCACATCTCTAATGAAGTCCAGAAAAGAAAAATCCTTCATCCAATCATAATTGTTCACCAAAATCGCCGCATTCTTTTCGTCGCTTTCAAAATCGAGAAAACGGGCCAACTGTTCTTTGATGGCCTCTTGGTTGTGCCGCAACGTCTCTTCATCGAGCAGGTTTCGCTCGGCCGATTTTCCTGAGGGATCGCCAATCATACCGGTGGCGCCTCCCACCAGTGCAACAGGCCTGTGCCCCGCCAGCTGAAAATGTCGCAGCATCATCACACTGACCAAATGGCCAATATGCAACGAATCTGCCGTAGGGTCAATGCCCACATAAGCTGATTGTATGCCACGCAACAGGTGTTCTTCGGTACCGGGCATAACATCATGAAGCATGCCCCTCCATTCCAATTCCTTGACAAAATTCTTCGTCATTTTGAGCTTTTGGTTGAATTCTTGCAAATATAGAATGTTGTGCTACAATTACATCAATATTACCAAGCAATTCGGTACTTTTAGAGCATGGTTTTGGTAACGGGGGGCACAGGTCTTATCGGGTCGCACTTGCTGTTTGAGTTGTTGAAGAACAAACAGCCCGTGCGGGCCATTTATCGCTCTAAGAAGAGCCTTGAAAAGACAGAGAAGGTATTTTCGTACTATTCTGAACATCCCAAACAATTGATGGAAAAAATTGATTGGGTACAAGCCGATCTGCTCGATACTACCCAATTGAATCAAAGCATAAAGGACGTGCAATACGTTTACCATTGTGCCGCCTTGATATCTTTCAATCCCGCCGATTACCAAGAGTTGGTCAAGGTCAATGTGAAGGGTACGGCCAATATTGTCAATGTCTGTCTGGTAAACAGGGTCAAAAAGCTGTGCTACCTAAGTTCGATTGCCGCCTTGGGCACCCAAACAAACGGTACGCCGGTTACCGAGAACACCCCTTGGACGGATAAAAATGCCACGGTGTACGGTCTAACCAAAAGAAGGGCAGAACTAGAGGTATGGAGAGGTACCCAAGAGGGGCTTCCCGCGGTAATTCTAAATCCTGGTGTGGTGCTGGGACCCGGATTTTGGAAAAGTGGCAGCGGCTCCTTTTTTTACTTTGCCTCAAAAGGAAACAAAAAAGCACCCCCCGGGGGCACCGGTTTCGTCTCAATCAATGATGTGGTCAGGGGCTTGATTCAGGCTATGGGGCCGGGCATTTCTAAAGAACGTTTCATCTTTGTCTCTGAGAACCTTACCTATCTAGAGATACTGCAAAGAATCGCCCGCCGATTGGGCAAACCGGTTCCAGAGAAGGAATATGGCAAACTGGCCATCGAGGTTTTCTGGCGGCTTGATTGGGTGCGGTCCAAGCTATTGAACAAAAGAAGGCGACTGGCAAAACAAACCGCAAAGTCTTTGTTTAACAGACAGTACTATAGCAATAAAAAAGCAACGGAATTATTGGAGTTCGAATTTGAGAACCTCGACACGGCGATAGATTTCTGCTGTGAAAAATTTAAGGCTGATTTTCCGGAATTTTTTTAATGGACTTGGCCGAGATGGAAGAATCGCTCCTTTTCTTGGTCACATTCCGAAGGCTATCTGTTTTTTCCTTTCTTGCCTTTTCTAGAATCTTGGCCTGCATTTCCAAACGAGCCTCAACATTTTCATAAATGGCTTGATACTTGAGTGGAAGCGAAGCGTAGTAAAGATCGCTCGAGGCCAACTGTGCACTATCTATACCATGCTTGTTGTAAATAAACCGCATGGCGTCGATATCGTTGGTTCGCAATATGGACTTATTGGTCGATTTGGCGGCCTGTAGTATGGCCAAATCGTACAAAATATCTGTCATTTGCTCCTCGCTTAAAAGGTTTTCTGGTTTTTCAACAACCTTCTCGGCACAAGAACAGCAACACAAAATAACCAATACCCAAATAAATGTTCGTATCATCGGTCAAAAGTCAATCGTTTGGCCTTCTTTTGGTTGGAAAAATTTCCTCTGTCGTACGCCAAATGGCCATTCACGAAGGTACGCATTACTTGGGCATCAAAAATTGTGCCCTCGAAGGGCGACCAACCGCATTTGTACAAAATGTTTTCTTTGGCCACGCTCCAAGGTTCTTTCAGGCTCACCTGAACGAGGTCGGCAAAATACCCTTCGCGCACAAATCCCCTGTTTTCTATTTCGAACAGCTTGGCAGGGTTATGGCACATCTTTTCCACAATTTTTTCCAAAGAAATCTTTCCCACTTTATGGCACTGTAACATGGCCACAAGGGCGTGCTGCACCAGAGGGCCGCCCGAAGGGGCCTTGGTGTAGACATTCTTTTTCTCATCCAAGGTATGGGGCGCGTGGTCGGTGGCCACTACATCAAAACGATCATCGAGCAATGCTTGCCAAAGTTGCTCGCGATCGGTTGCCGTTTTCACCGCCGGGTTCCATTTGATAAGGGTGCCTTTTTTTTCATAATCCCTGTCTGAGAACCAAAGATGGTGTATGCACACCTCAGCGGTGATTTTTTTGTTTTCCAACGGAATATCATTTCTGAACAACTCCGTTTCCGCCCCAGTGGAAATATGGAAAACATGCAAGCGTGCGCCGGTCTTTTTTGCCAGTTCTATCGCCCGCGAAGAAGATAGGTAGCACGCCTCGGCACTGCGTATCAGCGGATGGTATTTAATGGGAATGTCCTCTCCGTATTTCTTCAGATACCGGTCAAGATTTCGCCGTATGGTGCCCTCATCTTCACAATGCGCCGAAATGACCATCTCTGTATTTGAAAAAATCTGCTCGATTACGTGCTCGTCGTCTACCAGCATGTTTCCGGTAGAAGAACCCAAAAAGAGCTTGATACCTGAACAGCTTTTGGAATCTAATCGTTTTATTTCTTCAAGGTTATCGTTGGTGCCCCCAAACTTGAAAGAATAGTTCGCGAACGAATTCTTTGATGCAATCGTAAATTTTTCTTCGAGCTTCTCGATGGTGGTGGTCTGAGGGATTGTATTGGGCTGCTCCATAAAGGAGGTTATACCCCCAGCAATGGCCGCCCTGCTCTCGCTTGCGATATCGCCTTTGTGCGTAAGGCCGGGTTCGCGGAAGTGCACTTGGTCGTCAATCGCCCCAGGCAACAGATAATCGCCTTCTAAATCAATTATTTGGGCGTGGGCATCGGCAATGCCACTGGCAACCTTTTCGATACGCTCATCGACAATAAGAACATCTACTTCGCCTATTGAGCCTTCATTTACAAGCTTGGCATTTTTTAGAAGTATTCTAGCCATTTAAAAATTTCTTTTTTAAGAAAAGGCTTCTCAGCCTCATGCTGATGACCCCGAATATGGCCTCGCGCACGATGGCAGAGGTCATTTTTGAATTTCCTTCGATTCGGTCTGTGAAAATGATACTGACCTCTTCAATCTTGAATTTTTTTAAATAGGCCCTGTACTTCATTTCAATCTGAAAGGCATATCCGATAAACCGTACGGCGTCTAAGTTGATGCTTTCCAAGACCTTTCGTTTGTAGCAGATAAAACCGGCCGTGGGATCGTTGACAGGCATTCCGGTAATCAGTTTGACATAAAACGAGGCCCCATACGATAACAATATGCGTGACAAGGGCCAATTGACCACATTTACCCCTTTCTTGTAGCGTGACCCAATGGCCACATCGGCACCGTTTAAACAGGCCCTGTAAAGTCTCAAAAGATCATTTGGTCGGTGCGAAAAGTCGGCATCCATTTCAAATATGTAGTCATACCCCTTGGCCAAGGCCCATTTGAAGCCATGAATATAGGCAGTGCCCAAACCAGACTTTTCTTTTCTTACCTCCAGAAAAAGTCGTTCAGGGAATTCTTTTTGCATTCCCCTTACCGCAGCCGCCGTACCATCAGGTGAGTTATCATCCACAACCAAAACATGAAAATCTCGTTTTAGATCGAGAACGGTCTTAACGATGGCCTCGATATTCTCAATTTCATTGAAAGTCGGTATGATTACCAGTCCGTCCGCCATTAACAAATTCATTTGAGCCCCAAAAATAGTATTTTATAGTTGCATCCGCCGGGTACATAATTTCATTCAATGCCTTATTTCATAAATTTGCGCCACAAACAAGCCACTGATGACCAAACGTTTTCCGAAACTCTTCATCTATCTACTATCAGCGCTTTTTTTATTGAACATTGTGCAAAGCTTTTTCACAGAGCTGATATATGACGAAGCCTATTATTGGTACTATGCACAGGATTTGGCTTGGGGGTATTTTGATCATCCCCCTATGGTGGCCTTTCTGGCCAAAATTTCCTCCTTTTTCTTTGACGGCGAACTTGGCGTACGCTTTATGGGCTGTATTTTGGGCGTGGGCACCTTTTTGGTTCTCTGGCAACTGATAGCATCAAAGGAGAAGCATAAGTATGTACCGTTTTTTTTCGTGCTGCTTTTTTCGATGCCACTGTTGAATGCCTATGGCTTTTTGACCCTGCCAGACACCCCTCTGTTGTTTTTTACCACCCTCTTTTTGTTGATTTATAAAAAATTTCTCGAGCGGGCCACCATTGGCATATCACTAGCTCTTGGATTGGTCATGGCCGCCTTGATGTACAGCAAGTACCATGCGGTTCTAGTGATACTTTTCGTGTTTCTTTCGAATGTTGCCCTAATTAGAAACAGGTTTGCATGGTTGGCGGTGGCCACGGCCCTTGTTTGCTACTTTCCACATTTCGCATGGCTTTACAACAATGACCTGGTCACTATCAAGTACCATCTGTTTGAGCGCCCCAACCAGCCCTACAGCTTTGAAAAGTTCACCCTTGGTTATATTCTGAACCTGGTTTTGGTTTTCGGGCTATTGTTTCCTTGGGTGTATTGGGCCCTTTTAAAGACCAAAGCCAAAGACCGCTTTAAAAAGGCCTTGCAGTTCTTGGCCTATGGGGTCATTTTGTTCTTTTTTCTATCGAGCTTCAACAGACGGGTACAGACCCAATGGATCATTGTCATCTGCATCCCATTGGCGATTTTGACCTATGAGTATTTTTTGTCGCGGCCTACCCCTAGAAAATGGATCATGCGCTTGGGGTTGACAAGTACCGCCATTCTACTGTTTGCAAGGGTGGGGTTGGTTCATGAGCCATTGTTTCCGGTCGTGTATGAAACACACGGAAACAAAGAATGGGTCAATACCCTGAAAGAAAAGGCCGGAGACATCCCCGTTGTTTTTGAGAACTCTTACAGGCGGGCGCCCATGTATGCGTTCTACTCTGGCAACACCTCCTATTCATTGAATAATTTTCACTACAGGCAAAACCAGTATTCAATAGATGACTCTGAGGAGAAGGTGCAAAACAGGCGGGTGCTCTATGTTACGAAATATGCCAAAAAAGGCGATATATCTTATACAAATGCCCGAGGGACCCTTTTTTATGGGATCTTCATAGACAATTTTAGGTCATACAGAAAGCTACGGTGCCTGGTCGAAGACCTGCCGATAGATCTGCAGCAAGATTCGCTGATGGTAAAAGTGTACAATCCTTACCCGCATGACATCGATTTGGGCAACCTGACATTTCACGTGGCCTACCTAAACGCCCACAAACAGCTCCAAGAATCGAATAAAGTAGCGTTTTCACCCTTGAATGGGGCCATTGATCGTTTGAAATCAAATGATACCACCTATTTTCGCTGTACGTTGAAGAGCCCAACCATGAAGGACATTGAGTATATCAAGTTTGGTATTTCCGAATTTGGACTACGCCCGGGCATCAACAGCAGCAGTTACAAACTTGAGCCATGAACCCAATAGCGCGTACTATAGAACCTGTAGACTGGATGACCATCCTCATATTCTTGGGACTATTATTGCTTGCCTTGGGTAAATATCTGTACCAGACCCGGTTTATGAACTTTCTTATCCTTCCGTTCAACAACAAATACATCTCGCTCTACAATAAAAAGGGACGTTTATTGAGCTGGTTCCATTTATTGATGACCCTTTTTCAGATCATCAACATTTCCCTATTCGCATACTTGGCCCTTAGAACCTTGATGCCCGATCTATTGGCCCGAATGTCCTCGCCCTTTCTTATGATACTAGCCATAACGACACTCCTTCTTTCGATAAAAATAATATTGCAACTGACAAAGGGCTATGTGTTCAATACACAGTCGCTTGTCAAAGAGATCATCTACCACAAATTATCATATTTCAACTACAGCGGACTGATCATGTTTGCCATCAACATCTTCATCATCTACGTTGCAGATAGTCCAAAACATATGATTTATGGTGGTATTTTCTTAATTATGATCATTAACATCATAGGATTGGTCAATATCTTGAAGAACCATCAAAAAGTGATCATTTCCAACGTTTTCTATTTTATTTTGTACCTTTGCACTCTCGAAATTGCACCCTTTGTATTAATTAGCGGTTATCTAAAACACTGATTTTTATGAGAGTAAAAACGATTTTGGTCTCTCAGCCAGAACCGAAAATGGAGAACTCTCCATACTCGAAACTCATCGAAAAAGAAAAGGTTAAGGTCGATTTTAGGCCTTTCATTCATGTTGAGGGTGTTCAAGCGAAAAACGTTCGGCAGCAAAAAATAGACCTCAACAATTTTACGGCCATTATTCTGACAAGTCGAAACTCGGTGGACCATTTTTTCAGAATAGCTGAAGAAATGCGCTTTAAGGTGCCCGATACAATGAAGTATTTCTGCCAATCGGAAGCGGTGGCCTACTACCTTCAAAAATACGTGGTCTATAGAAAGCGCAAGATTTATGTTGGCCAACGCACTTTCAGTGATTTGGTTCCGATGTTCAAAAAATACAAAGACGAAAAGTTTCTATTGCCCTCATCTGATGTGCTGAAACCAGAAATACCAAAAGTACTTGACGAATTGAAGCTGGATTGGAAACGGGGTATCTTCTACAAAACGGTTATCAGCGACCTTTCTGATCTAAGGGATGTGTACTACGATGTTTTGGTGTTTTTCAGTCCTTCGGGCATTGAATCGTTGCTCAAGAACTTTCCTGATTTCAAACAGAACGACACCCGCATTGCGGTTTTTGGCAACAGCACGGTAAAGGCCGCCACCGAGGCGGGCCTCCGTATCGACATCAAGGCCCCAACACCAGAAACGCCTTCGATGACCATGGCTCTGCAGAAGTACATTTCTGATGTCAACAAGCAATAATATCTGCTAAAAGGAAATTAAAAAAAGCCCCGGTCAAACGCCGGGGCTTTTTTGATTTAGAACGCATAGCGCTGCGGGCCACCACGTCGTATCTCTTCATTCGCATACGCTTCAAATTTCTTGAAGTTCTCGCGAAATGCATTTGAAAGTTTAAAGGCTGTCTTGTAGTATGCCTCATCATCGTTCCATGTGGCCCTGGGGCTCAATACAGAGGTGGGCACCCCTGGACACTCACGGGGCTGTGCCACCCCAAAAACCGAGTGAATGTGATAGGTATCATAACTGTAAAGGCCCAAATCGCCGTTCAAGGCCGCTGTGATCATGGCCCGGGTATACTCGAGTTTCATACGGGTGCCCACTCCGTAGGGGCCGCCCGTCCACCCTGTATTGATAAGCCACACATCAACACCCGATTCTTTCATTTTTTTGCTCAGCATCTCAGCATACTTGGTAGGGTGCAAAGGCATGAAGGGCGCCCCGAAACAGGCCGAAAATGAGGGTTGCGGCTCAACCACACCAGCTTCGGTACCCGCCACCTTGGCCGTATAACCCGAAATAAAATGGTAGGCAGCTTGGGCCGGGGTCAATTTAGAAATAGGGGGCAGTACGCCAAATGCATCGGCAGTCAAAAAGAAAATATTCTTTACGTTCTCTCCGATGGATGGCCGTTGGATATTATCGATATGGTAAATGGGATAACTGACCCTGGTATTCTGCGTGATCGAAGCGTCCTCAAAATCTACATTACCTTGGTCATCTAAAATAACATTCTCTAAAATGGCCCCCTTTCTTATGGCCCCATAGATTTCGGGCTCACTTTCTTGCGAAAGGTTGATTACCTTGGCATAACACCCTCCCTCAAAGTTGAACACCGTGTTCTGGGGAGTCCATCCATGCTCATCATCGCCGATGAGCTTTCTGTTGGGATCGGTCGAAAGGGTTGTCTTGCCCGTGCCCGAAAGACCGAAGAAAAGCGCGGTATCGCCATTCTCGCCCACATTGGCCGAACAGTGCATGGGCAGCGTGTTGTGATACACCGGCAGAATAAAGTTGAGGGCAGAAAAAATTCCCTTTTTGATTTCGCCCGTGTATCCGGTACCCCCGACAAGGGCAATCTTTTTGGTGAAGTTGAGAATTGCAAAATTGTGCTGTCGTGTGCCATCAACCTCGGCGTTGGCCCTAAAGCCCGGTGCATTTATGACCGTCCATTCCGGCTCAAAACCCTCGAGCTCATCTTCATCGGGCCTCAAGAACATATTATGGGCAAACATATTGGACCAAGGGTACTCGTTGATTACCCTGACATTGGTTCTATAGGCCGGGTCGGCGCAGACATAACAATCACGCACGAACAATTCCTTGTCATTTAAATAGTTAATGACCTTGTCGTACAAGCGATCAAACTTTTCGGGTTCGAACGGAATGTTGATATTGCCCCACCAAACCTTGTCTTCTGTAACATCATCCCTGACGATAAAACGGTCTTGGGGCGACCGGCCGGTAAACTCACCGGTATTTACGGCAAGCGCACTAAGCGATGTCTCTTGGCCCATACCTTTTTCGATGGTACGGGCATGAAGATCGTCTGATGACAATTGGTAGTGAAAGTTGGAATGGTCGATTCCGTAACCTTTCAACGAAATCGTTTTCGTTTTTTGGGCATTATTAGCCATGAGCATCGATTTTTTTTGATGGTGCAAAGCTAAAAAATGTGTGGTGAATGTTACCAAAAAAAGGCAGAAAGTATCATTTTTTGGCCAAAACGGATATTATGAGATACACCCATCCAGTAATCATAAAGAGCCCCCCGATAGGTGTAATCCATCCTATCTTTCTAAAATCAAAAGCCGTCAGCTTGTTGGTCGCCAAAAAGTAGATGGAAAACGAAAAAAGCACCACACCGATCACAATGGCGTAAAAAACCCATTTCTTGGTATCATCGGCCATCTTTGGCAGCATACTCAAAAACAGTAGAAAAAGGGCTTGGTACATCTGGTAGCGCACCCCTGTTTCAAAAGTACCCAGTTCATCAGCAGTGAGTACCTTTTTGAGACCATGGGCCCCAAAGGCCCCCAGTATAATGGCCAATACCCCCAAAACGAGTCCGGTTACCAAAATTGTTTTGTTCATAACTATAATGGGTTGTTTTTTTAAGAATATAACAATTTGATACCTTCGTATCCGTTACATACAAAAGTACTCAAATCGTATGACGCGTAATATACTGGTTCTTGGTGCTGGCAAATCAACTTCCTATCTACTGGATTATTTTTTGGAAAAATCATCCTCTGAAAACCTGCATATAACCATAGGGGACAAAAACCCGAAAAGTCTCCCCGAGTATATCGGAAACCATCCTAACTGTACCCTTCTGACCCTGGATATCTTAGAGGATCCCGCCAGGGCAGAAGCCATCTCAAAAGCATCCATCGTGGTATCGATGCTCCCTGCCAAACTGCATATAAAGGTGGCTGAAGACTGCCTGACCCTGGGGAAGCATTTGGTGACCGCCTCTTATATCAGCGATGAGCTTCGAAAGCTCGATGCAGAGGTCAAAAAAAAGCGACTGGTGTTCATGAACGAGATAGGTCTTGACCCGGGCATTGACCATATGAGTGCCATGCAGGTCATTGACCGCATACGGGCAAAAGGTGGAAAAATGTTGCTTTTTGAGTCGTTCACTGGTGGGCTGGTGGCACCTGAGAGCGACAACAACCTATGGAACTACAAATTCACCTGGAACCCTAGAAACGTGGTGCTCGCCGGCCAGGGCGGGGCCGCCAAATTTATTCAAGAGGGCACGTACAAGTACATACCGTACCACAAACTGTTCAGGCGTACCGAGTTTTTAGAAATTAAAGGCTACGGTACCTTTGAGGCCTACGCCAACCGTGACTCACTTTGGTATAGAGATGCCTATGGACTTCAAGACGTATTGACCCTGTACCGTGGCACCATGCGAAGAGTGGGCTTTTCAAAGGCTTGGAATATTTTCGTACAGCTGGGCATGACCGATGACAGCTATATAGTCGAAGGGTCCGAAGGAATGTCGTACCGTGAGTTTGTAAACCTTTTTCTGCCGTATTCGCCCACCGATTCGGTAGAGCTAAAGCTACGGCACTACCTTAAAATTGACCAAGATGATATTTTCTGGGAAAAACTGGTAGAACTAGATCTTTTCAATCCTGATAAAAAGATTCCCCTGAAAAATGCCACACCCGCCCAAATGCTACAGTATATTCTGGAGGATAGCTGGACACTTGACGATGGAGACAAAGACATGATCGTGATGTACCATAAGTTCGGTTATGAGTTGGATGGCAAAAAAAAGCAAATAGATGCCAGTATGGTCGTCATCGGCGAAAACAGGACCCATACCGCCATGGCCAAGACTGTAGGTTTGCCCGTGGCCATGGCGACCCTTGACATTTTGAATAGAAAAATAACCACCCCTGGGGTGCAGATACCCATCTCAAAAGAGGTCTACAGACCCATTCTTTCAGAGCTTGCCGAATACGGTATCCGTTTTAATGAGTTCGATGCCCCGTACCTAGGGTACAACCCTGATTCGGTAGCGGGTTAAACCACTACATCTGGATTTCAAACCTATTTGTTCGTATCTTGGTTTCGATTTGATATCTGATATATGAAAAACTCTAACAATCTGATCAAGATTGATGGCATCGACAAAAAGATTTTAAGGTTTTTGATGGAAGATGCCCGAAAGCCCATTCTTGAAATCGCCCGAAATATCGGTATCTCAGGCGCGGCCATTCATCAACGATTGCGAAAATTGGAAGCATCGGGCCTTATTTCGGGTTCTAAATTTGTTATCAACCCCAAAGTATTGGGCTACACTACCATGGCCTACATCGGTATTTTTTTAGACAAGGCCATGTCGAACCCACGTGCCGTAAAAGAGCTTGAAAAGATTCCAGAGGTCTTGGAGTGCCACTATACCACTGGCAATTGGTCTATCCTCATAAAAGTGCTCTGTAAAGACAATGAGCACCTAATGCAGGTGCTAAACAAAAAGATACAACAAATCGAGGGGGTCTCACGAACAGAAACCTTTATCTCGCTCGACCAACAAATCGACCGGCAGATCACCATATAAAAAAACCCACCCGAAAAAGTGGGCATCTAAATACGAAGTATTAATGGTGATATTATTAATCTCTGGCTCCCAAGACTTGTACGGCCCAGTAGATCAATGATGCCAAAGCGCCCAGAGCCGCTACCAAGTAGGTTCGTGCTGCCCATTTTAGGGCATCCTCAGCACCCTTGTACTCTTGCTGTGATACCATATTTTTTTGTTTTAACCATGCCAAGGCCCGGTTACTCGCGTCGTATTCTACCGGTAGTGTAATAAAGCTGAACAATGTGGCGAGGCCCATCATGATCAGTCCGGCAACGGCAATGTAAAAACCGATACCCCCGGTTGCCCCAGTTGCGGCCATTAGCGCAATGCCGCCAAATACGACCCAAGTACTCATATTGGAGGTTACACTGACCACAGGCACCAACTTTGACCGCATGGTCAACCATTCATAGGCCTGCGCATGTTGCACGGCATGCCCACATTCGTGCGCAGCCACCGCAGCAGCAGCAGCATTACGCTGGCTGTAAACCCCTTCGCTCAGGTTCACTGTTTTGTTCTTGGGGTTGTAGTGGTCGGTCAGCATGCCCGGGGTAGAAATTACCTTTACATCGTAGATTCCATGGTCTTCAAGCATTTTTTGGGCAATCTCTGCCCCACTCATACCATTGCGCAATTGCACTTTGGAGTAGTGCCGAAACTTACTCTTTAATTTTGCGCTCACGGCCCAACTTATCAAGGCAATGGCACCAATAAGTATATAATATGTCATCATAATTATTCGCTTTTCTTGGTCTAAAGTTAAAAAGATCATTATTTGATTCGCGCTAATAAAATGCAAAAATCCCGCCAATCGCTTTTTGCCGTCAATGGCTGACAAAATGTCTCCCCTATTTGTAGCGAATTTTCTGAAGCAACATCAAAAGCGCCAGTAGAGCAATGACCGCATTGGCCAAGATGGTGGCCAGACTTTCGTGGTAAACTCCATAGACCAGTCAAAGAATGGACCCCCGATAAAAAAATGAGGTACATGGTAAGCGACAGGTCGACACCATGGTCTTGTGCTTCAACGCCTTATAAACCTGCGGTATAAAGGCCATGGTGGTACACACCGCGGCGATGAGACCTATGATTTCAATAGTGGGCATAATAAATTGCTAATGTAGCGAAGCAACCGGCTTTTCTTCGAGCAAACCACTTTTCTCTGTTCGAAATTTAGCCAACAATGTTCACAATCTTACCCGGCACGACAATGACTTTTTTCGGGGTGCGCCCGTTCAAGTACTCTTTTGTCTTTTCATGGGCCATAACAGCGGCCTCAATTTCCTCTTTGCCCATATCCGATGGCAGTTGCATCTTAAAGCGAAGCTTACCATTGAAAGAGATGGGATATTCTTTGGTGCTTTCAATCAAATATTTTTCCTCGAATTTTGGGAAAGGCGCAAAGGCAATCGATTCTGTATGCCCCAATTTTTCCCAAAGCTCTTCGGCGATATGGGGCGCATAGGGTGACACCAAAACGGCCAGTGGCTCTAGAATGGCCTTGCTTTTGCACTTCTGGGCGCTCAATTCGTTGACACAGATCATAAATGTAGAGACAGAGGTGTTGAAACTGAAGTTCTCAATGTCTTCCTCAACCTTTTTGATGGTCTTGTGCAAGGTTTTCAGGCTCTCTTCAGATGGTGCAACATCCTCAATGTTTTCGTATAATTTCCAAAGTTTTTTTAAGAAGGAATACACCCCTGTAATCCCTGCCGTGTTCCACGGTTTTGATTGCTCCAACGGACCCAAAAACATCTCGTACAATCGCAGCGAATCGGCCCCGTATTCGTCACAGATCGCATCAGGATTCACCACATTGTATTTCGACTTGGACATTTTCTCCACTTCGCGGCCCACAATATACTTGCCCCCTTCCAATACAAACGCTGCATCTTTATAATCTGGTTGCCATTTCTTAAAGCCTTCCACATCCAACTCATCTGAAGCATTGACCAAAGAAACATCTGCATGAAGAGGTATTACATCCTTCTGACCGACCAATCCCTTAGAGTAAAACGTATTGGCTTGGGCATCTTTATAGACAAAAGCACTCATCCCCGTGATCATCCCTTGGTTAATGAGCTTTCTGGCATATTCGTCTTTGGGCACCAGCCCATTGTCGAACATAAATTTTTGCCAAAAACGTGAGTAGAGCAAGTGCCCCGTGGCATGCTCGCTACCACCAATGTAGAGGTCCACGTCTTGCCAGTAGTTGATGGCCTCCTGCGAGAAGATTTCCTCATTATTTCGAGGATCCATATACCGGTTGAAGTACTGTGAACTGCCTGCCCAGCCTGGCATGGTGTTCAACTCCAACGGAAAAACGGTTTTATGGTCAATCAAATCGTTGCTGACCACTTTATTGGCCCCGACATCCCAAGCCCACTCCGTAGCGTTGCCCAAAGGCGGTTCTCCGGTCTCGGTAGGCAAATATTTTTCCACCTCAGGCAATTCTAGGGGCAAATATCGTTCATCAATCATATGGGGAATGCCGTTTGCATCGTAATAGACGGGGAACGGTTCGCCCCAATAGCGTTGGCGGCTGAAGACGGCATCGCGCAAACGATAGTTGACCTTGCCCTTGCCGTGTCCGATCTTTTCCAACTCATCGATAATTTTTCGAAACGCATCTTTATAGGAAAGCCCGTTCAAAAAGTCAGAATTGGCGATGACTGTATTCTCTTTGTCTGAAAAAGCCTCTTCAGAAATATCAACCCCTTCAAAAATATTCGGTATGTCTATGCCAAAGTGCTTTGCAAAATCATAATCGCGCTGATCGCCACAGGGCACGGCCATAACGGCACCGGTTCCATAGCTGGCCAACACGTAGTCGCCAATCCAGATGGGAATGGGCTCTTTGGTGAACGGATGTTCTGCATACGCGCCCGTGAACACCCCTGAAATAGTTTTCACATCGGCCAATCTATCACGCTCTGAACGTTTGGCGGTGGCCTCCACATAGGCCTCGACCGCTGCTTTTTGTTCCGGTGTGGTTATTTGGCCGACCAGTTCGTGCTCAGGGGCCAAGGTCATAAACGATACCCCGAAAAGGGTATCGGGACGGGTGGTAAAAACCTCGATTTGGGCATCGTGGTCTTTGACATTAAAAGTCACCGAAGCCCCTTCGCTTCTACCAATCCAATTGGTCTGCGAATCCTTTAACGGTTGCGGCCAGTCGATGGTATCAAGCCCATCCAATAAACGCTGGGCGTATGCAGTGATGCGCATCATCCACTGCGTCATTTTTTTGCGTACCACAGGGTGGCCGCCCCTTTCGGAAACGCCGTTCACAATTTCATCGTTGGCAAGAACCGTTCCCAAGGCCGGGCACCAGTTGACTTTAGCGTCGGCGAGGTAGGTCAAGCGATATTTCAGCAACATGCGCTGTTTATCGGCTTCTGAGAATTGGTTCCAATCTTCAGCTGAAAAGACAGGCGTATCATCATCACAGGCAGCGTTCACCTTTGAATTGCCTTCCTTCCCAAATCGGGCCACCAATGTATCGATGGGCTCCGCTTTGTCAGTATCATTGTTGTACCAAGAATTGAAGAGTTGGATAAAAACCCACTGCGTCCATTTATAATAGTTAGGATCCGAAGTGCGCACCTCACGGCTCCAATCAAAAGAAAATCCGAGACGGTCCAATTGCTCGCGATACCTGTTGATATTGGCCTCTGTGGTGATGGCGGGATGTTGCCCTGTTTGTATGGCATACTGTTCGGCAGGAAGGCCAAAAGAATCGTACCCCATGGGATGCAGCACGTTATAGCCCTTGTGGCGCTTGTAACGCGCGTAAATATCGCTGGCTATATACCCCAGTGGATGCCCCACGTGCAAGCCGGCCCCAGAGGGGTAAGGAAACATATCCAACACATAATATTTGGGCTTGTCAGAATTATTGTTCGCCTTAAAGGTTTGGTTCTTGGCCCAGTAATCTTGCCACTTCTTCTCTATCCTTCTAAAATCGTAGCTCATCAATCGGTTTGTCTTTAAATTTCGTATGTCATATCGAGCATGGTCGAGATATCAAACAAATCATTCGGTTTCTTGTTCCTTTGAATAACAAAAACAGATTCCATTTGAAGCGCAAAAATAGGGTTAATCCCTTTAAAACCGATTTACTTTTCTATTTTTACACTATCAAATGGTGCTATGAGCCAGTACATTGAACGATATCAACGGCGACGGTTGATTTCCTCCTATTTTTCGGTTGTGTTGAGCATTGGCCTGGTGCTTTTTTTGCTGGGCGTGCTAGGCATGTTGGTGTTGAACACCAAAAAATTGGCCGATCACTTTAAGGAACAGATCACCATTTCGGTTTTTTTGAAAGACAATGCCAAGCCCGTGGAAATCGACCAACTTCAAAAAAGTCTGGCCATGGCCGAATACACCAAATCGGCCGTGTATGTTTCAAAAGAAGATGCAGCCGAACAATACAGTGAGGATATAGGCGAGAATTTTCAAGAGTTTTTGGGGTACAACCCCTTGAAAAACTCGATCGACGTAAACCTGAAGGCCGACTATGTGACCCCAGAACAACTTGTTGAAATAGCCGAGGATCTAGAGGGCAAAACCTATGTGGATGAGGTCAGCTACGACAAGCCCCTGATCGAATTGTTGAACGAGAACGTCAAGAAAATTAGCCTTTGGATACTGATTGCAAGTGCCGTGTTCACAGTAATTGCCGTTTTGTTGATCAACAGCTCTATACGGCTGTCGATCTACTCAAAAAGGTTTATTATCAAGACCATGCAAATGGTCGGGGCCACCAAGACCTTTATACGGCGGCCCTTTGTCTATACCAACATAAAACTGGGCATGCTGGGGGCACTACTGGCCTTGATCGCTCTCGCTGTTCTGCTCTACTATGTGAACAAGAATTTTCCTGAGCTGAACCTGTTTCAAGATGTAACCTTGTTGGCCATATTGTTCGTAGGAGTTTTTGTGTTGGGCATAGCAATCTCATGGATCAGCACCCATTTTGCCACCCAACGCTTTCTCAACCTTAGAACCGACGATCTTTATTACTAACTTTGCGGCATGGGCAAAAAGAACAAACAGGCTCCCAAGCAACAACGGGAGTTTATCTTTGAAAAGAAAAACTACATATTCCTCTTTATTGGACTGGCTTTTATGGCCTTGGGCTTTATTTTGATGAGTGGCGGTGGCAGTGATGACCCAAATGTGTTCAATCCTGATATCTACAGTTTTCGCAGAATCCGTTTGGCCCCGACCTTGGTCCTAATTGGTTTGGGCATACAGATTTATGCCATATTGTTGAATCCGAAGAAAAAGAGCAGATAACTATGGAAACCATTGACGCCATCATTCTTGGCATAATTCAGGGATTGACCGAATTTTTGCCGGTCTCCTCAAGCGGTCATCTAGAACTGGGCAAAGCTATTTTGGGTGCCGATGCACTACCAGAAGAAAGCCTTTTGTTCACAGTGGTTCTGCATTTTGCAACCGCACTCAGTACCATTGTCGTTTTTCGCAAAGATGTGTGGGATATTCTCAAGGGACTCTTTCAGTTCAAATGGAACGAAGAGACCCAATTTGCCGTTAAGATTGTCATTTCAATGGTGCCGGCGGCTTTGGTCGGCTTTTTTCTACAAGATTATATGGAAGTGTTTTTCGACGGCGCCATCATTATTGTGGGCTTTATGCTAATTATAACGGCCATCTTGCTCTATTTGGCAGATTTGGCCAAGACCACTGACAAAGGGGTTACCTTCAAAAATTCATTTGTTATCGGCATGGCGCAGATGGTGGCCATGTTGCCCGGCATCTCGCGAAGTGGGGCAACCATTTCGGCGGCAGTACTGTTGGGCATCGACAAGACCAAATCGTCACGGTTTTCGTTTTTGATGGTCGTCCCGTTGATCATAGGCAAGATGGCCAAAGACGTGCTGGGCGGTGAAATCAATTTTCAGAGTGATGAAACCTTTGCCATGGGAGCAGGCTTTTTGGCTGCTTTCATAGCCGGCCTTGTAGCATGCACTTGGATGATCAAATTGGTACGCCAAAGCAAACTGACCTATTTCGCCATCTATTGCCTGCTAGTAGGGCTTATCGCCATTGGATGGAGTATTTGGGGAGCCCCATGACCCCTTTAGGTAGCAAGGAAGCAAAATGTTCTTATCAATGAACGCTAACAGCAAAGAAGATTTTCTTGAGGGCCAAGTTCTCTTGATAGACAAACCCTATGAATGGAGTTCTTTTCAAGCCCTGAACAAGGTCAAGTGGGCCATGAGAAAAAAATTCAACCTCAACAAAAAGTTCAAAATAGGGCATGCCGGTACGCTAGACCCCTTGGCCACCGGTCTTTTGATAATCTGTACAGGCAGGTTCACCAAAAAGATACCTGAAATACAGGGTCAGGCAAAAGAGTACACCGGCACGTTCACCTTGGGAGCCACCACGCCCTCGTACGATTTGGAGACCGGGGTCGATGCCACATTTCCGACCAGGCATATCGACGAAGCGGCCATAGAAAAAATCATTCCCGGTTTTATGGGCAAAATTCAACAGATACCGCCCCTCTTTTCTGCCCTAAAAAAAGATGGCAAACGGCTGTACGAACTGGCCCGCGAGGGCAAATCGGTCGAAATAAAGGCGAGGACCATCGAAATCCATGATTTTGAGATAACCCGTTTCGCCATGCCTGAAGTTGATTTTAGGGTGGTCTGCAGTAAGGGCACCTACATTCGCTCATTGGCGCACGATTTTGGCAAAGCCCTTGGTTCTGGCTCATATTTATCGGCCTTGAGAAGAACCAAAATAGGTGATTACAACGTAAATAAAGCGGTAACCCCAGAAGCATTTGCCCAGCATATTGCCCAGATTGGCTAAATTTTTGCGGTTTGCTTTTCTGTACAGAATAAAATATTTTGTAAAAAAAGGGGTTATTATATCACTATGGACTTGAATAGGAAGCAGTTATCGCTATTGATCACCATCTTCTCGATGTCAATCATCGTACTGGTGGCCTATAGTATACGTCTGGGTGCCAAGCAAGAAGATGAATATGTCATAGAGATGGCCCTTAGTGAAGAAGACCTGGAAGAACTGCTCAAGGAAGAAGAACAGCGATTGGAAGAGATTGCGCAGAACGACCCCATAAAAACCCACAGGGCTTTCAACGAGACCGCCAAACCCAGTGTGGCAAATCCCGAACCATTGAAAACCCTTGAGGAACTATTGGAAGAGCGTGACATGAGTGAAAGCCCAAAAGATTTTCTCAGTGGTGACGAAGGGTTTGCGGCCAACTTGAAAGAGCTTGCCAAAAAAAGGGAAGAGAACAAAGAAAAGCTTTCTGAACTCGAGGCCCAAAAAAAGGAATATACGCAGAACCTATCGGAACGGAGAACCACTATCTCATTTTCTTTGGTTGACAGAAATTCATACGAACTGCCGCCGCCGATATACACCTGCATTCGCGGAGGAAAAGTGGTGGTCAACATAGAAGTGGACGAGCATGGATATGTAACGGATGCCAGTTTTAATGAAAAAAGCTCGAACACCCGTGATTATTGCCTAATAGACAATGCCATAACCTATGCATTGAAGGCAAGGTTCAGCCCCCACCAACGGAAATCACAGATTGGCACCATTACCTACCTATTCCAAGGCAAGCAATCGCAGTAGATCGGCCAGTATATTTTGCCCTTTGTCCTTGTTATACCAAAGTTGTAGGTCTTGCTTAAATTCGGGGGTAAGCTTACCGTAGGTTGCCTTGTAATCTTCCACCATTTTGGTGGCAACTGTTGGTCTGGGGCCCCAGGTTCCAACTATCTTATCAGCTTCCACGTCAACGGCAATCAACTTCGGAATCGACAATGTGCCGCTTGTCAGAAACCGTTCCATAAGCTCAAGATGTTCATCCCTAAGAATAATCTTTAATTCTAGATTGGGCGCCTGTTCCGCTATTTTGTTCATTACCGGAAGCGCGTGTGCCGCATCGCCGCACCAGCTTTCTGTCAAGACCAGCCAAAGTACTTTTCTGTTGAGTTTTTTGATGGTTTCGACTGCTTCGGCAGGTAATTTGAAGGTCTTGTCCCATCGGGACATGCGACGGTCGTTCAACTTGGTGTACTCTATGAGAGATTCCGTCTGTTGTGGGCCTGTAGTGGCGCCGTTGGCCGCAAGCTGCGAAACCGCTTGACGGTAGGTACCGTATTCAACGGCCATATCCAAACTATCTTGAACCAGTTCGAAATCGGTTTTGATCAGTGCAGTATCTGTATTTGACATCCTTGATTTTTATTTGCAAAGCTATGGTCGCAACCCATTATAAAAACTGACATTTATCAATGGCTGATACGTCTTTTTTTGACCATGCCGCCCTTGGTATCGTTGATACTGTTCATGACCACAAAGGCATTTGGATCAATTTTGGCAAGCTCCATGTTGATTTTGCGGATCTCTAAACGGGTTATGACGGTATAAATGACATCGTACTCGTTACGTTCGCCCTCTTTGCCAAATCCGCCCGCCGCCTTGTATATGGTAAGTCCGCGGCCCATCTTTTCCGTTATCATCTGTCTGATTTCCTCACTTCTATGTGAAATAATGGTCACCCCCGTGTACTCTTCAATGCCATCGACCACAAAATCCAAGGTTTTGGAAGCGGACAGATAGGTGAGCATAGAATACAGGGCTACCTCAATTGAAAGCAAGTAAGCTGCAGCCAAGAAAATCACAATATTGATGAGAATGATGATATCACCTATTTTGGTACCCAACTTTTTACTGAGGAAAATGGCCAAAACCTCTGTGCCATCTAGAACCCCACCACCACGAATGGAAAGGCCAATGCCCGCCCCGAGGAAGAACCCCCCAAATACCGACACCAGTAGCTTGTCTTGGGTTACTTCTGGAAATCGTATCAATGTCAGTACCAATGCGAGTCCCAAGATGGCCAATACTGCCTTGATTACGAACTGCCTGCCAATAACGCGAAAACCAAGAATCAAAAAGGGAATGTTGACCAAGATGATCAAAAGGGCAAGCGGTATGTTGGTCAACTCGGTAACCAGTAACGAGATACCGGTAGCCCCACCGTCGATAAACCCATTCGGCAGCAAAAAACTTTCTAGGCCAAAGGCAGCGGCAAATATGCCTGTTATAATGAAAAAAAAGTCTTTAATGAAGGAGTGTACGGTTACCCTGAACCGTCTTGACCTGAACAGTCGCCTGTATTGTACTATGTTTCTTTCTGCCATAAACGAATATTACAGGTTTTCAGGGTTTATTGCAAGACTTTTGAACAATTTTGCTTTGGTTGTATAGTATTTGTTCTGTACCTCATTTTGTTTCAGCTCTGCATCGATCAACTTGCTTTCGCGTGAGTTTATCAAGAAAAGAGAACTCTCGCCAAAACTGAACTTACGTTCTTCGGCTGCCAATAGGGTGCTGTAATCGCCAACAATATCGTTTATCAACCTATTCTGCTCATTGTACGAATCAAGTTCAAAATAGATGGCCAAAACCTTATTCTGTATTTCTACGGCTGCATTGTCACGTTCGAACTGGGCGTCTTGAAGTTTAAATTTTGCCAACTTCAGTTCGCCCCTCTCTTTTCTGAGAAACAAGGGAAACTGAAAACTGATACCTCCTTTGTATTCTTGCGTGTTGAATGAATTGATCTGGTCTGGGGTTTCTGTCAAAAAATTGTACTCCACATCTATTTTGGGCAACAGCTTGTTTGCCTTTAACCGCTTATCAACGGCCAAACCCTCGATCTTAAAATTGAGTGAGCGCAGTTTGGGGTGGTTCTCAAGGGTAAAACTATCCAATGGCTTTCCCATTATCTCAAGGGTCGTGTCTATTTCTTGGTCAATGTCTGTGTCTGGTATAACATTGGGCTGAAGCTCAACGGGCACATCCTCAATCCAAAGAAAATTGGAGAGTTCCAGTGATTTCTTGCGCAATTTCACCTTGGCCTGCTCAAGGCCCAAGGCCCTGTTTTGTAAGGCTATCTTTGCCTCTACCGTGTCTATTGCGGCGACATCGCCTGCCAATGCACTTTGCTTGACCCCGTTAAAACGGGTCTTTGCATTGACCAAAAAATTTCTAAAGATTTCCGCATCTTTATATGCCTGCAGCCAATCAAAATAAGCCAACGAAGCCCTATAGAGCACCTCGTTCACCAACAGATCTTGGTCGGCCTTTGACTGTTCCCTAAAGAATTTCGCCTTTTTCAAGGTGGCCATTCGCTCGTTGATCCAAAAGCCCTGCCCAAGAGACATTGAAACCCCGGCACTGTACAGCCCATCGATCGGCACATTTTCATCGGGATTGATGAAATCGCCCTGGTTCTGCTCGAAGTTTCCCTTCAGTTCGATTCCGAAGTAGGTGGGTATCTTAAAGGTCGCATTTAGCCTGTCCCAATACTCGGTCTCTTTGAACTCTTTGCGCTCATAGTCAACCTCGATCTTTGGGTCAAAACCTCCCCTAGCCCGCATGAGGTTGGCCTGGCCCATACTAATGGCGAGTTGGGCCTGCTTGGCTATGGGATGGTATTTTTTTACATAGCCCAAATATTCGTCAAATCCCAGCACCAAGGTATCTTGTTGTGCGGATATGACTGTAGTGATCAAAAGGAAAAACAATACGCGGTATGTTCTCATGATCATTTCTTTTGGCTATTGGCCGTGTTGTTTTCTGGTTGATAATAATTGGGTGGAAATCCGTTCAATTGCCTCCAAATCTCAAACCAAATAGGTACGTCTTCCAACAAGGCTATGGTATAGGCACCTGAGCCCACCCGAAGGTCTTGTGGCCATGGTTGGTCTTCGGGATCGGGGGCGAGCAAGATCCGGTATTTGCCATTTTCACTGATGAATGTTTCTATCGCAACCACAACGCCACCGTAGGTGCCATACGAGAGGTTGGGCCATCCGCTAAATACTATAGCCGGCCAACCATCGAACTGAATACGTACCTTTTCGCCCAAATGCAGTAGGGGCAGGTCAATGGGGTCTACATAGGTCTCAACTGCCATATCAAAATCTGCCGGCATAATGCCCACTAAATGCTCACCTTCTTTAAAAGTTACCCCGATACCTCCCTGAATGGCCTTATTGATGTAACCACTCAGTGGGGCCCTTATGTAATACATATCGTTACGGATTGAATAATTGGTGAACTCGTTCTCGAGTTTGGTGACCTGGGCCTCTGAATCAAATTGATTTGACTGTGCCGTGAACATATCACTTCTTGCCTTCGAAATCTTGTCGGTATACTCGGCCTGTACGCGATTGATCTCTACCTGTGCGTTTATTACCTCGTTCTCGCTGGCAAGCAGCTTGTTTTCTTGTGAAATCAGCTTGGCCTGGGCCTCTTGCAGCTTCAACCGTTTTTCTTCGACATCGGTTACGGCCTTCAACCCTTCCGATTGTAGTTGCACTACCCGATCATATTGCCGTTGGGCGATGGTGATATTGGTTTTTGCCGCCTCAAGGTCAATGCTATCACTTTGAACTTTTAGTTTGGCCTGCATCAGTTTGTTCTTGGCCTGTTCCAATTTCAATGTACGCTCATTTGCCAGGGCATTGATCTGTGTGTTCAAAGCCTTGACCTTTTCTTGATAAGAGGTAACGGCCATTTCTTTTGCCTTTATCTGTTGGCCTGTACGCTCGACGAGTTGTGGGTCAAAATACTCGTTCTTGATTTCTGAAATATGTAGTATGGTATCGCCTTTCTCCACAAAATCACCCTCACGCACGTACCATTTCTCGATTCGCCCGGGAATGGGCGACTGAATCGTCTGGGGTCGCTGGTCTGGGGTCAAGGTAGTAAGGTAGCCCTTGCCCGTAACGTTCTGCGTCCATGGCAAGAACAAGATGATGAAACAGATTATGGCAAAAGCGAGCAGAAATTTGTTGAAGTAGGTATAATAACGCCTGGGAAATACCTTCTGTGCAGCCTTAAACCGCATCAGGTCAACTTTCTGGTTTAACTTGTTATGGGTAATGTTAAGCATGGTTTCCTGCAATTTCTTTTATTAATCTTCCATTTTCCATAGTGATGATTCGACCACATTTTTTGGTCCACCTTGGGTTTTCACTTACCACAATAAGGGCCCACCCATTGTCGGGGTCGGTCAAAAAGTCAATGATCTCATCGGCCTCTTCCCTATTGAATTGGTCAAGAGGATCCTTTAGAATCAATAGCTTGGGCTTTCTAACAATACTTCTTGCCAAAACTATCTTCTTTGAGATGGTATATGGAATCTGTTTCCCCTCAGGATAGAGTATGGTTTTCAAACCTTTGGGCTGTTCTTTTACAAAGGCTGTGAGCTTGGTCTTTTCCAAGGCCCAGTAAATATCTTCTTGCGGAATGCTTTTGTCGCCAAATGTTATGTTGTCCAAAATAGTGCCCTCGAACGGGGATTCTTCAGAAAGTGATTGCCCAATATGTGAACGGTAGTGGTTTAGGTTAACGCCCTTCAACGACACATCGTTCACAAAAATATCGCCTGAATCCGGTTCTAAAATACCGGCGATCAACCGCAGCAAGGTTGATTTACCAGAACCGCTGGGGCCCTGCAACAGTATGGTGCACGAGGGGGTAATGTTCAAAGAGAAATCGTTTACAATAATTTTCTTCCTTTCAGGCACCTTGTAGGTAACGTGGTTGAGCTCAAGATGAAAGCCCTCGTTCTCTTTAAAGGGTCTTTCACCCTCGGGCGATTCCAGTTTTTTGTCAACCACCTGCCCCAGTTTCTCGAGCGAAGTAAGCAGGTCGTAGAATGTTTCCAGCCCAAGAATGAGCTTTTCGACCGAATTGATGACCAATAGAATAATGATCTCGGCGGCAACAAATTGCCCAATGTTCATTTCTTGGTTCAACACCAGTAGGCCACCTATCAAAAGAAGGCCAGCGGTGACCAACACCTTGAACCCGATCATGTGGATAAACTGTAATATCAAGATCTTGAAATGGCTTTCACGGGCATCAAGATAATCGACCACAAGGGCATCGTTCTTGTCTATGGCATGAGAGGTCTTGCCCGACAGTTTAAAACTGATTATAGACCGGGCAATCTCTTGGATCCAATGGGCCACACGATATTTGTGCATTGATTCTTCCAAGCTTGTCTCGAGCCCCCTTTTAGCGGTAAACTTGAAGACCACATAGATCAGCAGCAGCAGAAGCAGACCGTAGATGATAAAAAATGGGTGGTAGAACGAAAGCAGCAACAGGCCGAATATGATCTGCAAAAGGGCTGCGGGAAAATCTATCAAAATCTTCGAAAGGCTTTTTTGAATTGTCAGTGTATCGAAGAAACGGTTGGCCAACTCAGGCGGATAGTAATTGCTCAACTCGCTCATCTTGATCTTTGGAAAACGATAGGCAAACTCAAAAGAGGAACGGGTAAATATTTTTTGCTGCACGTTTTCAATGATGCGTATCTGCATCAATTGCAGCAGACCTACAAAGGCGACACCCAAGGTAACCAAAATTACCAGTACAATCCACGAGGTGCTCACTTGGGCACCCTGTATGAGGTTGATGATGGCCTGTATGCCCAAGGGGAGCGACAAGTTCACCAAGCCAGCAAAAATCGCATAATAAAAAACTTGAAAAATGTCCTTTTTGTCCAGCTTCAAAAGCCCCATAAGCCGTTGCCATGAGGTCATCATATTTTGCGCCATGTTAATTTGATTTTAGGGTTTTGAAGGCCAGATCGACAAAGAAATCCGTCGGGGCTTCATTGGCATTGCAATTGGTCAAACTCTGAAAGTGTTCTTTTAAGAAATTTTGGTGAAGCACCCCTTCTAGAATGGTGCTGGCCAAACTTTTGGGGTACGGGTATTGGGGATTCACCCCTTGTACCATCTCGGTCAAGCGGCTCACCATACGCTTGTAAATGACGAAATAACCCTCTTTGTTTTCAAGGTCGACCTCTTTTGTGAAAAACGATTTGGAAGATTCATTGACTACAATTCGGTTCAGTACAACCTCGTTGATGTGCGAGAAATGGGAGTCTTCTTCAATGGGTCGTGAGATAATCTCAATGGCTCTTTTCAGCTTTTCATGCGGATTGGAAATACTGTTCGTCGAAAACACCAAATGGTACTCAACCCAACCCCAATACCAAGAAGTGAGGTATACCAAAAGCTTGTGCTTGTTCTCAAAATACCGATAAATAGAACTTTCGTTCGAACCAATTTCGCTACCCAGTTTTTTGAAGGTAAAGGCCTCAAAGCCCATTTCGTCGATCATCAAAATGCTCTTTTCAATGATTCGTTTGCCCAAATCTGAGGACTCGGGGTCTTTGACATAGATTTTTTCGTTAATGGCAATTTTGATTGTTTGAAGTAATCGCTCCATATCACCTAATAAAATTCCATGCAAAAATAATAGTATTACTATTGTATTTCAATAGTTTAACCTTCTTTTAACGAAAGTATTACTTGTTAATCAAAAGCAACTTGTTATTTTTACTTGTAAATTCAAGTATCCTATGGCCAAATCTTTACTTTTATTCTTATTTGGTTTTTTCCTCTATACCGGAATGAATGCACAGACCCAGGTCTATAGAATGGGTTTTGAGCATTTTCAGGAAAGCCGGGGAGACAGCGATACGGGTCTATTGGCCAAACTGCCCTATACGGAGGTGGTTTTGGGATACAACCCCATGAACAGCCGTTCAGGCCTGGGCACCACCTTCAACTTTCATGGCCATGTGGTGGTGGTAGACCAAATGGATGTATTGCCAGACGGCAGCATCCAAGCCATTATCAGAAGGGAAGATGGGCGTGATTTTTTTGGCTATGCCCCAACCCTCAAGGCCATATTAATACCAGTCAATACTTTAAACAATTCACTGAAAAGCGGTAATTTAGTGTCTAATCTAAATGTAAAACAATGAGACAAATATCTTTCTTTGCGGTTTTATTTTTCTTTTTTGGTGCTTTAAATGCCCAAGACCAACAATCGGTCAACGTTGGAGACGAGCTTATTATTACATCTCCCATATCCCACAACTATAAATACATTGATGTTCCCCGAAAAAACTTCATTATCAAGCGTGGCGGTATTGCCAATTTAAAGAGCCTTGAAAATAGAAAAGCCATTGTAAAGGACATCAGCACCGAAGGAGACGAAGTGGTTGTTACCCTAGTACCAGCCAACGGCGGAAAATTCTTCAATGTTTACCGTGAGCTGAAAGCAGACTTAGCAGATGCCCTTGACAACGGTGAGCTACAAAAAGTCGAGGGATAACCTTGACAAAAACTAAAGTTGTTCTCTAACAAAGCGCCGGCCCCTTCATGTTCATAAAATCGTTTACCGGGCCGGCGCTTCATTTTTGCACGTAGGACTTCAACCATTTGAAATCACGTCCTATAATCTGTGATTTTTCATTCTCTAAAAAATCAAGAAATGCCAGTGCCACGGGTGAGTGTTTTTTGGCCCTCAGCCACACTACGTTCCACATGGTGGTAATTGGCAGGTTCTTCATGTCAAAAATCTGTAGATCGCCCTTGAGCAATTCGTTCTTAATTCCGATAAGCGGCATGATAGAGCAACCCAACCCTGCCAAAACGGCTTGTTTCACGGCCTCGTTTGAGGTGAGCTCAACCCTCTTGCCCACTTCTATTCCGAACTGTGTCAGGTAATTTTCCATAGCAGCACGAGTGGCAGAGCCCTCTTCCCTAAAAATAAGCGGTGTGCTAATTTGTCCGGTCTTATTGTCTACCCTTACCTCATCAAAATAGTTCGGATTGCCCACCAAGTATAGAATATTTGACATCAAGTCAACGGTTTCCAAATCTAGATGTGCGGGCAACACAGAGACCAAGGCAAAATCTACCTCGTTCTGTTCAAGACTTTCAACAACCCTAGATTTGTTGGTCACATCCATTACAAGGTCCACCCCGGGATTCTCGCGCATGAAAGCCGATAAAAAATAGGGCATTACGTATTTGCCCGTGGAAACGACGGAAATCTTTAGGCGGCCAGCCAACTGCCCGCCGTAAGAGAGCATTTTGTAATTAATCGCATCGACCTCGTTCAGAATTCGATCGGCCACCGTGGCTATTTCCTTGCCAAAATCTGTTATATAAAGCCTTCTGCCAACCACCTCGGTGAGTGGAATTGGAAATTGGTCTTGAAGGTTCTTCAATTGTATGGACACCGCAGGTTGGGTAAGGTGCAATTCTTCAGAGGCCTTGGTAATGCTTTCTTTTTCACAGATCTTCAAAAAGACCTTGAGTTGGTGCAGTGTAAAGTTCATAAACCTTTTTAATGTTTAGTATTATAAATATAAATAAAAACATATGAAATATTAATCTCAACTTTGCCCCCGGTTTTGAACGGCTTGACATATCCGTATTAAAACACAATCAGAAGTTCAACTTTAAAAACAGTGATTATGGAAGTAATAAGCGATGTAAAGACAATCAATCTAGTGGATGGTACATTTACACCTTCAGAGGCACATGATGTAATACAGGCACTGATTGACCAAAAAATTAATTTTCACAAGTTTCAACGCCTTTCTTGGTGTGAGGGAGACATCAATGCCGACACCCAGTACCCCGATGGTAGGATTGCAGAATTGATCGAAGAGAAGAAAAAAGCAAAAGAGCTCATAGCCGAGCTGAGAAAGGAAGGCAAAAAACTCAGAATTGACGGCATTTTGAAGATTTCTGTTGAAGAGTAACTGCTGAATGGACCTTCATCTTTTAGTTGATAATCTAACTAACCCTGCGCTCTTATTCTTTTTCTTGGGAATATTGGCGGTTCAATTAAAAAGTGATCTTGAAATTCCTTCGAACTCTTCAAAGTTCATCTCGCTGTATCTTCTTTTTGCCATTGGATTTAAGGGTGGCCAAGAGCTTTCCCACAGCGAACTGAATTTAGAGATTTTATGGTCGTTGCTGTTTGGTATTTTTATGGCGGTGGCGGTACCTGTCTACGCTTATTTTATTCTCCGCAGAAAGTTCAGCGTTGAAAATTCAGGGGCCATTGCGGCCGCCTATGGGTCGGTCAGCGCCGTGACTTTCGTTACGGCCATTACCTTTCTTGAAATAGAACACATCGATTTCGGCGGGCACATGGTTGCCGTAATGGCCTTGATGGAAGCACCTTCTATAATCGTTGGTGTCATACTCATGTCGCTCTTCAAAAAAGGACAGAAAACCGAAAGAGCTGATTTCGGTAAAGTCTTGCACCATTCGTTGACAAACGGTAGCGTATTGTTGATTATAGGAAGCTTGATAATCGGCTTCTTGGCAAATGACCAACAGGCCGAGGGCATCAAACCCTTTACTACCGATATTTTCAAAGGTTTCTTAGCGGTTTTCTTACTGGATATGGGCATTACCAGCGGACGAAAGCTCAACGATTTCTTGAAAAAAGGATGGTTTGCAGTGCTTTTCTCCATCATTTTGCCCATAATCAACGGTTGTTTTGTGGCTTGGTTCAGCCAGTTCATCACAGAAAGTGTGGGCAACAGGTTTTTGTTTGCTATTTTGGCGGCGAGTGCCTCTTATATTGCTGTGCCAGCGGCCATGCGGTTGGCGGCTCCGAAAGCCAACCCAAGCCTTTACATCCCCATGGCGTTGGCCATTACCTTCCCGTTCAACATTACGCTGGGTATGCCACTTTATCTGTATCTTGTACAGAACCTCTAAACGTTTTGAATGGAGAAAAAAAGATGTGGCTGGTGCGAGGGCGATGCCCTGTACGAAGCCTATCATGATAATGAATGGGGCGTACCTGTAAAAGATGATCCCACGCTCTTTGAGTTTTTGGTCTTGGAAACCTTTCAAGCAGGTTTGAGTTGGATTACCATCTTGAGAAAACGTGAAAATTTCAGAAGGGCATTTGACAATTTCGATTATGAAAAAGTTGCCCAATACCCCCAATCAAAAATAGATGCGCTCTTACAAGATACAGGCATCATCAGAAATAAATTGAAAGTGCATGCCACGGTGACCAATGCCCAAGCCTTTATGAAAGTGCGGCAAGAATTCGGAAGCTTCAGCAATTATATATGGGGGTTTGTCAATGGTACGCCCATTAAAAACAGCTATGACGACTACCGAAAGGCTCCTGCCAAGACCGAGCTGTCAGAGATCATCAGTAAAGACCTCAAAAAACGTGGCTTCAAATTTGTAGGAAGCACTGTGGTCTATGCGCACATGCAGGCCACGGGGATGGTAAACGACCATGAAACCAGTTGTTTCAGATATGATGAAGTGTAAAAACGCAACTGGCAAATGTTACGCTTTTCCCCGTAATAAAGCCAAAAAGTCTTTTCTTGAAACGATTTCAGCCCCCATGCTCTCTAGATGCTTGGTGGGCACTTGGCAGTCTATCATGGTATACTTCTTTTGTGCCAACTCTTGGGCCAATCGAATCAAAGCAAACTTTGAGGCGTTCGACACCAAACTGAACATACTCTCTCCACAAAATACATGGTCCAGATCAACTCCGTACAGGCCACCGACCAATGTATCTTGTTGCCAAACCTCATACGAGTGGGCATGACCCTGCCTATGTAGCTCAATATACGCGTTCTTCATGTTGGACGTTATCCAAGTGCCTGGCTGGTCTTTTCTTTCAGCATTCGCACAATGATCGATGACTTTTTCAAAACAGGTGTCTTTTGTCAACCTAAATTGCCCGCTCGCCAGTACTTTTCCCATACTTTTTGAGACTTTTATTTTTCGAGGAAACAATACCATGCGAGGGTCGGGCGACCACCACAGGATAAGGGCATCATTATTGAACCAAGGAAAAATGCCATTTCGATAAGCCAGCAACAAGCGTTCTACCGATAGGTCGCCACCAATGGCCAACAGCCCCTCTTCGCTGGCTTTTTCTACTGGTGGAAACTCCAATTCTTCACCAAGAAAAGCAATGGGAAGCCTCCGCTCTTGATTGTCCATAGCAATGCTTTTTTTTCTCTAAAATAGAGAATTTGCCTTAGAAGATCAGCAGCCCTGCTACGTAAATGGCACCCCCAACAAGCATGAAAATCAGGGTGTAGGGCAAAATTTCTTTTGCCTTTAATTTGGTAATGCCCAAAAGGGGCAAGGCCCAAAACGGTTGCAGCATGTTCGTCAATTGGTCGCCATATGCAAGGGCCATAATGGCCTTTGGCAGGGGTACCCCCAATTGCAGGGCCGACTCCAATACCAAGGGGCCCTGTACCGCCCATTGGCCTCCGCCACTCGGCACAAAAATATTGACAAGGCCAGCACTCAAAAAGGTAAATATGGGCAACGTTGTTTCATTGCTCACCGAAACGAAAAAATCGGATATCTGGTTGATCATACCACTTTGTGCCATTATACCCATGATACCAAAATATAGGGGGAATTGGATTAAAATGCCCGCCACGTCACCAATGGCCTCTTCGACGGCGTTCAAAAAACTTTTGAAGCTACCATGCAGTAAGAGCGCCAATCCGAGCATGAAGAAATTTAACATGTTCGGTGTAATGTTCAGCGTTTGCAAAGCGGGTAGGTACTGCAAAAGAAAAACACCCAACACCAACAATCCGAATATGGTCGAAAAAATTTTTGAGTGGTCCAATTTTTCAGCACCGACCAGCTCATCTTTACTTTCATGTTTAAACCGGTACACTCCCAAATCGATAGGGGTGGCAGCGGTCTTTTTTCCCAGAAAAAAGACCAATAAAGAAATTACCGTGACAATCACTAAAAAAATTACAAGATTGGAGATGCTGAACACCGTAAGCCCTGTTGAAATGGAATCGGGCAATTGCCCGACCAAACTGGCCGCTGAAACGCCTTGCATCAAATCGTGCAGATGTCCAGGCTCAGCGACCTTGATAGGCGCCGAGCCGCTAATGCCCCCATGCCAGACCATCAGACCAACATAGCCAGAGGCTCCTATAAGTGGATAATTTATTGGAATGCCCTCGGCGTGTGCATGCTCACCTACCTTTCGCGCCAGTATGGCCCCGAAAATCAACCCAAGCCCCCAATTGAAAAAAGAAACGAGCATGGTGGGCAAGGCCACCAACAGGGCGGCATTCGAAGTATTGCTTACATATTTTGTGATATGCATGATGAGCCTCTCCATAGGTTTGCTCAGCACCAGCACGTGCCCCAGCACCAAGATGAGCATCATTTGGTAGGCAAAGACCAAAAGACCGTTGTTCCAAATGCCCGATTCCCAATAGGATAGTATGGCCGTTAATTGGTTTTCGTTTTGGGACGGCTCGGTCAAAAAAAGTGCCAACACCAAGGTCAGCACGGTCAATAGTATGGCAATGGTAAAGGGAGAAGGCAAGTACCTTCTAAAGACATTTTCTATAAACGTGGTAAGGCCCATTGCCTAAAACGGAAGGTCGTCTGGCTCTTCTTCTTTTAGATCCTCAACGGGTTCAAATGCCTCCATCGGTGGCACGGGTGGCATGTTATCAGCATTTTGCTCTCCCTCAAGGCTTTCGATACGCCATCCTTGTATTGAATTGAAATATTTGGTTTCACCTTGTGGATTCACCCATTCACGGCCCCGTAGGTTGATACTGATCTTGACCATTTGCCCCACTTGAAAATTATCCAACAGGTTGGTCTTATCTTGTACAAACTCAACCAGTATATGTTGCGGATACTGCTCTTCGGTGGTAACGACTATTTCCCTTTTACGAAAACCGTTGTTACCATATTCTTTGGTTTCACCAATGAGTTTTATTCTTCCTTGAATCTCCATATCTCTCTTTTAATTCGTTTCAAAAATACATAAATGGCCCTGAAACTCGGCCCTTGAATATGATTGGGTTTTCAACATTTTATCCCTTTTTGCGTTATCTTTAAAATGCAAACGGCCTGGCATGGAATTCAACCCCAGAAAACGCACCTCGAACATCTTTCTTTTGATATCGGCCTTTGTCATAGTCAGCCTTATTTTATGGAACACCAATAGCTTTTTCAAGAAATTCAAGGAAGAAGAACGCCTCAAGATGGAAATTTGGGCCACGGCCCAATCAGAATTGTTACAAGCTGACGAAGACCAAGAGCTGGGCAATCTTACCCTCAAGGTATTGGGCAACAACACCTCGACCCCTATGATTCTTCAGAACAAGGATGGTTCTATCAGAACCAACAACATGCCCGAAGAAATGGTAGTGGACAGCGCCTATCTGCAAAAGAAGATGCGGCAGTTCGCCAGTGAGAACGACCCCATTATCATCGAAGATCGGGGCGAAGAGCTCGCCACCCTTTATTACGGCAATTCTGAGGTATTGAACAAGTTGAAATACTATCCCATAGCCCTTTTGCTGATTATTTTTCTGTTCGGAGCCGTCATCTTTTTCTTTTTCAAGACGAACAAGGCTTCAGAGCAGAACAAGCTCTGGGCGGGCATGGCAAAAGAGACCGCCCACCAAATTGGCACCCCATTGACTTCTCTTTTGGGATGGAATGAACTGTTAAAGGCCGAAAATATTAATCCTGAGGTAACCAAGGAAATTGGGAAAGACATTTCGCGCTTGCAGACCATTACAGAACGGTTTTCAAAAATCGGGTCGACCCCCGAACTTGAAATGCACGATATCGTATCTGAAACAGAAAAGGCCTATCAATACCTAAAGCGCCGCAGTTCTAAATTGATACAGTTTTCGTTCAGCTCAAACATCGACACACTTTTGGTGCCCCTGAACCCCCCTCTTTACAATTGGAGCATTGAAAATTTGGTGAAAAACGGCATCGATGCCATGAAGGGCAAGGGAAGCATTTCCATCAAGGTTGAAAAGACCGGCAACACGGTCAATATTTTAGTGGCCGACACGGGGCATGGCATTCCAAGGGGAGCGTTTCAAACCATATTCAACCCAGGGGTAACAACCAAAAAAAGAGGCTGGGGGCTGGGACTATCACTGGTGAAAAGGATTATTGAAGAATACCACAAAGGAAAAATTAAAGTATTTTCGTCTAGCAAGGAAGGAACAATCATGCAGATTTCATTGAAATCAAATCATTGATCATGGCCAAAGAGAAACAGGTAGTCATAAAGGATGTGGAAATTTCCAACAATTGCCCTGAATGCTTCAACCAAGAGCTTCGGCTTACCTTCTATCAAAGGCACACTTCCACACCCTTTTACCACAGAAAAACAAAAGACGTTACGCACGAAATAAAGTGCAAAAAATGTTATTCGCTCATCTATCCGGTAAATTGGACACCTGATATCGAAAGGGTATTTGACTATTACAATAAACTGGTTGAGCCCGATAGACCAGCAGTACGGTTCACCACCCTATTTTTTGTGATATTGTTGTTGTTGATTGTTTTGGTCGGGGCTGGTGTCTACCTTATCTTGGAGGGGATTATTTGATTGCCGACCGTATTTTTTCAGCCACTTCCTCGAACTCCTCTTCAGTAATTTCCACCTTGTGCTGAAAGGTCGCATCCTTCATGCTGTGAAGGGGAATCAAATGTACATGTACATGGGGCACCTCAAGACCGATCACCATCATACCTACCCTTTCGCAGGGCACTGTGGCCTCAATGGCCTTTGCCACTTTTCGCGAAAAGGCCATCAGCCCCATATAGTCACTTTCATCCAAGTCAAAGATTTTATTGACCTCCTTTTTGGGTACACAGAGTGTATGCCCCTTTGAATTGGGGTTGATGTCCAAAAAAGCAAAATGATGCTCATCTTCCGCGATTTTATAGCACGGAATCTCTCCATTGATGATTTTGGTAAAAATACTGGCCATTTGGTACGGTTCTAAACAAAAAAAATCCTGCCCTTTAAGGCAGGATTAAAGATATAAATTTATGAGGATGCTATTCACGGGTGATTTCTAAAATTTCAAACTTTAAGGTTCCGTTGGGTACGGTTATCTCGGCGACATCACCAACCGATTTGCCCAATAGCCCCTTGCCTATTGGAGAAGTCACTGAAATCTTTCCTGACTTCAAGTCTGCCTCACTCTCGGCCACTAAGGTATATTTCATTTCTTGTCCGTTGTTCTGGTTCTTCAACTTTACCGTCGAAAGCACCAACACTTTTGAAGTATCTAGCTGCGATTCGTCAATCAACCGTGCATTGGCCAAGGTCTCTTCCAATTTAGAAATTTTCATCTCTAAAAGCCCCTGTGCTTCCTTCGCGGCATCATATTCGGCGTTCTCTGACAAATCGCCCTTGTCTCTGGCCTCGGCAATGGCTTGTGAGGCCTTTGGCCGTTCAACATCCCTCAAGTAATCAAGTTCTTCCCTGAGTTTTTTTAATCCTTCCGCTGTATAATAAGATACGTTGCCCATATCGTTGTATTTTTATCGCCATCGAGTACCAGACCCCGAACGGGAATCTTTGTATGGCTCGGTTTATTAAATAGAAAAAATCCTCCGCTTTGACCATGCATGCATGGTTTTTGCGAGGATTTAACGCAAAGATACACAAATTTTGAGCATTTTTACCTTACGAACAGCTTTTCAGCATGTTATGAAGTATGTACCTCTTTTCACGTTCTTGCTCTTGTTTATTGCTTGTGGCAAAGACAATGCGGAGCGAAACCCCTTTTTACAGGAAACCAATTTCAGGTTTGAACTGAACCTCAACCTACCACTCTACAACGGACTCAACACCATTGGAAACCCAGTGTATGTTGGCAACAATGGGGTGGGACTTAGGGGCGTCTTTGTCATGAAGACCAGTGTTGACACCTATTTTGCCTTTGAGGCATCGTGCCCTAACCATATACCCAATTCATGTTCTACCATGACCCTTGACGGGCAGAATGTCACTTGTTCGTGCGAAGACTTTGAATATAGCCTTTTTACTGGTCAATTGCTCAACCGCCCAGATGATGGAGAACGATATTTTGATCTCTTGTTCTACAGGGCTGTACAAAGTGGTAATACCGTGACTATTTCGAATTAATACAACAGGTGTTCGATATAAAATCGAAACAATGATGGGGCTGACACCAATGAACAAGCCCAATGTCACTTCGAGCACAGTCGAAAAGCCTTAAAAATGGAGGCTTTTAAATAGGTCTCGACTGCGCTAGACCTGACAGAATATTTATATTGTTGAAAATCAAATGCTTGAGTGCCGTCTTACATCGAACTCACGTTACCCTATTGTTTTCCCAATATCTGGTCCATCAACCAACTGATGTGCAGTCCATCTACGCCCAAAGATGGGTGTTTGGCGTCTCCTATCAGATGTCTTTTGATGTTTTCAACATGATAGTGCTGTATGTGCTTCGGATTTTCTATCAGCAATGATTCTGTTCTTGCTTCAGTGGTCAACTGAATTGGTGCCTCATCAAACACCGAAAAAACAATTTTACCTTTTGAACCGTATATCTCCACTACATCT
This sequence comes from Flagellimonas lutaonensis, assembly GCF_000963865.1. Taxonomy (NCBI): domain Bacteria; kingdom Pseudomonadati; phylum Bacteroidota; class Flavobacteriia; order Flavobacteriales; family Flavobacteriaceae; genus Flagellimonas; species Flagellimonas lutaonensis. The sequence goes on from NZ_CP011071.1 coordinate 1,179,460, forward strand.
TCACGTTCATGAGCACCAAAGTTCCAGCTGCCCTGGCCTGTGACACCGCTTTCATATACCCAATTACCCACGATATTGTCAAAAGCTTTATACAGCCCCATTTGGTTTCTGGCAAAACCCTGTGCCTTTTTTACGCTTCCGAAGAAATAAGAAAAAAGATCTAGCCCATGGCTGGCCAAATCATCGAAATAGCCCCCCGGGGCCACCGCTGGATCGGTACGCCAGTTGTATTCGACATTCAAATCCTTTCTATTGGGCGGTTTGCCCAAATGCCAGCGTATATGCCTTACGTCTCCAATAAGGCTTTTGGCCAACCACTGCTTGACTTGGTTAAAACGTGGTAATGAGCGGCGATAATGGGCAATGAACAAGGGCAGGTTTTTCTCTTCAAAGGCTTGGCAAATGGACAAACTTTCTCTGAAAGAGGGTGCCATCGGCTTTTCAACACAACATGGCTTGCCTGCCTCGGCCACCTGCAACGCATAGTATTTATGGGTGTCGGGTGGGGTTGCAATGTAGACGGCATCAACCAAAGGGCTTTCAATTAGTTCCGCAGCATTATCGGTATACTTTGGAATGCCGTGTCGGTACGCATAGTCTCTTGCTTTGCCAATATCACGTCGCATGACCATACACCCCTCAAATCCGTCAGTCATCTGATAGGCAGGGCCACTCTTTACCTCGGTAACGGCACCACAGCCAATAAAGCCCCAGCGAATGGGGCCTTTATCAAAATAGGGTTTAAGGGCCATCTAGCTAGTTTTTTCAAAAGTACTTGAAATCTTCTTTTGCCCTCACCCCTAAATCCCCCTCTCCCACGGGAGAGGGGACTCTCAAAAGATTCAAAAATTCACGGTCGCACCCAACAAAAAGTTAATGCCCGCTTGCGGATAATAACCGGCACCCTCAAATGTGACTACGCTTCCTGAAGAGTCATCATCAAAGGTGAAGAAATAGCCGTTTGAAACGATATCTTGGTCAAAAAGGTTGTTCACCAACCCAGACAGTACAATGCTCTTAACGAACGAATTGGTCTCAATGGTGTACTGCAGGTTCAAATCGGTTTGCGAATAGGCCTCCAAAATCGAGGCTTCTGAATCAATGTTTCCCATGTACTGTTCCCCCACATATTTCGAGAGGAGCGAAATCTGAAAATACTCGTTCGGTGCGTAGGTGAGCATATTGCCCGCAACCACGCTCGGTGAATAGGCGATATTGGTATTGCCCAGGTTTCGTAACTGTCCATCTCGTTGAAAGATAAAATCCACATTTTTATTATCGCTCAATGCGATGTTTGGCCGCAGTCGCCATTTATTGCCCAACGCAATATTGGCATCCACTTCAAGGCCCAGACGATAACTATCGCCCACATTGGCACGTAGTGGCGCACCCACATCGTTCAGTTCGCCTGTTAGCACCAGTTGGTCTTTGTAGCGCATGTAATACACATTGGTGTTTACCTGTACGGAGGGCGAAACATAGCGCCAGCCCAATTCAAAATCGTTCAGTTTCTCTGGCCGTGGGTTACCGTTCTCATAATCGTTTCTGTTAGGCTCTCGATTGGCCCTGGCATACGAAAAGTAGAAATTATGGTTACGATTCAAATTATAGGTAATTCCCGCTTTGGGATTGAAAAAGTCAAAGGTATCATCGACCAAGCCCGTATCTTCACCATTGGCCTCATAGCCTACGGTTCTATACTGCAGGTCACCAAAAAGGCTCCATTTTTGGTTCAATTTATAGATGGCCTTTGCGTATAGGTTAAAATCCGTTTTGGTGGAATTATCATCATAATATCGATCACGATACTCACTATCACTTGCAAAACGAGCCCATATGACCTCTCCAAAATGGTCGCCTTTATAAATATTGTAGCCCCCACCCAAAATGAGATCCAGGTCTTCATTTTCATAATTGGCAGAGAAAACAGTACCATAAAAATCGTTGTCAAGCCATCTTCTGCGAATCAAGTCGGTAGTATTTACCTCTTCATCGTTGACATTAAGGGGCTCAAAACCATAGGTTGCAAAATCATCATCTTCGCGAAACTGTTCAAAAAAGCCCCGGCCACGGGTATAGTGCAGGGCTATATTGGTGCTCCAATTGCTGCCTAGTTGCTCGTTCCAGTGCAGTTGAAAATGGTCTTGTTTATAGTTGTCCACTTCGTTTTCATAGAACCGTACATTACCGTTCTCATCTGTATAAATGCCGGCGGCATTAAAGGTTCTGTTTGTTCGCAAAGTCTCGGCATCAATACCGTACCAAGCTTGGTAGGTTATCTCGTGTCCGCCAAAAAGAAGTGCCTTGACAAGGGTATTGTCATCGACATAGGTTCCTTGAAGAAAATAGGAATCGAGCTCTGCTGAAGCTCTGTCTATATAACCGTCAGAAGTTATGCGTGATAACCTTCCGGCCAGTTCTATTTTATCATTGAGCAGCCCTGTACTAAACTTGACATTGTTGCGCAGGGTATTAAAGCTACCATATGAAGAAGAAATGCGGGCGTAAGCATCTTCAGAAAATCCATCGGTCAACAAGTTAAGACTGGCGCCAAAGGCTCCGGCCCCATTGGTAGAGGTGCCCACCCCCCGCTGCAGTTGTAAACTTTCGGTCGAAGAGGCAAAATCGGGCATATTCACCCAAAAAGTGCCTTGTGATTCGGCGTCGTTATAGGGAATACCATTGATGGTGACATTCACACGTGTGGCATCACTGCCACGCACCCTGATACCCGTATACCCCACGCCAGCCCCTGCATCTGAAGTGGTTACCACAGCAGGCAGGTAATTCATCAAAATCGGAATATCTTGCCCAAGGTTTCTTGGGGCAATCTCTTCCTTGTCCAGATCGGAAAAGGTGACCGGTGATTCTTTGGTTACCCGAACGGCCTGCACGAGTACCTCATCGAGTACGACTTTTTTTCCTTCTAAAGTGTCTTGTTGTTTTTCTTGTGCACTGAGACCCAGTGCCAGCCCTGAAAGGGCAAAAGTTGCGAATACAGTCTTCATCCGTAAAAATTTTTACGAATAAAAGGGGCCATTATTCTGGTTTGACTTTGATTGTTGTTGGTCATGCCAATTATCTGGCAACAAACACAACGATTAGGAAATACCAAATGGCGATTTATCGCCTCCCTTGGCGGCATTACCCGCCCAGGTTCATTGGGTATAATCTCAGCCCTACAAATTGCAAATGATATAGTATGAATTCCAAATTTAGATTCTGGAACTCTTCATGCTACATTCACAATTCGTAGAAGCACCCCTTTGAGATGGTACAAATGTACCACTGAAACTTTTATTTTCATAAAAAAAGGCCGCCGAAGCAGCCTTATCTGACCAAGCCAATACTGACCTTTAATATAGGGGAAGTTGTCAACAACAATATAAAAAGTGCAAATTGCCTTTGGCCATCGGACAATGCATGGTTAGTGTTTGCATAGCATTATCCTTATACTTCAATCTTTTCGGTTTCCTTTTTGTTCCATCTCCTTCTTTCGTTTTTCAGGTACGGTCCCATCAAATAGATGGCCATGGCGAACGACAGAACACTTATAATCAACAGTATGATATATATCGCTTGCATCTTTTTGTATTAATTGTGGTTGAACTGCCTAAAAAAGGGCCGTATACGTATTGACACGGCCCTTCCAACCAAATCAACCAACCAAAATCCGTGCGCCGTAAGGCTACAACGGATAGTTTTCTTCTATTTTTTCTTCAGCAGGATTCTCCGTTGCTGTGTTCCCTATTTTCTCCTCGACCTTGCGATTGTCTTCTTTCTCGCTATTGCCCTTTACATTTTTGGCCATCAACAGCGCCGCCATCAATATGGCGATCAGTATGCCTGATTTCAAAAGGTCTTTCATCTTGTTTGGTTCTTCACTTTGTATGACACCCTTTTTTGAAAAAGGTCACATACAAAAAAACCCCTTAAAAAAAAGGGGGTGGATAAGGTAACTTGTGTTTACTTAAACCTGATGTGAGGGTTTCAAGAGATCATTCACTGTTTTCACAGGATTAAAGGTCACCAAGGGCACCTCGACGAAAATGGTGTTCCAGTAGGCCATGGCCCCGTTCCATAGACCCGGAAGCTCAAGGGCCTTTAAGGGCTTGCCCTCTTTTGTCTTCTCTGTTATAAAACCTTGCTTTGCATCTACATAATTTAGGAGGTTGTACTTTTCTCCCTTATGGTTCTTTACCCCACATACCAGGTCAACGGGGTTGAAATGGGTAGAATTCTTTAAAATGGACACTTGGTGCCCGTTTCCCATATCGACCTGTGCCGATTCGATGATCTGCAGCGAAATATTGCCATTTTTGTCCTTGATCCAAAAGGGTCCGCCACCGGGTTCGCCCTCGTTTTTGACCATGCCGCACACACGAATGGGCCTGTTCAACTTGTCTTTGAGAATAGCTCTCTGGTCGTCGATGCTCAACCCCCTGTAGTTTTCTTGAAAACGAACGTTCAACCGTTTTTCAAGAAAATCTTTGGCCTCGGCCATGACATCAATCGATACGGTTTCGTCATCCAATTTTTCAGCGAACGAAAAAGCCTCGGACTGTACTTGTAGCAATACCCCTGCAAGCATTTTTTTGCTGTTCGCGACCGCTTCCAAGTTTCTATCGACCACCACATTGTCGATGTTTTTGATAAAGATGATATCGGCCTGTTGATCGTTCAGGTTTTCAATAAGTGCCCCGTGGCCGCCGGGCCGAAACAGCAACGTGCCATCATTGCTTCTAAAGGGTTCATCGTTCAGGTCAACCGCTATGGTGTCGGTCGAAGACTTTTGGTTTGAATAACCGACCTTGAAAGTTGCCTGTGTCGATTTTGAAACTCTTTCAGCAACTCTCTTTTCTTCGGCCCTGAACATTTCATTATGCTGCTCAGATATGGTGAAGTGCAGATTTGCAACACCATCGGTCTTGGCATACAGTGCCGCCTCTTTCAAGTGTTCTTCGAGAGGGGTGGCGGTATCTTTGCCATATTTATGAAAGGGCAACAATCCCTTTGGATAAACCCCATAGTCGAGACCATCGGTCGATAGCATTTCCTTGACAAAATAATAGACTTGCTCGCCTTGTGAATGGTACTTACCCTCGATACGGTCCATTATCTTTTCGTAAAAGGGAAACTTTTCGATACCCTCGGCGAACTTTTTGACCGCTTCGTCGTTGGTTCTCTCCACGTATTCGGTTAATGTTTCCCGTTTGGGATCATGCGCATCCAAAAAATTGAACATGGCCTTGAACATTCTGGAGGCCGCCCCCGAGGCGGGCACGAATTTCAACAGTTTCAGTCTATCGCGATGCTTTTCAAAATAATCGCCCCGTTTTTTCTGTTCCGCTTCTGTAAATCTCTCGATGCCATTGCCTACAACAGCCGCTTTTTCGAGCGTCACAAAGGGAATGCCCTCTTTGAACGTATCTATCTGCTTGAGAACTTTTTCTCTGGTTATGCCTTTTTCTTCAAGTTGTTGCAGGTCTTTTTCTGAAAATTGAACCATGGTCACAATAATTTATCAATGTGGTTGATCGCGGTTGAAAGCCGCGTTTCTTTATCACCCTTTAAGATAACAAAATTACGGCCATACTTCACCAAGGCATCTTTGAAACATGCAAACATTCGCTCCCTTTCATCAGGCTTGTCGCGCAGGTCGTCTTTTACCCAGGGCGTATCGATATAGGTCAACAAATAGAGGTCGTATTGGTTGGCCAATGCATATTTTTCGAGTTCGGGGTCGCAATACCCCAGATAATAGGCCTCAGAATACACTTTGGTCTCCAAAAGGTCTGTATCGCACACCAACAACCTGTTCGCCTCTTTTGCCAAGGCGTTCTCGCTGGCCATCTGGCCCTCGGCTATCGGAAGCAAATCTTTAGGCTCGCAGGTCTTTTGTTCCCTATCCCACTTTTCTTGAAGGTATTCACGGGCATACTCGGGCACCCAAACGGTATTGTAATGTGCTGCCAGTTGTTTGGCCAAGGTGGTCTTTCCGGTCGATTCGGGTCCAAAAAGTACTACTTTGACGAGGTCTGAAGGTTGTTGTGCAAACTTTTCTTCCATGCTAGATAGCCCTGTATGGCCAAAATCGTGAAAATAAGATATTGTAGTGAGAACATGCCCCACCCCCTATAGGCATACAAAGGTACGGTTATTAGGTCTCCCAAGATCCAAAGGGTCCAGTTTTCGAGCTTCTTGTTTGCCATATACCACATGGCCGTGAAAAAGATGCCCGAGGTGAATATGTCAATATAGTTTGAGACCTCAATTTCAGACCCGAAGAGCCGGTACACGGTGTACGTGACCAACATGGTCAATACGAACAGTGCGAACCCGATCCATTTTTCCTTGGTATTGGTTCTTGAAATCTGAACCACGAACTCTTTGTCGTTCTTTCGGCGGGCCCAGTTATACCAGCCGTAGATGCTCATGATCGAGAAATAGAAATTCATCATCATGTCCCCGAAAAGCTGGTCTACAAGAAAGAGATAGGTGGTAATGGCCGTGGCAACCAATCCTGTCGGATATACCAAGATATTCTCTCTTTTCGCATAGACCACGCTGGCTATTCCGAAAAAGAAAGCCGTGGCCTCAAGAATAATCAAAGAAACCTGTCTGCCCTGGTACGGTTCAAGAAAGAAATCAAAAATGGGGTTCATAACCACTTCGGTCAGACTTTACGATCTTCATGTACAAAAGTACCCGTTCTGTGTTTTCAAAGGCTGCCTTTATTTCATCTGTCAGCAGGGCCATGACCTTGTCATAATCTCCAAAAACCTGGGTGCTGAGCGGATTTTCCACCACGGTCAGACCAGAATTCCGTAGTCTTTTGATAAAATCGATGATCGGTGGTTCAAAATCGTCTTGAAGGGGGGTGAGTGTCAGCTCAACTGAAATTTCCATAAGGAGATTTTACGGTGTTTTGGCAAAGAAATCAAATTTCCTTCAGTCCCCGGCCTTTTTAAGGGCATAAACGGTGGTAAAGCCCTCGAATTCGAAAAACTTGACATCGTAGTGCGTCGAGTGGCCCTTGTACAATATTTCGGCAGTGGTCTGGCCATCAGCAAAAGAGAAGTCATGCACATCAATATGCCTGAGAAAACTAAGTCCCGGTTGGGCATAGATTTTATAAAGTGATTCTTTGGCCCCCCAAACAATGGTCAATTTTCTCTTAACGGCCTCTGCATTGGCCAACGTACTGTATTCTTGAATGGGTGTAAACTTATAGGCAATTTTCAAGATCTTATCGCGCTGCTTTTCAATGTCTATGCCCACTTGGTGGGACTCGCTCACAATAATGCCGGTAAAATGGTGCGAATGGGTAATCGAGATGTGGTTGCCGTCCATCAGATGGGGCTTGCCCATCTTATCGTAGTACAGGTCTTTGTCTTCATAGCCTGCCTCGGCCATCAAGTGCCTAATGCTCAAAAAGGCCCTGCGGTGCATTTCAGATTTCATGCCATCGATCCGTTGTTGGCAATGCATTGTCAAAGACACTCCCTTCCAGAGGTCGGTTTCGGGTTCCGTTACCTTCCAGATATAGATTTTGGTCTTGTTCGATTCTGTTATGGTTTTGTAAAGGGGCACTGGTATGAGTTAAGTTATTTGTACCTTTGCGACTCATAAAATTTTGTTTCCTGAACGGCCAACAAGACCGGTAACAGAAACCATAGGTCGTACGAGGCGAGCCTCGTATTTGAAAAGCCCTTTATGGGCAAAACGAAGCTACGAAAGTAAAATTAAATAGAAGATGAGTACAAAAACAATTCCCTATGTTGCCTATAAGGTCAAAGACATTTCATTGGCCGAATGGGGCCGAAAAGAAATCGAGTTGGCCGAAGCAGAGATGCCAGGTCTAATGGCATTAAGGGAGGAATACAAAAACCAACAGCCACTTAAAGGGGCACGTATAGCAGGATGCCTTCATATGACCATTCAAACCGCTGTTTTGATAGAAACCTTGGTCGAATTGGGGGCCGAGGCCACTTGGAGTTCTTGCAACATATTTTCAACCCAAGACCATGCCGCTGCCGCCATTGCCGCAGCAGGAATTCCGGTATACGCCTGGAAAGGTATGACCGAAGAAGAGTTTGACTGGTGCATAGAACAAACCCTGTTCTTTGGTGAAGAGCGGAAGCCCCTCAACATGATTTTGGATGATGGCGGTGACCTGACCAACATGGTTCTCGATAAGTACCCTGAGTTGGCAACAGGCATAAAGGGATTGTCAGAAGAGACCACCACAGGTGTTCACAGATTGTACGAGCGCATGAAAAACGGTACGCTACCCATGCCCGCCTTTAACGTGAACGACTCGGTCACAAAATCAAAGTTCGACAACAAATATGGTTGTAGGGAAAGTGCCGTCGACGCCATTCGCCGTGCCACCGATACCATGTTGGCAGGCAAAAAAGTGGTCGTTGCCGGTTATGGCGATGTTGGCAAGGGTTCAGCAGCCTCTTTTAGGGGAGCAGGTGCCATAGTGACCGTTACCGAAATAGACCCTATCTGTGCCCTCCAGGCCTGTATGGATGGTTACGAGGTCAAAAAACTGGAAACGGTAATCGGCAATGCCGATATCGTTATCACCGCCACCGGCAATAAAGATATTATCCGCGAAGAGCATTTTAGGGCGATGAAAGACAAGGCCATTGTCTGCAATATCGGGCACTTCGACAATGAAATCGATATGGCGTGGCTTAACAGCAACTATGGCAATACCAAAGACGAGATTAAGCCACAGGTGGATAAGTACACCATTGACGGCAAGGATATCATCGTATTGGCTGAGGGCCGCCTAGTGAATTTGGGCTGTGCAACGGGACATCCAAGTTTTGTTATGAGCAACTCGTTCACCAACCAGACCTTGGCACAAATTGAACTATGGAACCACAGCGACAAGTACGAGAACAGGGTCTATACACTGCCCAAGCATTTAGATGAAAAAGTGGCCAAACTTCACTTGGCACGCCTTGGTGCCGAATTGACAGAGCTAAGGCCCGACCAAGCCGAATATATTGGGGTTGAGGTAAAAGGCCCGTTCAAGCCCGAGTATTATAGATACTAGCTGTTAGACATAAGATTCCAAACAATAGACCCTTGCATCCCGTTAGTTGATGGGTTGCAAGGGTTTTCCCATTATGAAATAAAGAAGTAATTTTCAGCTTTGGCCCTATATTCCCCGCCCGCTTATTTCTAACGGACCAAAATTTTATCGATGACCCTATTTGTTGACATGGATGAGGTTTTGGCAGAAACCTACCTCAGGCACATTGAACTGTACAACCAAGACTTTGGTGAAAATCTTACCGTTGAAGAATGCAAAGGCAAAGAGGTGTGGCAGGTGGTTCCCAAAGAACGGCAGAAAAGCATACAGAACCACGCCAATACCATAGGGTTTTTTAGGGATTTGAAACCCGTGAAAGACAGTCAGGAAGTAATGCGGGAGCTTTGCGACCGGTACGAGGTGTATATTGCCTCTGCCGCCATGCAGTTTCCGTATTCCCTAAAGGAAAAGAGCGATTGGCTCGACGAGCATTTTCCATTTATACATTGGAGAAAGCGAATTTTATGTGGTGACAAATACATCTTAAGGGGAGACGTGTTGATCGATGACCGCAGCTATAACCTTGAGCCCTTTGATGGCAGTACGATATTGTTCACCTCGCCCCACAACATTTTTCAAAATGGTTTTGAAAGGGCCAACAACTGGCAAGAAATAGCCGAAAAACTTTTATAGGTCTTTACAAATGAAAAAAGCCCTGACATTCCGTAGTGCCGGAAGGTCAGGGCCTTATAATTTTAAAAGGTAGTGTTTTGTGGCCTATGCCTCGAACGGGTCTACCGACACGTATGACTTACCGCCCGTTTTCTTTTGAAAACGTACGATGCCATCGACCTTGGCATGAAGCGTATGGTCTTTACCGGCATAAACATTCTCGCCAGGTCTGTGCTTGGTGCCCCGTTGTCTAACGATTATATTGCCTGCAACCGCGGCTTGACCACCAAAAATCTTAACGCCCAAGCGTTTCGATTCTGACTCTCTTCCGTTTTTCGAACTACCTACACCTTTCTTGTGTGCCATGATAATTTATTTTTTATCCCTCTTTCGCCCCAAGGGCAACCTGGGATGTGTTTTTACTCGATTTTATTTGCTCAAAGCTTCGATCAACTCAGCTTTCTTCATAGAAGAATAACCGTTGATCTCTTTGGCCTTCGCCATTTCTTTAAGTTCAGCTACGGTCTTCTTTCCCAAATCTTCAGAAGCCTTGGGCTTTGCCTCTTTTTTAGGGGCGGCCTTGGGCGCTTCCTTCTTTGCAGCGGGCTTCTCTTGTTTGGCCTTTTCCGGGGCAGCTTTTTTGGCTCCCTTCGCCACAATGTTCTCAACCACAATTTCGGTCAAATACTGCCTGTGGCCGTTTTTCTTGCGGTATCCTTTTCTTCTTTTCTTTTTAAAGACAATTACCTTGTCTCCCTTTAGGTGCTTGACCACTTTGACCTCTACCGCTGCACCTTCTATAGCCGGGGCGCCAATGGTTACGTTGCCACCGTCTTCCAACAACAATACCTTATCGAAGGTCACTTTCTTACCTTCTTCGGTCTGCAAGCGGTGCACGTACACTTTTTGGTCTTTCGCAACCTTGAATTGCTGCCCTGCCATCTCTACAATTGCGTACATACTCTAATTGATTTATGTTCTGTTTTATCTCTTTGCGCGGGCAAGCCCGCCGAAGAAAAATCTTCTGATTTTTCCCTAGGAGGGTGCAAATATACTGCTAAATCTATAATTGACAAGGGCTTTTGAAAAGATTAGGCCGCTTTCTTTCTCGGATTGTTCGACGATTTGAACAACTGCATAAAAGAAAGGGTCAAAACCAAGGTGGTGGCAATGCCCATAATGGCTACGGTAAAGAAAACGATGCCCTCAAAATTTTTATAGTCCTTCGCCCAGGATTGTGATAGCTCGTCTAGAAATGTTGTGTTGAGCTCTGTTGAATAGACGGCAAAGAAAATGGTGAACAAGATGGTGGCAACGATTCCTGTGGTGATGCCCGCGGTGAACCCTTTCCCATAATTGAAATCCTTTCCCATTCTCAGTTTGGTGATCTTCAAGGTTTCGTAGATGCCGAATCCTGTAATGACCCCGTTGAATAGACTGAAAAAAACATTGGTGTGCTTTCCGAAGAGCGATAAAATTAGAAAGTAGGCGATCAGGCAAGCACTGGTCACAATTCCGAATCGGATGGGTAGGGTCAAGTTCTTCATATCCCGAATATTTTATTCAAATGTTAATTTAAAGATTTTTTTCGATAAAATCCTGTTAAAGCCGAAAGGCAATTACCACCTTTAGACAAAAAAATCAGTTATATTAGCTGAGCACTTTAACGTGCTCTTTTACTTACCTTTAAAGTTAACACACAAACACTAATGAGAATGAGAAAAAACGTATTATTTGTCTTTTTCATACTTTTTTCGATTGGGTCGCCCCTGGCCCAAGAGGTGAAATTTGAGGAGTATGATCTAGATAACGGCCTACATGTGATACTGCACCAAGACAATTCGGCGCCGGTGGTCACCACATCGGTAATGTACCACGTCGGTGCCAAAGATGAAGACCCTGACAAGACAGGGTTTGCCCACTTTTTCGAGCACTTGTTGTTCGAGGGCACCAAAAACATCGAACGGGGCGAGTGGTTCAAAATCGTATCTTCCAATGGCGGAAACAACAACGCGAACACCACTCAAGACAGAACCTACTACTATGAAGTATTTCCGTCGAACAATCTTGAACTGGGGCTCTGGCTCGAATCGGAGAGAATGTTGCACCCCATTATCAACCAGATTGGGGTGGACACCCAAAAAGAAGTGGTGCAAGAAGAACGACGTCTGCGCTATGACAATGCCCCTTATGGCAGATGGCGCGAGCAGATGTTCAAGCACCTTTTCAAGAAACACCCCTACCGCTGGCAGACCATAGGATCGTTGGAGCATTTGGCGAGTGCCTCGCTCGATGACTTTAAAAAATTCAACGAAATCTTCTACGTGCCCAACAATGCCGTATTGGTCGTGGCCGGTGACATTGACATCGACGAGACAAAAAACATGGTACAAGACTACTTTGGGCCTATTCCCAAAGGCGATGAAATCGAGAGAAAAACATTTGCCGAAGAGCCGATTGCAGAGACCATCAAGGCCAAGTACCATGACCCGAACATCCAAATTCCAGCCATACTCATGGGATATCGCACACCGGCACAGACCGAGCGTGATGCCTATGTGCTCGACATGATATCGACTTATTTGAGTGACGGCAAGAGTTCGAAACTCTACAAAAAACTGGTCGATGAAAAGAAAATGGCACTACAGGTCTTCGCTTTCAACGGTTCGCAAGAAGATTATGGGGCCTATGTGGTTGGCGCACTTCCTGTGGGCGATACCTCCCTTGAGGCCTTAAAGACAGAAATCGACGAAGAAATTGAGAAGGTCAAGACAGAGTTGATCTCTGAAAGAGACTACCAAAAACTACAGAACAAGTTCGAGAACAATTTCGTGAATTCGAACAGCAGTGTGGCGGGTATCGCCAATTCGCTTGCCAGGTACTACATGCTCTATGATGACACCAACCTCATCAACACCCAAATCGATATTTATCGGTCAATTACCCGTGAGGAGATAAGGGAGGTTGCCAAGAAATACCTGAACAAGAACCAACGTGTTGAATTGGAATATCTACCAGAACAAAAAGAAGCCAATTAAGATGAAAAAATTTTTTTTATTAGCCGTATTATCGCTCGTAATGGGCGTTTCGCATGCGCAAGTCGATAGAAGCCAACAGCCCAAGCCCGGGCCTGCGCCCAAAATCAATTTGCAAGAACCCAAAACATTTGACCTGAACAATGGCCTAAAGGTGATGGTGGTCGAAAACCACAAATTGCCCAGGGTCTCGATACAACTCACCATAGACAACCCTCCCATTCTTGAGGGCGATAAAGCAGGTGTTTCTTCACTGACCGCTAGTCTTTTGGGCAATGGATCGAAAAACATTTCAAAAGATGACTTCAATGAGGAAGTAGACTTTTTGGGCGCATCAATAAGCTTTGGCCCCCAAAGTGCCTTTGCCAGTTCATTATCAAAGTATTTCCCTAGAATTTTGGAGTTGCTGGCCGATGCAGCCATCAATCCTAATTTTACCCAAGAAGAGTTTGAAAAGGAAAAGGAAAAACTACTCACAAGTCTCAAGGCACAGGAAAACGATGTGTCTGCAGTGGCCGATAGGGTTCAGAACGCCCTTTCATACGGCAAAAACCACCCTAAGGGCGAGTTTACCACCGAAGAAACAGTGAACAATGTGGCCTTGGCCGACGTGCAGCAGTTTTACCGCAACTATTTCGTGCCCGCCAATGCCTATTTGGTGGTAATCGGTGACGTGAAATTCGATGAGGTAAAAAAGCTGGTCACTGAGAATTTCACGCCTTGGACAAAAGCCGTGCCGCCTACCATTGACTATTCTGAACCAACAGAGGCCCAGTACACACAAATCAACTTTGTTGACATGCCCAACGCTGTGCAGTCTGAAATATCGGTACAGAACCTCGTTGACCTCAAAATGAAAGACGACGATTATCTGGCAGCACTGTTGGCCAACAGAATTTTAGGAGGGGGTGCCCAGGCCCGTCTTTTTTTAAACCTTAGGGAAGATAAGGGCTACACCTATGGTTCATACTCGGGCATCGGCAATGACAAGTACGGCCCAAGTACCTTTCGCGCACAGGCCAGTGTTCGAAACGCGGTCACCGATAGTGCGGTGGTCGAAATCTTGAAAGAGGTCGACAAGATCATCAAAGAACCCGTGAGCGAAAAAGAATTGGCCGATGCCAAGGCGAAATACACGGGCAACTTTGTAATGGCCCTGGAGAGACCGCAAACCATTGCAAATTATGCCTTGAACATAGAAATTGAAGACTTGCCCAAAGACTTCTACAAAACCTATCTAGAGCGGTTGAACGCCGTAAGCGTGGAAGAGGTTCAAAAGGCAGCAGCAAAGCACTTCTCTTCGAGCAACGCAAGGGCCGTAGTGGTCGGCAAGGGCAGCGAGGTCATTGAAAATCTTGAAAAGGTCGAGTTCAATGGCAAAAAACTGCCTGTTCTATATTATGACAAGTACGCCAACAAAACAGAAAAGCCAGACTACAATTCGGCCATTCTAGATGGAATCACCGCAAGCGATGTCATCAATAAATATTTTGAGGCCATTGGGGGTGCTGAAAAGATAAATTCGATAGAGTCGCTCAAATTGGTCTACGAAGGTGAGGTAATGGGCAGTAAAATCAAGGTGGAAGAAAAACGTACAGCCGACAAGTTTGCCCAAACCACCTATATGAACGAATCGCCCATGATGGGGGTCGTTGCCAAAGGCGATGAACTGGTAATGAAACAAGGACCGAACAAAATACCCCTGCCCGAAGAGATGAAAAAAGACATGATGAACGTTATGGGCATTTTTGCAGAACAGGCTATCTTGGCCAATGGTTCGGCAAAGTTGGCGGGCATCGAAAAAGTAGACGGCAAAGACGCCTATAAGATCGATGTTTCGGGCAATGTCATCAATGCTTCGTTCTTCTATGATGTGGAGACAGGGCTAAAGGTCAAAGAAAGTACCGTAATTAATATGAACGGGCAAACCCAGAACCAATCGTCATTGCTTAAGGAGTACCAAGAGATTGATGGTATCAAGTTCCCCAGCGTCAAGACCCAAAGCATGGGCCCACAAGAAATCGAGGTGAAACTGCTCGAGGCAGTTGTCAACAAAGATGTATCTGAGGCCGATTTTGAGTAGAAACTGGAAATAAGCATGTGAAAGGCGCTCAGTTTTGGGGCGCCTTTTTATATTTTTGCACTATGAAAAAAATAATTCTTCTTCTCGCTTTAATTTTCGTTGCGGCATCTTGTAAAGAGCAAAAAAAAGAAACCCAAAACGACACGACCCAAATGCAGGAGGTCATGGCCATTCACGATGAGGTAATGCCTAAAATGAGCAAGCTGGGCAAGTTGGTCGCCGAACTGAAAACCAAGGTCGATACCACAGAAACGGGCCGGCAATATGAAGCTGCCATGAAAGACCTTCAGGCGGCCCATAAGGCCATGATGGACTGGATGCAAGGATTTGGCGACCGATTCGATTCTGATGAAATTTTGAACGGAAAAGAATTGACTCCCCAAAAACAGCAATGGCTCGATGAAGAGGAAGAAAAGGTAAAAGCCCTTCGAGAACAAATCAATTTAAGTATTGAGCGTGCCGAAAAACTTTTGAAAAAATAGGGTTCAATCGTTGTCCCATTCAAGGGTTTCCAAAATTCTTCTGATATCTTTTTGAAGGTAAATCGCCGCTGGATAAATGGAGTCGTAATTCGGTTTCGCATAGAAGTACAAAGACCCGGTTACAAAATGCCTTAAACTATCGGTCGCGTAGAACTGTGATTGCGATGCGGCATTTCCGGTAACTTCATAAAACATTCCGTACACCCTTTTTTGTTCATTGATATAGGGCTGCTCAATAATGTTGTCGGCCTTTACTACGTGTTCATATGAAAGTTTTTGTGCGTCGCGAAGCAATGTGGCAAGGTTATTATTGACTTTTTTGTAGGTGATGAACACCGATGCCTTCATCATCGGATAGTTCAGCACCATCGAACATTCTTCCTTTTTTTCTGGCTCAGAAAGGGTGTTGGCCATAAAGGTATAGGCGCAACCATCATTCCATTTCGAATACTCTGGCGCTGGAAACGTTAACCGTAGCATGGCCTTGGGCCTTGGCAGTACTTCTTCACCACCACAACCGATACACACCAAGATGATCAAGAAAAAAATAAATACACTATTTTTCATGGGGCAAGGTGACCTTAATTTGTTTCAATCGTTTTTTGTCAAGACTTTCAACCACGAACTGGTAGTCATTGAACAACACTTTTTCGCCCCTTTTGGGGAAGCTTCCGGCTATTTCGAGCACAAAACCGGCAATGGTCTCCGACTCACCCTTTTTTTCCTCAAAAATGGATTCATCCTCAATTTTGGCCACCCGGTAAAAGTCCTTGAGGTTCGTTTTGCCCTCAAACACAAAGTTATGGTCGTCCAGCTTTGAAAAAATCAAATCCTCATCATCAAACTCATCGCTGATATCGCCCACGATTTCCTCGATAATGTCCTCAAGGGTAACAATGCCCGAAGTGCCCCCGTACTCATCGACCACAATGGCCAAGTGCTTTTTCTTCTCCTGAAATTCCAATAGCAGGTCATCCAATTTTTTGTTCTCTGGCACAAAATAAGGCTCTCGTATAAGGCTCATCCAATTGAAGTTCTTTCTTTCTAGATAAGGCAAAAGGTCTTTGACATAGAGAACGCCCAAAACGTTGTCCATATTCTCTGAAAAGACCGGAATTCTTGAATATCCGTTCTTTTTGATTTCCTCCAAAACCTCAGAAAACTTCATTTGCTCGTTCAGGGCAAAAATGTCTATACGAGGCCGCATTACCTGCTTGGTATCGGTATTGCCAAAAGAAACAATGCCCTCGAGTATCTTTTGTTCCTCTTTTGTGGTATCGCCTTCAGAGGTAAGCTCCAAAGCCTGTGAAAGATGGTCAACCCCAAAGTTTGACTTTTGACGGCCCAACTTGTCTTGCAAGAAAATGGTCGCCGAACGCATGGGCATGCTCAACGGATAGAACAAGCGGTCCAATACGCTAAGGGGCAGCGACATAAAATGTGCAAACTTTATACGGTTTCTATTGGCATAGATTTTCGGAAGTATCTCACCGAACATCAATATCAAAAAAGTGGCCACGATCACCTCTAAGATGAACCTAACGGATATAAAGCCAAATAGGGTTTGGTCAATGTTTGTAAAAAGCGTGTCGCCAATGGTGTTGAACAACAGTACAATGCCAATGTTGATGGCATTGTTTGCAATTAAGATGGTGGCCAACAGTTTCTTTGGCTTTTCGAGCAATTTAACGATTCGCCTGCCCCGAAGGCTGTTGGTCTCGGCAATATCGTTCAATTCGGTCTGCGAGAGCCCAAAAAGGGCCACCTCTGCACCCGATATGAGTGCCGATGAAGCGAGCAACAGTACAAGCACCACCATGTTTATCACGAACATGGTACTGATTGAAAAAAACAGCAAGCTCAAACTATAGGGCTCTGGGTCCAAAAGTCAAAAATAAAATTTCTGTCTAGAATGGCAGATCGTCGTCAGGCTCTGCCTCATTGGCAACCATATTTTGCTTAGCTTCACCCTGTACGGGTCTCTCAAAAGAATGGGTCTTTTGTGCGGGGGCACTGTCATGGCCCTCTTTCTTGGTCGACAAAAAGGTGAAGTCTTGTACATGCACCTCTGTGGTATAGCGGGTATTGCCATCCTCACCCTGCCATTGTCGGTTCTTCAACCTACCTTCTACATACACCTTATCGCCTTTGCTTAAATATTTTTCACATATCTCGGCCGCCTTGTTGCGAACAACAATGTTGTGCCAGTCGGTATTGGTCACTTTTTCGCCCGTTTGGCGATTGGTATAGGTTTCGTTGGTGGCCAAGGGAAACCTGGCAATACAGCCCCCACCTTCAAAATAATGTATTTTGACCTCGTCACCTAGATGCCCTATCAGCATCACTTTGTTCAATGTTCCACTCATAATTCTATTGTTAGGTCAAAAATACTAAAATTTAACCTTCTTGATGAAGTCTGCGATCAGAACGGGCACTGGAAACTCAGGCACCCTTTTCCACGGAATACCTTCGGGCAGGGCATTGCCAAGGTCAACGCGCCAAAACCAAGTATATAAGTGCTGGTGCGATAACTTGTGTACAATGGGCATGTCGTCAAAACCGGTCACCGAAACCACTTTTTCTAAGAGCTCCTTTTCTGAAATTTTGTTTCTGATCTCGGTCGGGCCAACCTTTTTTTCGCACTCTATCAGCGGAAATTGATAAAGGTTCTGCCAGATACCTTTGCCCCTACGTTTCTCAAGAAGTGTGTTTTTTTCATTATCGAAGATTACCAAATAATTGAAAAAACGTTTTCTAATCTTCTGTTTTTTGAGTTTTACGGGCAGTTTATCGACCATGCCTTTCTGCAAAGCGGCACAACCACTTTTCAATGGGCAGGCCTGGCAATTGGGCTTTTGGGGCGTGCACTGCAGGGCTCCGAATTCCATGATGCCCTGGTTATAATCGCGAATGTTCCCGGTGTGCATCACCTCTCTTGCCAGTGCCTTGAAATACTTGGTGCCTTTCGGTGAATTGATGGGCCCATCCACTGCAAAATAACGTGCCAACACCCTATATACATTGCCATCTACAACGGGTTGGGGCTCACCAAAACAGATAGAGGCTATGGCACTTGCGGTATAATCGCCCACGCCTTTCAGTTTTATCAGATCTGCATAGTTGTCAGGAAACCTACCCCCAAGGTCGTTCGCAATCGTCTTTGCAGTGGCGTGCATATTTCTTGCCCTTGAGTAATATCCAAGCCCCTGCCATAACTTTAAGATCCGTTCTTCGCTTGAGGCTGCCAAGGCCTCGACCGTAGGAAATTCTTCAACAAACTTTTTGTAATAAGGAAGCCCTTGGGCGATTCGTGTTTGCTGCAACATTATCTCTGAAAGCCATATGTTATAAGGGTTTGTGGTTTTTCTCCATGGCAACGGTCTCTTGTTCTTTTGGTACCACAGCAATATTTTTTCAGAAAAAGACATGTTCGAAAATACTAAGGCCCAAAAGTAGCAGTTTATATACTTAAAATATAAAAGCCTGAGGTGTAGAATGATATAAATTCATATATTTGCAGGCCTAAAAAACTGAAAACTTAATTTGAAAAATGACGAAAGCGGATATTGTATCTAGAATCTCAGAAAAGCTGGGAATGGAAAAAGGTGATGTACAAGCAACAGTGGAATCTTTCATGGAAGAGGTAAAATCATCGTTGGAGAACGGCGACAATGTTTATCTGAGAGGATTCGGAAGCTTTATCATCAAGACGAGAGCTGAAAAGACGGGAAGAAACATTTCAAAGAACACCACGATAAAGATTCCGGCGCACAATATTCCTGCATTCAAACCTGCAAAGGTGTTTGTAGAGGGCGTTAAGAGCAATGTACAGGTGAAATAAAGTTATTAACACAAAAGAGAACCCTATGCCTAGCGGTAAGAAAAGAAAAAGACATAAGGTGGCTACCCATAAAAGAAAAAAGAGAAGGAGAGCCAACCGACACAAGAAAAAGTAGTTGTAACGACTACTTTTTCACTTTAAGCCCATACGTTCTTTGACATACGAGATTCAAAGCTAGAATTTCAACCGGTTCAATACCGGTTTCAGAATAATGTTTAATCCATCCCGATAGTTATCGGGACAAAAATCGATTCAGGTGAATACAGAATTAATCGTACGATCTAGTTCTGACGCAGTCGATTTTGCCTTGTTAAAAGATGGAAAATTAACCGAATTGCACAAAGATGAAGACGACAACAACTTTTCTGTCGGAGATATCTTCTTGGCCAAGATCAGAAAGCCCGTTACGGGCCTCAATGCGGCATTTGTCGACGTTGGGTACGAAAAAGATGCTTTCTTGCACTACCATGACCTTGGGCCGCAGCTATCTTCAATGTTGAAGTTCATCAAATTGATTCGCGCAGGAAAGTTACGAGACTATTCCCTAAAAAATTTTCCATTTGAAAAAGATATTGACAAAAATGGCAGTATCAACGATGTTGTAAAGGCCAACCAATCTATTCTCGTACAGATCGTAAAAGAGCCCATATCGACCAAGGGGCCCCGAATCAGCTCAGAGCTGTCTCTCGCAGGGCGTTACCTGGTCATGGTGCCTTTTTCAGATCGTGTATCGGTCTCGCAGAAAATTGCGAGCAAAAAAGAGAAAGATAGGCTGATACGTTTGGTAAAAAGTATCAAACCAAAAGGTTTTGGTGTCATCATCAGAACTGTCGCAGAAGGCAAAAAAGTTGCAGAACTAGACAAAGACTTACAGAATCTGATGACAAAATGGTCATCACTCTGCAAAAAGATCTATAAAGCACCGCACCCATCTAAGGTATTGGTCGAACTCAATAGGGCATCCTCTATATTACGGGATGTCTTCAACGATTCATTTACAGGAATACATGTAGATGATGGGGAGCTTCATGATCAAATCAAGGATTATCTGCTTGAAATCGCCCCTGAAAAGGCATCCATTGTAAAGCACTACACTGGTTCAGTCCCCATTTTTGAGCGGTTCGGTATCGAACGCCAGATCAAGACATCTTTTGGCCGTACAGTTTCTATGAGCAAAGGGGCCTATTTGGTCATCGAGCACACAGAAGCACTGCATGTTATCGATGTCAACAGTGGCAACCGTTCAAACAAGGCCAAAAACCAAGAAGATACGGCACTTGAGGTCAATCTTTTGGCGGCCAGTGAAATTGCCAGGCAATTGCGATTGCGAGATATGGGCGGTATCATAGTTGTCGATTTCATCGATATGACCCGAGGTGACCATAGAAGAAAACTCTATGACCATTTGCGGGAAGAGATGAAAGACGACCGGGCAAAGCACAAGATCCTTCCCCCTAGCAAGTTCGGTCTGGTACAGATAACCCGTCAAAGGGTGCGACCAGAAATGAATATCAAAACAAGTGAGGAAAATCCCAGTGTCAATGGCAAAGAGGTAGAGGCCCCCATAGTTTTGATAGACAAGATCAATACCGACCTTGAGAGGATTTTGACAGGCCCGCATAAAAACAAAGGTCTTGTGCTGAATGCACATCCCTTTATTGCGGCCTATCTGACAAAAGGCTTCCCGTCAATCCGTTCCAAATGGTTTTTAGACCATAAGAAATGGGTAAAAGTACAGCCTAGGGATGCCTATACGTATCTTGAATACCGTTTCAAGGACAAAGATGGCAAGACCATACGATAACCAAAGCGGTGCCGCAATTAGCGGCACCGCTTTTTTTATTTCAGTGCATTTCGGCACAATATGGTATTTTTGATAAAGTCATAGTTTTCAATAAATATCATGAGAACCATTATCTGCTATCTCTCTATTTTCTTGCTTCCTGGTTGTGCCACCAAAACCGAAAAAAGCCTCTTGGAAGTGCTTGAAGATTCCCCATCCATCACGGGCAAACAAGCCTATCTCGAATCACCCTACGTAACCGCAGGTGACCGCGTGTATATGGTGGGGCACCAAGATGGAAGCTTCCCCCCATTGGGCTGGCACATAAAGGGCGAAATGGGTGGCATCTGGAACCACCCCATCAAACTGATGGATGGCTTTGAGGCCCGTCTCATTGTTGGGGATGATACGCTTACACTCGACAAAGCCGTTGAATTTGTCAACTACCCATTTGCCAACAAGCATATTTTTGAATTTTCCGAAAAAGAATTGGTGGTAGAACGGCTCCAGTTCGTGCCCGATGCCAAACAGGGGATCGTTGTACAGTTTGTCGTTGAGAACAATACAGGTACAGCACAAGAGGCAACCTTTGAATTTATCGGGCATACCGATCTAAGGCCTACATGGTTGGGCGAGCGAACCGAGATGTTCGATGGTCCCGATTCTTCAGAATTCATTGAAGATAAGTGGGTGGTAAAAGATGCCAAAAACCCATGGTTTGCGGTTTTCGGTGCTGGACGCTCGCCCGATTCGAACCATTCTTTTCCCAAGAAAGATGGCGAACACGGCACCTCAAATTCTTTGGCCTATTCGATTTCGCTTGCCGCAGATACCCCGCAGATCTTGAACTTCACCATTGCTGGATCGTATAACTCGCGCAAAGATGCACTCGACACGTATGAGGCCCTACAAAAAGATTATTTTTTCATGGCCCACGAAAAAAAAGAACGTTATCAAAAACTGGTCGAACGGTCAAAATTGTCTATTCCGGACCAAGACTTGCAACAGGCCTTTGAATGGCTCAAATACAATTGCGACTGGTTGGTGCGCAGCGTTCCTGAAATAGGAACGGGTATCGGGGCGGGCATACCCGATTACCCTTGGTGGTTCGGGGTCGACAGTGAGTATGCCCTACGTGGCTATTTGGCCGTGGGGCAGACCGAGCCCGTATACAGCACCATCAAGCTTATTGACAGCGTTTCGATGGCCCTGAATGGAAACGGTAGGATCATTCACGAAATGTCAACCAACGGGGCCGTTTTCAACGAGGGAAACATCAACGAAACACCCCAGTTTGCTTCTCTTATTTGGGAAATCTACAAATGGAACGGTGATAAGCAATTTCTTGAAGAATACTTCCCCACCATTGAAAAAGGATTGCATTGGCTGTTGGCAGAGAACGATGCCAATAAAAACCTGTTCCCAGATGGGTTCGGCATGATGGAAATACATGGTCTTGACAGTGAGATGATCGATGTGGCGGCCTATACCCAACGGGCCTTTGCAGATGCATCCAAAATGGCGAAAGAGCTGGGCAAAGAAGAGCTGGCCGCTGAGTATGCCCGCACTGCACAAAAACTAAAAGATAAGATCAATGAAGAATTCTGGTCAGAAGAGTTTGGTTCGTTCGCCGACTTTTTGGGCACCGATGAACAGGCCATCCACTTGATCGAAGATGCCATTGTCAGGGCCGATACCTTGAACAAACCTTGGGCCATCGAAGAGTTGCAGGCCACAAAAAGACAGATCCAAAAAAATCCATCCAACAAATTGAAAACCTTTGTGTTGCACCACAACTGGGTGGTCAACACCCCTATGGAAATGGGCATCGCCGATTCTATCAAGGCCATCACCGCACTCAACACGGCCAAGAAGTTCACCAATCCGTTTGGGGTCTTTGTAACGGGCATTGACCGTGACGAGTCTGCCGGCCAAGAAGATGGCTCGTTTCAGGGCAGCAAGGTATTCTCGTACACCGGGGCCGTGATGACCTTGCCTACGGGGGTTCAGGCCATTGCCGAAAACAATTATGGCCGGCCCGATGAGGCACTGGACTACCTAAAACGCATGACGCGTACCTTTAGCTATGCCCTACCGGGCAGCATGTACGAGGTTTCACCCGATTATGGTATGATGGTACAGGCTTGGAACATCTACGCCTTTGCCATACCCATCGTACAGCAGTTTTTTGGGGTGCAGCCAATGGCGCACAAAAAAACAATCATCATCAGGCCACAGATGCCCTCGTCTTGGCAGAACGCTTCCCTGGAAAATATACAGGTGGCCGACAACGAGGTTTCCATTTTTTATAAGCATGGTTCCGAAGGGCTGCAAATAGAGGTCTTGCAGAGCAATACCGACTGGACCATTCAACTAGAGCTTCCAAAAGGTGCTTATTCGGTCAATGTAGAAGGGGCCCAAACCAGTGAAAATGGCACCGGTTCCGTTTTTATCTCTTCGGATAAAAAATTGGTGGTGGTTTCAAAAAATCCATAATGCTCCCTTCCATCAAAACCAACAAACACATATCTGTACAAGAGGCACAAAAAAAAATGGAACGCTACTGTGCCTACCAAGAACGCTGCCATCAAGAAGTGGTTCGCAAACTAAGGGAAATGCGCATGATTCCCGAGGCCATCGACCACATTATGGCGCACCTCATCAAAGAAAATTACCTGAACGAAGAGCGGTTTGCCAAGAGCTTTGCACGGGGCAAGTTCAACATCAAAAAATGGGGGAAAAAACGCATCGTCCAAGAATTGAAGAACCGGCACATATCAAGGTTCAACATTAAAAGTGCCCTAAAAGAGATAGATGATGAAGATTATTTGAACACCTTGCATTCGCTTGCGATAAAACGCCTATCACAGATTACCGAAACGCATCCACAGAAAAGAAAAAGAAAGCTCGCCGATTATCTATTGTACAGGGGCTGGGAGAGTGATTTAGTCTATGCCAAGATAAAAGAGCTGACCTAAGAAATGCCCAAGGCCTTATGGGTCTTGAGCACTGCCTGCTCATTCTTCCAATCAATCCATTTTTGGCCCTTGAGCCTGCGCATCAAATTATCGAAATAGCGCATAAAAAAGACATTGTAGACGGCTTTGGTGAAATTTTTGGGCTTTCGGGCAATGGCCCTCAGGCTCATTGAAAAACCAGGCGTCACATAACGCATATAGTGCCAATAACCTTCGGGCATGTAAAGAACATTTCCGTGATGTAGATTGGTGACGTAGCCTTTGGCATTCTTGAGCGCCGGCCATTTTTCAAGGTCGGGATTGTTGAAGTCGATATCTTCACGAACAATCAGCGAATGTGGCACCTTATACAGATATTTCGTCTCTGACTGTGGAAAGAGGATGCACTGTTTCTCGCCATCAAAATGAAAGTGGAAGATATTGGCCAGGTCGATATCATAGTGCATAAAGGTATAACTGTCTCGTCCACCAAAGAACAGCATAGGAAGCCCCTTCATCAATTTGAGCCCAAAATCAGGATATGAAAAATCGTTCTGTAGCTCGGGTACTTCTTTTAGTATGTTCCATAGAAAAATACGGTATTTGGTAGGCTCGTTTTTGAGCAGGTCGATATAATCGGCCATCTTCATTTTGGCATGTGGCTCGTTGAAACCCTCATCATGCTTGACCGGGCGATCATCGTATAGGGGCACGGTTTTTTCGCCGGCGACCTTCTTCATATAATCTAGATTCCATTTAGAGTAAGCGGGCCAATCTTTGATAAAGTTTTCGATGACCACAGGTTTCTGTGGTCTAAAATACTTTGCCAAAAATTCCTCTTTGGTCAGGGTATTTTCTCGGGGAATCTGTTGAAGGTCAAGTTTCAAAATGCAAGTTATTTTGAAACAGCTAAGTTAGGAAAAGGTTTTGAAAGGGTTACTTAGCCTTAGGGCCGCGTGCCATTTTTGCCTTTTCCTTGGCCTCTTCATTTCGTTGTATCTTATGGTTGGGGCGAGACCATTTCGGTTTTTCGCCAAGGGGTTGGTAACGTGAGTCTTCCGCTTCGACGGTCTCTGGCTTTGGCGCCTTGACAAAGGGGCGTTGCGGGTTTAGGCCCAGCTGTTTAAAGAGCTCCATATCTTCGTTTACATCGGGATTGGGGGTCGTCAACAACTTATCGCCCGCAAAGATTGAATTGGCTCCCGCAAAGAAACAAAGGGCCTGCCCTTCTTTGCTCATTCCAGTTCTTCCGGCAGACAAGCGCACTTGGGTCTTGGGCATCACAATTCTGGTGGTTGCCACCATGCGAACCATCTCCCAAATGGCCACTGGTTCTTGTTCTTCCATAGGTGTGCCCTCAACGGCCACCAAAGCATTGATAGGAACGGATTCGGGCTGGGGATTTAAGGTTGAAAGGGCCACCAGCATTCCGGCCCTGTCCTCAACCGACTCGCCCATGCCAATAATGCCCCCACTGCAAACGGTTACATTGGTCTTTCGAACATTTTCAATGGTTTGCAAGCGGTCATCGTATCCACGGGTCGAGATGACCTCTTTGTAATATTCTTCAGAGGTGTCAAGATTATGGTTGTAGGCATACAGCCCTGCCTCGGCGAGCCGCTTGGCCTGGTTTTCGGTGACCATTCCCAAGGTACAGCAAACCTCCATATCCAGTTTGTTGATGGTGCGTACCATTTCAAGCACTTGGTCAAACTCAGGGCCATCTTTTACGTTTCGCCATGCAGCACCCATGCAGACCCGCGAACTGCCCGATGCCTTGGCACGCAATGCCTGAGCCTTTACTTGCTGTACCGTCATAAGGTCATTGCCCTCGATATCGGTATGGTAACGGGCCGCTTGGGGGCAATAGCCACAATCTTCGGGGCATCCACCTGTTTTTATCGACAGTAAGGTAGAAACCTGTACCGTATTCGGGTCGTGGTACTCTCTATGAACGGTAGCGGCCTCATATAGCAGCTCCATCAAAGGTTTATTGTAAATCTCTAGTATTTCCTCTTTGGTCCAATCGTGTCTGGTCTCGCTCATAACCCAAATGTAATTCTTATCTATAATATTTCAATCGTCAAACCCAAGTTTTCACTTTTGTCTCAAGGCAATGCCAGTAAGATACTCACAGCATTCCCTCCAAACCCAACCGCATTTACGATTATGTTCTTTATTTCTTCAGGGTGTTCTTGTTCAAAAAATGGGGTCGGAACAAATTGCTGGTGCTGCAGCATCAAAACGGCCATTTCTAAACTCAATATGCCCGAAGCGCCAAACGTATGGCCCACTTTCCACTTATTTGAAGTGATTGCCGGAATCTTTTCGCCAAAAACCTTTTTGATGGCCCTGAACTCTGCCTTGTCCCCTTTGATCGTGCCGGGCGCGTGCATGACAACGACATCCACTTCATCTGCCGGCATTGGCCCCAAGGCCATTTTCATGGAGTCTTGAAAGCACTGTGCATCTGTCGATAACGAAACATTGTGCCGCAAAGGTTCGGTAGCGTACCCAATGCCCACTATCTTGGCAAGTTTCGTCTTCGAAGCTTTTCGTTCAAGACAGGCAACCCCAGCGGCCTCGCCCAAGACCATGGTGTTCTGTTTTTTGCCAAAATCCAACGCCCTGCATGGGTAGCTTGGCAAAGTAGAAGCTATGCCATCTTGGTGGTTTCGACTACGCTCAACCTCCCCTTTTGCATAAATTTTCAAAGCCTGCATCTGCGCAATGGTGAACGGGGTCAGTGGTGCTTCGCTACCGCCCACAAGAAATTTGTCGACCAAGCCACTTTGCAGCCACGCCACAGCGTTTAAAACAGCATGCAAAGAAGTGGAACAAGTGATGGAATGTGATATCTCTGGCCCTTTTGATTTCAGATCATGTGCGACCCATGACGAGATATTTCCCAAGGTGGTCGTGGGCGATACGAGTGTGGCAGCTTTTCCGGAGCTCAAAAACTCGCCATAATATTTTTCAAACAATGTGGTTGCCCCGCGCGAAGACCCCAAGTTTATTCCAAAACTCGAATTGCCATTCCAATGGGCAAGGTCAATGGCCTTTCTCGAAACATGGATGGCAAAGAGCACCGAATCGTCCAGATTTTTGTATTTCTCGTTTTGATGACGCAGGTTTTCTATTCTTTTCTTGATTTCTGGCGAAAATTGCGAAGCCCAAACCGTCTGTTCGCCAATTTTGACTTCTGACAGAAAGTGTTTTTCTGTTTGGTAGGATTTCCATATTTCCTCCAAAGAACTTCCTAAAGAAGAAATTGATGAAAGTGCTCTTATGTAAATAGGTTGCTTCAATATGGTCAGAATTGGAAAAGGGCGATTGCCGAACGAATCGAAGCATAGATTTTTTCCATCTGTTCCCTTGAAATGATATAAGGCGGCAAAATATAAATAGTGTTGCCCAAGGGCCTCAGAAACACTCCCTCTTTCATAAAATGTTTAAACAGTTTATTGCGTAGGTTTCCATACCGCTGCGTTTCCACATTCAAATCCAAGGCAAAAATGACCCCCAAATGCCGTACATTCTTTACTTTGGGATGTGGTCGCATCTCATCGGCAAATTTTTGGTGCCATTGCATAATATTTGCAATGTTTTTCTGAATTTCTTCCGATTGCAATAATTCAATGCCTGCCAGTGCGGCCGTACAGGCCAACGGATTGGCCGAATAGGTGTGGCCATGAAAGAATCCTTTGGCGATGTCGTCACTCAAAAATGCCCCATAGACCTCTTCGGTGCACGTGGTAAGCCCCATGGGCACCAATCCTGCCGTCAACGCTTTTGAAAGACAGATGATGTCCGGTTTGGTCTCAACTTGGTCAGAGGCGAAATGAGTGCCCGTTTTGCCAAAACCGGTCATTACCTCATCGGCAACGAGCAACACCTCATGTTTTTTCAGCAAGGCCAAAATTGTATCAAGCCCTTTCGCATCGTGCATCTTCATGGCAGCCGCCCCCTGTACCAAAGGCTCATAGACAAACGCTGCTGCCTCTTTTTCTCTCAAAAGATTTTCAAGCGTTTTTTGAATCTCACCGGTATTTGTACCATTGGGAACGGGAATCCGCTCCACCTCAAGGAAAAAATTTTCAAACGGGCCATTGTAAACCGAAAGTCCCGAAACAGACATGGCACCGAAGGTGTCGCCATGAAACCCATCCTCAAAAGCAAGCAACACATTTTTTTTATGCCCCTTGTTGAAATGATATTGCAAGGCCATTTTGATGCCCACCTCAACAGCGGTAGAACCATTGTCAGAGAAAAACAATTTTTGTTGGTTGTCGGGCAATATGTTGACCAAAGCCTCTGAGAGCTCAATTGCCGGCGGGTGGGTAAAGCCACTGAACACCACTTGATCTAACTGCTGCATCTGCCGCCCCACCCTTTCTATGATGTGCTCGTTGCAATGCCCGTACATGGCCGTGTACCAAGAAGCGATGCCGTCTATATATTCCTTTCCATGTTCGTCGTGGAGTATGGCCCCCTTGGCCTTGACAATGGGCAAGGTCGTAGCGTGCAGTTTATGCTGCGTCAACGGGTGCCAAAGGTGTTTTTGGTCGCGCTCGGCAAAACTTTTCGATATGGTATGCCCTAACAAAATCCTCGATTTATCTATCTTGCAAAGATGGGGAATAATACCAAAAACCGAGGGGCCTGATGTTTAAAAAAGTTCTTCACTTTTTAACTCCTGATTACACCATGATGAAAGAAAGAAACCTTTTCTTTCTTCTTTTTATTTTCTCTCTTTTTATCCGATTTCCTTTCTTTTTTCGTGATTACATTGACCGAGACGAAAGCACCTTTATTCTTATGGGCCAGTCTTGGGTCAATGGTCATTTGCCCTACACCGAACTCTGGGATCTGAAGCCCCCTGTCATTTTCCTGTTTTTTGGTGCCGTTATCTATTTCTTTGGTAAAAGTTTTATTGCCATTCGATTGGCCGGCACCCTACTTGTTGCCCTTACCGCCCTTTTTACCTACAAAGTGGGCGTTAGGGCAATTTCTAAAAAGATGGCTATCTGGGCTTCATTTTTAACAGTACCCCTACTTAGCCTTTTCGGCAGTTTGCAGGGAGTGATGTCTGAACATATTTGCATTGCCTTTTTTATGATGGCCCTTTACTGGTCACTGTTTAAACGGAAATGGTATTGGCTATTGCTCTCAGGTATTTTTTATGGGCTTTCTTTCATGTCTAAATTGAACATTGCATATCCTATTTTCTTTTTAGGCCTCTTTTTATGTTGGGAAGCATTTAGAGACAAAAGAGTAATGGCCGAGTGGCCAAAGTGGTTGTTGATTGTGTTGGGAATGGTACTGGTAGTAGCATTGACCGCGTTGCCATACCTGTTTTCCGGTGAGCTGCTGATTTGGTGGCAATCTGTTTTCGAAGCCCCTATGGCCTATTCAAGTTCAAAAACAAGTTCAAAGTTGGAGGCCATGGTTTTCTTCGTCTTGATAATCTTTCTTGGTTGGTTGGCCAATAGAAAAAAAATCCTCGATTTTCACCAAAGAGAAGTGGCCATATTCTTTGTGCTGCCACTGGGCATGGCCCTTTCCTTTGTGCAAATAGGAAAGGTGAACGGGCATTATTTGATACAGCTATACCCTTTTCTTTTGATTTTGACCTTCATGGCAACATCTAAGATAGTTCTTGCCAAAAAATCATACTTAAAGGCTATTCCTTTGCTAATGCTGCCATTGGTCCCTATGGAGGCTTATCTAGAGTATGCCAATATAATCAACCACAAAGTTGAAAAAGGAACTTTCTACAATGGTGAAGGAATCGAGATTCCGGCTTATCTTATAAAAAATGACTTAGAAACGGAAAATGTTTTTTTTCTAGAATATCATATTGGATATTGGCTTTTAGGAACCAACCCCCCCACCAAAGCGGCAACCCACCCAAGCAACATTGCCAGGGATGCCCTTTTTCCGCACATGCAAAACCCACGTACGACAAGTGCTGAAGAGCTACGATATATTATGGAGGAAATACGGCCAAGCATCATCGTGGCCAGAAAAGGAAAACGGCCTTTTGACAAACAGTTTATTGCCCTCAATTTCTACGTCAATATCTACTTGCAAAAACATTATAAATTGATCAAAACCATTGACCGTGGTCTCATTTACCAACGACTAGAACAGCTTTAGTTTTTGTTTGAATCGAGTAGCATATTTCTTAACAACCTTTTTATTAAAGTTCTCTTCTTCATCAATACGCCCTAAAAGGGTAGCCTTTGTTTTTTCAAGAATGATGCTCTCAGAAGTGGAGTGCTCATTTCCACTAAAAACAATGCCGACTTTGAACCCTTGTTGTTGAAGGGCATTGATGGTCAGCAGCGAATGGTTGATGCTGCCAAGGTAGTGCCGTGATACCACCACAACCTTGTACTCGGGTTTTATCAAATCGAAGATGGTGTCTTTGTTGTTCAACGGAACCAATAATCCGCCCGCACCCTCGATGACCAGATGGTTATCGGTTTTGGGTTCCACAATACACTGCAAATCGATTTCGGTTCCATCAATTTCAGCCGCCGCATGCGGACTCATGGGTGTTTTCAAAGCGTAACTGTTCGGATGGATGACCGACTTCGAATTGGAAATCAATTCTTTGACCTTATCACTGTCAGAGTGGTGCAGGTCTCCTGCCTGAACGGGCTTCCAATAATCAGCCTGCAAAGCCTCTACCAAAATAGCCGAGGCTACTGTTTTTCCTACTTCAGTGGAAATTCCTGTTACAAAAAGCTTCATCGACCGGGTTTGGTTATAAAGTTACATTGGTTGCATTTGTACTTCTTGGTCTCTAAAAATGGAAACAATTTGTACAAAAGTGTATTTCGCGCATAGTACACCTCTGATTTCTTGGCACCACAGTTTGGGCAAACAATTAAGTTGCCCTCTTCGTCAGTGGCAAAATTTCGAATGGAGTCGTAGATGGCCTTGGCCGCTGCCTCGTCATTTTTATGCACCAACAATTTGATACCCCCGAGGGCATTGCTGGCAAAGGGCTCTACACTTACCGTATTTTCATCTTTGAGCCGAACCTCAAAGCCTTCAGATTCGAGCCTTCCCTTAATGACCTGAACATCTGCCAAGAATTCGAAACTTCCCAATACTACCCAATCGTTACCCATTGCCAAATTTTGAAATCAATTCCAATACTGTTCTTATTTCTTGCCTTGTATTATAATCATGCAGGCAGATCCGTAGCCGCTCATACCCCTTGGCAACCGTCGGGGCCAGGATGGGCCTCACATCAAATCCGTTCTGCATTAAAATTTCTGCACAGTGCCTCACCCTTTTGTTTCCACCCAAAACGGCAACTTGAATGGCCGAATCGCTTGACAAAAATAAATCTTGCAATCCATATTCGGACACGATTGACCTAAAGCGCTGTATCAGATTATAAAGACGTTCTCGTTTTTCTTTTCCCTCAGGCGCGTCCAACAGTTTATAGGCTGCTATTATTGAGGCTGTTGTATGGGGCGGTAGGGCAGTCGTATAGATAAGGCTTCGCGCAAAGTTTATCAAATAGGTCTTTAGCCCATTTGCACCCAAAATGGCAGCACCATGGCAGCCCAAAGCTTTGCCAAAGGTCACCAATCGGGCAAAGACTTTCTCTTCTAGGTCCAATTCGGCCACCAATCCTCTGCCTTGGCCCAATACCCCCACTGCATGGGCCTCGTCAACAATCAGGCACAGTTTGTGTTTGGCACAATAGTCTGCCATTGCCCCTAGGTCTGGTGAATCGCCATCCATCGAAAAGACTGACTCAGTGACCACATAGATTTCACTGTCCTCGCTTCTCGACTGAGCTCGAAGGGACATGGCTATCTTCTCATTTAAATCTTTCAGGTCGTTGTGTTTGAATTTGTAGCTTTTGGCATTTCCTAAAGCAATACCATCTCGAATACTGGCATGTGAAAGCTCGTCGTATAGAACAATATCGTTCCGCTGCGGCACCGAGGAGAAAAAGCCAAGATTGGCGTCATATCCTGAATTGAACACCAGGGCGGTTTGAGCCTTGTGAAAATGTGCTAAAACCGCTTCAAGTTCCTCCAGCAAGGGGTAATGGCCTGTCAACAATCTCGAGCCTGTGGCACCATTGGAACAAGCGCTTTCAAGCATCATACCCTCGGCCTGCCTCTGTATTTTCTTTTCCCGCGCCAGTCCGAGATAATCGTTGGACGAAAAATCGACCAAGTCTTTATAATTTGACAGCTTACGAAGAGCATTTTCATTTTTGCGCTTTTCAAGCCTTTGCCTTAGTTTTTTTGGGAAATTGGGCATATTTCAAAAGTACTATCTTTATTCAAATGACAGCTTCGGTAGGCTATAAACAAGCATCTACAGACTCAGAATTGAGGCAAATCTTGCATTTGCAGTCATGTAACCTTCCTGAAAATTTGGCGCCCGAGGAAAAGACCCGTGAAGGTTTTGTAACGGTTAAACACAACCTAGAATTGTTACGGCAGATGAACGCTGTATGCCCGCACACCCTTGCGGTACACAACGACAAGGTAATCGGCTACGCCCTATCGATGCACCCCAGCTTTGGCGACACCATTCCCATACTGAAACCAATGTTCCCCGAGATTGAGAAAATTGGGTTTTCCAGAAATGATTTTATCGTAATGGGCCAAATCTGTATCGCAAAGGCATATAGAGGCCGTGGTGTTTTCCGGGACCTTTACAAGCATATGAAACAATTTCTGATTCCCCCATTTAAACAGATAATCACTGAAGTGGATGTCAAAAACGTACGATCGCTCAATGCACACTTTGCAATTGGTTTCAAAGAAATTCACCGATACCGGTCATCAACCAATGAATGGGTTCTAATCAGTTTGTAAAGGCTTTAAATCTACCCATTTAAAATTATTCGGCTCAGTTGCGTCAAGCAGGTTTACCTTTAGTATTTCTGCAACCTCTTTGCCCATTTCAAAGGCCGGGGTCCGGTCTAAATTCTCATAAATCTTGAAATGACGATTTTGGGCATACCAAAGGTTTGTTTCAAAAACATAATTCCCGTTTGTGAGCAGTTGCCTAAAGACAGAAACATACTCAATCTCGGGCAAGCCTTTCCATTTTCCGACCCTTATGGGGCCAACCGAATATTGAATTTTATATCGGTCGTTTTGCAAATCAAAAATCCAATCTCTGACAACGGAAAAGAAAAGTCCATTTGTAAATGTCATTATAGAAAATACCAAAAAACCTACTCTCCCTTTAAGTTTGGTAAGGTCGGTGGTGTTAACCCAATTGCTGAAAAACAGAAACAGTAAAAGCACGGAAAGCGTAAAAAATAGTGCCGCCAAAGCAAGTTGCCATATTGGACGATTTCCTTCTTTTATTATGTATCCCTGCATAAAACAAAAAAGCTGTAAGCGAAATTATGCTTACAGCTTTAAATCTAATAAGAATTTTTATGCTGGCTAATCAGCCAAAACAATCACTTTGTTATCCTTCATCTCAACCGTACCGCTTGAAATTTCCAATACGGTTTCACCATTTGGGCCTTTTGAGAATTTATCTTCGAACCCCTCTTCTATGGTAACATCGCCCTGCACCTTGACCTTCCCTTCTTGCAAAAGCGAAACTACGGGTGCGTGGTTTTGCAACATTTGAAACTCACCGTTTACGCCCGGTACGGTCACCGAGTCAACTTCACCTGCGAACAAGGTCGCTTCTGGGGATACGATTTCTAGATACATATTCTTTAAATTTCAATGTTCAAATTCCAAATTCCAAAAAGATTGGATTTTGGTGCTTGAAATTTGAGATTTGCCAAACCTTGCTTGGTTTATGCTTCAGCCAACATTTTCTCACCAGCTTCAATGGCTTCTTCGATGGTCCCTTTTAGGTTAAATGCTGATTCTGGCAGGTGGTCCAATTCTCCGTCCATAATCATATTAAAGCCTTTGATGGTATCTTTGATATCAACCAAAACACCAGGAATACCAGTAAACTGCTCAGCCACGTGGAACGGCTGTGACAAGAAACGCTGAACACGTCGTGCACGGCCCACAGCAAGCTTATCTTCCTCTGAAAGCTCTTCCATACCCAAGATGGCAATGATATCTTGAAGCTCTTTATAGCGCTGTAACAACTCTTTTACGCGCTGGGCACACTCATAGTGCTCTTTACCCAAAATCTCTGGGGTAAGAATACGAGAGGTAGAATCCAACGGATCTACCGCTGGATAAATACCCAACTCAGCAATCTTACGAGACAATACAGTTGTCGCATCCAAGTGGGCAAAAGTAGTAGCCGGTGCAGGGTCGGTCAAGTCATCTGCAGGTACGTAGACCGCCTGTACCGATGTAATAGATCCTCTTTTTGTAGAGGTAATTCGTTCTTGCATGGCACCCATCTCTGTGGCCAATGTTGGTTGGTAACCCACCGCTGAAGGCATCCTTCCCAAAAGGGCCGATACCTCAGAACCGGCCTGGGTAAACCGGAAAATATTGTCAATAAAGAAAAGTACATCCTTACCTTGACCGTCACCAGCACCATCACGGAAGTACTCAGCGATGGTCAATCCAGAAAGGGCCACACGAGCCCTTGCCCCTGGTGGTTCGTTCATCTGGCCAAACACAAACGTTGCCTTTGATTCTTTCATGGCCTTTTTATCGACCTTTGAAAGATCCCAACCGCCTTCTTCCATAGAATGCAAGAAATCGTCACCATATTTGATAATGCCCGACTCCAACATCTCACGCAACAGGTCGTTACCCTCACGGGTACGCTCACCAACACCAGCAAAAACCGAAAGACCACCGTGACCTTTTGCGATGTTGTTGATCAACTCTTGGATCAATACGGTTTTACCTACCCCGGCACCTCCAAACAATCCAATCTTCCCTCCTTTTGCATACGGCTCAATAAGGTCAATTACCTTGATACCTGTATAAAGTACCTCGGTCGAAGTGGAAAGATCTTCGAATTTGGGTGCCTCACGGTGTATAGGCAGACCGTTATCACCCGTTTTGGGAAGGTCTTCCATTCCGTCGATGGCATCACCCACTACATTGAAAAGTCGGCCATATACATCTTCGCCAATGGGCATTTGAATGGCACTACCGGTAGCAACTACATCAACACCCCTGCTCAATCCGTCGGTAGAGTCCATTGAAATGGTCCGCACAGTGTTCTCACCAACGTGCGATTGCACCTCGAGCACCAATTTAGAGCCATCGGCCTTGGTAATCTCCAGTGAATCGTAAATCTTTGGAATCTCGGTTCCGGATTCAAACTCTACATCAATGACCGGCCCGATGATCTGGGCAACTTTTCCTGTAATCTTTGACATTACTTATCTGTTTGTGTTTTATTCTCTTATCTGCGGCGGAAAGTCTAAATTTTCCGGCTGCAAAGATATGCTTTTACATTTTTAAATTGAAACTTCTTCAGCGCTTTTTTTGGGCATAAAAAAGGCGCTGTTCAACAGCGCCTTTGACATTTATTATGTTTGCTTTTTTAGGGGTTTATAGTCCAAGAAATATAGTATATAGATCCGATTAGACCACTACCTACGGCTTGAAAATACTCTTCTCCCAAAATATTCGAACCACCTGCCTTGAACACTGATTTAATGCTCGGCACTGAGTAGTTTATTTGGGCATCAAGAACCGTATAGGCAGGAACGTCGCCATCCGCGAATGAAGCCTCCCAGAAGAAGCTGTCACTCCAACGATAGTTCACGCCAAAACCAAAGTTCTTAAATAAATCAGTCTTGCCAAAAGAGGCCTTCACCTTGTGTTCAGGACTATTGAAATTGGTTCGTATGCCACGTGCCCGTAATTGCTTGGCATCTTCTAGCTTTGTATAGGTGTAATTGACCCCCAAATCAAACCCGGCGATTTTCGTGTCAATACCCAGTGTGCCCCCATAAGAGGTTATTTCTTCCGATGAATTGGTATATACTTGGTAAACCTGTGTATCACCATTTTGCAGTGCCAATAGCGATAAGCCACCATCCCCGGCCTCACCGTAAAATGGCACGAGCACCTGTGTTTGGGAAATAAAGTTACTGTAGCTGTTGTAATAGCCGCTAGCATCAATGGTGAATTTACCCACTTGGGCACGATAGCCCAGTTCATAAGCTGTTATTTCTTCAGGTTGCACCAATGGTGTATTAACGGCTGTCGGATTACCGGCAAGTACAGATGCCGCTGAAAATGCATTTTCATAAGCGGCCCTACCAACCACTTGTACGGTTGGTGAACCCGTTATGGCCTGCCCTTGTGGGCTAACATCAAAGGTTCTTACATCCCTGTCCAAATTCGCAGGCGCCGAACCTACCAAGATGGCAACTCCGGCATCGAGCCCGATAAACAAATCTTGTGTGGTCGGGTTTCTGAAACCTTGCTGCACCGAAGCTCTGATGTTGTGGTTGCGATTCTCACCCAAGGTCACTGACAAGCCCGCCCGGGGAGAAACAAATCCATCAAAAAATTCGTTTTTGTCATAACGGCCAGAAACGGTCAGTTTCACCCTCTCGTCGGCAAATTTCTTCTGCAGTTGGGCATATCCACCGTACTCATTATAGGTGATGGGCCCGTCAATATCTGTAAAGATGGTACCTTGAGAGTTCAGTTCATATTCCCTAAAGGAACCCCCTATTTGGATATCTGCCCAATCATCTATCAAATGGGCCAAGTTGTAATTACCGTTTACGTGGCGAAACTTGGTATTATCGATAAACTTCGCGCCAGTGGTCAGATCACCATCACTGATCACGGCATTGAACGCCCTTTCAAACTCTGGGGTGCCGGGTATCAGCCTACCGGTATCTGCAGCAGCCCTTGCCGCGGCATGAGCCTGCTCATCTGTGGCTTGTACACCAGTACCAACACCCAACTTGGCGCCAATGAAAGTTTGCGCGTACTCGGTAAACCATTGTGTATCAGATTTCCACCTACGGTTTACATTGATGGCCGCAAACCTAGTGTCATATGCATCACCTGAATTCTCGGAAACAATGTATCCGCGAATAAAAAAGTTATCGTTTCTTACTTCCAATTTATGCTGTTGCATTTTAAAGCCCGCTACTGAATAACGGTTTGCTCCTTGGTAAATGGTGGTGCCCCTTCCTATTCTACCGTTATAAATAAATTCAAGGTCATCACCGAACGGGCGATAGTGCAGTGCCCAATCTGCTTTCACACTCTCAGCATTGTAATTGGCCAAATCCCTTTCGTGGTAACCGGTTCGTGTTACAAATGCAGATCCCACTGTGCCGGAAGGAAGTCCAGCTGCCGCGTCAAAATTAAGTAGGGTTCCTACCTCATCACCGTACACGTTCAACCCATTATAGGCCGGGTCGGTTCTATCGGCACTGGGATTGTTCACATCCACCGTGCTTACAGCGTGCCAATCCTCGCCTGTCATGTACGAAAAGCTTGTTTTTATTGCAAATTTATCGCTAAAGGCATGGGCTGCCCGAATACCAAAATCGTAGTAGTTGTTATCCCCGGCAGCTTCCTGCGATGTAAGTCCCGTTTTTACGTATGCACTGATGCCCTGAAAGTCAAAGGGATTTTTACTACGCATAAACAAAATTCCATTAAATGCACCTGCGCCATACAATGCAGAAGATGCCCCTGGAAGAATCTCTACACTTTGAACATCAAGCTCGTTCATACCGACCAAGTTACCGAGAACAAAGTTTAGCCCTGGGGCGGTATTGTCCATACCATCGACCAACTGCAGAAAGCGCGTATTGGCAAAGGTCGCAAAGCCCCTAGTGTTGATGGATTGAAAGGTGAGACTGTTGGTATTGATATCCACCCCCTTCAGATTTTGCAGCCCTCCGTAGAAAGACTCTGCTGTAGTGTTCTGGATATCACGAATGCCAAAGCGCTCTACCGATACCGGCGATTCAAAAATCCGTTCCGGGGTTCTTGATGCCGAAATCACGATTTCATCCAACATGGTGGACGCTTCACTCAGCGTTACATTTACCGTTTGGTTGCTTGAAGTGATACTTACTGTTGCATCGGCATATCCGATATTGGAAATTCGCAGTTGAAAAGGTGGGTTTTCTGAAGTGTTGAACTCAAAATTACCATCGAAATCAGTGGTTGTGCCCTCTGCCTTGCCTACCAAGACCACATTTGCCCCTGGAACAGGTTCGCCGTTCTCATCCACTACCTTACCCTGAACCGTTGTTTGCGAGTAAGCAATAAAACCAAACAACAGAAAGGAAGCAAGCAATATTCTTCTCATGATTGCTAAGATTAGTTAAATTAGTTAATTTTTACAGGTGGAATATACATTTTTTTTTTACTTCTGTCGCCACAAAAGATCTAAAAATTATGCATGCATAATATCTAGTTCGCAACGCATTGTCTCAAAAATTAAATTATCAATAAAAAAGCCGCCTAAAATTGGCGGCTTTTTATATTAAACGTGGTATGCCTTGTTACTCGACCGTAACCGATTTTGCCAAGTTTCTAGGTTGATCAACATTGCAGCCGCGCATTACTGCGATATGGTAAGAGAGCAATTGTAAGGGAATTGTTGTTAGTAACGGCGTCATGCTCTCAGAGGCTTCTGGCACTTCGACCACATGATCTGCCAACTCTTTGACCGTATTGTCACCTTCGGTGACAACAGCGATGATCTTACCCTTTCTAGACTTGATCTCTTGAATATTGCTGACCACTTTTTCGTAATGGCCCTTTCTAGTGGCAATGACCACTACTGGCATCTGTTCGTCAATAAGTGCTATTGGGCCGTGCTTCATTTCTGCTGCCGGATAGCCTTCTGCATGTATATAACTTATTTCCTTCAATTTCAAGGCGCCTTCGAGTGCCACTGGGAAGTTATAGCCGCGACCCAAATAAAGACAGTTTGAAGAATCTTTGTACACCTCTGAAATTTTCTCTATCAATGGGTTTGTTTCCAGGGTTCTTTCCACCTTTTGGGGAATACCCTCCAGTTCTGTCAAGAGTTCATGGTACTTAGACTCTGAGAAAACGCCCTTTTCTTTGGCCAATTTCATCGCAATCATCATCAGCACGGTAATTTGGGTGGTAAATGCCTTGGTAGAGGCCACGCCAATTTCTGGACCCGCATGGGTATAGGCCCCGGCATCGGTCTCTCGTGCAATGGATGAGCCCACCACATTGCAAACGCCAAAAACAAAAGCGCCATTTTCTTTGGCCAATTTAATGGCCGCCAAGGTGTCTGCCGTCTCACCCGATTGGGATATGGCTATCAGCACGTCGTTCTCTGTAATCACAGGGTTTCGATACCGGAACTCAGATGCATACTCCACTTCTACGGGTATGCGTGCCATATCCTCAAAAATGTACTCGGCCACCAAGCCGGCATGCCAAGAGGTGCCACAGGCAACTATGATGATCCGGTTGGCGTTGAGAAACCTTTCGCTGTTTTGGTCAATCCCCGCCATTTTTATAATACCTTGATCTGGCCTTAACCTTCCTCTAAATGTATCATGTATTGCCCTGGGTTGTTCGTAAATCTCTTTCAGCATAAAATGCTCATACCCTCCTTTTTCTATCTCCTCAAGATTTAGTTGAAGTTCAAGGATATTCGGGTAGGCTATTGCATCATCTTTGATCTTACGCATCTTGATCTCTTTGCCAATTCTGACAATGGCCATTTCTTCATCCTCGAGATACACTGCGTTGTTCGTGAACTCTATGAACGGTGAAGCATCTGAAGCAATAAAATATTCGTTCTCCCCAATGCCAATGGCCAACGGGCTTCCGAGTTTGGCCACCACTATCTCATCAGGCTTGTTCTTGTCAAAAACGGCAATGGCATAAGCTCCCACCACTTGGTTCAAAGCAATCTGAACCGCCTTGCCCAGTTTCACCCCTTCTTTTTTCTTTACTTCCTCAATAAGGTTCACCAATACCTCGGTATCTGTATCAGATTCGAAAGTATAGCCTCTTTTTACAAGGGCCTTTTTGATTGATTCATAATTTTCAATGATACCATTGTGGATAATGGCCAAATCACCTGAATTTGAGAAGTGCGGGTGTGAGTTGATGTCGTTAGGAACCCCATGGGTGGCCCATCTGGTGTGCCCCAATCCTAACTTTCCATTGGTTGGCATGGTGCTTTCTGCCTTGTTCTTCAGGTCTTCCACCTTGCCCTTGGTCTTTGCCAAGCGCATGTTTTCTCCGTCGAAGAGCACGACCCCGGCACTATCGTAGCCACGGTACTCTAGACGCTGTAACCCTTTTATAATGATGGGGTAGGCATCTCTATGCCCAATATACCCGACAATTCCACACATAACTAAGTAGTTTTCAATTGATTTAGATAAACAAAATTACTTTTTGAGGGGGAAAATCAAACTATATCGGTTGTAAAACGTAAAAAATCCGTCAGTGGTATAAACTAAACAAGCAATTAGTTGGCCTCGGTAAAGAAAATCTCAAGTTTTAGTTTTTTCTCTTCATTCGAGGCATCGACGTTGCTACCGAACAACACAGTTCCAAATGGATTCACGGTTGACATAACGGGAACATCAATTTTCATGTTGTTTGCACCCATGGCTTCCCTCACGGCAGATTGTGAAATGTCAATATTTGAAGTAAGGGTCAGGGCCAATTTTGCATTGGCCGAATCTCGCACGATGATATTGTTTATGTGTTCTGTAATACGAACCGTATAGGTGTTTTGGTCTTCGTCAAGAATCCCTCCGAAATTGAGATAAAGGCCCAACGGATCGGTGTTTACAGAGCTCGCGGTTTCGGTGGCCAAATTGTAAATGGGCTGATTGGTCTCGGCATTGTAGATATAGATCCTCGGTGGCTGCTCTTTGACCATGTTGCTGTTGAGCAATTGCTCATCTACATGAAAGACCAGGTTTGCTTCATTGATAATCCAGTTTTTTGCCCGGATTTCCTCTAAAATCGGTGTTGCGTCAACCTCATCGAACAATTGAATTTCGGCCATTGCACCATCGCCACCTTTCAGATAGATTCTTGAAGCGTTCTCGCCGGTGTCAAGGTTGTCGGCAATTTCAGTTGGGAAACCATCGCTCTCGAAGGTATTCACAGCATTGCCTGAAATAACGCCATTGTTGTTCTGCAACAAATTGAATACCAGGTTGCGCTCTGTTTGTTCTATAAAATCGTCTGAGGTATCGGATGTAGTGTTGTTATTGTTATAATCATCGTATTCATAGGTGAGGGTTATGTTCGCCCTTGAAAGATCTAACAACAACATGATATCATCATCGGCGTCTATTGAAAGATGAATGCCCCTAAAGAATTCTACAAAATTGGCCTGGCTCAAGAGTTCTGAACTCCCTTCTTTGTCAAGAATATTCTCTTGGAAGAAATTCGGATCAAGTGGCACTCGAATCCCTGGATCAAGTCGGTTATCGACCGTCAACGATTCATCAACGTCAGGGGTGTCAGGGTCATCTTCGTTGAAGAAGAGTATTTCTTTATTGTCGATTTCGACTTCCCCATCAAAAAGAACATCTGAAACAAAATCGGGCGAAAATGTCTGCGTTGAAAAATATTCTTGTGCCTCTTCAAAATTGGTGTTGGGATCCAAGTCTCGCAAAAAGAATGTTGATCGCTCTACCTTTAGACGAAAAGGTGCCTCGATATTACCATAAATACTGTCAAGTTCGTAGGTCTTCGCAAAGGCATTTGAGATTGTGTCATCATCATCGGCATCGCCAATTCCGTCACCATCGGTATCGGGATCCAGCGGATTGAGGCCGCGAACCCTTTCGGTATTGTCGGTCAGGCCGTCGTTATCGCTATCGCTGTTAGGGTCTGTAGGGTCGACATCAAATGCATCATCAACGCCATCGCCATCACTGTCGCGTGAGCTATCTGGCGGCTGTTGATAGGGCAAGTATAAAAAGACTTCTTTTACCGTTTCGTTCTCTGGTATGGTCGATATACTTTCGTCATTATCGGAGTTGTATTCGGTTGCCTGTGAAAAGTCGCCAAAGGTGTTGTTCAACGTTCCTGTATTCGGGTTGATAGAAAATCTGACCTGACTGGTGATACTGGCCCTTCGTTTGCCATAGATGGGATCGTTGAAATTTCCGAGTTGATATATCGGCAGACGGTTTGTCTGTACCGCGTTCACTCTTTTGTTGTAGGCAAAAACGTCGTAAACGGCCTTTCCTGTGTTAAAGGGTTCTCCCCCGACAACACCTTCGCCAAGGGTTGTCAAATCTTCTTCACAAGACACCATCACCAAAAAAATCCCAACCAAGGTTGAAATTGTCGCCTTTCGCATAAGATTCATGAAAACTATTTTAAAACTTCCGAATTATAGAAATTGGCATATGCTTCTTCGGTTTCTTTGAAAGAAACATATGGCAGCACGGGTTTTGAAAGGTTGGAAATATGCTTGTCAAGTTCATCTGGAATCTGTTCGGAGGCTAAAATAATGGCATCTGAATGATCCACTGCAATTTTTAACAAATTATTATAGTCGGGCTTTTCTAAGGCTTTGATATCTTCAGTGGGTATTCCGTCGAATGCAATTTTATCTACAATGGCACTGTCAAGTTCACCTTCAAAACCTTGCCCATAGACCGAAGTAACGATCTTACTGTCTGCAAAAATCGGCTCATCGGCGTAGTACTTTCTTAAATACAGGGGCAAAAGTGATGCCAGCCAGCCGTGCACGTGTATAATGTCTGGCGACCAATTCAGTTTTTTGACCGTTTCAACCACGCCCTTCGCAAAGAAAATGGCCCGCTCATCGTTGTCAGGAAACAGGTTGCCATCGGCATCGGCAAAAGTACCCTTTCTCTTAAAGTACTCTTCGTTGTCGATGAAGTATACCTGAATACGTTCTTTGGGGATTGACGCCACTTTTATGATCAGTGGCATATCCATATCATTGATGACCAAATTCATGCCCGATAGCCGAATGACCTCATGCAGTTGATGCCGCCGCTCATTGATGTTGCCATATCGGGGCATAAAAATCCTGATCTGGCCGCCCTTGCTGTTGACCATTCGGGGCGCTTCGTATGACATCAATGAAACTGGGTTCTCGGGGAGGTAAGGCACTAATTCAGAAGATACAAACAATATCTTTTTACCATTCATAGACCGATTCTTTTTTTCCTGAAACGTAGGTGCAAAAGTACAAAAATTATGCCGATTA
Source organism: Flagellimonas lutaonensis (assembly GCF_000963865.1). NCBI lineage: Bacteria > Pseudomonadati > Bacteroidota > Flavobacteriia > Flavobacteriales > Flavobacteriaceae > Flagellimonas > Flagellimonas lutaonensis. Next base: position 1,222,505 of record NZ_CP011071.1, read on the forward strand.
CCAGTATTTATGGTATTTTTGCACGCCTTTATTACCATATATGCACCTTATTGAAGACAAACGGCACCTTCAAGCGGTTCTCGCTGCAGAACGCCAAAAAAACCATTCCATCGGTCTAGTGCCCACCATGGGTGCCCTGCACTATGGCCACCTGTCTTTGGTCAAAAGGGCACTTTCTGAAAATGGGGTGGTGGTGGTCAGTATTTTTGTGAATCCCACACAGTTCGACAATCAAAATGACCTTAAAAACTACCCAAGCAACTTAGAAAGGGACCTCGACCTATTGAACGCGCTTTCTGAAGACATTTTGGTATTTGCGCCATCGAAAACCGAAATCTATCCGGGTGAAATCGCTCCACAGAAATTTAAATTCGGGGGATTGGAAAAAACGATGGAAGGCCAATACCGAAACGGACATTTTGACGGGGTCGCCACCATCGTTGAACTATTGTTGAAAACTGTTGGGCCCGATAAGGCCTATTTTGGCGAAAAAGATTTTCAGCAGTTACAAATTGTGAGAAAACTGGTCAGATCAAAACAGATTCCCGTAGAGATCATAGGCTGTCCGATCCAAAGGGAAGCCAACGGCCTGGCCATGAGTTCACGAAATGAAAGGTTGCCAAAAGAAGTGCGACAAAGGGCCGGATTCATCTTTGAGACCCTAAAGACCGCCAAAAGGCAATTTGGCATGAAAAGTGCAGATTATTTGAGGAAATGGGTGAAAGACCAATTCAAGGCTAACAACGATTTTGATTTGGAATATTTCGAAATCACAGACGAAGAAAAACTTGCACCCATCCAAAGAAAAAGAAAAAACAAAAAATATAGGGCGTTCATAGCCGTTTATGCCAAGGGTGTACGGCTCATCGACAATATCGCCCTCAATTGATTAATTTTGCGCCATGCAGATTGAAGTAGTAAAATCGAAGATTCATCGTGTAAAGGTTACGGGTGCCGATCTGAACTATATCGGCAGTATTACTATTGATGAAGACTTGATGGACGCCGCCAACATCATTCGTGGCGAAAAGGTTCAGATCGTGAACAACAACAATGGCGAACGATTGGAAACTTACGCCATACCGGGACCCAGGGGAACGGGCGAGGTAACCCTCAATGGGGCCGCGGCCCGAAAGGTCTCCGTTGGCGATGTGCTCATTTTGATCACCTACGCTTGGATGGGTGTCAAAGAGGCCAAAGAGTTTAACCCTGCCCTGGTATTTCCTGATGAAAACACCAACCTGTTGAACTGATTTTGTCAAAATCGCTGAAAAAATCACTGAAAATTATCTTGCCCATCGCCTTTGGGGTGTTCTTGGTTTGGTATTCATACAATGCGACCACGGCCGAGGAAAGAGGGCAAATAGTGCACTATATCAAAAACGCCGATCCTTTCTGGGTGTCCCTCTCCATAGTAATCGGTATTCTTAGCCATATCTCAAGGGCCATACGGTGGAACTATATGCTGCAGCCAATGGGCTATAGCCCAAGATTGGGCAACAATGTGTTGATGATACTGATTGCCTATTTGGCCAATTTGGGCATCCCCAGGTCAGGTGAAATATTGAGGGCCTCCGCGCTGACCACTTACGAAGAAGTGCCTTTCGAAAAAGGCTTTGGCACCATCGTCACAGAAAGGGTGATCGACCTGATCATGTTGTTTCTCATCATTATAGTGGCCCTGCTGATGCAAACCTCGGTCATCATCGAATTCTTGAACGAAAAAGGCATCAATTTGGCGGGGGCCGCCCTAATCCTTGCTGTGGGCATCATCGGACTTTGGCTCAGCATAAAGTTTTTACGAAAATCGAAATCGGGTTGGGCCCATAAACTGAAAAATTTCCTGAAAGGACTGCTCGAGGGGGTCATGAGCGTCTTTAAAATGGAGAAAAAGTGGCCTTTTATTTTCCATACCCTATTTATTTGGGCGGCGTATATCGGTATGTTCTGGGTCATCAAATACACCGTGCCAGAAACGGTCGATCTTTCATTGGGCGAGTTGTTGGTCGCTTTCATAGCAGGTGCTTTTGCCATGTCGACCACCAATGGCGGTATCGGACTGTACCCCATAGCGGTGAGCGGCGCATTGGGCATTTACGGAATATCATCGGTTTCGGGCGATGCTTTCGGCTGGATCATGTGGATTGCCCAGACCTTGATGGTCGTGGTTTTCGGGGCAATATCTTTCGTGCTCTTACCGTTATTGAACAGGGGTCGATAAGACCTTTGTTTAAACCATACCCCATGAAGAAAATTTTACTCCCGATCATCGTTCTGTGTGGCTTTTTGGGCACCGCACAGGTCAAGAAAGAGATTTTTGAGTCGTTCAAACTGCAAGAAAGAAGGGATGTTTCCTACTATTTTCCCGAAGATTATGTAGAGGATAAAAAATATCCGCTCATCGTGGTACTCGATGCCGATTACCTCTTTGACCTGGTCGTGGCCCACAACAAATTTTACAGCAGACATGATAGGATGCCCCAGGCCATTATCGTGGGTGTACACCAAAGCGAGGGCGATATTCGTTGGGAAGACTGTGATTTTGAGCAAGCCTCGGGCCTGCCCACCGAAAAAGGGGTGAAATTTTATGAGTTCTTGGGAACAGAGCTGATCCCCTATCTCGAAACCAGCTACAGTACCGCCCCGTTCAAGATGTTCATCGGCTACGACATCACCGCCAATTTTGGCAATTATTTTCTGTTTAAGGATAAATCGTTCTTCAACGCCTACCTAAGCATTTCGCCCGTGTTGGCCACCGAAATGGAAAGTAGGGTGCCTTCTCGCCTTTCAGACATTGACCAAGAGATTTTTTACAATGTCGTTCTTGAAAAGGCCAAGACCGAAGACCGCAACAGAATTCTTCAGATGAACAATGCCATTTCTTCCATAAACAAAGAAAATGTCCACTACTTCTTTGATGAATATGAAGACGCAGACCATGTCTCGATTGCTGCCTATGGCATCAGCAAATCTTTTGACAACATCTTCAAACCTTTTAGGCCCATTACACCCAAAGAATACAAAGAGCAGATTCTTACCGCTGATGTACCGGTCTTTGATTATTTAGAAAACCGTTATGCGATGATTGAAAAATTGCTGGGTTTCAAAAAAGAGGTCGAGTTGAACGATATTATGGCCATTTATGCGGCCAGTAGAAAAAAAGATGATTTCGAGTCGCTGAAACCCCTTGCGGAACTCTGTAAAAAACAATTTCCAGAGACCATGTTGGGTTTTTATTTTGAAGGCGAATACCTTGAAGAGCTGGGTGAGCCAAAAAAAGCCTTCAAGGCCTTTGAAAAGGCTTTTCAAATGAAAGAAATTGACTTTCTCACCAAAGAAATGGCCTTGGAAAAAATCGATGCCCTTAAAGCGGATTTTGGGTATTAAAAAGTTTTGGGTTTTGTTGAATGGATTAACTTACGTGTTCATATCGCTATTTACAGATGTGTTAAACTTATAAACACCAACGCATAAACCAAATTCCTACAACCCCGTAGACCCCATTTATTCCCAAACTTCTAATTACCTTTATCGGCAAACGAGAACCCTCAAAAATGCCCAAAACCAAAACCGCTTTTTTTTGCCAGAACTGTGGCACCCAATATGCCAAATGGGTGGGCCAATGCTCGGCCTGTAAACAATGGAACACCGTTGTGGAGGAAGTTGTTCAAAAGGAGAAAAAGCCAGTTTGGCAATCCAATGAATCACCCTCCAAAAAGGTTTCCAGGCCCGTTCGTATCAAAGACATCAGCAACGACCGTGAAATAAGGCTCGATACGCTTGACCAAGAGTTCAACCGTGTACTCGGTGGCGGACTCGTGCCCGGATCGTTGACCCTGTTAGGTGGCGAGCCCGGCATTGGAAAGAGTACCTTGCTACTGCAAATAGCCTTGAAACTGCCTTATAAGACCTTGTATGTTTCTGGGGAAGAAAGCCAAGGCCAAATCAAGATGCGGGCCAATCGAATGAACCCCGATAGCTCTAACTGCTACATACTTACCGAGACCAAAACACAACATATATTTCAACAAATAGCGTCGTTAGAGCCAGATTTGGTCATCATAGACTCCATCCAAACCTTACACTCAGACTACATTGATTCGGCCGCGGGAAGCATTTCCCAAATCCGTGAATGTACGGCCGAGCTCATCAAGTATGCCAAAGAGAGCAACACTCCGGTCATTTTGGTGGGCCACATTACCAAAGACGGCATGATCGCTGGCCCCAAGATCTTGGAGCACATGGTCGATACGGTGTTGCAGTTCGAGGGCGACCGTAATTATGTCTATCGTATCATACGCTCGTTGAAGAACCGTTTTGGGTCCACGGCCGAATTGGGTATATACGAAATGCAGGGCAATGGACTCAGGGAAGTGAACAATCCCTCAGAAGTGTTGATTTCAAAAAACGAAGAAAATTTGAGCGGCACGGCCATTTCGGCCACTGTTGAGGGTATGCGCCCATTGCTTATCGAAATTCAAGCCTTGGTCAGCACGGCGGTCTATGGTACGCCCCAGCGTTCGGCCACGGGGTTTAACGCCAAACGGCTCAACATGCTCTTGGCCGTGCTCGAAAAGCGGGCGGGTTTCAAATTGGCGGCCAAAGATGTGTTTTTGAACATCACAGGGGGCATTTCGGTCGATGATCCCGCGATCGACCTTGCCGTGATTGCGGCCATATTGTCGAGCAATGCCGACATCCCCATCGAAAAGGGGGTCTGCTTTGCCGCAGAAGTGGGACTGGCAGGCGAAATACGCCCTGTGCAGCGTATTGACCAGCGCATCATGGAAGCTGAAAAACTTGGGTTTTCGACCATTTTCGTATCAAAAAACAACAAGATCGGCCTTAAGAACCCCAAGGTCAGTATACAACTTGTATCAAAGATTGAAGAGGTTGTCGGGCACTTGTTTGGCTGATATTTCTTGGTTCCAATTTCCTATCTTTAACGGTAAAACCAACCATGCGAAAGGCCTTCCCTTTTTTTCTTCTTTCCATATTGATCGTTTCTTGCGGAAAGAAAACTTCAAAAGACATATCAAAAAATCCTGATTATACCACTTGGCAAGATTACCTTGGCGATCCTGCACGAACACATTTCTCGACCCTATCGCAAATCGATACCTCGAATGTTTCAAACCTGCAATTGGCATGGTCGTACAAAAGTGGTGGTCTAGAGGAAGGAAGAACCACCCAGATACAGACGAACCCGTTGATTGTTGGCGATAAATTATACGGAGTAAATGCGGCCATCGAACTGTTTGTCCTGAACGCTGCCACGGGCGAGGAACTCTGGAAATTCAGTCCGAATGCCAAAGATGAATCGGGACTCGGTCTCAACCGCGGACTCGTGTATTGGCCCTCGGATGGCGAAGCCAAAAGCCGCCTCTTCTTTTCATCGGGCACCAACCTATATGCCGTTGATCCCGAAAATGGCCAAGCCTTTGCTGGTTATGGAAACGGCGGAAGCATCGATTTACGCGATGGCCTTGGTAGAGACCCTGAAAAACTGTCGGTGGTCGCAAACACCCCGGGGGTCACCTATAAAAACCTGCTCATCATGGGTACCCGTGTGGGTGAGGGACCTGGTGCCTCACCAGGGCACATAAGGGCCTACAATGTCATCACCGGAGACATCGAATGGACCTTCCACACCATTCCCCAACCCGGTGAGTTTGGGTACGACACTTGGCCAAAAGATGCCTACAAGTACGTAGGGGGTGCCAACAGTTGGTCGGGCATTGCGTTGGACGAGGAAAGGGGCATCGCCTATCTGCCCACAGGATCCGCGGCCTTTGACTGGTATGGGGGCAACCGTATCGGGGCAAATCTATTTGCGAATTGTCTACTTGCTTTGGATGCAGAGACCGGCAAACGCCTTTGGCACTTTCAGATGGTACACCATGATATCTGGGATCGCGACTTGCCCGCACCGCCCAATCTTTTTGAGATGAAAAGGGATGGCAAGACCATTCCCGCGGTGGCACAGGTTACGAAAAGTGGGCATGTGTTCGTATTCAATCGAGTAACGGGTGAGCCTTTATTTCCAATCGAAGAAAAGGAATATCCTGCCTCAAAACTTGAAGGTGAGCAAGCTTTTCCTACCCAACCATTGCCCACCAAGCCTGAGCCCTTTGCAAGACAGATTTTAAGGGAAGAAGACCTGTACGACCCAGACCGCCCTGCCTTCGTCGATGATTTTGTTGACAAGGACCAAAACATCGACCCGCCCACGGTTTTGGAAAAATTCAGAAGCATTACCTCAAAAGGGCAGTTCATCCCCATTGATACGGCAGGGGTAATCTTGTACCCCGGTGCAGATGGGGGTGCCGAATGGGGAGGGGCCGCTGTGGACCCAAGAGATGGCGTCATGTACGTGAACTCGAACGAAATGGCGTGGATTGTAAGAATGCGGAAGGTAGGTGGTGAAGAAGACAAAAAAATACCAGTTGGGGCCTCATTGACCCAAATACACTGTGCCCGCTGCCATGGGGGCGAATTACAGGGGCTTGGAGCCATCCCCGAATTGCAAAAGGTAAAAGAGCGTTTCGCTGTGGATTCCATCGCTGCCATCATCAAAAACGGCAAGGGGGCCATGCCCGGTATGCCCAATCTTTCCGATGGTGAGATCGGTGCCATTGCCAACTATATTTCAGGCACTGAAGAACCCACCGACCACCGGGCTGAGGAAACTTCCGTAAAAGTACCCTATGCCGTGGCGGGATTCGGGCGATTTAAAGATGATAGGGGATTCCCCGTGGTAAAACCGCCCTGGGGCACCTTGAACGCGCTTGACCTGAACACGGGTGAATATCTCTGGCAGATCCCCTTGGGGCATGAAGAAAAGCTGGGTGATCCCAACATTCCCGTTTCGGGCACTGAAAACTATGGTGGCCCTGTTATCACTGCTGGCGGTGTACTGTTCATTGCGGCGACCAATGACGAGAAAATACGTGCTTTCAACATGGCAACTGGCAAACAGCTTTGGGAAGATAAACTGCCCGCCGGGGGTTATGCCACCCCAGCCACTTACGAAGTAAACGGACAACAATTTTTGGTCATCGCCTGTGGTGGCGGCAAAACGGGTACTCCTTCGGGGGATGAATACCGGGCGTATGCGCTGCCTAAATAATTATGGGGAAAAGTCATTTCGAAATGAGTCCGCCATAGGCATAAGATTAAGAAATCCAAATTTCTCAAATAGTAAACTAACCTGAGTTCGAAATGACATCAGTTAGCAAGTCGGAAAATCTATTTACCGCTTATTTCTAAAAGCCCTTGTGGCCAAAAAAATTAACAATACCACCACAAGAATCAACACGATTTGACCAAAGCCAATTCTTACTAAAATATTCATCATCATGGCGCCGGATTTGGAATGGATTCATGGATTTCCTCAATGCCCTCCAATACCTCATCGGATAGCTCAACATCAATGCTTTCGATGTTTTCTCTGAGTTGGTCAATTGTTGTGGCACCGATGATATTGCTGGTTACAAAAGGGCGTGAGTTCACAAAGGCCAATGCCATCTGAGCCATTGAAAGCCCATGGTTTTGTGCAAGTTCATGGTATTTTTTGGTGGCTTCGGTAGCGGTATCACCGCTATACCGTTTGTAATTGGGGAAAAGCGTCAAGCGGGCCTTTCGGGGCTGTACGTCGCCCAAATATTTGCCGCTGAGCACACCGAAGGCCAAAGGTGAATAGGCCAACAAGCCGATTTTTTCGCGCATCGAAACTTCTGACAGCCCCACTTCAAACAAACGGTTCAACAAACTGTACGGATTTTGTATGGTGACCATACGTGGAAGCGTACGGTGCACCTTGCTCTCCTCTAAAAAACGCATGGTGCCCCAAGGGGTCTCGTTCGATAGCCCCACATGCCTAATCTTTCCTTCCTCGACCAAATCGCGCAAGGTTTCCAGCACTTGGTGGATGTTGTCTTCCCAAAGGTCTGTGGCCTCTGCATTAAAACCTCGCTGGCCGAAAAAATTAGTGTTGCGCTCAGGCCAGTGCAATTGGTACAGGTCGATGTAATCGGTCTGAAGCCTTTGTAGGCTGCCATCAACCGCTGAAATAATAGCTTCCCTGCTAAACCCTGTGGTTCTAATGTGCTTGGTAAAATCGGCCCTGCCGGCAATCTTGGTGGCCAACACGATTTCTTCACGCTTGCCTGTCTTTTTGAACCAATTGCCGATAAATTCCTCGGTAACGGCGTACAGTTCCTTTTTTGGGGGAATAGGGTACATCTCGGCCGTATCGAAGAAGTTGATGCCCTGCTCCACGGCATAATCCATTTGTTCGTGGGCCTGTTCCTCAGAATTTTGGCGGCCCCAGGTCATGGTGCCCAAACAAATTTTACTGACACGTATGTTGGTGTGCGGAAGAAACGTATATTTCATTTCACAATTTTGCCAGCAAAAATACGGATTCCCCCTTTGTGGTCAATAGTCCGAAGATTATCAATCGACCTCCAAAAGAATGGGGCAATGGTCGCTGTGCTTTGCTTCGGATAAGATAACGGAGCGTTTCAACCGATCTCTAAGGCTTTCGTTTACCATGCCATAATCCAATCGCCAACCTTTGTTATTGGCCCGGGCATTGGCACGATAGCTCCACCACGTATAATTGTGGGGTTCTTGGTTGAAGTGTCGAAAACTGTCTATGAAGCCACTATCGATAAAATTGCCGATCCATTCCCGTTCCACAGGCAAAAACCCGGAAACATTTTTGTTTCGCACGGGATCGTGTATGTCGATGGGCTTATGGCAGATGTTGTAATCGCCGCAGACAATCAGGTTTTCATGGGTCTTTCGCAATTCATCGGCATATTTCTGGAAGTCTGCCATGTAGGTCAATTTATGGTCCAATCGGGCAAGGTTTGTGCCTGACGGTAGGTACAGGCTCATAATATGCATATCGTCAAAATCGGCTCTGATATTTCTTCCCTCGTGGTCCATATAATCGATACCCGTACCATATTCCACATGGTCGGGTTTCTGTTTGCAGAGTAACGCAACCCCACTATAGCCTTTCTTTTCGGCGCTGAACCAATAATGGTGCTCGTACCCTATTTCCTCAAAAAGTCGTGTATCGACCTGCTCTTTCATGGCCTTGGTCTCTTGCAGGCACACCACATCGGCATCGACCGATTGTAGCCATTCGACAAAACCCTTAGTGATGGCCGCGCGCACCCCGTTTACATTGTAAGAAACGATTTTCATGCAATCAATTTTACCAAAAATAGCTATTTTTAAGGCTTTCCGTTCCCGATGATGAACCGATTCTCCTGCTTTGCTTTTTTTCTTTTCGTTTCCTGTGTTGTGTTCGGCCAAAAAGACTCTGTCACGACCTTGGACGAGGTGATTTTGCTCGAAGATTTTGCCCCAAAAAAAGTCCAGGGCATTACTCCCTCGGCCACCATCGCCCCTGTGGTGCTTGAAAAATTCAGCCCCATAGACGTGGCCTCTGGCCTGAACCAAATTCCCGGAGTATATATGCTATCAGGTGCCTTGAACACCAACCGCATCACCATTCGCGGTGTGGGGGCGCGAACACCCTTTGGTACCGACAAACTGAGGCTTTATTTCGACGGCATTCCTGTGACCAACGGCACGGGCTTTTCGACCATCGAGGCCTTCGACCTTGAGAATCTGGACATGGTAGAGGTCATCAAAGGGCCCAAGGGCACCTCTTTTGGGGCCAATCTAGGCGGGGCCATCCTCCTGAACAGTAAAAATCCTGATACCGATGAAACCCGGTTGATGAACCATTGCACGGTGGGTTCGTACCACATGCTGAAAGACAATGTCACCTTTCAACATTCAGAAAAAGGTTTTACGCTGAACCTCAGTTTCAACCATCTTGAGACCGATGGCTACCGACAGAACAGCCGTTTTGAACGGAATGGGCTATTGCTCAACAGCTCGTTCCACACCAGTGACAAAAACAAATTGGGTTTTCTTATGAACTACATTGACTACAAGGCACAGATCCCCAGTTCGTTGAACGAGACCGATTTCAGGGAGAACCCCACCGCAGCAGCGGCCAACTGGTTGGCAGCCCAAGGGTTCGAGGCAAATAAATACTTATTGTTGGGGCTTTCAAACCAATACATTTTTAACGGGCGCCTCAAGAACACCTCCAGTATTTTTTATAGCTATTTAGACCATTACGAACCCCGCCCCTTCAATATTTTGGATGAGTTCACCAATGGCTACGGGTTCAGAACCGTTTTTGAGGGAAAATTTTCCGAAGAAAACCAATACAGTTTCGGAAGTGAATTCTATCGCGATGAATACAACTGGAGCACCTTTGAAAACCTCTTCAGGGACAACAACGGCAACGGGAGCCTGCAGGGTGACCGTTTGAGCAAAAATCGGGAGTTCAGGCGACAGTTCAATGCCTTTGGCACCCTTACCTTGGCCTTTTCGCCAAAACTCTACGGCCAATTGGGGCTGGCATTCAACCAGACAGTCTATGATTTTAGAGACCTGTTCAATTCAGGAAGTGAAAATACTTCGGCCCGCCGAGACTTTGACGCCATTCTGTTGCCCAGTCTCGGGTTGCGGTACCATATCAAATATGGGCATCTGTTCGCCAATATCAGTCGGGGCTTCTCAAACCCTGGTTTGGAAGAGACGTTGACCCCAAACGGTATTATCAATCCTGATATTGCCCAAGAAACAGGTATGAATTATGAAATCGGGGCATCGTTCCGTTTTCCAAAACAAAGGATTGCTTTGGAAGTGGCCCTGTATCGAATGGACATCGACAATCTTTTGGTGGCCCAACGCGTGGGTGAAGACCAGTTCATCGGCCGAAACGCAGGTGAGACACGCCACCAAGGGTTTGAACTGGCCGTAAACCATTCTTTTGAACTTTCGAAAACCATAACCATATCCCCTTATGTGAACTACACCTTTAGCGACCACGTTTTTGTGGATTTTGTGCAGGAAGGCAATGATTTTTCGGGAAATCCGCTCACAGGAGTGCCCAAGCACCGTATTAATTCGGGGTTTACTTTAAGACACTTATCTGGCTTTGAATGGGGCCTGAACCACCAGTTTGTTGATGAAATACCGTTGACCGATGCCAATACCTTCAGCAGTGAATCCTTCAATGTTTTTTTTACATCGGTACGATACCGAAAGGCTTTGTTCAAGAACATGGCCTTGGGCATCAATGCGGGCCTCAATAACCTTTTTGACACCAACTATGCCCAATCGGTCTTGATCAATGCCGTGGGCTTTGGCGGTTCGCAGCCCCGCTATTTTTATCCTGGTAACGGAAGAAATTACTATGGAAGCATTCTTCTAAACTATGTTTTTTGATAACTTTTTGTGTTATTTCGTGCTTGAATGGCCTTACAGGATAAGATAACGCAGGTCTGGGTCAAAACGACAGGCAGAAGAATTGATGCAAAAGACTTTGCCTGGTTGATAGGCCCCGTTGGTGATACCGATATCATTAAAGATACGTTCGTCACTAAATTGGCCAAGGAAGAAAATCTGGAGATTTGTAAAAACCTGCCGGCCTCTGGTCTTTTGGAGCAAATTGAAGAGTTGGGGCTTACAGACGAAGAGATGCGTAGACTTAACCCAAGGGTAGCCGATTTTTACGAAAACACTTCGGAATACGAGTTTGAAATGTGGTCTGAATGGAAAGGATTTTTCAAACCGTTTGGCAAAATCCTCAGTAGTGTCTTTAGCAAACGACTCCAACAACTGAACCTGCCCCTGAAGGCAATTGACACTGCAAAAGGCCTGAAAAGTGAAATCATCAAATTGAAATGTAAAGAAACCCAGAAAACAAAATGGACAATTTGGTATAGGATCATAAAGAGCACCGACGATGTAATATACTCAGGTATTTACACCACTTGCAAAAACCCGAACCATAAAACGCCCCTGCTCAAAGTGATTTTTCCCCTTCCCAACGGAAATGCATCTGTGGTGATGAAAAAGAACATCGAGGAAGACGGTGCCCTTCTATTGTCGTCAGACGGGAAAAAGTTTGGTGATAATGGTTTTTATTTCACACTGACCGACCACAAAGGCAATTACTGGGCACGATTTGTCAAGTCAATGCACGAATGGATACGGGTTTATGAGGACGAAGAAAATATTTTGAGGGCCGACCACCATCTTAACTTTTATGGCTTCAGGTTTCTCGATCTACATTACAAAATGACCAAAAAAAGCAATCCGTAATCCCTGATGAAAAATCTTCTGCAATCGGCCTTTGGTTTTAAAAATCCCACGGTAAAGCCCCTTGACGGCTACGACAACAAAAATTATTTGGTCGAAAACCAGGGGCAGAAATTCACCTTTAAAACATATCCAGTAGAAAAAATGGACAAGGCTTTGTTGGAAGCTGAGAACGACGTCTTGCTTTTTTTAAAGGAAAAAGGATCTGAAGGGATTCCTGAACCCATGCCTTTTTTGGACGGAGCCTACATAAAATTACTCAAAGTGGATGGAGCATCTTCATGGTGCCGCATACTTACTTATTTGGAAGGAAGTTTTATGGGCGACGCCACGGCCAGTGAAAACATAGTGGCTTCGCTCGGAAGCTTTTTGGCCCACCTTGACAAAACATTGCTGCCGTTTGACCATCTCGCCCTACGGGCACGAAAATGGCCGTGGGACCTGCAATACCTACACCTCAACAAAAAATATCTTGGTGATATTTCGAATCCGCGAAAGCGTAGCTTGGTAGGCTCCTTCTTTCAGCAGTATGAACAGCACGTGGCGCCCCTGTTGCCCACACTTCGAAAATCGGTCATCCATAACGATGCCAACGAATGGAACATTTTGGTCAAAGATGGAAGTGTGTCAGGACTTATCGACTTTGGCGATCTGGCCCATTCATATCTTATCAACGAAGTTGCCGTGTCCCTGACATATGTTTGTTATGATAAAAAAGACCCTTTGAAATGGGCAAAACCTTTTTTGGCGGCCTACCATCAAGAATTGCCACTAACAGAAGAAGAAATCAGCATCCTCTATTACTTGGTCGCCGCGAGGCTCTGTGTCAGCGTCTGCAATTCAGCCCATGCAGCAAAAACCAACCCCGATAACACTTATGCCCAAAGCAGTGATGAAAATGCCTGGAACTTGCTGCACCGTTGGTTGGAAATTGGCCCAATAGCCGCTGAAAAGGCTTTTCGTGAAACGGTAGGGCTTCCTGAAAAACCTGTGCCAACTGAAAAAGAGATGATGCGGAAGAGGCATCGGTACATCAGCCCTATTCTTTCCATCAGCTACCAACGTCCCATCCACGTGAAAAAAGCGGCCTTTCAGTATATGTACGATGCCCGAGGCAACAGCTTTTTGGATGCCTACAACAACATTCCCCATGTGGGGCATTGCCACCCAAGGGTGGTCGAGGCAGGGCAACGGCAAATGGCCGAACTCAATACCAATACCCGCTACCTGTACGACCTGTTGCATCAATATGCTGAAAAATTGCTGTCCAAGTTTCCCAAGCCGTTGAACAAGGTGTTTTTTGTGAATTCTGGCAGTGCCGCCAGCGATTTGGCCATCCGCTTGGCGCAGGCCCATACAAAACGCCAAAACCTCTTGGTGATGGAGCATGGCTACCACGGCAACACCCAAATCGGCATCGATATCAGCGATTATAAGTTCAACAATCCCAAGGGGCAAGGCCAAAAACCCCACATTTTCAAAACCGCTTTGCCCGACACCTACTGTGGGCTTTATTCCCAAAATGATGGCACCGCAGGGCTAGCCTATGCCCAAGATGCCATTCGGCACCTTGAAAAAATACAGTCGCCCATGGCGGCTTTTATCGCCGAGCCCATTGTAGGTTGCGGCGGGCAGGTTCCTTTGGCCAAGGGCTACCTAAAACCCATGTACGAGGCCATTCGAAAGCAGGGGGGTGTTTGCATCAGTGATGAGGTGCAGGTAGGTTTTGGTCGGTTGGGTGCTTGTTTCTGGGGGTTTGAGGCCCAAGAAGTGGTGCCCGACATCGTCATCTTGGGAAAGCCCATGGGCAATGGCCACCCCATCGGTGCAGTGGTCACAACGGATAAAATTGCAACTTCATTTGAAAAGGGAGTGGAATTTTTCAGTTCGTTTGGGGGCAACCCTGTATCGTGTGCCATTGGCATGGCCGTTTTGGCGGTTTTGGAAGAGGAGAACCTACAGGATAACTCCAGAATCGTGGGAAATTATTACGTAAGGCGGTTAAAAGAATTGCAAAAACAACACCCCTGTATCGGTGATATACGTGGTTCGGGGCTCTTTTTGGGCATTGACATCGTTAAGGAAGGTACCAAAGAACCTGATCCCCAGCTTGCCCAGCATCTCAAAAACGAATTGCGAAATCGGCATATTTTGGTCAGTACCGATGGGCCTTTTGACAATGTCATCAAATCAAAGCCCCCACTCTGTTTTAGCAAAGAGAATGTGGATTTGGTTGTCAATGGCCTGGATAGTATCTTGAAAGACCACTGTTAATTGCCTTCCACCCTTCGCGACCGCGGATGGCAGACACTACACTTGCCTCAGGGAAGCAGTATTTTATCCATTTAAGAAAATAAAAAAAGAGCGGCCTATGCGGCCGCCCTTTCACCAATATTCAATTTCCTTTTTCCTATTTCAAATCAAAACGGTCCAAATTCATCACCTTGTTCCAAGCCTTGACAAAGTCGTTGACAAACTTATCTTGGGCATCGTCACAGGCATAGACCTCGGCCAAGGCGCGAAGCTCTGTGTTGGAGCCAAAGATAAGATCGGCTCGGGTGCCCGTCCACTTCACCTTGCCCGTTCCACGGTCGGTGCCCTCAAAAAGAGTGTCATCATTTGAGATGGCCTTCCAAGTCGTGTTCATGTCCAATAGGTTCACAAAAAAATCATTGGTAAGGCTCCCCGTCCTGTCGGTGAACACACCATGTTTCGATCCATTGTAATTGGTGTCCAATACCCGCATGCCGCCTACCAGAACGGTCATTTCAGGGGCGGTCAACGTCAACAACTGGGCCTTGTCCACCAATAGGTTTTCTGCTTTGGCCTTCGGCCTGCCCTTGACGTAGTTTCTAAACCCATCGGCACGTGGTTCCAATGCGTCGAAAGACTCAACATCGGTCTGCTCGGCACTGGCATCCATACGGCCAGGCACAAAGGGCACTGAAATGTTATGTCCTGCCTTTTTGGATGCTTCCTCCACAGCGGCACATCCTCCCAGAACTATCACATCGGCCAAAGATATTTTTTTGTTGCCCGATTGCGCATCGTTGAATTCCTTTTGTATGGCCTCCAACGTTGCCAGTACTTTTTTCAACTGTGGGGGATTGTTCACTTCCCAATTGTTTTGGGGGGCCAAACGAATACGTGCCCCGTTGGCGCCTCCCCTTCTATCGGAACCTCTATAGGTTGAAGCTGATGCCCAAGCAGTTGACACCAATTCGGAAATCGAAAGGCCCGATGCCAAAATCTTTTTCTTCAACCCGGCAATGTCGCCATCGTTGACCAACTCATGGTCCACAGCAGGGATGGGATCCTGCCAGATTAAATCCTCTTCTGGCACCTCCGGGCCCAAATAACATGCCTTAGGCCCCATATCACGGTGCGTCAGCTTGAACCACGCTTTCTGGTAGGCCTCTTTGAACTCTTCGGGATTTTCTAGAAAGTGCCTTGAAATTTTTTCATATTCTGGATCAAAGCGCAACGACAGATCTGTGGTCAGCATAAAGGGCGCATGCTTTTTGTCAGGGTCGTGCGCATCGGGTATGGTGCCTGCCCCAGCCCCGTCTTTGGGCCGCCATTGGTGCGCCCCAGCAGGACTTTTGGTCAATTCCCACTCATATTTAAAGAGGTTTTTCAAAAAATTATGGCTCCACTGCGTAGGGGTTTCCGTCCATGTGCCCTCAAGACCGCTGGTAATGGTATCGTTGCCAACGCCAGTGCCAAAGTTGTTCTTCCAGCCCATACTCATCATCTCTATGGGTGCGGCAGCGGGTTCGGCCTCAACATATTGGTCTGCTGGTGCCGCGCCATGTGTTTTCCCAAAGGTGTGGCCACCAGCGATCAAGGCCACGGTCTCGTAATCGTTCATCGCCATTCGGCCAAACGTCTCGCGAATGTCATGGGCCGCCGCCACAGGATCGGGATTGGCATTCGGGCCTTCGGGGTTCACATAGATCAACCCCATGTGGGCCGCGCCCAATTGACCTTCCAATTGCCCCTCTTTGTCGTAGCGTTCTTTATTGCCCAACCATTCGCCCTCTGAGCCCCAATAGATATCTTCTTCGGGTTGCCAGATATCTTCACGGCCCCCACCAAACCCGTACATGGGTAGGCCCATCGATTCGTGTGCCACATTACCTGCCAAGATCAATAGATCGGCCCAAGAGAGTTTCTTGCCATATTTCTTTTTGATGGGCCAAAGCAACAGCCGCGCCTTGTCAAGGTTGGCATTGTCGGGCCAACTGTTCAAAGGGGCAAAGCGTTGCGCGCCCGTGCCGCCCCCACCACGGCCATCGGCAATACGGTAGGTGCCCGCGGCATGCCATGCCATACGGATGAACAAGGGCCCATAATGACCAAAATCGGCAGGCCACCAATCTTGGCTGTCGGTCATCAGGTCGGCGAGGTCTTTTTTGACCGCCGCCAGATCCAGTTTTTTGAACTCCTTGGCATAGTCGAAATCGTTGCCCATCGGGTCGGCCAACTCAGAGTGTTGCCGAAGAATGTTGAGGTTCAGTGCATCGGGCCACCAGTCCCGGTTGGTGGTGCCGCCCCCGGCGGCTTGCTTAAGTTCTCCGTTCAAAAACGGACATTTGGCGGTTGATTCATTGACATCCCAAGCCTCGCCCTGACCGTTGGAATGTGGGTTGTTTGTATTCATTTTGAAGTGTTTTTTCGTTACTTGAAAAAGATGCTATAAGTTACAACACTTGTTGCTAAGAGTAGAAGGCCTACCATTCGTTTGTGTTATGTGGATATTGGTATTGGTTATGGCGACCAAAAAGGAAGGCGGGTTTTGGTTATTTTTAGTTATCTATATGAAGGCTATTACAGTCATTTAATCTATATTCTTACGATGATGTAGAATATGTTTACGACATACTTCTGTCTGCCCGCTGTTACAATTTGATAAAAGAATGATGGAAAAGAGAGGTTTCACGTCCAATAGAGAGCGAAAATTATGGCTTTGGGCGTTGTCAGTTTTAATTGCCATATACGGCACCCTCTTTTTTGGCGGCCAACTAATAGATTTTATGATTGAACGTCGCATTATAGAGCAAACAACATTTTACTTATTTCTTCTTCTGATTCTAGCGCCTATAATCAGCGGGTGGAAGAGTTCTGACCAGAAATTGGGGTTCTGGGTTTATGCCGGGGTAATGGCAGTATATGGAATGGCGCTGCTACGTATGGATTTGACGGTAGCTGAACGCTCTCATATATTTGAATATGGGCTGCTCGGAGTGTTGGTTCACGAAGCCTTAATCGAAAGAAAAAGCAATGGCGCAAAAGTTAAAACTCCGGCCTTGGTTGCTATTTTAGGCGTAGGAACTATTGGCTTATTGGACGAATGTATTCAGTATCTTATACCGTATCGCGTTTTCGATTTGGTAGATATTGGTTTTAATTATCTGGCATCTGCATTTGGGGTCCTAACAAGTGTGGGGGTAAGCTGGTTGCAAAGTGTTTTTATAGGTCGATTTAAAAATAAGAGTTGATACGCAACCACCCATGGTTGGACATTGTGTGAAGTAAAGGGTAAAGCTAAAAAAACGCCTGTACCAAAGGCTCCTGTCA
Source organism: Flagellimonas lutaonensis (assembly GCF_000963865.1). Lineage (NCBI taxonomy): Bacteria > Pseudomonadati > Bacteroidota > Flavobacteriia > Flavobacteriales > Flavobacteriaceae > Flagellimonas > Flagellimonas lutaonensis. The sequence continues at coordinate 1,240,289 of NZ_CP011071.1, forward strand.
GAAGTCTTGGCCAAACCAAGTCCATTTAGGGCACCACCCTTTTTTCATTTAGCTCAGGATGGCAGAAAAGAGGCCAAAAACGATGTTAGATTTTACGCAACCACTCTTTCATCGCCACCTCTTTGCCGATAAGGTCTTTGACCTCGCCCAGCCTAACCCGTTGTTGTTCCATCGAATCGCGATGGCGAACGGTCACGGTATCGTCTTCCAAGGTTTGGTGGTCGATGGTCACACAGAAAGGCGTGCCAGCGGCATCTTGGCGACGGTAGCGACGGCCCACGGCATCTTTTTCATCATAGGCCACATTAAAGTCCCACTTGAGTTCATCGACCAGTTTTTGGGCAATTTCGGGCAGACCGTCTTTTTTGACCAAGGGCAGCACAGCGGCCTTGGTGGGCGCCAAAACAGCCGGTATCTTCAGCACGGTACGGGTGGTGCCGTTCTCGAGTTCTTCTTCTTGTAGTGCCTTTGAGAACACCGCCAAGAACATACGATCCAGCCCGATGGAGGTTTCGACCACGTAGGGCACATAGCTTTCGTTGGTCTCGGGGTCAAAATATTGCAATTTTTTGCCAGAATATTTTTCGTGGTTGGCGAGGTCGAAATCAGTTCGGGAGTGGATGCCCTCCAACTCTTTGAAACCGAACGGAAATTTGAATTCGATATCAGCGGCCGCATCGGCATAGTGCGCCAGTTTCTCATGGTCGTGAAAACGGTAATTGTCCTCGCCCATGCCCAATGATAGGTGCCATTTCAGACGGGCCTGCTTCCAGTGTTCGTACCATTCCATCTGCGTGCCGGGCTTGATAAAGAACTGCATCTCCATCTGCTCAAACTCGCGCATACGGAAGATGAACTGACGGGCCACGATCTCGTTACGGAATGCTTTTCCCGTCTGGGCAATTCCAAAGGGAATTTTCATCCGTCCCGTTTTCTGTACGTTCAAAAAGTTCACAAATATGCCCTGTGCCGTCTCGGGACGCAGGTAGAGGTCCATGGTACTATCGGCGGTGGCGCCCAACTTGGTGCCGAACATTAGGTTGAACTGTTTGACATCGGTCCAGTTTTTTGAACCCGACAGGGGACAGGCAATTTCCAATTCTTCGATCAGCGCCTTCACATCGGCCAAATCTTCGTTTTCCAACGATTTACCCAGGCGTTTGAGAATGCCATCAGCTTTTGCCTGATAATCCAACACGCGCTGGTTCGTGGTCAAAAATTGTTCTTTATCAAAACTGTCACCAAAGCGTTTTGCGGCTTTTTTGACCTCTTTTTCGATTTTGTCCTCAATTTTGGCCACATAGTCTTCGACCAACACATCGGCACGGTAGCGCTTTTTCGAGTCTTTATTGTCGATCAAGGGGTCGTTAAAGGCATCAACGTGGCCCGAGGCCTTCCAAGTGGTGGGATGCATAAAAATGGCGGCATCGATGCCCACGATGTTTTGGTTGAGCTGTACCATGGCCTGCCACCAATACTCCCTAATGTTCTTTTTGAGCTCAGCCCCGTTTTGGCCGTAGTCATACACTGCGCTCAACCCATCATATATTTCGCTCGATTGAAAGATATAACCATACTCTTTCGCATGCGAAATGACCTTCTTGAAAATGTCTTCTTGATTTGCCATTGCGCAAAAATAGCACAAAGGCCCAAATAACAAACAATAAGAACCGGTGTTGGAGGGATTATTTCAGCTGAAATTCCGTAGAGGCCAAAAGGCGTTCGTCTTCAAAGACATTCAAGGTATAAATGCCCTCTTGCAGCGACCCTTCGGGCACAGTAATGGCGTCACAGACACTCATTTCTTCGCCCATATATAGCACCTCTACCCGTTTGCTATAGGTATTGCCACTTACCGAAACGGTCGTTGCATTGTCTTCGATCACCTTCATATTGGGGTCTAAGAACTGTAGATAGATCACCTTGACCTCGCCCTCTTCGTTGGGGTTGCCCAATATGGTGACACAACCACGCAGTTTTTCGATAGTGGAAGCCTTATTGGTCTTCAAGGGGCGACCTGCCCGTAATCGAAATCCGCTGCCCTCGGCATCGCTCAATTTCAAATAGCTCTTGATCCTAAGTTCTTTGCTTAGCTCTTTGTTCTTTTGCCGCAAAAGGGCCTCGGCCTCTTCAAGGGAGCTGCTTTTGCCACGCAATTCTTCCAACTGCTTGCGGGTTTCTTCGAAACGGCTGGCCAAAAGGCTGTTGTTATAGCGCAAGAAGTTGTTCTTCAGTTTTAGGCTATCGTACCTCATCTCAAGTTCGCGAAGCGCCTTTCGGCTCTCCTTTAGTTTTCCTATGGTAAAGTTGAGCCTTCCCACTGAATCAAGCAATTGTTGTACCCTAATGCGTGAATCGTTGAGTTCTATCTCGTTGACCTCATTCAGGCCATTGAGGCGATCCACCTCGGCCCTCATCAACGTCAAATCTTTTACGAGCAAGGTCTTTTCTTGCTCTAAATAGTTCATTTGGTTCTGTGCCTGCGCATAGCTGTAATAAAAAGCAATAAGAATACCGATGATGACCGCTACGAGTGCCGCAACAATGATCTTGTAATTGAAATTCTTATCTTGGGATTGGGAGTCCATGCTAAAATGCGGCTAATAAGTAGGTATAAGATTTGATTCGAACACAGTTTTCAAAGATAATAAACGATATTAACTCCATACTATTGCCACAGGTATGTTTTGGATGTAATGTACGTTTAATGGGAGGAGAGTACACCTTGTGTACCGTTTGTCGACATGATTTACCGCTCACCGAGTACAATTTCATCGAAGAAAACCCCGTAGACCGCATATTTTATGGGCGTATCGACATCGCCAAGGCCAGTTCGTTTCTACATTTTCTATCGCACGGAAAGGTCAAAAACCTCTTGCACCAGCTGAAATATAAAAATCAAGAAAAAATCGGTTCTTTTCTCGGAGATTGGTATGGAGGGCTTTTGGCCGAGGATAAAGGACTTCCTAAAATCGATTATATCATTGCTGTTCCGCTGCACCAGAAAAAACTTCGAAAAAGGGGGTACAACCAAGTGGATCTGTTTGCCCAGCAACTTGCAAAACACCTAAAAACCCAAACATTGAAGGGCGTTTTGGTCAAAACCGCGAATGTGAAGACCCTGACTAAGAAAAACCGCTCTTTCCGCTGGCAAACCAGCCAAAATCTGTACAAACTGACCGATAATTCAAAATTGGCCCACAAGCGTGTGCTGTTGGTCGATGACGTCATCACCACCGGAGCCACCATTGAAGCATGTGCCCAGGCCCTAACAATGGCCGAGGGCACCGAAATTTACGTGGCCAGTATGGCGTTCGTGCCCAAAACAGGATTCTAAAATTGGGGCATAATTCTTGAATTAATCGTTTCTTTGTTTTCATGAATAAGACCATGTTGCTATTGAAAAGGACATTGAGCGCCATTTTTTTGCTATTCATGGCCGCTGCCCTTTGGCAATGCGCCCGAAGGGGCACTCCCAGTGGCGGGCCAAAAGATGTTACTCCCCCTGTTTTATTGCGAACCGAGCCCGAAAATCTGAGTACCAATTTTAAAGGCAACAAGATTCGGCTGTATTTTGACGAATACATCAAGCTAGAGGACGTACAAAACCAAATGATCGTATCGCCCCCCTTAAAATACATTCCTGAAATAAAGCCTCAGGGCGGCCCGAGTAAGTTCATAGAAATCACGATAAAAGATACCTTACAAGAGAATACCACCTATACCATCAATTTCGGGCAGAGCATTGTTGACAACAACGAGGGCAACCCAAACAGTTTTTTGACCTATGTTTTCTCAACGGGCGACTACCTTGACTCATTGCAGATTTCAGGGCTGGTTCAAGATGCCTTTAATCGGGAACCCGATGATTTTGTCAGTGTTATGCTCTACGAAATCGACAGTGCCTACAACGATTCGACCATTTACAAATTTCCGCCGAACTATATTACGAACACGCTTGATAGCACCCCTGTTTTCCAGCTCAAAAACCTAAAGGCGGGCAACTATGCCCTAATAGCGTTGAAAGACGTGGGCAAAAACAATGTTTTCGACCAACGGGCCGACAAGATTGGTTTTGTGGAAGATACGGTCAAGATTCCGACCGATTCGCTCTTTTTGCTAAAACTGTTCAAAGAAGTACCAGACTATGCCATATCGGTTCCTAGTTATGCGGCAAAGAACAAAATTATATTTGGGTACCGGGGGAAAGCGGATGAAATCAAAATCGAGCCCCTGACCGTATTGCCCGATTCGGTACAGACCCTGATTACCAAAGAACCGGACAAAGACACCCTCAACTTTTGGTTGACCCCCACAGATTTAGACTCCATAGTCTTTACCGTAACGAACGAGCAGCAAAAACTGGTCGACACCTTTACGGTGAAAAGCAGAAAACTTGCTATGGATTCGCTGAAACTGAGCACCAATATCAGGGGCAAAATGAATTTTACCGATACCCTGAGCCTGCTGGCCACGACGCCATTGGTTCAGGTCGATTCTTCCAAAATTTCGGTAGCCCTCAACGATTCGATACCCATTGGGTTTAATTGGGCCTTGGACACCCTGCGCAACAAGGTCAATATTGGGTTTCCGTTGGAGGCCAACCAAGGTTACTCGGTAAAACTGTTGCCGGGGGCCCTTACCGATTTCTTTGGCATGCAAAATGATACCCTGGCCTACAACCTTTCGACCGGTAGCTATGCCGATTATGGCAATTTGCGCTTTAACATTGCTGGAGCCGTGACCTACCCTGCCATCGTTCAGTTGATCAATGACAAAGGGGAAACCCAAAGAGAGGTTTATGCAGAAACGCCGCAAAAGGTCGAATTCAACTACCTAAAACCCGGCAATTATGGGGTTCGTATCATTTTTGATGAAAATGGCAACCGCAAATGGGACACCGGTAGTTTCCTTAAAAAGATCCAACCTGAAAAGGTTAGGTACTATCCTGATATGGTCAACATACGTGCCAATTGGGAAATGGAGGAGACCTTTACGGTGTTAGAGTAAACCGATCACGGTCATCGAGAAACCGTAGTTTTTCCCTATTTGAGACTATATGCTCTTTGCTCAACACCGCATAAAGCACTTCTTCGCTCTCAGAATAGACGATTTTGTGGCCCAACACATCGTACACGGCAGAATGCCCTGAATATTCATGCCCAAGTCCATCACGCCCCACTCGATTCACACCAATGCAATAGGCCATGTTCTCGATGGCCCGCGCCTTTAAAAGTGCATCCCAAGCGGCCACACGGGGTTTGGGCCAATTGGCCACATACAACAGTACATCGTAATCAAACGTGTTTCGAGCCCAAACCGGAAACCTTAGATCATAACATATCAGGAGCATTAATCTAAACCCTTTATACGTTTCAACCAGTTGTTCATCGCCCCTTTTATAGACTTTGTCTTCGCCCGCCAAGGTAAAGGTATGCCGCTTGTCGTACTGCGATATGTGAGCATGGGGAGCAACAAAAAAAAGTCTGTTGTAGCAATCATTATCTTCTTTATAGGCAATACTTCCAACAATGGCCGCATCTTTTTCAATGGCCTTGCGGCGCATCCACTCCACCGTTTTTTTTTCTTCGGAAGCAGGGATATTCTGGGGCTTCATGGTAAATCCCGTAGTGAACATCTCAGGAAGCACGATCAAATCGACATCATCATCGATGGCAGCGATTTTTTTATCGAACATCGCTCGGTTTGCTTCTGGGTCTTCCCAGTGCAATGGCGATTGCACCAATGCTATTTTTATTTCTATAGCCATTTTCCTTAAAGAAGTACTTACCCCTTGTAAGTATTCACGGCCAAATTAGGAAAAACCTTCCAAATTAACTGCTTTGTAAGACCTTACATTAAGAAAACATTTCTGGCAGAAACCACTTGAAACCCAATAAAAACAAGGTTCTCACCAACAAATTGTGAAGTGGGCGCCCTAAATTCCATATAAGTAAAATCTTACTATCATATTTTTGGTGTACTTTTATGTAAGATTTTACGTTTCAATATGTTCAGCAATAAATCTTTAATTAAAATGTACCCCTTGGTCCAATGAAGATTTCCCCTAGTCTAAAAAGGAAGGAACTGCTTATTGAAAAAGCCTTCAACATGGCCAAAATCGGCTTTTGGGAGGTCGATTTGGTAAAAAACACTGTTTTTTGGTCAGAGATCACCAAACAAATTCATGAGGTGCCGGAAGATTATGTCCCAAATCTCAAAGAGGGCATCAACTTTTATAAAGAAGGAAAAGACCGCGAATTGATTTCACAAGCGGTAAGCAATGGCATCGCCACGGGTGAGCCCTGGGATGTCGAACTGATCATTGTGACCGCAAAGGGGCGTGAACTATGGGTACGTGCACAGGGCGAGGCAGAGTTGGCCAATGGCAAAGCGGTTCGGCTTTTCGGAACCTTTCAAGATATCGACGACAAAAAAAGGAAAGACCTGGCATATTCGCAAGCCATGGAGCGATTGGCCCTGGCGACCAATGTCGCGAAAATCGGGGTTTGGGACTATGATGTGGTTCAAAACAATCTAATCTGGGATGACAATATGTTCAAACTCTACGGGCTCAATCGAAGCAATTTTTCCGGGGAAGTAGAAGCCTGGGAGTCCAGTGTTCACCCAGAAGATAAAAAAAGAGGGCAAAAGGAATTGGCACTGGCACTCGCAGGTGAAAAGGAATTCAATACAGAATTCCGTATCATACAACCAACTGGGGAAATCCGCCGCATAAAGGCCACGGCCACAGTGAAAAGAGATCAAAACGGACATCCCATACAAATGATCGGTACCAACTGGGACATTACCGAGTTAAAAGAAACCCAGTTGCAACTTGAGAGAACCATTGAGTCTTTCAACGGAGCGTTTGAAAACTCAAGTATCGGAATGGCCTTGGTCGGTTTGAATGGTAAATGGATAACCGTAAACAATAGTCTTTGCAAAAGCATTGGCTATACGAGCAAAGAGCTCATGGGGCTCACATTTCAAGACCTTACGCACCCCGATGACCTAAAAAAAGACCTCGGCTTACTAAAACAGCTGGTCGATGGCGAAATAGAGACTTACCAAATTGAAAAGCGTTATTTCCATAAGAAAGGCCACATCGTTTATGTTCTGCTCACTGTTACCGCGGTTCATGATATCGATGGAAATCTATCGCATTTCATTTCACAAATTGTTGATATCACCTCTCGGGTCGAAGCCCAAAGAAAGCAGCAAGAGCTCAATAAAATTGCACTTGAGCAGAACAAAAACCTGATGAACTTTGCCCATATTGTTTCACACAACCTGCGTTCGCATGCCACCAATATGACCATGTTGTTGGGGTTTTTGTCAAAGGAGAAAGATGGGGAAGAGTTTCAGAAGATACTATCAATGCTCCAATCGGCTTCTTTGGGGCTTAATGAGACGGTTGACCACCTGAACGAGGTTGTACAGATAAAGACCACCACACTTGACAATTTGAAATCGGTAAACCTCTGGGAGGCCATTGCCCATACCAAAAATAATATAAGGGCACAGATCGATGAACTTGATACTACCATTAAGGTCAACGTACCAAATGACCTGTTCATCAAGGCGGTACCCGCCTATTTAGACAGTATTTTGCTGAACCTTTTTACCAATGCCCTAAAATACAGCTCAACTGAACGGGCCCCAATCATTGAAATCGATACCAAGATCCAAAATGGCAAAGTCGAATTAAGATTCAGCGACAATGGTCTGGGTATTGATCTTGATAGGCATGGCGAAAAGATCTTTGGTATGTTCAAGACCTTTCATAGGCATAAAGATGCCAAGGGCATAGGCCTTTTTATAACCAAGAACCAAGTCGAGGCCATGGGCGGCAAAATTACCGTGGAAAGCGAGCCGAACCTCGGCACCTCGTTTATTCTAACTTTTGACTTAGCCAAAAAAAAAATGATTCATGAAGAAGATCAAGTGTGCGTGCGTAATTGATGATGATCCGATATGTACTTATTGGACAAAGAAAATGATGGATGAACTCATGTTTTCAGAAGACACCCTAATCTATGAAAACGGTCAAGACGCCCTTGAAGGGTTAAAAAACATTATAGACCGGGGCGAACAGCTGCCTGAGGTCATATTGTTGGACCTTAATATGCCTATAATGGATGGATGGGACTTTTTGGAAGACTTTGTTAAATTGCCCAACCATAGTAAAGGTAATGTTCATGTGTACATAGTGAGTTCATCGGTGGCCCAACAAGATTTGGAACGTGCCAAAAAGTTTGATGTAGTGAACAACTACATTTTAAAGCCCTTGACACATAAAGAACTAACGCAAATATTGAAAGCAGTCGCATAGCTTTTGCTATCGCTGGCCGGGCGAAAAATCTTCAGGGGCATTCTGGGGTTGGTTTATGGTGCCCGCTGCACCCGTATCGTTATAAACGGTCCATTCTGAAAAAGTATAGATCGGGTTTGCTTGTGAAACCCCGACTTTTCGAAGGGCCCTGCCATCTTCGAACTCATGGTCGGTGCCAGAGCCGTCTTCGCCTATGACCCCAAAGACATCGATGACCGATCCGAAAGGATCTACCAGCACAAGATTATCGTCCCCGTTTGAATCGGCAGGGCTGTTGGTCGATACCCCCATATCAGGGGCAAAACCGTATACGGCTTCAAATGTCGCGGCATTGGGTGAAATTACAAACGTGCCCAGGGCACCAATGGTAAAACCCGAAAGATCAAGGACCGAGCTTACTTCGGTATTGGCATTGGTATAGCGACGTATCGACCAGCCGTTCAAATCCAAAGGCTGATTCCCGGCATTGTACAATTCTACAAACCGCGCCCCTGCATTGTTGTTGGGGTCGGCCAATTCAGAAAAGAAAATTTGGTTGGAAGTAAATTCGGTCACCGGTTCTTCACACCTTTCGTTGGAAAAACCAACATCGTCCAAATCGCGGATCACTAATTGAAAATCGTCGTTCTCCCTCAAAAGAACCCCTATAACCGAACCGTTGCCCCCAGGAAGCAACTCGCCCTGAAAATCTGCAAAGCCACTGTTGACCAGCACCAATTCGTTGCCTTCACAATCTTTAAGTGTGCGCTCTGTTTCCTCCCACGGTTCTGCAAATGGCAGCCCCAATCCGTGTTCCACAAATTGAAGACTATCGATTGTCACCAATGTATTGATCAAGGCATTATCCAGTTCGTCGAGCCGTACCTTTCTAGGGGTTATTGCGGCCACTTGATCACAGCTTCTAAAAATATGCTCCGGAATTTTTAATGCGGGTAACCGACCCACATTGGTGGCGCCAAAGGCCGCAAAGGTGCCCCCGAGCCTGAATACCCCTTTACTCTGCCCCAGGTACAGTCCCTTTGTTTTGATCAAGACCTTGCTGCCCGGCTCGAACAACAAATGCGACTCAAAAAGGTCTATAGCTATTTGAAAACCTTCGGTCGGTTCGGCAGGTGCATCTTGAAAATGCAGCACACTGAAAAAATTGCCCGCCCGATCAGAGGAGATTACATATCCCTCGATTACCCAATCTTCCTGTATCTGTAAAAGTTCGCCCTGATAGAGTGCCTTGACATCGGCGAAAGTGGCATTGGCGACCAGATTTTCTTCACACGCATCTGTAATGGATTCAAAGTCTTGGTTTTTTACACATGAAATGGCATTGCCCAAAAAGACAAAAACAACTATCATGCATGCAATGCGTGTGCACATTTTAAATTTGGACTGTATCTTGTCAAGATTCTTCACATTGTTGAGAATGTCAATTTAATAGGTCAAAAACTTACCGCCACATTCAAAAAATAGGTTCGGCCGTAACCGTACCAATATTTTGGTGCGAAAGTGGGGTTATTTCTCAGGTTATCTTGTTGCAATTGGCCAAAATTGCCATTTCTGCTCTGCTCGTATCCACCCGTTCTAAAGGTGGCCTCAAAAACATTGTTGATACTGGCAAAAATGCTTACATAGGTTCCGTCGATAAGCCAAGACTTTCCGCCGACCAGATTCAAGAGATAAAAATCATCCAGTTTTTGCTGTTGCAGGAGCTTGGCAACATTTTCTTCTGTGGCATCGACAAATCGTTGCCCGGTCTCGGGATCTATCAAAAAACTCTGCGTTCTGGTAATGGTTGAAATATTGGCATAATTGTTCGCCAAATAGTTTGCGGTGGCGCCCACCCACCAGTAATCGGGATCGCGATATTCAACTCCGAATGCAACGGCCTTCTGTGGGCCTTGGGCCAGTCTATAGCCTTTTATGTTGGCAAGGCCCAGGTCAATGTTTCCCTCAGGGGCAATGGGTTCTTCTTGGCCTGCGGTGTCAAAGTTTATGGTAACTGCTGGATGATTGGCAAAAAGGTACTTGCCCACGTTGGCCACCAATGAGAGCTCGACGGCAGGCGAAACTTGGTACTCAATACCGACCTCAATGCCCATGTGCACTCTATCGAGATCTGTGATGACCTCTTGTACAAAATCGGAGCCCAGCCCCGAATCGACAAAAAAGAAATTGATGTCGGTGGCATTCTGAAAACGGGTGTAAAATCCTGAAATTCTCCCTGTCAGATCAGGGAGCCGCAGGAAATAGTCCATGTCCATCGAAGAAACGGTTTCACTCTCAATATCGGGGACCACTTCATGGCTCTCGCGTGGATTTACGTACACGTTCTGCACTATCGGCGAGCGGGTCAAATACGCCGCTTGGGCCCTCAACCAATGCCTTGCCGTAATCTTGTAGGTCAGGCCTCCCTTCGCCCCAAAATTTGAGAAATCGACCTTTTCGCCCTTGCCGAGCGAATTCTGTGAGAAACGTTCGTTTTGAAAAAGGCCCGTACGCCGGTAGGTCGTTCTTGAAGCTTCAGCTGCAAAAAAAGCACTCCATTTGTCAAACTGCTTTCTCGCCTGTACGAACCCGTTCAGGGTTGTCGCTTCAACTTCATAATGGTATGAAAAAACATCACCCTCCTCTTTGTTCAAAGGGCCGTTGATATTGTTTCGGGTATTGGAGAACGGGTCTATATCCTCGTGGAAATCAGCTCCCAATAAATCGTCCAGTTCAGCAAAATTGGCAGAATTGGTCTGGGTATGCCCAAGTCCTAAATCGAGCAGAAATCGATGGCCCATGGAGATGTTTGCCACTGAATTGACCGAAAAACGGGCATCTTCAACAATATCGTTCTGCAATACATAGGCGGCCTTGCCCTGGTTTACCGTGTTCGAGTTCGCCAAATAGAGATTGTTCCAGTTAATCTGTGGGTTCTGTAAAAATCCTTCCCTTGCCAATGCTGCATTGGTAAAATCGGCCCCTATCGGGTTGTTGATGTAAAAACTCGGCAGGTAACGATAGTATGTCGGATCAGGATTTGGCGCATTGAAGTACCCCAACCGACTTCTTGCACGGCTGCCCGATTGATAGGAAACACCTGTGACAATCTGTATGTTTTGTGACTCAAAATAGTGGTTCAGCATCAAGATCGGTTCAAAAATATCCCGTTCACGGCTGCTGCGCATCCCATCATTTTGATACCCCCAATACGGGTTGTAGCGGTTTCCGGCCAGCTCAAACACTTCTTCGGTGATCGCGGCCGAACGGCCCCGACGATTTTTGGCCATAATGGAGGTCAGTAGCAGCGAATTTCTTTCATTCAACCGGTATTCGAGTGCGCCAAAAAAGGAAAAGGCATCGTAATGTGTTCCATCTATGTACCCTTCCGTTGCCCAACGCCTTGAACCCGATACCGTGTAATGCCAATCACTGTTTCCACTTGAAGTATAAGTGGCCATCAAGCGCCCAGAATAGGTTCTGTTAGAGGCCGATGCAGAAAGCCGAAGGCCAGGCCGTAAACCGGATGGGCGGGTGTCAATGTTGGTATTTCCCAAAATACCGCCAAAACCCATTTCGGCCGCTTCGAGTCCGTTGGTAAAGGTTTGGTTTCGCACCACGTCGTTGAGGCCGCCCCAGTTGTTCCATTGGGGCCTCCCATCAAAAAATTTGTTCATCGGCATATTGTTGATGAAGACTTTGCCCTCTCTCGAATCATAGCCCCTTACCCGAAAGAAGGCCTGCCCAAAGTCAAAGGCGGCACGGTTCAAAAAGACATCACGGGTAGCCTGTAGCAAGCCTGCTGAAGCGGAAACTGCCTCAACATCATCGGAAAGTTCAATATCGGTTAAGGTAATCAGGTTGTCGGTCTGTTCAACGGTTACGTCTGGTTCCATGAAAACCGTGCCCACATCAAGATTGGTTCCTTCCAGCTGTATTGCCAATCGTTTGGTGATAAAATCATTGGCAGTGCAGACCAACAGCCGTTCACCTGTCAATGGAGTGGTAAGTTCAAATTCACCTTCAGAATTGGTTTCGTAAGTGAGTGACGTTCCCCCGAGTATGACCCTCCCGTTGGGAATGGGCCTGTTCAGTTGGGCATCCACCAATTTTCCCTTTATGGAGATGGACTCCTGTCCAATTACCTGAAACAAGGCAAATGAACACAGAAATAAAGGCAATAGCCGCATTTTTGGTCAGTGTTTCCTCAATTTTACATAAAAAAATTCAATCAAAGATGTCTGGGCCCAGAAAAACAAAAAAACATGTGTATTTTTCCGTAAAGTTATACGGATGAGAAGGTTAGTCGTTCTTTTTTGTTTTCTTTCGATATACTGCCATAGCCAATCTGAACAGCCGTATAGGATAAGGTCAATTGCCTTTTACAATGTCGAAAACCTGTTTGACACTACCAATGACACGTTGATCTTTGATGATGAAAGAACACCGACAGGGGCTTACGGTTGGACCCAGGAGCGTTACCAACGAAAAATAGCGCACATCTCACAGGTGCTTTCAGAAATTGGCAAGGAAACAACAGGCACCTCGCCCGATATCATCGGGCTCTGCGAAGTAGAGAATAAAAAGGTAATCAACGATTTGGTGGCACACGTAAACTTACGTTCAAAAAACTACGGAATAGTACACCACGACTCACCCGATGAGCGGGGTATCGATGTGGCCCTACTTTACAAGAAAAACGTTTTTTTGCCCCATTCGTTCAACAACCACCGATTGTTGCTTTTTGATGAGGATAGCAATAGGGACTATAGCCGAGACCAATTAGTGGTCGGTGGTATGTTGGATAACGAAGAATTCCATTTTATCGTCAACCATTGGCCCTCACGTAGTGGTGGCGAGGCCAAGAGCAGACCTAACAGGATACAGGCGGCCCACTTGAACAAACGTATCATCGACTCGATTCTGCGCCTGAAGCCCAGTGCCAAGATCATATCGATGGGCGATTTCAACGACGACCCCCGAAACGACTCTTTCAAAAAAGTGTTGAAAACAGTAGGCAAAAAAAGATTGTTGGACAGTACGGGCCTTTTTAACCCAATGGAGCGGCTCTTCAAAAAAGGTGTGGGTTCATTGGCCTATCGCGACAAGTGGAATCTTTTTGACCAGTTTTTCTTCACAGCAAATCTGCTTTCAGACCGTAGGGAGACCTATTCGTTTTGGAAAGTCGGGGTCTTTGACCCAGATTATCTGAAAAACAAAAGCGGACCATACAGGGGCTATCCTTTTCGAACATATGTGGGCACCACTTATCACGGCGGGTACGCTGACCATTTTCCAGTGTATCTGTTTTTGGTGAAAGCCTCTCCCAACCCCTCCAAAGGAGGGGAGTGAAATAGATTCCCGCCTATGCGGGAATGACAATGGGTTTAATCAAACCACTGCCCCCAAGGGATACGGCTGAGAATCAACAACAACCCCAATCCGTAGAATATGGCAATGCTCTTGAACTTCTTGTCGCCCTCCATAAACTTCTTATGGCGCGACCAGCCGATGGTAATCAATACAATGGCAATGATGTTTGTCAAGGGATGTTCCAAGGCCAGTAGCCTGGCCGGGGCATTCAGCCCTCCCATACCCAATGTCTGGATGGCCTTGAGCCCATTGGCAGACACAAAGTACAATACGAGGCCAATCAGTAGCTGTATATGGCTTAGAATGAGTGCAAAGAGACTGATTCGAAGGTCTTTGTGCATGGTAAACATACGTTTACCGATCCATCCTGCAAAAGCATTGACAACGGCAATGACCAACATGGCCAATACGATATAGGCAAAATAGGAATGTAGGTTCTGTAGGATTTCCATATCTGAATTTTGAAGTCTAAAAGTAATGATTTTAACAATAAAAAAGCCCCGCAAATTGCGGGGCTTTCTATCTAAGCATTATAATAACGTCTTAGTTAAAGATGTAGCGAACACCCAATTGTGCCTGCCACCTAGATGACTGGATTCCGAAATCATCCAATTCTTCAAAGTTAGGCGTACCATCATCGTTCATAACCCCTTGGTTGATTGCAAATACAGGCGTATCACCTGTAGAAACTGTTGTCAATGGGCTTACCTCGCTTCTGATAAATTTCAGTTTGCCCCAATCTTTGTTCAAGAAATTGGTGAAATTGAAAATATCAGCAGATAGTTGCAAGGTATGCTTCTTATTGCCCCAATTGATTGAGAAGTCTTGAAGCAATTTGAGGTCAACGATGTGGCTCCAAGGGCCTCGAACCGCATTTCGCTCTGCATATTTGCCCCTGTTCTCCCGTAGGTAGTCAATGCTGTTGATGAAAGTATCCAACTGTTGCCATTGGGCCGCTTGCTCTGCTTCGGTACCTGCAAACTGTATTTCACTGGCATTTCTGGGTATATAAATCAACGCGTTATCCCTTGAATCGTCGTTCAACAGGTCGCGCCCTTCGTTGTAGCTAAAGCTATAAGGAGAACCTTGGAAACCAGAATAAAGCAAGCCTACAGTAGTCTTGACATTGTCGTTCCAACTAATCTGATATGAGGCATCGGCCACAATACGGTTGCCCAAAGCAAAATCTGAACGGGTAACAGGCAGGTTGGGTGAGTTTTTGCCGTTCACCGTCAAAATATTTCGCCATTGTGAGCTATTCTGTGAAGAGGTCCCATCGAAAATCTTGTTAGACTCACCGTAGGTATAGGAAATGGAACCGGCAAAACCATTTTCAAAAGGCTTGCGAAGCGTAAAAGTAAGGTTCGTAGCATTACCACCACCTGTGTTCGAAGCCAAAATAATTCTCCCATACGTTGGGTCTATTTCGTCTCTTCTATCGTAGAATGGCCTATTATCGGCACCTTGGTAAAAACCAACGGGGCCCTTAAGGTTCAAATTCTCATAATAGATATCGGTGATGACATCTGTATACAAGAAGTCAGCTGAAGCAATCAATCCCCACCATGGCAATTTTTGGTCGATGGCAATGTTATACTTCATCACCTGGGGCAACTTGAAATCTTCAGCTATAAGGTCGATGTTTCCTCCCAAACCACCTGAACCAGGGGCAGGATCTTCAAATTGGTTTTCTACATTGGGCTCAAATGGCTGTCCGAATTCAAACATAAATCCACCGGTTACACCGTTGTTGTTATAGGTGCCTCCGGGCCATACCAAGGGCAATCTGGATGTAAACACACCGAGACCACCACGAATTTGTGTGGTTCGCTCACCATTGACATCCCAGTTGAAACCAAGTCTTGGTGCAAACATGGCAGTACCGACACCTTGGCCTACCCTAGCACCTTGAAGGTCTTTACCGGCGGCTTCAAGCAAGGCAACCGTCCTGGTATTGAAATCTTCGTTCACCGTACCGTCTTTCCAGCTAGGAATATCGATACGTGCACCGATGCTCACTTTAAAATCATCGGTTACCTGAACATCATCCTGTACATAAAAACCTGCCTGAAAAGTCTTGAAGTCAGCTGAACCTGACGATTCATCGCCCACAGCGCCATTGCCAACCAACGAATAGCCATGCTGGTACACATCGGCATCTTGACCGGTCAAAAACTGGTTGAGACCGCTAGAGATCAACACACCATTGTCGTCGAATTGGTCTTCGAATGTGTAGTCTCCGTAGTTGAAAGCAAAAAACAGGTTCTTAATCGTTGCGAATTCTAGGTTGGCACCCAAGGTAACCGTATGGCGGCCAGCATAGATTTCAAAGTTGTCAGTGATGGTCAAATAATCTGTGTTCAACAAGTTGGCTGTTGAGAAGGGTTCAGACCCAAACGAAATGGTTCCGTCGCCATCTTGGATGTCTACCGTAGGAAAGGGATCGCCGAATGGATCACGGTCATCCCTAACGGCAGTATAGCCCACTACCAAATTATTGCTGAACTTGTTGCCAAACCTTGAGTTCAATTCAAGTGCAGTCGAATTAGTGTTCGACTTAAAGAATTCAGAACCATTGATAAAGCCTATATTTCGATTGCCCGAATTACGTGCTTCCAGGTTTTCTGCTCCCACATAGCTATGGCGCAACGAAAGGTTGTTGTTCTCATTGATGTTCCAATCTATCTTGGCCACCAAAGTGTTGCTTTCCAACGTTCGGGTGTTGTTGTTAAAAATACCTGGATTGTACCCATAGGTACTCTGTAGGAAGTTGCTCAAGTTTTCTAGATCGGCCTGTGATGACCTCCCTGTATAGTTGCTAAAGTTGAAAGGTTGGGGAATCTCGGTCTCCGCTCTTTCGTAGTTGATGAAGAAGAACAGCTTGTCTTTGATTATTGGACCTCCTAAACGAACACCGTAGGTGTTTGCTGAGAAGTCTGCAAGCTTTTCCCTTTCTTCACCATCGCCCACCAAATCGGGTGGTGTTTTACCGGCCAGACCTTCATTACGTGTAAAGTAGTAGGCCGATCCCTCAAATTCGTTTGAACCCGATCGGGTGATGGCATTTATCGATCCTCCTGAAAAACCTGATTGTCTTACATCAAAAGGTGCAATGTTGATTTGGAATGTTTCAATGGCGTCCACTGAAAGAGGGTTGACCCCTGTCTGGCCTCCGTTGGTGCCTGAACCAGCCAAGCCAAATACATCGTTGTTAACGGCACCATCAATATAGATGGCATTGTAGCGATTGTTCTGTCCTGCCAATGAAATGGAGAACCCATCATCCCCTTCAGACAATTGTGCCTGGGGTGTCAATCGCACAAAATCTGCCAACGACCTAGAGGCCGCCGGAGTGGTCGCCACTTGGCGTTGTGAAATGTTGGTCTCGGTACCTGTCTTGTTGGCACCGAAGACGCCATCGCCCACAGCGGTCACAACCACTTCGTCAAGTGCTGTTGCCGATTCAGCCAATTGAGAGTTGATAGTGGTGGTCTGACCTAAGTTGAGATAGACCCCTTCTTTTACATCATCGTTGAAACCAACGTACGAAATCGTAATCTTGTAAGGGCCGCCAGTACGCATACCAGAAATTCGGTAAAAACCATCAAAGTCGGTGGCAGCGCCATAGACCGTTCCAGAGGGTACGTGTACCGCAACAACACTGGCGCCAGGTAGCGGTTCGCCATTGTTGTCCGTGATCTTACCACCGATTGAAGAAGTGGTGACCCCCTGCGAAAATACCGTTGCAGACACCAAAAGCGCCGCAAAAACCAAGTAGAGTTTTTTCATTTGAAATAGTGTTTAATTCATTTAATTAGCGATGCAAAATTCTCTCTTTTTGCCTTTAGTAATGTTAAGGCAATGTTAAGAAAAAGTTGGGGATTTTTGGCCAAAAACCGACAAAAGAATGATTGCCAGCAAATTAATTGTGCTTTGCCCTTTCCGGTGTTCGAATCAGTCCTTAAAAAAACGTAAAAGCTGTTCGGTAGAAGCATCGTGGGGCCCTATTTGAGGGTTCTCAATATCTTGAAGAATATTTTTGGCAAGTTGCTTTCCAAGTTCCACACCCCATTGGTCAAAACTGAAGATATTCCATATCACCCCTTGCACAAAAATTTTATGCTCGTACATCGCGATAAGGGCACCCAAGGTTTTCGGCGTCAGCTTTTTAATAAGTATCGTGTTGGTGGGCTTGTTACCCTCAAATACTTTGAATGGCAGTAAAAAATCTATTTCTTCATTGTTATAGTCTTGATTTTCAAGTTCTTGCCTAACCTCTTCTGGGATCTTGCCGTTCATCAAAGCCTCTGTCTGGGCGAAAAAATTGGCCATCAACTTATTATGATGGTCCGTATCGCCATGCAATGATTCCTTAAAGCCAATAAAATCACTGGGAATCAATTTGGTGCCCTGGTGGATCAACTGAAAAAAAGCATGTTGTGAATTTGTGCCGGGCTCTCCCCATATAATTGTGCCGGTCTGGTAGCCGACCTGTTCGCCCGAGCGATCAACACTTTTGCCATTGCTCTCCATAATGCCCTGCTGCAAATAGGCTGAAAAACGGTGGAGATATTGACTGTAGGGGATGATGGCCTCGGTCTCGGCTCCGTAGAAATTGTTGTACCATACGCTCAAAAGCGCCAATATAACCGGTATATTTTCGCTGAAGTCTGTTTCCTTAAAATGGTTGTCCATTTCACGGGCCCCTTCAAGAAGCTGGGTAAAATTATCATAGCCGACAGACAATGCTATTGAAAGGCCCACCGCACTCCAAAGCGAGAAACGGCCACCGACCCAATCCCACATCGGGAATACATTTTCATCGGCAATGCCAAACTCCTTTATTTTCTCAAGATTGGTCGAAACGGCCACAAAATGGTGTGCCACATCTTCTGGGGAGGCATACTGTAAAAACCATCTTTTAATGGTCAGGGCATTACTCAGGGTCTCTTGGGTGGTAAAACTTTTCGATACCACCACAAAAAGAGTGGTCTCTGGATCAATGTGCTTTAACACTTCATGGACGTGGTCACCATCGACATTGCTCACAAAATGCACCCTTAAGTGGTTCTTGTAATATTCAAGCGCCTCGGTGACCATTACGGGCCCCAAGTCAGAACCGCCAATACCGATATTGACCACATCGGTAAAGGGTTTGCCCGTAAACCCTTTCTTTTTTCCAGCGATGATCTCTTCTGAGAACGTTTTTATGTGCTCGCCGACCTGGTGTACCTCTGGCACCACATTTTCTCCATCGACCTTTACCACTTCATCTTTTGCTGCACGCAGCGCGGTGTGCAAAACGGCCCGCCCTTCGGTTTCATTGATCACATCACCACCAAAATAGCTGGCCATGCTTTCTTTTAACCTGACCTCGTCGGCTAATTGCAGCAGCAAATCGATGGTTTCGGATGTAATTCTGTTCTTGGAATAGTCGACAACGAAGTCTCTCCACTGGATATGGAATTTTCTCGCCCTATCGGGGTCCGATTCAAAGAGTTGCCGTAAATGTAGTTTTTCTGATTCTTTTTGGTGTGCCGCCAGAGCCATCCAGGCCTTAGTCGCTGTAGGATTGATTTTGGGAAGTGTCATCGTATTGGTTGAAGGTTAGCATGTCTTTCTCATTCTCATAATCGGATGGTTGCATGAACTCAATACAATCCAATTGAAACCTAAGCGGTTTTATATGTTCGAAATAGGCACTTTTCAATGAATCGGCGATGGGGTCAGCCGAAGGAAGCTTTTCTCGCAGGGGGTCTACCTGTCTACCGTTCTTCCAGAAGCGGTAGCAAACGTGTGGGCCCGAGGTGTTACCGGTCATGCCTACCCAACCGATAACATCGCCCTGTCGAACAAAATCGCCCTTTTTCACCTTTTGCTTGCGCATGTGCAGGTACTGGGTACTGTAGGTGCCGTTATGGCGAATTTTTACGTAACGACCATTACCACCCCGACGGGTCGATTCGGTAACCGTGCCATCTGCCGTAGCGATAATGGGCGTGCCAATGGGCGCCGCGTAATCAGTGCCCTTATGTGGCCGCACCCTATTGCCGTAATAGGCAATACGACGCTTTAAATTGTACCCTGAAGAAAGTCTATAGCCAAACTTGATCGGGGCCCTTAAAAAGGTGCTCCTTAAATTATTGGCATCTTGGTCGTAGTAGTCAAGTATGTTTTTTGTTGAATCTATAACATAGGGAAAGGCATAAACGGGTGTTCCCTTATGTTCGAAATAGGCAGCTTTTATAGCCCCACTGCCCGCATAGATGGTATCGTTGATATATTTTTCATCGTAGACGATCTTGAACTTATCGCCCTTTTCCAATCTAAAAAAGTCGATGGTCCAAGCGTAGATTTCCGACAGGTTGATGGTCACCGCATAATCGACCCCCAAGCTATCCAATGTTTGTGAGAGACTGCTGTTGATGACACCTGCCACCTCACGCTCGACCAGCTGTACCTCTTTCTTGCTCTTGTACACCAAGGCACTGTCCCTTAAATCTACCACCGTATAATTGACCTTATCGTTTTGATAGATAAAAATCTGGGCCTTTTCGAGCGAATCTTTTGATTTGAGGATTACATAGGGTTTGCCAACTCGGATTTTTCTAACATCGAAGGTATCCCTGAATTTTTCGGAAACGGCCGCAATTTTTGGGTAGTCAACATGGTTCTTGAGCATCAGCTCGCCAAAACTGTCGCCATAGCGGATGGTGTCGTTCACCACCTTAAACTCCTCCAGATTGAAGCCAAAATATTTTTCGACCGGTTTTTCTACCTCAATTTGGGCAATCTCGGTGATGATTGGCTTTTCCTCTTCTTTGCATGAAACAATTACCACCAATGCCAAAAGTACGCCCCAGTATTTCTGCATTTCTTATTTTTTGTTGTCGGGGTTGAACATATGGTCAACCCACTGTTTGCCCCAATTTGCAAGCTCTTCCTCTGAGTACAAAGTTGGGAAAAAAATTATTCTTTGAAAACTGGGTGGCAAAAACTCTTTCCAGTTGGTGCCGCCCGTGGCCTCTATTGCCGCGTTTTCTTTTTTCAAATAACGATAGGCCGACCCCATGTGCATCAAGGGCCAATTGACATTGGCGTTGATATCCAATCGCTTCAAAGCCTCTATCAATTCAGGGTTTTCCCTGACTTTTTTGGGCAGTTGAAGGTATTTATGGTATATCGTATTGCCTTTTACCTGTTTGGCTATACGTATCAACCTAGGAGTATAACGATATTCGAACTGTTTTAGTGTTAGGGTCTTCTCACCTGTTTTTAAGTCTGTTGCACCCTTTTTCCAATAGATATGCCCATAGAGCTCTTCTATGGTGTTCTGCTCTGAAAAATGTCCCCGTTCGGTATGGTGCACCAAATTTTCCAACGGGGTGGCATATATCTCGATCATTCGGTATTGCACCGATTGAAACCCGCTTGCTGGAAGCAACGCCATTCTGTAGCGCAAGAACTGTTCGCGCTGCATGCCGTTGATCATAATGCTGAACGATGAGGTGAGTGCCTTGAAATAGTTGTTGATCCGGTCTGTCTTTTCGAGAAAGACCTCCAATGCTTGCGATTTGTCATCTACCAATTGCTTCTGCTCATGCAAGATGAGCTTGAAATAAAGCTCGGTGATCTGGTGGTACATGATAAAAATCTCCTCATCGGGAAAGTAGGTTCGGGGCACTTGAAGGCTCAAAAGGGTGTCGAGGTGGATATAGTCCCAATAGGTGAGATAACGTTGGTACAACAACCCGTCTAAATAAGAGCTCAGGTCTTGGCCCGAGTCTCTATACTTCTCTTCAAGCTTGTTGATTTGCGACTCAATTCGCTTATCTCTCTTCATCAGTGGTTGTTCAATCCATAATTATTTTGAACTGATTTTTAAGGCCATTGTAACCGTCTAAATCGGCCTTGATAGACCCAACGGCCAAATCGGCCTTGATACGCACCGGAATTTTGTTAAGATCGTTGGACACCCACAAGGTAAGACTCTCTTGCTCGCGAAATACTCTTCCTGATTGTACGTAGGGCCTAAATTTAAGACATTCTACCTTACCAAACTTGGTTCTTATGGTGTCAATGCCCAGAAATTTGAGCTTGAATTTATAAACCCCATCGTCATCGAACAGCATGTCCATGCCAATACTCTCACCCACAACAAGGTCGTCTGCATCGTACCTGTCCCTCAAATAATAGGCTGCAGAAACTAGATCTTGCACTTGGTCGTGGATGGTAAAATCATACTGCTTGTTGTTCTTATTGTCTTTTAAGAGCGCTTTGTTCTTTGTGTAATCAAAGTCTATTTCGATGTCTTTTGTATACCCTCCTTCATCAATTTTTCTGATGAACCGGTAGGGTTTGCCATCATCCTGGCCAAAATAACTTTCATAGGTGTCGTCAACCTTGAAAAAGATACTTGCAAAACCAGTGGTCTTGCCCCGGCCCACAACATGGTAGACCGGTTTTCCTTTTATGGTGTCGGTTTTAAGGTGCAGGGTGGCATAACTGGCGTTCAAGATGCCATAATGTATCCTGAACTTCAACCATTCGCCTGCTTTAAATGCCCTGGGTGTCTGTGCAGACAACCCCATGACAAATAGCAATAATATTATAGGGACAATTTTCTTCATGATGTTCATTACACCGCCAAAAGTACTAATACGATACATTTAGAAGCATGTTTTACATTACTTTAAACAAAAGTTATTCCAAATTAGTATACGCAAAAAAAGCCCCGACTGAGTGTCGGGGCTTTTTCTAAATAACCAACCAAACTTTAAATTATGAAAAACCAATACTTAAAGTAATAAAGGAACCACCCTTTATCACTGTAAAGATAAGTTGAAGTTTTTTCTGAAAACAGTTTTTAACGGACTTTAACTATATGCCGTACTTATTGGGGATCGCTTAATAATTTGTTCTGAAAAAATTAAGAAAAATGGGGGGGTTATGGTTTGGTGCAGACAGGCACTTATCAAAACCAAAAGCCTACACTAAAAAAAACATTGCTATCATCTAGTTGGGGCGACCATGAATAGTAAACCTGTACGGGGCCCAGAAACGACTCAAAGCCATAACCTACGCCGAAGCCCGAAAAATCAGGCTCTGAGAACCATTCACCGGTTCTAAAAAGATCATCTTCCACATTGGCCACATTGGCGGTAAAGAGTATGTGGTTTTTGGGGGCAATTTCGATGTCGAGGCGTCCATAGGCCTTAACAAAACTGTTTCCGGGCAGGCTAAGAAAATCATATCCGAAAAAGGGGATAAAGTTGTTGATGAAATCATTGCCAAAGCCTCCCAAAACAAAGTCAAATGACCCCACGCTCGAAGTGCCCAGTTTAAACCCGCCTTCTGTCTCAAGATTGAAATATGTGTTGGGCAATAACTTGAACGCCGTACCCATACGGGCCTTCGCTATTGAAAATTCTTTGAAGTTATCGTTAAAGTCAGAAGAAAAAAGATACACATGAAAGTCTCCATCGAATAAAAGGCCCTCCGTGGGAAAGTACTTATCGTCATAAGTATCCAATGCCAATTTGCCAAAAGCACTGAAATAATTGCTATCCTCAAAAAAAGTACGGTCTCCAGAGCTTGGCGTAAAACTCGCTTCTGCCATTTGAGCATTTTCAGTCAAGGTTCTTGTGCTGTACCGCAGCAATTTGTGCTCAGCCCCAATCCTAAACGCAAACTCTTCACGTAATACCGTTTGTAGGTACAGCTGATTGGTGAAATCGGCCACATCAAGCAATATCTGGCCTATGTTGGGATTGTCGACAACATCAAAATTGGAGCTTATGAGTCCGTAATCAATTTCTTGGTCAAAATCGGTGAAACTGGAGTTTATACCAAAGCTCCAATACGCTCCTTTGTCTACGTAATATTCCAAATTGTACCTTATGTGGTCTCCTAAAATAAAATCAAAAGAGGCCACATCGTCTTGAAAAAAGAGGCCCTTTCGGGTAAGGTTGATCAAAGCGGCACTTTTATATAGGTCGTCATAATGCGCGCCCATTTTGATGAACATTTTGGTAGGGTCGTCTTTAAGCTTCAGAATGAGGTCGGTACCAAGGCCGTTGTATGCCAACTCGTACCGCAGTGCCTTGAAATTGCCCGTAGCGGCCAGATTGTTGATTCCCTGTTGGAGTTTTTCGAACGAAATTTTTTCGCCCAGATCTACCCGCAGCTTACCCTTTACATAGCCCCTGGAGTAGCGGGTATCTCCTTTTATCATAAGCCGGTTGATGATCAGGCTATCAGACACTTCGCCCTTAAAATTCTTTGCATCCATTGTCGCTTGCTCCCGTGCCACTTTGACAAGTTCATCAAATCGTGCCTTGGCAGCCTTCTCGCCAATTTCCATTATTTCTGCAGCATAATCAAAGTCAATTACCGAAAAATCACCGATCTCCGGTTTTATGTAGATGTCTGTCTTTTCCCGTTTTTCAACCATATCCCTTACCGTGCGGTAGTTGTTTATCTGCAGAAGAATTCCCGTGGCCGATGATAGCGACTCCCGTTTTACAAGGCCATGCTGTACATCGACCCCTATAATGATGTTGGCACCCATTTCTTTCACCTCATCAATAGGGTAATTATTCACCACCCCACCGTCTATCAGTATGTCTCCATCGATCTCTGAAGGCTCGAACAGTGATGGAAAAGTACCGCTTGCTGTTATGGCCTCTGGCAGAAAACCGGAGTCTAGTACCACTTCTTCGCCGGTTTCTACATTTGTGGCTATGCATACAAAGGGTATTGGAAGTTGGTTGAAGTCACGTATGTCTTTAACGTGGTACAACAAGCGAACCAACTCGCCGTAGATGCGCTGCCCCCCGGAAATACCCTGCGGAAAAGAAATTTTGAACCCATTAAACGGAAGACTTAGGGCATACCTTTCTGAATCGTCCTTTTCATAAAAGGTCTTGGCCCCCCTGGGCACATCGTCTTGGATCAACTCATTAAAATCAGTGGCCCTGAATATTGAATCCAGTTCGGTGGCCGAGTACCCCGCAGCATACAAAGCCCCAACTATGGCCCCCATACTGGTTCCGCCAATATAATCAACCTTTACCCCCGCCTCTTCAATTACCTTCAGGGCCCCTATATGGGCAAGCCCCTTGGCGCCGCCCCCGCTCAATACCACGCCTACTTTCGGGCTTTCTTGTGAAAAACAGCTATGTGCTACCAGTGCCAGTGCCAAAAACGAGGCCTGTCTGATCTTAGTGTTAATGAAATGATTCATAAATTTTTTTTGCCTTGGCCATACCGACGCTTTTGGCCAAATGGTCGATACTTGCCTCTTTGATCCGTTTTACCGATTTAAATTCTTTCAACAACTGTTGCGCCGTTTTCTCTCCAATGCCCTCAATACTCTCAAGCTCAGAATCAATGGCCTTTTTGCTTCTCTTGTTTCTATGAAAGGTGATGCCAAAACGGTGGGCTTCGTTTCGAAGCTGTTGTATGATTTTTAAAGTTTCCGACTTTTTGTCGAGGTACAGGGGTATGGGGTCATCAGGAAAATAGATTTCCTCTAACCGCTTTGCAATGCCTATAATGGCGATCTTACCCCTTAAGCCCAAGCGCTCAAGGCTCTTGAGTGCCGACGAAAGCTGACCTTTGCCCCCATCGATCACTATCAGTTGGGGCAAGGGTTCATTCTCATTCAGCATTCTCTTGTAGCGCCGGTGCACCACTTCTTCCATCGATGCAAAATCGTTGGGCCCTGAAACGGTCTTAATGTTGAAGTGGCGATATTCTTTTTTGGAAGGCTTTCCATTTCTGAAGACCACGCAGGCGGCCACCGGGTCGCTGCCTTGTATATTCGAGTTGTCGAAACATTCAATATGCCTTGGCTCTTCTGAAAGTCTGAGGTCGGCCTTCATCTGTGCCATTATACGTTTGGCATGCCTGTCGGGGTCAGTGATCTTTATTTGCTTGAAACGCTCTTGACGGTAGAATTTTGCATTTCTGGTCGAAAGATCTACCAATTTTCGCTTATCTCCAAGTTTTGGCACCGTGACCCTCAGCCCTTCTTCCACTGGTACGGCAAATGGCAAATAGAGTTCTTTTGAGTCTGAACCAAACCGCTGACGAATCTCAATGATGCCCAGTTGCAAGAGTTCTTCATCGGTCTCATCCAATTTTTTCTTTATCTCCATTGTGTGTGAACGCACCACCAGCCCATGTGAAATCTGTAAGAAGTTGATATAGGCATGGGTCTCATCTGAAACGATTGAAAAGACATCCACATCGCTAATCTTCGGATTGACGATCAATGATTTTGCCTGGTAATTTTCCAAAACCTCAATTTTTTCCTTTATCCGCTGGGCCTTTTCGTATTTCATCTCAGCGGCCAACATTTTCATCTGTTTTTTAAGGTTGGAAAGGGATGATGAAAAATTGCCCTTTATAATGGCCCTGATGTCGTCTATCTGGCCTTCATATTCTTCGGCGGTCTGCAGCCCCTCACATGGCCCTTTGCAGTTGCCCAAATGGTACTCCAGGCATACCTTATACTTGCCCGCCGCTATTTTTTCCTCAGACAGGTCGTAATTACAGGTACGAAGGGGGTATATGCTGCGGATGAGGTCGAGTATGGTCTTGATGGTCTTTACACTGGTGTACGGGCCAAAATATTCAGAACCGTCCTTGATGAGTCTTCGGGTCATGAACACCCTGGGAAACCGTTCGTCCTTGATACAGATCCAAGGGTAAGATTTATCGTCCCTCAACAACACATTGTAGCGTGGTTGGTGCTTTTTTATGAGGTTGTTCTCCAATAATAAGGCATCTGACTCTGTCGGCACCACCACATGTTTAATGGTCTTTATTTTCTTGACCATCACCCGTGTTTTGCCGTACTCCTGTTTTCGCGTAAAGTATGAAGAGACCCTTTTTTTAAGGTTTTTGGCCTTGCCCGCATAGAGCATTTTGCCGTCTGCATCAAAAAACTGGTAGACCCCCGGGTTATCGGGCAACGAACTCAATTGTACTTCTATCGACAGGGTTGACATGGTATGCTAGGGCACGCTTTAAAATACAGTATGAAATTACTATGTTTTTCGCAAAGGCCCTCTGAAATGGTGGTTAAAAATCGGTGACAGACCATAGCCGCGGCCTATTCGCCTTTCTATAAGAAAAATCAGCCTTCATGGGTTGCGCCGCTGTTAAAAAAATAATAAAAAAGTGCATTTCATCGATAAAAAAGTGCATTTCATAGCGCTCACTTTATTTTTTTGTTTATTTTTAGACACCTAAACGTTAAATGCATGGAGAATTATCTTATCGTTTTGGGCATGTATCTAATTTTGATGTTGTTCTTCAAAATTTACGTTGCCGTCTCAACAAAAGAGTAGGTAATTATTGCTTGAAACTTCCCCCGGAATCAATCAACATCGCGTATGTTGAAACATGAATTAAGAAAAGTCTATAAGGAGAAACGATTACATCTTTCTCCTTCTTTTATTTTAGAACATAGCATTGAAATAGCCAACCGACTCCTACAACTACCCATTTGGCATTTCACCCACTACCATGTCTTTTTGAGCATTGCCGATAAAAAGGAGGTGGATACCCACCCCATAATAACAACCCTACAGGCCAGGGACAAATGTGTTGTGGTCCCGAAAATCGCTTCGGGTACTGAAATGGAACATTACCTTTTGACCGACAGTACAAAGCTGGTGTTGAACAGTTGGCAGATTCCCGAGCCTGTGGACGGTATCAAAATAGAAGCGTCAAAAATCGACGTCATCTTCATGCCCCTTTTAGCCTTTGACCTAATGGGAAACCGCGTCGGGTATGGCAAGGGTTATTACGATACGTTCTTGAAAAAGTGTCGGCAAGATTCGATTAAAATCGGAGTGTCTTTCTTTGGAGCCGAGGAAGTGATCAGCGATGTCGGCCCGCACGATGTTCCTTTGGATTATTGTGTTACTCCGACCAAAATCTATTCATTCCCTTCTTCCGATCTTTCTTCTTGACCTTTTTTAGGGAAGGCCTTTTTGTTAAAAATGATGAGCAAGGCCACTCCAATGCTTATGGCTGAATCGGCGATATTGAAAACCGGTTCAAAAAAGCTAAAGTTATTACCTCCCACAAAGGGTACCCAGTCGGGCCAAACGGCATCCTGTATGATGGGAAAATAAAGCATATCGACCACCTTGCCATGAAACAGTTTGCCATATGGTTCATCAGCAAAAAGGGTCGCCACTTGGTTATAACTGTCGTTAAAGATTACCCCATAGAAAACCGAATCGATAATGTTGCCCAAGGCGCCGGCGAAAATCAAGGAAACGGCTACAATTAAAACACGGGCAGATTTCTTTTTGATGATATCATACAACCAATAGCCAATACCGACAATGGCAAAAAGCCGAAAAATGGTCAAGATCAATTTACCAGTTGATTCAGATATGGGCAGAAAATCGTTCAGTTTGGTCCCCCAGGCCGCCCCTGAATTCTCGATAAATAAAATCTTGAACCAACGGAAAACCTCAACGGATTCTTGATACTCAAAATGCGTTTTGATATAGATTTTGCTAATCTGGTCGATCAGCAATACAACTATGATCAGTAAGAGTGATTTTTTTAGGTCCATTTGTAAAAATGAGTTGCAAAAATACTGATATTATTCAGTTTTTTTGAGATGGATGTCGCCCTCTACCGACCGCAGGTCATAAACTGAATTACCTGACGGAATCGAACTCCCACTTACCCTTCCGTAAGCTGATGTAGCCAGTATATCACCTTTGTCGGTAAAAAGATAAATGGTTCCCCTTTGGGTTTTTACCTGCACGTTTTCGCCAATGTTGCGCAGTTCGCAAACACCATCGGCCAAATCAACTTTGAGGTTTTTATAGTTGCCGGTGGCATTGACATGGCTGCTGGTGCCATAAAGACGAATATCATGGTATTCGGGCAATGTTATGTGAAGCCGTATCGAAACGACCTTGTGGGCACTCAATTTGTCGTTCGGAAAGATGAAATTGGGCTGAAAACCTGTGTTCACCAGAATGGTTTGGCCTTCTTGCTCGATATTGACCACCAAATCTTTTTTGTATTCGCCATCGATAATGGCCTCGACCGACAGTTCATCGCCCGAAGCCGTAGTCAAATCTACTTGGTAGCAATTATTCGAATCAATTTGGATGTAGTCATTGTTGGCGTTGACGTAGGTCTTTTTCACCACCTTTTGCGCAGCAACGGTAATACTGGCCAAAAAGCCCAGTAGACCCATAACAAAATACCCGCAACGTCTCAAAGGCACTGGCCTACTTTTGCATGTTCTTTGCCTCAATGCTCAAAGTGGCATGGGGTACCAGCTTCAACCGTTCTTTGTTGATCAATTTGCCCGTTACCCGACAAATGCCATAGGTTTTGTTCTCAATTCGCAACAAAGCATTTTTAAGGTCGCGGATAAATTTCTCTTGACGGATGGCCAATTGGGTGTTGGCCTCTTTGCTCATGGTCTCAGAACCCTCTTCAAACGCTTTGAACGTTGGCGAAGTGTCGTCTGTACCATTGTTGCCATCGTTCATGTAAGAACTTCTCAAAAGCTCAAGGTGCTTTTGGGCCTTTTCTATTTTCTCTTCAATCAGCTTTCTGAACTCCTCAAGCTCTTTGTCTGAATACCGGACTTTAGTATCGTTTGACATCTTTCAATGTTTTTTAATTAATAATCTAGTGTTCACTCCATCAAAGGCCAAGGCCGTTCCTCCTTCCAGTTCCTCTTCAAAATCAAGCGCTGCGGTCAGGGTCTCTGATTTAATATACTCTTTATTGCTTTCAACTGCCTCTTCGATCAAGCCATCTTTTTGGATCTTGATGTCAATTCTATCGGTCACTTCAAAACCTGAGTCTTTTCGCAGGTTTTGAATGCGGTTCACAAGTTCTCTGGCGATACCCTCTTTTTTAAGGTCATCGTTAATGGTAACATCAAGTGCCACGGTAAAGGTGCCATTACTGGCCACCAACCAACCCTCGATGTCTTGAGAACTGATTTCTACATCTGACAACTGTAATTTAATGCTTTTATTTTCCAAATCAAGCGATATTTCGCCTTCCTGTTCAATTTTTTGGATGTCTTCTTGCCCCATTTGTGAAACAGCGGCAGCAATTGCCTTCATCTCTTTCCCGTATCGGGGGCCCAAAACCTTGAAATTTGGCTTGATCTGTTTGACCAAAATGCCCGAAGCATCATCGAGCAGCTCGATCTCCTTGACGTTTACCTCGGACTTGATCAAATCGGATACCGCTTCGATCTCTTCCCTTTGGGAAGCATCCAGCACGGGAATCATGACCTTTTGCAATGGCTGTCGCACCTTGATCTTTTCTTTCTGGCGTATGGAAAGCACCAATGAGGTAATTTTTTGTGCCGCCTGCATCTTGCCCTCCAACTTTTTGTTCACCATGGTTTCATCATGGTCGGGGAAGTCAGCAAGGTGCACGCTCTCAAGCCCTTCCAATTGGGTCACCGCTTCCAAGTCTTTGTACAGTCTGTCCATATAAAAGGGTGCCAAAGGGGCCGAAAGTTTGGCAACCGTACACAGGCAGGTATAGAGCGTTTGATAGGCCGAGATTTTGTCCTTCTGGTAATCCCCTTTCCAAAAACGTCTTCTGCTTAGGCGAACATACCAGTTGCTGAGGTTTTCCTGCACAAAATCTGAAATGGCGCGTGCCGCTTTGGTTGGCTCGTAATCGGCATAGGCCCCATCGACCAGCTTGATCAGGGTATGTAGTTCAGAAAGAATCCATTGGTCAAGCTCTGAACGCTCATCTAGGGCCATCTCTTCTTCACTGTACGAAAAGCCATCGATATTGGCATACAGCGCAAAAAAGGCATAGGTGTTGTAAAGGGTGCCAAAAAACTTTCGTTTGACCTCGACAACGCCCTCGATGTCAAATTTTAGGTTGTCCCACGGGTTGGCATTCGCTATCATGTACCATCGGGTGGCATCGGCCCCATGGGCCTTCATCGTCTCAAAGGGATCAATGGCATTGCCCAAACGCTTCGACATTTTTTTGCCCTCTTTATCGAGTACCAAGCCATTTGACACCACATTTTTATAGGCCACTGAGTCAAATACCATGGTGGCTATGGCATGCAGTGTATAGAACCATCCCCGTGTCTGATCGACCCCTTCGGCAATGAAGTTCGCCGGAAAAGCAACCCGGTCATCAATCAACTGTTTGTTCTCAAAAGGATAGTGCCATTGGGCATAGGGCATCGAACCGCTATCGAACCATACATCGATAAGGTCTGCTTCGCGTTTCATGGGCTTGCCCGAGGGCGACACCAAAACTATTTTATCAACCACATTTTTGTGAAGGTCGATTTTGTCATAATTGGCCTCGCTCATGTCACCCACAACAAAGTCGTCGAAGATATCTTTCTCCATAAAACCTGCCTCGACGGCTTTGCCCATTTCTGATTTGAGTTCTTCAACCGAGCCGATTATTTTTTCCTCTTGCCCGTCGTCTGTACGCCAAATGGGCAAGGGTATGCCCCAGTAACGAGATCGAGACAGGTTCCAGTCGTTGGCATTGGCCAACCAGTTGCCAAAGCGGCCTTCACCTGTCGATTTTGGTTTCCAATTGATCTCTTGGTTCAATTCGTACATGCGATCCCGTACATCGGTGACCTTGATGAACCAAGAATCAAGTGGATAATATAAGATGGGTTTGTCTGTACGCCAACAGTTCGGGTAGCTGTGCAGATATTTTTCAACCTTGAACGCCTTGTTCTCCGTTTTTAGTTTGATGGCCAATTCAACATCGACTGATTTTTCGGGTGCCTGGCCCTCTTCGTAATATTCGTTTTTAACGTATTTGCCGCCAAACTCTCGCATTTCTGGTCGAAACCTGCCCTGTAAATCGACCAGGGGGACGGGATTGTTATTCTCATCGAGCACCAACATGGGCGGCACCTCGGGCTTCGCCTGTTTGGCCACCATGGCATCGTCGGCACCAAAGGTTGGGGCCGTATGCACGATACCTGTACCGTCTTCGGTGGTAACAAAATCGCCAGCAATTACCCTAAATGCATTCTCTGGGTTTTGGTAAGGCTGTACATAATCGATAAGCTGTTCGTACCGTATGCCTACCAAATCTGTGCCCTTGGCCTCGGCAATGACCTGATAAGGAATTTTTTTGTCGCCCGGCTTGTATTGGCTGAAATCTTCGGCTGATTCGGCCTCAAAGAATTTGCCTGAAAACTGTTTGCCCACCAGCGCCTTGGCCACCACTACATTGATGGGTTCAAAGGTATATTGGTTAAAAGTCTTTACGAGCACGTAGTCAATTTTCGGGCCGACCGTCAAAGCGGTATTCGAGGGAAGCGTCCATGGTGTGGTCGTCCATGCCAAAAAATAGATGTTTCCCCCAACGTCTTTCAAAAAATCAGGAAGGGTTTCTTTTTTGGCCTTGAACTGGGCCGTTACCGTTGTGTCGGTCACATCTTGGTAGGTGCCCGGTTGGTTCAGCTCGTGCGAGCTAAGGCCCGTGCCCGCTTTGGGCGAATAAGGCTGTATGGTATAGCCCTTGTAAATGAGCCCCTTGTCATAAATCTGCTTGAGCAGCCACCAGACCGACTCCATGTATTTGGACTTGTAGGTGATGTAAGGGTCGTCCATATCTACCCAATACCCCACTTTTTCGGTCATGTCGTTCCACACATCGGTATAACGCATGACCGCTTTTTTACAGGCCTCGTTGTATTCTTCTATCGATATCTTCTTTCCGATATCTTCCTTGGTGATGCCCAGTTCTTTCTCAACACCCAATTCAATGGGTAGCCCGTGGGTATCCCACCCCGCCTTGCGCTTCACCTGGTACCCCTTCATGGTCTTGTATCTCGGAAAGATGTCCTTGATGGTTCGTGCCATCACATGGTGGATGCCCGGCATTCCGTTGGCCGAAGGAGGGCCCTCATAGAACACATAGCTTTCCTTTCCATCACGGGTCGAAATACTCTTCTCAAATATGTTCTTTTCCTTCCAAAAAGTAAGCACTTCCTCTGCCACTCCTGGAAGGTCTAGATTTTTGTACTCTTTGAATTTCGAACCCATAATGCGCTTTGAATTAAGGTGCGCAAAATTAAGCAATTTCCTATAAAAACAGCGGGGAGGCAAACTAAAAAAGCCCCTCTACAAGGGGCTTTTCTTTTTTAGAAAATATACGTTTGGGTTATTGCATGGTTCCCGTGACTACTACATTTACGTTGAGCTTAAAATCCATGTTACGGTTTATGCACCATGGATCTTGTCGAATTCGCTCGATGCAGAACATTTAAATTCGATTAACCATTTGGATATTTTTCATGTCGCGAAAAAACCGTGTTGTCACAAATAATTCCGAAATAAAATTGATGCCGGTCAAACTGAACTTTAAAGAAAAACTTTTTGAAAATTCTACAATATTTCAACGTTTGCATAACTAATTGGATATGAAAAAAATACGTCTTATAGTTCATTGGTTTGTCGTGCTTTTTGATATCTTTAGGCCCATATAACACTAAAACCATTACGATGAAAAAAGTTTTGTTAGGATTTGCCGTCATAACGATAGCCATGGGTTTTCAATCTTGTGAAGGTTGTGCCGACAAGGTGAACGAAGCCAAAGAGGAAGCTGTAGAGGCCACTGGCGAAGCAGCTGAATCATTGGAAGAAGCAGGAGAAAACCTCAAGGAGGCCGGCGAAGAGGCCATGAACGAAGCCAAAGAGGCAGGTGAAGAGATGAAGAAGGCTGCTGAAGATGCAGCCAATGATGTCAAAAATGCCGCAGAAGAAGCTGGTGAGGATGCCAAAAAAGCCGTCAACGAGGCTGCCAAAGAAGTGGAAGAAGCCACCGACGACAACTGATCTCTTTTG
This sequence comes from Flagellimonas lutaonensis, assembly GCF_000963865.1. Classification (NCBI taxonomy): domain Bacteria; kingdom Pseudomonadati; phylum Bacteroidota; class Flavobacteriia; order Flavobacteriales; family Flavobacteriaceae; genus Flagellimonas; species Flagellimonas lutaonensis. The sequence goes on from NZ_CP011071.1 coordinate 1,273,847, forward strand.
TATTAAAAATCTGAAGGGGCCGTTTAAAAAGTTTGCCCAATCGTCATTTCAAGACCTCCGGTCTACGCCCGATTTGACAAAAAGATATTCAGCAAACTTTATGGGCGGTCTCTTCCATTTAAAAGGAATATTCAAGGCCCAATATTAAATTGGTGCCCGGTGCCACAATACCTGAAGAATAGGTTCTATAACGTTGGTTTGTTATGTTCTCTAAATTCAATGAAGCCTTCAATGATTGTGTGATCTCATACTGCGAACGGAAATTCAAGGTGTACCAAGAAGGTGAAAATGGGTTGCCGTTCTCATCGGTCGCGTAAATGAATTCTTTGCTGCGCTCTGAAAAGGCTAGGTCTTCAAAGGGCATCTCTCCATTATAGTTCAGAAATAAATCTGCCGTAAACCTAGGGCTCTTCCATAATACATGAACATCTGCAAAAGTAGGGGCCACATGGCGTGCCGGTGAATCGGTGCCATCATCATCTTCTTCAATGCCCTCGGTAAGTGTCAGGTTGGACACTAGAGACCAGTTTTCATTTAAAAAAGCCTCAAGACCGAACTCAAAACCATACACGTAGGCCTTGGCGGCATTTTGTATGGCCTGAACGTTGCTCAATTCCCCATTGTATTCAATCTGTGATTGACCATTGAAAGTAAAGTCCCTTCGCACAAGGGCATCGACCAAATAGGTGTAGTATGTGGCCGCAGAAAGCACCACCTTATCATTGAAATTCTTACGGACTCCAAAATCAATATTGTACGCATATTCAGGTTGCAGATCAGGATTTGGCACCACCACCGAGCCGGGCTCTGAATCGAAGATCTTTCCCACATCATCGATATTGGGCGCCCGAAAGCCCGTAGACCCATTCAAGGTGAACTGTAGGTTTTCTTGTGGAAACCAACTGAAGCCCACACTGCCGGTAAGGGCCCCTGTTATAATATCGGCCTCATCAAAAGGAAACTGGTAGAAGGTATCGTCGAACCGGGCATCGACCCATACTTGGCTATAGCGAAGGCCCGACAATAGGGTAATATTTGGCTTCAAATGATATTCGCCATGTACATAACCGGCAAATGTCTGCCAGGTGGCACCATCGGGGTAGCGCGAGGCAGCATCAAATATTTCGGCTGTTTCAATATTTTTTTGGCTACCGTCTGAGTTGACCGTGTTGAAAATATATTCGGCCCCGTAATACAACCGGAGGTTGCCTATCTTCTTGTTCTCAAAATCGAGGTTTACCGACAAGGCATCCACTTTCTCTTTGGTTCTGAACAATATCGGGTCTTGAAAATCACGTTCGTTCCTGCTCTCTTCGAACAATTGGTAGGCGGTGGTCAACTTGACCCTGTCATAAAATTTATTGCGCCCCTGTTTCGTCACCTGAAAATTGCCCATGAACCACTTTTGGGGGCCATAGTACCACTCGGCAGAGCGTAGACCAGCACCATCGCTGCTTGGCCTGATCAAACGGTCGTATCTTGCATAATCAGAGGTTTCTGAATAATAGAGACCAAGGTCATACGTGTAATTGTTGTTGGGGCGAAATTTGAATTTCTGAAGAAGATTGATCTGGTCATAGCCAGAAGGCACCTGCTCTCGTGGGTCAGCATTGGGCACCAGCACATCTTCCCCGTTTCGCCTGACCACATAATGGTTTCTCAAGTAACTGTCGCGACCGTGCTTGCCCATGGTCAAATCTCCAAAGTCGTTATATGAGACACTTATGTACGAAGCCCATCTTTTTTTTCCAAAATTAAAATCGATATGGGCGGTGTTTTCGTTGTTCGCGGTTGAAAAACGGTACAGGGCACTGCCTGAGAACGCCAGGCTGTCGGTGAACGAAAAACGCGGGCTTTTCGTAAAAAAGTTCATAACCCCCCCTATGGCATCACTACCGTAAATAACAGAACCTGGGCCAAAAATCACCTCTGTGTTCTTGACGGTGAAGGGGTCTATGGAAATTACATTCTGAATATTGCCACCCCTGAAAATGGCATTGTTCATTCGAACCCCATCGACCGACAAGAGAACCCGATTGGTGGCAAAACCCCGGATCATAGGGCTGCCCCCTCCCAATTGGCTTTTTTGAACGAACACCTTGCCACTGTGCCGCAACAAATCTGCAGAAGTCTGCGGACTCGCCAAAGCAATGCTCTGGGCATCGATGGAAACAACCTTTTGGGGTATGTCTTTTCGTTGCTGCTCCCATTTTGAAACCGACATGACCACCTCATCAAGTTGTTCGGGCTTGAGCTGTAAAAAGACTTTGTTGCCCTTTCTCAGTATCAAGGCCTTGGTGGTCTTCAAGGGCTGGTAACTGATATGCCTGAACTCGATACGTTCATTGCGATTGAACGCAGAGAGATCGCACCGACCATCAAAATCGGTAATGGCACTCTTTGATTTGTCTTTGTTGTAGATGGCCACATTGACGACAGGGTTGCCGTTTCCGGCATCCATGACCACAATCTGCTGTGAAGAAACAGCCCAAGAAAAAAGTACAAAAAAAAGGAACGTCTTGGTCTCGCACATACTAATCGAACACTGCATTTAAAACGGCCAACGACTTGGGTTTTCTGAATCCGTGCAAATGTAGCCCAAAATACAGAATAACCACTTGAAGCAATTTTTGTCGGTTGGCACTGCTCATTTTTACCGTCAATAATGCATCAAAATTTATGCCCAAAAATTGTTTGAAGCATTCCAGGGTTTCACCCTCGATCACCGGATTGAGTGATGGCCGTGCCGAAAAGTTTCCTTCAAGCAAATCAAAATAGTCCTTCTCTTGATTCGAAGTATCGGGGTAGAACCCCAGATATTTCGTTAGGTTCAGCAGAAAAAGAATATGAAAATTGGAAATGTGGTCACTCTCGTCCATCCAGTTCAGGCTATATTCCAAGTAATTGAAAAGTGCCTCGTCCCTTTCTTCTTCTTGAATGCTGGAACCCAACATTTCGGCCAAAAATAGCACCAAACTGTTTTTGATCACATCAGAATGCAATGTCTTGTACGGACGAAGTACCTTGACTTCTCGAATAGTCTCCAGCGACCCCTTGTTTCTGTGGTTTACAACCATCTCTAACTGGGTAAGGGGCTGAAAATATGCTGGTTTCAGCTTACCTTTTTTTGAAGAAAGCACACCCTTGAGCAAATACGATTTGAGTCCGTCAGATTGGGTAAATGCCTTGACAATCAAACTGGTATCGCCATACTTGAGCGAAGAGAAAACAATGGCCTTGGTGCTTATTTGCATATGCCCCTATACTTCTGAAAAAGATGATGGACCTTTGGGTTGCATCACCCTAGGACTAAAGATAAAAAAGAAACCCGCTGTATTTTCAATACAACGGGCTCAGTGAATATTTGAATTAGCTATATTACTCCCTGGGCCAGCATGGCATCGGCCACCTTTACAAACCCAGCAATATTGGCTCCTTTTACATAGTTGCAATACCCATTGTCTTCTTTACCGTATTCGATGCACGAGTTATGGATATCGTTCATGATGCCCTTTAGGCGATCATCGACCTCTGAGCGGGTCCAACTGATTCGCAAAGAGTTTTGCGACATCTCCAAACCTGAAGTGGCCACGCCCCCGGCGTTGGACGCCTTGCCCGGTGCGAACAAGATTCTAGCCTCATGAAAAGCATGTATGGCCTCTGGAGTAGAGGGCATGTTGGCTCCTTCTGACACGCACATACAACCGTTTTTCAACAAGGTTTTGGCATGGTCACCGTTCAATTCGTTCTGTGTGGCACACGGCAGTGCGATATCGCAGGGCACCTCCCAAGGTGCCTTGCCCTTATGGTATTCTGCATTCGGGTACTGATCCACATACTCTGATATCCTTCCCCGTTTGTTGTTCTTCAGGTCCATGACCCAAGCCAACTTTTCTTCATCGATGCCCTCTTTGTCATAAATATATCCGCCTGAATCTGAAAGTGTCAACACCTTGCCTCCCAAGTGCAACACTTTTTCGGCGGCATATTGGGCAACGTTCCCTGAACCGGAGATGACCACATTTTTTCCTTCAAAAGACTCGTCTCGGGTCTTAAGCATACTATCGGCAAAGTATACCGTGCCATACCCTGTAGCCTCGGGACGTATCAACGATCCTCCCCAAGAAAGGCCCTTGCCGGTCAACACACCCGTAAACTCGTTGCGAATTTTTTTATAGGCCCCGAACAAGAATCCTATTTCTCGGGCACCTACCCCAATATCACCTGCCGGAACGTCTGTGTTGGGCCCAATATGGCGGCACAGCTCGGTCATGAACGCATGACAGAAACGCATTACCTCATCATCTGATTTGCCCTTTGGGTCAAAGTCAGAACCGCCTTTACCACCGCCCATGGGCAGCGTGGTCAAACTATTTTTGAACACTTGCTCAAACGCCAAGAACTTCAAAACACTGGCATTGACCGTTGGATGAAACCTAAGGCCACCCTTATACGGACCGATTGCCGAGTTCATCTGTATCCGATATCCTCGGTTAACATGTATCTCACCATCATCATCGACCCAGGCCACACGAAACGAAATCAACCGTTCCGGTTCTACCATACGCAACAAAATGTTCTTACCATTGTAAATCTCATGCTGTGCTATATAAGGAATTACCGTTTCGGCCACCTCTTGCACGGCTTGAATAAATTCAGGTTCATGACCGTTTCTGGCCTTGACCTCATCCATGAATGCTTTGATTTTCGCTTCCATATTTGGAGATGTGATTTTAGTTACCCTTTGCCACCGCTCAGGACAATTTTATTGAATTAGGAATATGGCGTCAAAATTATGCTATTTACATAATTTGGAGGTGCTTTTTTTAAAAATATTTCAAAATGAGGTCATCGCCCTATGGCCTGTTCAAGATCGGCGATAAGATCATCGATGTCTTCAATACCCACACTCAAACGAATCAGGGCATCGACAACCCCGCTTTTTTCCCGTTCTGTTTTTGGAATACTGGCGTGCGTCATACTTGCCGGGTGGCCAGCCAAACTTTCTACGCCGCCCAATGATTCTGCCAAAGTGAACACTCGCAGTTTTTCGACGATGTTGACAGCCTCTTTAAAGGTGCCGCCCTTTGGAACAAATGAAATCATGCCCCCAAAACCGTTCATCTGGCTTTTGGCAATTTCATGGTTCGGATGATCTTCAAAACCTGGCCAATAGACCTTTTCAATTTTAGGATGGTTTCTCAGATAATTTGCTATTGCCTCCCCATTCTCACAATGCCGTTGCATACGTACGTGCAGTGTTTTGATTCCGCGAAGGGTCAGAAAGCTGTCCATAGGCCCGCAGACGGCCCCACTGGCGTTTTGGATGAAGTACAATTTTTCGGCCAACTCTTTGTCGTTTACCACCAATGCACCCACGACCACATCGCTGTGCCCTCCCAAATATTTTGTGGCCGAGTGCATTACTATATCGGCACCCATTTCAAGCGGTCGCTGTAGATAGGGGGTGGCAAAGGTATTGTCAACGGCCAGTAGCAGTCCGTGTTTTTTGGCCAATGCCGCCATGGCCGCAATGTCTATTACGTTCATCATGGGGTTGGTAGGGGTCTCTACCCAAAGTAACTTGGTCTTGTCGTTTATCTTCCCTTCAACCGACTCCACATCTTGCATGGCCGTGAAGTGGAAAGTAATGCCATATTTCTCAAAAACCTGCCTGAAGAGTCGGTAACTGCCCCCATAAAGGTCATTGGTCGAGACTACCTCATCCCCGGGTTCGAGTAATTTTATTACCGCATCCATGGCCGAAAGCCCACTGGCAAAAGCCAATCCGTATCGGCCGTTCTCGATGCTTGCCAAGGCGTTCTCCAAGGCGGTACGTGTGGGGTTGCCACTTCGTGAATACTCGAAGCCCTGGTGCCCGCCGGGCGTGCTCTGTGCATAGGTCGAGGTTTGGTAGATGGGTGGCATCACGGCACCGTAGGCCTTATCAGGCTGTTGCCCCCCATGAATGGTCTTGCTATTGAACTTCAATTCCTTTTTTTCCATATTTTCTTTTGCTAATTTTTTGGTTATGATCAGTACATCGGGTTGTCGTTGACAGAAACGTCAGGTATTTTTTGAATGGCATCCCAGTGTTCCACAATCTTTCCATTGTTGTCAAATCGAAAAAAATCCATCGTCACATATTCTTCATTGCCCGGCCACGTCTGATGTGTGTGCAAGGCCACCAGGTCACCTTCTGCGATGCATCTGACAAATTCGATTGATTTTTTGGGATATTCCTTTTGCATTCTTTCAAAATAATCGATGAAACCTTCGGTGCCATCTGCCACATCGGGGTTGTGTTGTATATAGCTGCTGCCCACATAAAGTTCTACCGCCTTTTTAGGATTTCCCTCATAGGCAGTTTTGTAGAATGCGATGGCGTTTTCTTTGTTTTTCTCCAAATCCATGTTCCCTTTCAGCTAATTATGCCCCTACATTATAATTAAAGTCACAAATGTATCGTTAAGTTTTAGAGTATTCAATCAAATACTAAATTTGAAGTCCCTAACCCCTGTCATGAAAAAACCGATTGCACTTCTGGCGCTCCTTATGGCTTTCTTTGGTTGCGAAGAGACACACAAACTTACATTTGAACCCGTAGCGATTGAAAGTCCACGTTGTGCCGAATGTCCATCGGTTACGATCGAGATTCCCGAGGCATTGGACAACAGCGCTGTGGCCAAGGCGATAAACACCGCTTTGCGGGAAGAAATCATTTACCCCCTAAAATTCGACGAGGGCAAAGATGTGGCCACCATTGAAGAGGCAGTGGCCTCTTTTACCGAAGGCTTTCACCAAATACAACAAAAGTTTGGCGGGGAATCTGCCCCTTGGGAAGCGAAAATTCAAGGACGGGTAGTTTATGAAGACGAGCATATCATTACCCTATCACTGAACGCATACACTTTTACCGGGGGTGCCCACGGATACGGCTCGACCATATTTTTGAATTTTGACAAGGCCAAGGGCATTGAACTAATCCCATACCAATTTTTCAATGATGTGGAAGAATTCGAAGAATTCGCCGAGGCCAAGTTTCGGGAGCAAGAAAAGATACCCCGAGAAGGCAACATCAACCAGACCGGGTTCATGTTCGAAAAGAACCGTTTTCGATTGGCCGAGAACATTGCCTATACCGAAGAGGGGCTGCAGATCGTCTACAACCAATACGAAATAGCCTCATACGCCGATGGCCCCATTGTACTTACCATTCCCTTTGATGAGGCCAATACTTTTTTAAAGTATAAGGTGAAGTCGTAATACGTGGTTTGATCGCATTTATCGGCATCGTTTTAACGGAATTGAGTTTCTTTGCAAGAGGAAACCAAAAACGTGAAAATGAAAAAAATATACCACCTAGAGACCTGCAAAACCTGCCAGAAAATCTTGAAGGAACTTGAACCTTTGGATGGTGTCGAACTCCGCGAAATCAAATCAAAGGGCATCACGCAAGAAGAACTGGAAGAGATGCGGGCCCGCACAGACAGCTATGAATCGCTTTTCAGCAGAAGGGCCATGCTCTTTAGACAGCGAGGGCTAAACGACAAGCAGCTGTCTGAGAACGATTACCGTGATTTGATATTGGAGCACTATACCTTTTTAAAGCGACCTGTGGTCGTGGTGAATGACCAAATTTTTATCGGCAATGCCAAAAAGGCCGTAGAAGGTGCCAAAGCCGCCCTGCATTCATGAGCAAACGCACGTTGGCCTTTATGGCCGCCATTGGGGCCACCCTCATCTATGGCCTGAACCATACCATTGCCAAGGGGGTCATGCCCACATATGTTAAACCTTTTGGTTTCATTTTTTTACGGGTGGTGGGGGCCACCATTCTTTTTTGGGGCATCTCTTTTTTTGGTCCCAAAGAGAATATCGAGAAGAAAGATTGGGGTCGCCTGTTGGTCTGTGCCCTTTTGGGAATGTCTATCAACATGCTGTCATTTTTTAAGGGATTAGAGCTATCGACCCCGATCAACAGCTCGGTGCTCATCACCATCAGCCCGATCATTGTGGTATTGCTCTCTTTTTTCTTTTTAAGGGAACGGATCACCTTCAACAAGGGTTTCGGAATTTTCTTGGGGTTTGTGGGGGCCTTGGTGCTTATTTTGTTCGGGGCCGAGATACGCCAAGACGCCCCGAACATTCCATTGGGCAATACGCTCTTTCTTATAAATGCGACTGCCTACGGGGCCTATCTTATCATTGCAAAGAAATTGGTTGAGAAATACCATCCGTTCACGTTGATGAAATGGTTGTTCTTGATGGCCGTGGCCATCAATTTCCCCATCACGTTTTCAGAGTTTCTCGAAATCGAATGGACGACAATGCCTCTTTGGGTGTATGGCGTCATTGCTTTTGTGATTATTGGCACCACCTTTATGACCTACCTCTTCAACATTTTTGCCATGACCGAACTAAAGGCCAGTACCATTGGGGCCTTTATCTACGTTCAGCCCGTATTCGGTATTTTCTTTGCGATGGCCACGGGCAAGGATCAATTGACCCTGGTCAAGGTTTTAGCTGGATCACTGGTGTTGCTGGGGGTTTATTTGGCAAGTAAAAGGCTTAAACCAAGTCCTTAGGCACTTTTGCAAATTTTCGGGTATCCTCCTTGGTAAGGATTTTGAAGTCGTCTGCCTGTTCCATTTGGTCAAAGGCATCCAAAAAAACCTGTGGCAGAGCGGTCAGTTTTCGCTCTTTTAGGTTGATCCAAGCGCCCATCATCTCACAATGGGCAAAGTTCTTGCCATCGGCATCATAAAAATTATGGTGGAACTCGAAGAACATGCCGTCTTTGCTCATGCCCTTAAATTCCAAAGAAACCCGTACCGGTTTGCCCGGAAAGGCTTCCTTGAAATAGTAGACATGCTCATAAAAGACCACGGGGCCAATATTATGTGCCGCCATGCTTTTTTGGTTGAAGCCCAATCGGCCCAAATAAGCCATTCGCGTATGGGCCATAAAGTTTATGTAAGCGGTGTTCGCCAGGTGCCGGTTGGCATCAAGGTCGCTCCATCGAATTTCAAATTCCTTAAAAAACATAATTACTGTGCTTTTTTAAAAATAACCAAGGCCTTTTTTACTTCTCCTTGGAGAGAGGTCGATGCCGCAAATAGCGGTATCGGGTGTGGGTAAAACAATGGAGCACTATAGCTCAATTATTTTGTTATGCATGCATAATAATTTGTAAAAATAGCATAGTTTTGAAAAAGCACAGCACAGCTGAACAAAAATTTCAAAACAACACGAAATGAGCCAAAAAGCACCTTTTATTAACGACCTTTCACTCCCTGCCATTGCCGCGCCCATGTTTTTGATATCGGGGCCCAAACTGGTCATTGAGTGCTGCAAGAATGGTATCGTAGGTACCTTTCCGGCGTTGAACCAACGTACTAGTGAAGGGTTTGAGGAATGGCTCGTCGAAATTAAAACAGAGCTCAAACAATTTGAGGAAGAAACCGGCAAGAAACCAGCACCATTTGGGGTGAATTTGATCGTGCACCAGACCAATCCGAGATTGGAAGCCGACCTGAGGTTATGTGTCAAGCACCAAGTTCCGTTGATCGTTACCTCTTTGGGGGCGGTTCGCCAAGTGGTCGATGCCGTGCACAGTTATGGCGGGCTTGTATTTCATGACATCATCAAAAAAAGGCATGCCGAAAAAGCGTCCGAAGCGGGTGTCGATGGACTGATACTGGTTTCAGCCGGGGCCGGTGGCCATGCAGGCACCATCAACCCCATGACCTTGGTCGCCGAGGTGAAACAATTCTTTGACAAGACCATTATTCTTTCGGGCTGTATCAGTACAGGCCGTGATATTGCCTCGGCCATGCAGATGGGTGCAGACCTGGCCTACATGGGCACCCGGTTCATCAATGCCGAGGAGAGCAGGGCCCCATCAGCATATAAGCAGATGATCATTGAGGCAGGTGCCAGCGATGTTATCTACACCGCCGCAATTTCTGGGGTACACGCCAATTTTTTGGCGGCCAGTCTAAAAGCTGCCGGAATCACCGAAGAAGACCTTAAAAAAGACCGGAAAATTGATTTCGGCAAAGAACTCGATACCGAGGCCAAGGCCTGGAAGACCATTTGGTCGGCCGGGCAAGGCGTGGCCACCATACAGAACACCCTGCCCGTCAAAGATCTGGTGGCACAACTCAAAAAAGAATTCAAAACCGCAGTGGAAGAACAGTGTGCGTTGCTCAAGCGTTTTCCGAAAGACTGAGTGGTATGCTGATTCTTTGTACATTGGTGAAACCAAAATTTAGCAGGCCGCCATGTACATCAAAAGAAACATCAGCTGGGGCATCATTATGCGCTATGCATGGAAAAACTTGATTTTTTTCACTTTCTATGCCTCCCTTATTTTTAGCCTTTATTATTATTTGGATTGGACGCACATCGATATTCCGTTCCAGCCACTATCGGTCATTGGCATCGCCGTTGCTTTCTACATCGGTTTCAAGAACAGCCAGAGCTACGACCTTTTTTGGGAAGCCCGAAAAATTTGGGGCGGCATTGTAAACTATTCCAGAACCTGGGCCAACAACGTGCTCTGTTTTGTGCAGAACGACCGAAACGCCCAAATACAATTGATACACCGTCATATAGCATGGATCAACGCCCTGCGCATTCAACTGAGACAGCCCAATTCGTTTTCCATAAAGGAGAATGCGGCCGTTGAACGCCTCTTTGAAAAGCATGGCCAGCGCAACCCTGTTTGCAGCGGTATGGAGCTTTTGCTCGATCCAGCAGAGGTCGATGACCTTGAAAACCGAAAGAACGTGGCCACACACTTAGTAAAGAACCAAGGCCTACAGCTCAAAAAATTGTTGGATAAAGAAAAAATTACCGAATTCGACAAACAGGTCATGCACCACTGCCTCGAAGAGTTCTATAACCTTCAGGGAAAATGCGAACGCATCAAAAACACCCCTTTTCCTAGGCAGTATGCCTATTTCAGCACCGTGTTCACATGGATTTTTGTGCTGTTGTTGCCATTTGGGCTATTGAACGTGTTCGGGAACAAATTGGGCGAGGTTACGATAGGCAGCAATTGGTGGTACATCGTTCTTATGATTTTCTTTTCGGTTCTTATTTCTTGGATATTCACCACCATGGAAAAAGTCGGCAGCAATAGTGAAGATCCTTTTGAGGGTCGTATCAACGATGTGCCCATGACAGCCCTTTGCCGCACCATTGAAATTGATTTGCGCGACATACTCGATGAACAGAGCCTACCAGAGAAAACCAAACCCCTGCACAACATTTTGTACTGATGCCACTGGTCCCTGCCGATTACCGCCCACCGTTTTTGTTCAGAAATGGACATTTTTCCACCATTTACCATGGTCTTTTCAGAAAGGTCAATGGCCTAGTGCAACGCCGTGAACGACTGGAATTGCCCGATGGGGATTTTTTGGATTTGGATTGGAGCGAAAGTGCCGTCCCAACCCAAAAAGCGGTCGTTTTGCTGCACGGTTTGGAAGGCGACGCCCAACGCCCCTACATCACCGGAAGCGCCAAATACCTGAACCAGTATGGTTTCGATGCCTGTGCTGTCAATTTTCGGGGATGCAGTGGCGAACCCAACCGAAAATATAGGTCGTACCATTCCGGTGCCACCGAAGACTTGGTGACCATTGTGCACCATCTATTGAACCAAAAGCCATATTCAGAGATCTTTTTAATGGGCTATAGCCTTGGCGGCAACGTGGCATTGAAATATCTGGGTGAGGGCAACCCGGTGCCGAAGCAAATCAAAGGGGCTGTCACCGTTTCAGTACCCTGCGACCTGCATGATGCCTGTATTGAGCTATTGAAGCCCAAGAACATATTGTATGCCAGAAGGTTCAAAAAACATCTTATTGCCAAGTTGAAAGAAAAGCATCGAATGTTTCCAGAAAAGATATCAAAGGAGCAAATCAAGTCCATTGTAACCCTGAAAGATTTCGATGATGTCTATACAGGCCCTGCCCATGGTTTTAAATGCGCTCTGGATTATTACCGAAAATGCAGCTCAAAACAATTTTTGGTGCCTATTCAAATACCCAGCCTCATCATCAATGCAAAGAACGACTCTTTCTTAGGGCACGATTGCTATCCTTTCAGGGAGGCCGAGAAAAACCCTAACCTGCACCTTGAGATTCCTGATTTTGGGGGCCATGTGGGTTTTTGGGGGGCGCAAAATGTCACCTATGCCGAACGACGGGCGGTTGCGTTTTTTTCATCCATATGAGAATTCATTTGGTACTTGGTGTTATAGCGATCTGTTTTGGCCTAAAAAGATTGCCCCACTGCATTCGTCATGATGGCAGCTTTTATTTATATTAGTGGTTCTAATCGATTGAACAATGAAAAAACTGATTCTATTTATTGCATTGGGAACCTTTATCGCCAGTTGTGGTGGTAAAAAGGAGGAAAAAAAGGATGATGGTTTTCAAGTAAACCGTGCCAAAAAAGAAACCAAAAAAGAAGAGGCCAGTGAGGGCATACCCGTAGATTTGGACAATAAGGGTGTCGGGCCCATAAAAAATGTTGATTTCGACGATGAAATCAATGAAGAAATGGCTGCCCGCGGTGAAGAAAAGTTCAATACCATTTGCACCGCCTGCCATATGGTAGATCAGCGTATGATCGGCCCGGCAATGAAAGGGATATATGAGCGAAGAAGCCCTGAATGGGTAATGAACATGATCTTGAACCCTGATGGCATGCTCAAAGAAGACCCCATTGCCAAGGCCCTGTTGAAAGAGTATAACAATGCCATTATGCTCAACCAAAACCTGACAGAGGAAGAGGCGCGTGATATCGCAGAATATCTGCGGACACTATAAAATTTTATCACCAATTATGGAATATGCCGCTTCCGCTCCTCAGTTTGGATAGCGGCATTTTTGTAATACTTGAAAAACAACGCTCTATGAAAAAATACCTTCTGCCCTTCGCAATCATTTTTTCGATAAGTCTTCAAGCACAATCATTGATAGGCGCTTGGGAGGCCTCCACAGTCAAAGGCGGCAAACAGCTAAGAAATGTTGTCATCTTTGCCGATGGCTATCAGGCGGCCACGAATTACGATGCTGAAACGGGTGCTTTTGTCAGCACCAACGGCGGCACTTGGCAGTTAGATGGAAATACCTTGACCGAAACGGTCGAATTTGACACCAAAAATCCTGAAAGGGTGGGCAGCACATCTTCTTTCGAGATAACCGTGGACAACGATGAATTGCGTATCAACGATATGGACATGGTCTGGAAACGAATCGATGACGGCACCCCCGGCGAATTGGCAGGCGCATGGCTCATATCGGGCCGAAAACGCAATGGGGAAATACAAAAAAGAAACACCGGCCGCCCCAGAAAGACCATGAAAATATTGTCGGGCACCCGCTTTCAATGGATTGCCTACAATACCGAAACCAAAGAATTTATGGGCTCAGGCGGGGGAACCTATACGACCAAAGAAGGAAAGTACACCGAAAACATCGAGTTCTTCTCGCGTGACGATTCGCGCGTGGGGGCCAGCCTACAATTCGATTATGAGCTAAAAGATGGCGATTGGCACCATTCAGGGCTTAGCAGTAAGGGCCAACCCATTTATGAAATTTGGAGCATCCGTAAAAAGTAGTCGTTGCATGAAAAAAGTAGTATCAGCAGCTTTTTTTATTTTCACCTGTTTTACCATGAGCGCACAAGAACTCCCTTACAGGCAAATTCCCGACTATCCTTCAGAATACACAAGTGGCAATATCGTTTCGCGTATGGTTGACGGGCTGGGGTATCGCTATTATTGGGCTACCGAAGGATTAAGGCAGCAAGACCTCGATTACAGACCCTCTGAAGAGGGCCGTACCGTTTTGGAAACCCTTCAGCACATTTATGGCATGTCAGAAATGATTTTGAATACACCGAGTGCCACACCCAATGTTCGTCCAAAAGATTTCAGCGGCTATTCGTTTGAAGCGCTGCGCAAAATGACACTTGAAAATCTTCAGAAGGCCAGCGCCCTATACACCACAATGGCTTCAAACGATTTTGAATCGGCGAAGGTCATCTTTCTAAGGGGCGAAAAGCAATTCGACTTTCCGTTTTGGAACCTTTTGAACGGTATGCTATCCGATTGTGTTTACCATACCGGTCAAATTGTTCTCATGCGAAGGGCCAACGGTAATCCGCAGAACCCGAATGTGAACGTATTTTTGGGAAAGACCCGTGAGTGAACACTAGACCTTATCAACGACTACCTTATAAGTTGGGTCTTCCAGTACGTTCACTTCTATGATGTCATCGGCATTCTTCAACAGGCGACGGCAGTCTTTGCTCAAATGTCTCAAATGCACTTTTTTGCCCACTTTATGATAGCGTTCGGTGATTTTGTTCAAAGCCTCGATTGCCGACATATCCACTACGCGGCTTTCTTTGAAATCAATGACCACCTCATCGGGGTCGTTCAGCACATCAAATTTTTCTCCGAACAAGGTAGTGCTTCCAAAAAACAATGGCCCGTAGATTTCATAGTGTTTCACTCCGTTTTCATCGATATATTTTCGGGCACGAATACGCTTGGCATTGTCCCAGGCAAATACCAATGCCGAAATAATAACCCCGACCAGTACGGCCAAGGCGAGGTTGTGCAACAATACCGTTACCAAGGTAACCAGCACCATCACCAGCACATCTGATTTGGGCATTCGTCTAAAGGTGCGCAGACTGGCCCACTCAAAGGTGCCCAGGGCCACCATGATCATCAGTCCGGTCAAGGCTGCCATCGGTACTTTTTCAATGAGCTCAGAGCCGAACATGACAAACGCCAACAGCATCAATGAAGCTACGATGCCCGACAGTCTTGCACGGGCCCCATTGGAGATGTTGATGAGACTCTGCCCGATCATCGCACAACCACCCATGCCCGAGAAAAGTCCCGATAAAATATTGGCCGTGCCCTGTGCCACAGCTTCCTTGTTACCGCGGCCCCGCGTTTCCGTAATCTCGTCGACAATGTTGAGCGTTAAAAGGCTCTCAATGAGTCCAACGCCCGCCACCACTGCCGCATAGGGGAAAATAATCTGTAAGGTTTCCAGTGAAAACGGCACTTGGGGAATATGGAAAGGGGGAAATCCCCCTTTGATGGAAGCAATATCACCAATGGTTCGCGTTTCGACCCCAAAGAAAAATACGATACCGAACACCAACAATATGGCCACCAATGATGCCGGCACCACCCTGCTCAATTTTGGAAGCCCCCATATGACCAACATGGTCAACAGCACCAATCCAGAAAAGATATACAAGGTACTACCAGAGAGCCAATCGCCATCTGTGGTCTTGAACTGATCCAATTGTGACATGAATATGATGATGGCCAGACCGTTCACAAAGCCGAAAATAACGGGGTGGGGCACCAAGCGCATCAACTTGCCCAATCGAAGAAAGCCTGCTGTCATTTGCAGTATTCCGGCCAAGATCACCGTGGCAAATACGTATTCTACCCCAAAGTCTTTGGCCAGCGATACAATCACCACCGCCACGGCACCTGTGGCACCAGAAATCATGCCTGGGCGGCCCCCAAGAATCGAGGTAACCAAGCCCATTACAAATGCAGCATATAAGCCTGTCAATGGCGAAAGCCCTGCGATAAAGGCAAAGGCAATGGCCTCTGGCACCAATGCCAGGGCCACGGTGAGGCCCGAAAGTATTTCCGTTCGGTAATTTACTGGTTGTGAAAAATCGAAAAGGTTCAGGTACTTTTTCATGGCTTCGGTTTGAAGCCGGCAAAAATAGGGCTAATTAAGTTTCTGGCCTTAAAATGAACGATAAATGTGGCTTCTCTCCTTAGACAAGGGGAGGTGGATTCAAGCGTAGCGAAGAAGACGGAGCGGTCTGAAACAAATAAGAAACGTAGCCCACAATAGTATCGACCACCCCTTTCTACCGAAGTGCTTCGCTTTCGGGATTCATTCCCCTCCTCGATTGAGAAGGGGAGCTGTTAAAGATTACCAGTCTTTCAACCCCAATAACTTCTCGCCAAGAGGGCTCAGTTTGGCAGTTTCATAACGGTCACGTTCCCAATTTCTGGGATCACCGGGAAAAGCGTAGCCCTCAGGGGCGACCCTGTTTTTCCATGAATGGATGCGCCACTTGCGCAACTCTTCATTGTCTTCCTCGGCCGGCATCATTGAAATATACTGGGCAATACGCACCTTGTTCTTTGATTTGTTCGGTCGAATGCCATGCGGCTGAAGGCTGTTGAAAATGAGCAGGTCCCCTGCTTCCAAGGAAACTTTCACAATTTTGTCTTCCAACCCAGAAATATCGGGCTGAAAATGGTCGCGGTCTTTGGGTTGGGTCTGCTTCCATTTATCATAATTGCGGTAAAGCCATGGAATGCACTGAAAACCCCCCATATTTTCATCGAGCTGGTCGGCCAGTGCAAGAACCCCCTGCACATTTTGGGGCTTGGTCTCAGGGTCATAGTCCCAGTGGATAAAGCCTTTCTGTTCAAATCCCGGACGGTTGGGGAAATTTAGATTGGCCCTGTCAATGGTGACCCACAATTTTTCAGTGCCCCAGATATCGACAAAGGCATCATAGATTCGTTGGGTCTGGCGGTTGTTCCAGAGCAGCTGGTGGTTATAGACCTCGACCATCCCGGTACCTATCAATTCTTTCATCTGCATTTCTGCCCTTGGGGCCGTGTACCAAGTGCTTGGGTCGTTGGGGTCTTTTTCTTCAAACTCCCACAGAAAATCGGCCGTGGCCTTGGCCTGCTGCTTCGAAACGGCATTTTTGATAATGATGTAGCCGTTCTTGATCCAAAAATCCCAGTCCGCTTCAGAAAGTACGCGAAGGCGTTTGCCGTTTGAACGGTCGTTCAGTTTTTTCTTGCTGCTAGTGGCGGTTGAAGGGTTACCAGGTATTTCTTCATGGGCCTTGTTGGCCATTTCTATTTTCGAATTGGTCTGTTGCATAACATTGAGTATTGAAGATTTATAAGTAAAACTACTGGTACCAGTATGAAATCGCTACTGTAATATTGACCTATATTTGAATTATATTGACTTTTTTTGATTTTTTGGTAGTGTTTTGATTCAATATTGGTAAATTATAATCGTGAAAGTTCAACTTGAGACTATTGCTGAGAAAACAAATTCTCCCTTTCGACTGCTGCACAGTCCGAGGTTGAGCGATTTGTTCTATTGGCATTTCCACCCAGAATACGAGTTGGTCTACATTGAGGGGGCCAGCGCCACCAGACATGTTGGCAACCACATCTCACAATACAGTGAAAGTGACTTGGTGTTGATAGGCTCGAATATTCCGCACCTCAACTTTGATTATGGGGTGGCCACCGAATACACACATGAGGTGTTGCATATTAAGACGGATATAAAAAAGGAGGTCTTTGACAAGTATCCTGAAATGGGGGCTATCAAAAAGTTATTGCAAATGGCGCAATATGGCATTGCTTTTCATGGTGATACAAAACGCTGCATTGGGGCCCTTATGAAACAATGGCACCAGATGGACGGTTTTAGTTTTTTTACCAGTGTACTCGATGTATTGAACAGCCTTTCGAAAAGCACTGAATTTGAGCTCTTGCACACTTCGCCCTATATCAACAGGTTTAAGCAACGTGACCAAGAGCGGCTACGAACAATCCATACTTTTTTGGAAAACCGGTATGCCACCAAGGTCACCATCGATGAGGTAGCCGAAAAATGCAATTTGGGGCGGGAAGCCTTTTGTCGGTACTTCAAAAAAGAAACGGGCAGCACCTTTATCACGTTTTTGAACCAATATCGAATCAGCCATGCCAAGCGGCTATTGTTGGCGGGCAAAACGGTGACCGAGGCCTGTTTTGCCTGTGGGTTTGAAAGCCTGTCTTATTTCAACCGAACGTTTAAGGCCGTCAGCGAGGAAACACCCTCAAATTTCAAAAAACGGCATCGTTCTGTAAAAGTTTGAAAGAACCCACATATTGGGCAATTCGAGGCACTTGCCAAAATTAAAACTTCAAGGTAATTGCTGTTTACAAAGAGGTCACGTACTTTCGTAGGGGGTAAGTTCGATTATAAAATGAAACCTCGGACTAGGTGCATGTTTTGAAGATGTTCTTATGTGACCCCGACGCTTACGGTCGGGGTTCAATTCGATTACGCATCCGCCAAAATCGGATGCCATCTCATTGAAAAAGAAACCGCCCTGACGATAAATGTCAGGGTGGTTTCCAACTAAATAACCAACCAAAAAACTTATATAGATAGTCGATGACTACTGAATATCCTTACAATTTACGCTTCCGAACAACATTCATTTTCTTACCGCTCTTTTTTATCCTTTTCTTGCCCGTCTTGTGGTTTGACTTCAGGTACTGGATAAATCCTCTTCCGGTGAACTCATAGACCGTTTCACTGGCCACGTGGTAGAGCTCGATTGTTCTATCATCAATAACGTAGAGCTCAAAGTAATCATTGCCCAAAAAGTCATAATCGAGTGTTAAAGTTTTTAGGGTCTCATCATTGGTGTCAAAAATTTGATAGTCGCCTTCATAATCCCATTCCAAATTGGGCAGGGGCGTTGCGGGCGAATCTATTGATGATTGAAAATATCTGCCATTATCGGCAAAGAAGCGCAAGAAGTTCTCGTCATCAAAATCATTGATGGCCCCCATTTCACTGGTATAGGTTTTTTCCCAAGCTTCATACTCTTGCAGGAAATAATCGAGGTTGTCATAAAAAACAAGGTCGTAATCAAAGTTGTTTCGATGGTAGCCACGAAGAAAATAGGAGGTATCGCTTCTAGGGTCATACAGCTCCAATGTGCTTCCGTTCACGGCAAAAACATCCAAACGCCATAGCCCATCAACATCATGGTTGACCTCAACCGTTCCGGGCAAGGTGGCATACGAACCGACATCGATGCCCAAGCCATTTCCGTTCTTGCCAATTCCGGCAATATTGTTGTTGGCCCATAGTACCCCATTTTCAAAAGATACGGTGAAAGCCCGTTGCAAAAAAGGCACTTCACCATTACCCTTGGTGGCATTGATGTCGATGTACCAAAGTTCGTACGATTGCAATACCTGATCGGTATTGATGGCAGAGTCTACGATAAAATCATCGTCTAAAATCACTTCTGTATAACATGAGCTGGCCAATAGCCCTATACCCAATAATCCGAATAGTAACGTTCTTGCTCTCATAACTGTGTTGCTTCATGGTTCTGTTCTTGACAGACCAAGCACCGTGCCAAAAAACACAACTAGTTGAAAATCAATGCTTCATGCTGAATTTGATGATTTAGCTACTTTTGCGCAATAAATCAGTTTATGTCTCGAGAAGTAAAAATCGCTGTTTTAGGTGGCGGAAGTTGGGGTACGGCCATCGTGAAAATGCTGACCGAAAATCTGGATACGGTGTACTGGTACATACGAAATACCAATGCCATCGAATACATAAAAAAGGAAGGGCACAACCCAAATTATCTGACCTCTGTAGAATTACACACCGAATATCTCAAGCTGACCGACGACATCAACGAGGCGGTCAAGAATTCTGACCTTCTGATTTTTGCCATACCATCTGCCTTTCTCAGTGCCGAGCTCGACAAATTGAACAAGCCCCTGACAGACAAGATCATCTTTTCGGCCATTAAGGGCATAGTGCCTGAAACCGGATTGATAGTGGGCGAACACTTCCATGAAAAATACGGTGTTCCGTTCGAGAATATCGGGGTAATAACCGGCCCATGCCATGCCGAAGAGGTTGCCCTTGAGCGGTTGTCGTACCTTACGATTGCCTGTGCCGACAAGAGCAAAGCAAAACTGTTGGCCGAACATTTTGACAGCCATTATATCAAAACAAAGATATCAAACGATATCATCGGCACCGAGTATGCAGCCATGCTCAAGAACATCTATGCCATTGCCGCCGGCATTGCCCATGGCTTGGGGTATGGCGATAATTTTCAGAGTGTATTGATGAGCAACGCCATTCGAGAGATGAAGCGTTTTACAAAACGTATACACAATATCGATAGAAATATCAACCGCTCGGCCTATTTGGGCGACCTGTTGGTGACCGGTTATTCGACCTTTAGCCGTAACCGCCTGTTCGGCAATATGATCGGAAAGGGTTATACCGTAAAAAGTGCCATGATGGAAATGAACATGGTGGCTGAGGGCTACTATGCCGTGAAGAGTGCACACAAAATAAAATCGAAGTTCAAAAAGAAGGTTAAGACCCCCATTATCGACGCTGTTTACAGAATTCTATACGAAGGAAAGAACGCAAAGAAAACCATTAAGGAGCTCACCGATAAACTGGATTGACCCCCTTACACCTTCTCCAACGAAAAGTTGGAGTGCTTTTCCAGTTCTTCTTCCATTTTTTCTTTAAACATTCTCATCTGTTCCGCATCATAGGCATAGGCGTTTTTGATATCCTGAAGAACAGGTTCCATAAAAGTGCGCACACTGTCGATATCAAAATACAGGCGGCCCGTTCTTCGGATGAAGAAATCAATGGGGTTCAGCACCATTTCGTTTTCAATGGCGAATTTCAGCTCGGCCCGTATAAGTCGTACGTAATTGTCTTTGTTCTTGAAACCCGCATAGTGCTCCAATATTTGTTCGGTCTGCTTACCATAAGTGGTTACCAGATACCATGCGTCGTACTCTGAAAAACCATCTTTTTTGATACGGCCATACACCTCTGCGATGTATTTTTTCACGTGCTTTGACTTTTTGAAATCGCTGCCACAAAGCGGAATCTTATCGGTGGTACAGGGGCCAACTTCAATGCCATGATCTTCCTCAAGATTCTTGGCAACCCGGTTGACGACCCTTTCGGCCATTTTACGGTACCCCGTCAACTTTCCGCCCGCGATACTGATCAGTCCGGTATCAGAAGTAAAGATCTCGTCTTTGCGCGACAGCTCCGAAGCCGATTTGCCCTCTTCATGGATCAAAGGCCGCAGGCCTGCCCATGACGAAATAATGTCTTCAATCTCCAAGTTGATTTTCGGGAACATATTGTTCACCGCAGAAATCAGGTAAATGGCATCGGCCAAATCGGTGCGCACATCATCTTTGTCGGCATCATAGTTGGTGTCGGTGGTGCCGATATAGGTTATTTTTCCGCGGGGAATGGCAAACATCATGCGCCCATCGGGAATATCGAAATACACCGATTGCCTCACCGGAAGTTTTTCATGAGGAAACACTAGGTGCACGCCCTTGGTCAAGTGCAGTCGTTTTCCTTTTTTCGAATTGTTGACGCTGCGTAATTCATCTACCCAAGGCCCGGCCGCGCTGATGACGTATTTCGATTTGATCTCAAACTCATTGCCAGTGGGCACATCTTTCACTTTGACCCCGGCCACTTTGCCGTCCTGATATAGAAAATCGATCACTTGGGCATAGTTGAGTGCCTTGGCCCCGTATTGAAGGCTGGTCTTGATGTTTTCCAATGTAAGGCGTGCATCGTCGGTACGATATTCTGCATAATACCCTGCGCCGCTCAAAATCTTCTTGGGCAGTAAGGGCTCTAGCTTCAATGCCTGTTTTTTATCGAGCATCTGCCGCTTGTCTTCCCCTGATACTTGGGCCAGAATATCATATACCTTAAGCCCGATCGAGGTCAACCATTTGCCATACGAGCCGCCCTCTATCAGCGGCAACAGCATTTTTTCGGGAAGCACCAAATGAGGCGCCAGCTTATGCACTATGGCCCGTTCTGAACCGACTTCTTTCACTAGCCAAAAATCAAATTGCTTCAAGTAGCGGAGGCCTCCATGAATCAATTTGGTCGATTTGCTGCTTGTACCCGAGGCAAAGTCTCCTTTTTCGACAAGAGCGACTTTCATGCCGCGCGAGGCGGCATCCAGAGCTATGCCTCCTCCCGTGATGCCTCCACCAATAACGACCAGATCATAGCTTTCCTTTGACAGTTCTTCAATGGTTTTTTTACGGTCAAGGTTTGAAAATCGTACGGTTTTTTTCATTCAAAAGGCAATTATCTATAATACTCTCAAATGTAAGGGTTTGTAAAGCGCTTTCAAAAACCATGTGATTATGGTTTTGTAAACTCATATTCACGTTCTACCTTACAAACACGCACCTTGTACCAAGAGTACCATTCTTCAATACCACGCTTTTGTGCCAACTGGTGGTCTAGGTTTGCCTTCCAACGGGCAATGGCTTGGGTGCTCTCCCAATAGCTGATTGAAATGCCCAGACCGGATCGGGCACTCTCAAAACCGATGAACCCCGGTTGTTTTCGGGCCAAGGCCTCCATTTCTTCTGCCATTGCAGCGTATCCGTTGTCACCCTCGGTTCGGGTGTTCGTAAAGATTACGGCGTAATAGGGCGTGGTCTTCATTTATAAGATATATTCCTTTTCCATAAAATAATTGACCAAGGCCTCTTTCATCAATACCGATTGTTCACCTGCCTTCAAGGGGGGCAGTTGCTCTTTTACCTTGTAATGGGGCCAACCATCGTCATCAAAGAACTCAAATTCATAGTAGCCGTAAGGTTCCAACAACCGGCAGATGGCGATGTGCATCAAGTATAGCTTTTCGTCTTTTTTAAAAATGCGGTTCAATTGGCCAAGCTCTTGCACCCCCACAAGGTAAATGATGGTGTCTAGATCAAGTTTGTCGCCATCGGCGAATTGGGCCGAAAGCTTTTCAACCAATACCTGCCATCGTTCTTTTAAAAGTGTGTCCCGTGCCATGCCCCAAAGGTACAAATCAATGCCCTATATTTGGGGTGTGGACTTTTTAGATATTGTACTCGGTATCCTTTTGGCGTGGGGTCTCTACAAGGGGCTCAAAAACGGGCTGTTTGTTGAAATTGCCTCGCTCATAGCATTGATAGCCGGTATTTACGGTGCCATCCACTTTTCGTACAAAACTGCGGAGTATCTTTCGGATAACATGGACTGGGACGAACGCTATATCAAGATTACCGCTTTTGTCATCACCTTTATCATAATTGTAGTGGTGGTACACCTGGCCGGAAAGTTTTTGACCAAGATTGCCGATTTCGCCATGTTGGGACTGTTGAACAAAATTGCCGGCGGTATTTTCGGAACCCTGAAAGTGGCCGTGATTTTAGGAGCCTTGCTCATCTTTTTTGAGAGGGCCACCGCATCGGTCAATCTTATCAATGAACCTACCAAACAAGAATCCGTGCTCTATGGCCCCATCAAGGATATAGGTGCCCTTGTTTTTAATATAGTGCTCAAAAAAGAAGGTGATGAAGAGCATGAAATAGAGTAAATGACCGATGCTTTGTGCATTTCTTCCGCAAAATGATACCGCTTGTCGAGAAAGGCGACACTCAAAAAACAAAAAACAGTACTTTACACTTCTGCGAAATTTCGCTTTGAAGAACCCCCGAACTCTTCTTTGAACTGCCTTTTATTTGTAGAAGTTGAATATGATGAAAAAGACGGCAGTTGTTGTTGGCAAAATCAGTGTCCTGTTAATTTTGTTCTTATCAGGTTGTGCCCCAGAGGAGGTAGATTCCATCGAAAAGGTCGAATCTATCAATGTTACCGAGTTGGAAACGCACCTAATGGCCTCTGTCAACGACCATCGCCAATCTATGGGCCTTGCCACATTACATTTTAGTTCGGTAGCCTACGCTGCAGCCAACGACCACAACGACTATATGATATCAAAGGGCGACCTCAGCCATGACAATTTTGATTTGCGCGCTTCAAGAATATATGCCGAAGCAGATGCCAAAGAGGTGGCCGAAAATGTGGGAAAAAATTTTAGAACGGCAGAAGAAGCACTGCAATGGTGGCTCAACAGCCCCAACCATAAATCTTCGCTCGAAGGTGACTTTACCCATACCGGCATCAGCGTAAAAAAAGATAGCGACAACAATCTTTATTACACCCAGATATTCTTTAAATAGGCCGAATGTTTAGGTAGGTTGAACCTTCTTTTTTACCTTTATGTAAAGTAATCGAAGATGGCCATAGCTCCTCCTTTCAACTTGCATGAATGGATCGAAAACAACCGTGAAACCCTTAAGCCCCCGGTAGGCAATCGCAATCTGTACAAAAATGCCGATGATTACATTGTAATGGTGGTCGCCGGGCCCAATGCCAGAAAAGATTACCACTACAACGAGACCGAAGAGCTATTTTACCAGCTAGAGGGGCATATTGAAATACACATACAAGAAGACGGACAAAAAAAAACCATGAAATTGGGGCCGGGCGATATGTACCTGCACCCTGCAAAGGTGCCCCACTCACCGGTTAGGCACGAAGGCTCTATCGGATTGGTTGTAGAACGAAAGCGGGCCGATATGCATGTAGACGATGGCCTGTTATGGTTCTGCGATAACTGTAACCATAAACTGTACGAAGCCTATTTTACCCTCAACGACATCGAGAAGGATTTTTTGGCGCATTTCAAACATTTTTATGGTTCAGAAGAACTGAGAACCTGTGGTAATTGTGGTACGGTAATGGAAGCCGACGAACGCTTTGTTGCCGAAGATTGAATCTATGCTGATCGTTGCCAAAATAATCGTTGCCTTTGTGGCCTTATTGCATCTCTACTTTTTATGGTTAGAAATGTTTGCATGGACGACAAAGGCGCGAAAGGTATTCAAGAAATTTCCGCAAGACCTGTTCGAACCAACTAAAAACATGGCGGCCAACCAAGGTTTGTACAATGGGTTTTTGGCCGCCGGTCTTATTTGGTCGTTATTGATCGAAGACCCCAATTGGCAACGGAATGTGGCGCTCTTCTTTTTGGGGTGCGTAACAATTGCTGGAATCTATGGGGCCATCTCGGTATCTAAAAAGATCTTTACCGTACAGGCACTTCCGGCCCTATTGGGAATCTTACTGATCTTGGCCACATACTTTATAGAAGCATTGGGCATCAGCGTCATTCTTTGTAGCTTTGCTGCTCCATTTGTTATCAAAACAACAAAACATCTCAAAAAAGTTATAAATGTCAATCGTAGCAACAGATTTCGGAATAGAAAAAGCCCTACAACAATTAGGGGTGCAAGATATGAACCCCGGAACCTCAACAGGTTCGGAGAACTTTGGTTCAGGTGAACCCATTGCCTCGTACTCACCGGTTGATGCCCAGCTTATCGGCAAAGTGACCTCGACCACTGAAGAAGAGTATGGAATGGTAATGGAATCAGCGACCAAGGCCTTTCGCCAATGGAGAATGGTCCCCGCCCCCCAGCGCGGTGAAATTGTACGGCAGTTTGGCAACAAATTGAGGGAACTTAAAGAGCCCCTTGGCAAGCTGGTTTCCTATGAAATGGGCAAATCATATCAAGAGGGTCTTGGCGAGGTACAAGAAATGATAGACATCTGTGACTTTGCCGTTGGGCTATCGCGTCAGTTGCATGGTCTTACCATGCACTCTGAAAGACCGGGCCACCGCATGTACGAACAGTACCATCCACTTGGCGTGGTGGGCATTATCTCGGCCTTTAACTTTCCAGTGGCCGTTTGGGCCTGGAACACTGCCCTTGTATGGGTCTGTGGTGATGTTTGTGTGTGGAAACCTTCAGAAAAAACCCCACTGTGCGGCGTTGCCTGTCAAAATATTATCGCTGAAGTGCTAAAAGAGAATAAGCTTCCTGAAGGTATCTCTTGCCTTATAAATGGCGATTACAGAGTGGGTGAGATGATGACACACGACAAGCGCATTCCCTTGGTGTCTGCCACAGGATCTATCCGTATGGGTAAAATTGTCGCGCAGGCGGTTGCGGCACGATTGGGCAAATCATTGCTCGAATTGGGCGGAAACAACGCGATTATCGTCACGCCCGATGCCGATATCAAAATGACCGTTATTGGAGCTGTTTTCGGTGCTGTCGGCACTGCCGGC
Organism: Flagellimonas lutaonensis; assembly: GCF_000963865.1. NCBI lineage: Bacteria > Pseudomonadati > Bacteroidota > Flavobacteriia > Flavobacteriales > Flavobacteriaceae > Flagellimonas > Flagellimonas lutaonensis. Next base: position 1,299,743 of record NZ_CP011071.1, read on the forward strand.
CAGCGTTGCACCTCGACCAGACGTTTGATCATACACGAATCCATTTACGAGAAAGTAAAAAATGCCTTGGTCGATGCCTACCAGCAATTGCGTATCGGCAATCCACTCGATGAAAACAACCATGTAGGGCCTCTTATCGATACCGACGCGGTGAAGATGTACGAAGCCGCTTTGGAAAAAGTGAAAAAAGAGGGTGGAAACATTGTTGTGGAAGGAGGCGTCTTGACCGGTGAAGGCTATGAAAGCGGGTGCTATGTAAAACCTGCCATTGCCGAGGCAGAGAATTCTTTTGAGATAGTTCAAGAAGAAACCTTTGCGCCCATTTTGTACCTTTTAAAATATTCAGGAAGCGTTGAAAATGCCATTGAATTGCAGAACGGCGTGGTACAAGGGCTTTCATCGGCCATCATGACCAACAACCTACGGGAGGCCGAGAAGTTTTTGTCAGTCGCAGGAAGCGATTGCGGTATTGCCAATGTGAACATAGGCACCTCTGGTGCTGAGATCGGCGGGGCCTTTGGCGGTGAAAAAGAAACGGGTGGCGGCCGCGAGAGCGGATCCGATGCATGGAAAATCTATATGCGCCGACAGACGAACACCATCAACTACACCACAGAACTACCATTGGCCCAAGGCATCAAATTTGATTTATAAAAACATAAAAGACCCATGGTCGCTTAGCTCCTCCATCCCATGTTAAGCGAAACTGGCTCAAGCGACCATGGGTTTTCTACAGCCAAATGGGCCCGACACTCCTTTGTTCCGGATGCAACAGAAGGTTCGGTTGGCTATTGGTCTTTGGCTTTTTTCTTTTGCACAGTAGCGGTATCGCCAACAGTCCAGCTGCCCCTCAATAGGTTCTGTGCCCCTAAAATGAGCAGCATACAGCCAAAGGTCAAAATAGTAAGCATCGTGGTCTTCATGATAGTGTTTTTTACTGTTCTACGGTTCTGGCAATCCAATCCGAAATAATCTATGGTCCGCATGGTAAAGCAATCCCCGTTCACCCTAAAGTCTTGGTGGGCCGATAACCCCATTTTTCAAAAAAGCTGTCATTGCTTTGATAAGCATGGAATTTAACGGGTCGTCTCTACTAAACTATGCCATAAAGAATTGTTTATAAGGAGTTTATCTGTGTGGGGAAGAAAAAACTGTGTGATTGATACGTTTTTATGTGCAGTAAGTAAATCGTGCTGTTTCTAAAAAACAAATACTTGCTCTTTGAAAAGTTTATGCATAAAAACCACCTCTCCTTTTGAAGTTCAGGAGAGATGGTTTTTAAACCAACTTAACTAACTCAAACTTAATGATTGAAAACCCTATTTCAGTGCCGGAACTTTGTCGGGAGAAATAGGGTCCTTACCTAATCTTACTGTAAAGCTCGGTATCTTCAAGCAAAGAATTAAGCAGTTCGTTGTACTTGGGCGAAAAAAATGTATGGTTGGCATTTTTTGGTTGATTGCCTGTTTTTTGACATGAAGAGAAAAGTGCCTCTAACTGTTTGAAAACTAAGATTAAATTGAAAAATTTTAACTTTTTTATAAGATTTTTAATATTTTGTATAGCTGAACACTAATTCTTTGACCCATGGGCAAGCGTTTGGCCTACTTAATCGGCATGGTAATAGCCATTTTGGCAGGCATATATTTTTACACAAACCATTGCAATTGTTGTGATGGCGGGGGCGTTGAAAACACAACCATCAACGAATAGTTTTCTAAAGCGTAAAACAGGGTTTTCACCGCCTAGTTTAATTTTTCACTTAAAGACTTGGAAATGGATTTTGGGAACATAAACATCTGGTGTTGGTTGATTCCGCTTTTGGTAGGGGCTATCTGTGGAATACTTGGCTATCTCTTGGGAAAAGGCAGCGGTACCGCCATTGACCAATCAACTGAGCTCACCACCCTGCAGAAGAAAAATACCCAACTGCGCTCAGAGCTCGATGCCTGTAACGAAAAAGTGTCCAAGCAATATCAAAACGCCCAAAATACCCCAACTGAAGCATCTTCCATGGCTGCCGCACCAACTGCGCACACCTTTGATGCAGAAGCGGCAAAGGTGGCCTTTGGAAAGAAAGTCAAGCAAGATGACCTCAAGATTGTGGAAGGCATCGGCCCAAAAATCGAGCAGCTTTTCCATTCATTCGATATAAAAACGTGGAAAGCACTCTCTGAAACCTCGGTGGCCAAATGTCAAGAGGTGCTTGATTCAGGAGGTGATCGCTATCGCATTCATGACCCCTCTTCATGGCCCATGCAGGCAAAAATGGCCTACGAGGGCATGTGGAAAGAATTGGTCAAGTGGCAAGATGACCACAAAGCAGGCAAGTTTTAACTAAAACCAACCCAAGGAAGAGCCGGCCAATAGGTCGGCTTTTTTAGTTTCTGCCATTTTCGTTGGTGTAAAGGGTATGAACGGGGTCGCTTTGCCAAAATTGCTTCGTTTCAACATCCATAATGGTCAGTGGGCCTTTGAACGCCGCCCCTGTGTCTACGTTCCAGACATTGGCCGCGTTTTTGGGTACGGCTGGTCCAGTCTTGGAAATAGGCGTATGCCCAATAAAAATTTCATGGTAATTCTTCAGCCGCTGTGGAAAATTCTTATTGTCCCTTTTAAGGTGCGGACCAACTGCCTGCGCCAATTCCCAAAGGGTTCTGTCCCAATAGAACATCTTCTCAAAATATTCATGTTCTATGCCCTTTAGATTGGTAAAACCGGCGTGCAGATAAAGTCTATTTTCGCCGTCTAGATAGGTGTTTTCCAAATCGTCGTAAAACCGTAAATGCCGCTCTAGTCTCTCACGGTCAATGCCGGAATAAGAATCTTTGGTCGCTTGCCCCCCGTGCATCAGCCATGTAGGGTTTTCTTCTCTTGTCAAAAGCCACTCTCGGCACAGATCATCATGGTTTCCCCTAATAAAGATGCAGTTGTGCGTCTTTTTTAGTCCAATCAAAAAATCAACGGTTTCGACCGCCTCGCTCCACCCGTCCACATAATCCCCTAGAAAGATGATCTTGTCACCGGTACTGACCGCTGCCCGATCAAGTACTTGACGCAGGGCCCTATTTGCCGAGTGTATATCACCTACCACCAAAGTCCTCATATTGCAAAAATCATAAATAGCGGGTTCATGTCAAACAGGTTGCCCCATTAGATTTCAACAAAATACAATACCGTTTACAACCATTTTCCCTTGTCTTGCACAACCATTCGGGTTTTTACTCAATTTCGTTTTACATCCTATTGAACATTTTCATTTTTTGTTAACTTTTTATTGTTGATATTTTTTTAATATTCTGTTTTTCAGTTATTTAATATGCTTTTCCTGTACACTTTATGATTGTTGTCATGTTCGAGGTTGCCATCATTTTCATACTTTTATCACACTTTTCCTCTTTTTCTTTTGAACAAAATTTTAGTACATGCAAACAAAAACTGCCCAACCATCAAAAAAAACATATTCGCAAGACGAAGCTTTTCAAGCCTCTTTGGCTTATTTCAAGGGCGATGAGCTTGCCGCCCAAGTTTGGATAAGCAAGTATGCACTCAAAGATTCAGAAGGCAATCTCTACGAGAAAGATCCAGACCAGATGCACCGTAGAATTGCGAAAGAGATTGCCAGAATAGAGACAAGGTATCCCAACCCGATGAGCGAACAGGAAGTGTTCGACCTTATCAAAGGGTTCAAGTACATTGTGCCGCAAGGAAGCCCTATGGCCGGCATCGGCAACCCTTTCCAAATCGCCTCACTATCAAACTGTTTTGTGATTGGCAACGATGGTATGTCAGATTCCTATGGGGGCATTATGAAGGTTGACCAAGAACAGGTTCAATTGATGAAGCGCCGAGGTGGTGTGGGCCACGACCTTTCACATATTAGGCCCAAGGGCTCACCAGTAAAAAATTCTGCCCTTACCTCAACCGGTTTGGTGCCCTTTATGGAACGGTACTCAAACTCGACCCGAGAGGTGGCACAAGATGGCCGAAGGGGCGCTTTGATGCTATCAGTGTCAATCAACCACCCAGATGCCGAAGATTTTATAGATGCCAAAATGGTACAGGGCAAAGTGACCGGCGCCAATGTTTCGGTTCGCGTCGATGATGCGTTCATGAAAGCCGTCGAGGCCGGTGAAAAATATACACAATGCTTTCCGATACATAGCGAGAACCCAAAATATTCAAAAGAGATCGAGGCCAAAAAACTATGGGAAAAAATCGTGCACAACGCATGGAAATCGGCTGAACCCGGGGTTTTGTTCTGGGACAGCATTATAAGGGAGTCGGTGCCCGACTGTTATGCCGATTTAGGCTACAAGACCATTTCTACCAACCCTTGTGGCGAGATCCCTTTGTGCCCCTACGATTCGTGCCGCCTGTTGGCCATCAATCTATTTTCGTATGTAGACCAACCGTTCACTGCCAAAGCCAGTTTTGACTTCGAGCTTTTCAAAAAGCACATTGCCGCTGCCCAGCGTATCATGGATGACATCATTGATTTGGAGCTTGAAAAAGTTGATGCCATCTTGCAGAAGATCAACGAAGACCCCGAACTCGAAGAAACCAAGGCCGTAGAAAGAAGATTGTGGGAGAACATTCGAAAAAAAGCGGCCGAAGGCCGTAGAACGGGTATCGGCATTACCGCCGAGGGCGATATGTTGGCATCATTGGGCTTACGGTACGGTTCTGAAGAGGCCAATCTCTTTTCTGAAGAGGTACACAAAATCATTGCACTAGAGGCCTATCGTGCCTCGGTGAACACCGCAAAAGAACGTGGCCCCTTTGCCATATTTGATGCTGAAAGGGAAAAAGAAAACCCGTTCATCCAGCGCCTGAAAGCAGCCGACAACAAGCTTTACTACGAAATGTTGGAATATGGCCGCAGGAATATTGCACTTTTGACCATTGCCCCGACAGGCACCACCAGCCTTATGACGCAGACGACCTCGGGCATAGAGCCTGTTTTTCTTCCGGTCTACAAGCGTAGAAGAAAGGTAAACCCCAACGATAAGGATGCAAGGGTCGACTTTGTTGACGAAGTGGGCGATTCATGGGAAGAGTATGTTGTTTTTCACCACCGATTCAAGCAATGGATGCAGGTCAACGGTATCGATACCGACAAACAATACACCCAAAAAGAGCTGGACGCCCTGGTGGAGCAATCGCCCTATTACAAAGCAACTTCCAACGATGTGGATTGGTTGAGCAAGGTACACCTTCAGGGAGCGGTACAAAAATGGGTAGACCACTCGATAAGTGTGACCATCAACCTACCGAACGATGTTTCTGAAGAGCTTGTCGGAAAGCTTTATCTGGAAGCTTGGAAAGTCGGTTGTAAGGGGGTTACCGTATATCGCGACGGGTCCAGGTCTGGGGTGCTCATTTCAAACGATGACAAAAAGGAGGAAAAAGGCACGAGTCTTACCCCTTTCCCCACCAAACGCCCAGAAATATTACAGGCAGATGTGGTTCGTTTTCAGAACAACAAAGAAAAATGGATTGCCTTTATTGGCTTGATCGACCAAAAACCGTATGAAATTTTTACCGGTCTGGCCGATGATGAAGACGGTATTTTGCTGCCCCGATGGGTCAATGAAGGCCTAATCATCAAAAACCGTAATGAAGACGGCACCTCGCGTTATGATTTTCAGTACAAGAACAAAAGGGGTTACAAGACCACCATTGAAGGCCTTTCGCATAAGTTCAACCCAGAGTACTGGAACTATGCCAAACTGATATCCAGTACCCTAAGACACGGCATGCCGATAGAAAAGATAGTAGACCTTATCAACAGCCTGCAACTTGACAGTGAATCGATCAATACCTGGAAGAATGGTGTGGCCCGGGCCCTAAAGCGTTACGTGGCCGATGGCACCTTGGCAAAGGGGCAAAGCTGTGAGAACTGCAAGTCAGAAAACCTCATATACCAAGAAGGCTGCCTTACCTGCAAAGACTGCGGGTCATCTAAATGCGGATAGTTCATTGAAAACACAATAGCACTGTCCTTCGGCACTTGGAAATTTTGGTCGAAGGACATTTTTTCACTTATCTTGCCAATTACAAAAACAACACAATGGCAGAGGTTTTTTGTGTCGGCGAACTGTTGATTGATTTCGTCGCCGAAAATCAGGGCAGCAACCTTTCAGAAGCAGTCGAGTTCACCAAGAAAGCAGGTGGCGCACCCGCCAATGTGGCCTGTGCCATAGCCAAACTTGGCGGTAAGAGCTCTTTTATAGGTTGTGTTGGCAACGACCCCTTTGGACATTTTCTGTTGAATGTGCTCAAAGATGAAAATGTGGATGTTTCGTTGGCCCAACGCTCCAAGACCTTTACAACACTGGCCTTCGTTTCATTGGCAGAAGATGGTGAACGTGACTTTGTTTTCAGCCGTGGTGCCGATCGGGAGCTCAAGTACGATCCATCCATCAAAAAAAAGTTTGACCACAACATATTGCATCTGGGGGCGGCCACCGCAATGCTGGGCGGCCCTTTGGAAGAGGCCTATAACCACTACCTTTTTGATGCCCTGACCAAAGACTCTTTCATAAGTTTCGATCCCAATTACCGGGCCGATCTTTGGAAAGACAACCAAGTTGCCTTTGTCAAGAAATGCATGCCATTTGTCCAAAAATCGCACCTCTGCAAGTTCAGCTTGGAGGAAGCCCAGCTAATATCCGAAAAAAAAGATATGCACGAAGCCTGTGATGCGTTGCATGACATGGGGGCCAACATCGTAACAATAACCCTTGGTGGCGACGGTACGCTTTTGAGCACCACCCAACAAAAACAAACGGTGCCCAGTATAGCGGTGACACCCGTTGACACCACAGGGGCTGGAGATGCTTTTATAGGCTGTCTGCTTTACCAGATTTCAGAATTGGCAAATTTTGAGTCGGTATTTTCCGATTTCGATTTATTGCTGAAAATGGTCCGAACGGCCAACAAGGCAGGCGCCATCACAACCACAAAATATGGGGCCATAGCCGCACTGCCCCACAAATCACAATTGATAGATTAGCATGAACCAAGCCGCCATACATCGGTTAATCTCATTTGGCCTGGACAAAAAAGACCCTGAACTACTTTTTGACAAGCGGTTTACGGCCAATCTGACCTTGATCAAAGACCTGTTCTTTTTGCTTTACGACGAGGCCACACATAAAAAGCACTTTGAACGACTGTTGAAGTTATTGCCCGAGCTCTTCGCGCAACGCCCCGAAGAACTTCGTTTGCAAGATGTGGAACGGATAGAAGCGGGCAACTGGTACCAATCTGAAAAAATGGTGGGCATGCAGCTCTATGTCGACCATTTCAACAAAGATTTAAAAGGGGTTGCGAACAAGCTTTCCTACTTTAAGGATCTGGGCATAAACTTTCTTCACCTCATGCCCATAACCACCCGCCCCGAAGGTGAAAACGACGGGGGTTATGCCGTTAATAGTTACCATGAAATCGACAAAAGATACGGTACCAAAAAAGATTTGCTGGCCCTGACCAAAACAATGCGTGGCGAGAACATGTATTTGATGCTCGACTTTGTGGCCAACCACACCTCCAATGAATTTTCATGGGCCAAAAAAGCAAGGGAAGGAAGCAAAAAGTACCAAGAATATTATTATACTTTTTCTGACCGCACCATCCCCGACGAGTTTGAAAAGAACCTGCCCGAAATCTTCCCGGAAACAGCTCCCGGAAATTTCACCTATGACCCAAAAATGAAAAAATGGGTGATGACGGTTTTCAACCCATACCAGTGGGACTTGAATTACACGAACCCCGATGTTTTTCTCGAAATGCTGACCAATCTATGTAAGCTGGTCAACATGGGGGTCGATATTGTTCGGTTCGACGCATTGGCCTTTCTTTGGAAAAAACTGGGCACCATTTCCCAGAACCTCCCCGAGGCCCATGCCGTCATTGCGCTGTTCAAAATGTGCCTTCAAGTGGTGGCCCCCGGAACCATATTTTTGGCAGAGGCCATTGTGGCCCCTCATGAAATATTAAAATATTTCGGCGAAGGCCCGACCAAGGGCAACGAATGTGAGGTGGCCTACAATGCATCTCTCATGGCATTGCTATGGAACTCGATTGCCACCAAGAAAACCAACTTGCTTTACAAGAGCTTGGGCAATTTGCCCGACAAGCCCAGAGACTGTACCTGGATCAACTATATACGCTGCCACGATGATATTGGTTTGGGCCTTGATGACCGTTTCATTGCCGAGTTGGGCTGGAATCCACAGGGGCACCGCAAGTTTTTGCTCGATTATTACTGTCAGTGCCTCGAATGGTCTCCCGCTAAAGGGCTGCTCTTCATGTATAATCCAAAGACCGGCGATGGGCGCATAACGGGCAGTGCCGCATCACTGTTGGGGCTTGAGAAGGGCCTTGAAGAAAATGACCCCGAACGTATACGAACTTCAATCGACAAAATCATCATGCTGCACGGCATTGTTCTCTCTTTTGGCGGTATGCCCTTGATTTATGCAGGTGATGAAATCGCGACCTTGAACGATTATTCCTTTTTGGGTGATGATGCCAAAAAAGATGACAGTCGCTGGGTAAACCGGCCCACGCAAAACTGGAACACAGTTGGCCAACTCGACAACAAAGACCTACCCCAATCAAAAGTCTACCACGGTATAAAAAATCTTATTTCCATTCGAAAAAGAACCGCTGTTCTTTCAGACGAAAACAATTTAGAACTACACCATACCGGCAACCAGCATATTCTGGCTTTTGAACGGAATGGAAACAAGCAAGGTGTTTTGGTCGTATGCAATTTTGACGAATCGCCGCAAGTTATAAACGGTGGTTGGGTAGCCAAGTTGGGGTATCTAAAAGAGGCCTGTTACCATGATATGGTCACCAACAAAAAATATGAGGTGAACAGTGGTTTTATAGAAGTAAAACCATACCAAATCTTATGGTTGAAAAAGCTTTAGTTGTAAGTGACCTTTCTAATAATGCGGAGGGTCTCCTTTAAAGACAGGTATACTTTCTGGTCGGCACTTTTTAACAGCGAACGGGCATTTTCCATAAGCTCTTTGGCCTCTTCGAACCCATTTAGATAACATAACAGCAACGTATCGGGCAAATGTTTTAAATCGTGTTTTTCCGCCGCGTTCAGCTCAATGTTGTTTTTCAATTTTTCCAGAACCGCCTGATTGGCATTGAATATATGGTGCAGGGTCTTCTTATCGTATTGTGGCGGCTCAAACACCAACTTGCTGTTCAGTTGATAGGTGCCGTTTTCTGAAAAAGTAATGGTCACCTCTTCCAGTGGATAATAATTTTGCAATTTGCCCAGCCCAAGCTGCACATACTCGAGAATCGTAAACGAGTCATCATCATAGTCTATGCTGATTTCATCAAGTGCCGAATAGAACAGTTTCACCTGCTCGTTGATCAATTCAATGTCGACCCGCGAATAATATTCCTGACCTTTGACCTTTTTTTGGTGTCCCGCCCAGCAAACCACAAATTGCTCTTTAAAAACCTTATAATGGCTAGTGAGATTGGCATGCCGGTTATTGATAAAGTCTATGACCCCGTCAAGGGTCAGTTCTATGTTGTTGCGGGCATGCTGCTCAAGTTTGGCAACCGTTTCTGAGTTCACATCTTTGATCTCGATGTCAAAGACCTTTCGCATACTGATACTTCCTTCCCTAAAAAAGACAGAGCCACCATAATATTTCCAGATGTTCTTTCGGAGGGAGCAAATCTTGCCATTTGACCTGATGGTCACCAAACCCACTACTTTTCCCTCGGGCAAATGGGGAAACTGGATATTCTCATAAGATATCAACGGTGGATTTTCTAAATAGGCGTTGACCAGGTTCTGAATTTTACTGTCGTCAAAAAAATCGACACCGACGATTTTATTGTCCTCATCCTCCACCCCGACCACGATATACGAATTGTTCTTCGGGTTGCTATTGGCCAGCGCACAGACATGCTTCAGAAACTTGGCCTTTCCCTCTTTTTCGCCAATGGAGATAAAACGTTTTTTGTCGTAAAAACTGTTCTCGTCGTTATGAGCTAGAAGGTTCTTGACAAGAAGGCGTTTGTTGATCATTTCTTGTTGATAATAGTTGAACTGGCCTGGTCAGTGGGCATTACAACCAAATCGGCAATGTTCACATGGGGGGGTCGGCTAATCGTAAACCAGATGATCTCGGCCACATCTTCCGGTTTTAAGGGTCGATAGCCTTGGTAGACCTTTTCGGCCCTTGTTGAATCGCCCTTGAAGCGCACCTCGCTGAACGCTGTTTCGACCAAACCTGGATTGATGGCCCCCACTCGAATACCATGGGCATTAAGGTCGATGCGCATGCCTTGGTTAATGGCGTCAACGGCATGCTTGCTAGCACAGTACACATTGCCCTTCGGATATACTTCTTTGCCGGCAGTGGAGCCGATGTTGATGATATGGCCCGCCTTTCGAGCAACCATTTGGGGCAAAACCGCTTTAGAGACATAGAGTAGGCCCTTCACGTTAATATCGAGCATGGCGTCCCAATCATCCATACTGCCCTCTTGAATAAGGTCGAGTCCGTGGGCGTTGCCAGCATTGTTGATCAAAATGTCGATGGTCGAAAAGGGTTCCGGCAACGAGCCAATGGCCTCGAAAACGGCCTCTCGGTGGCGGACATCAAAACTCAGGGTGGCAACTTTGGTATGCTCTTTTAGTTGTTCTTGAAGTGCATCCAATCGTTCTTGGCGCCGGCCACATAGTATCAAAACAAAGCCTTTTTCTGCCAATAGTTCGGCTGTGGCCTTGCCAATACCACTGGTTGCGCCGGTGATCAATACTGTTTTTTTCATAACTTGAATTTACGGAACCTCATGTCCGAGACTGGCCTCCAAAAGCATGAACCAGTCTTCGAGCCCAAGTTCAATTTGCGTGGCTTGCCTTGCCATAGACAAGCGCTCTTTGTTTGTTGTGCCCACTACCGGAAAAACCTTGGCCGGATGCCTCATCAGCCACGTCAACAACAACACATCGGCAGCAACACCGTACTTTTTTACCAATGTTGAAAGCACTTTCGTCAACCGGTGTTTTTGTTCGCTGTTGCCAGAAAAAAATCCTCCCAGCGGACTCCAGGCCATGGCTTTTCGCTTATTGATGATGCAATCGTCAAATGTGCCATCATACATTGGGTCGCAGTGCAACAATGAAAACTCGACCTGGTTGGCCTCGACCGGCACATGGGTCTCTATCAAGGCAATTTGTGAGGGGGTAAAATTAGAGACCCCGAATTGCTTGATCTTTCCATCTTTCATCAATGTCTGAACAGCCTGTGCGATTTCATCAGGGTGCATCAAGGGGCTGGGTCTATGCAAGAGCATCAGGTCAAGGTAATCTGTCTTGAGTTTTTTCAAAGACTCTTCGACTGACCAAATAATATATGCCCTGTCGTATTGGTAATGCTTTACCATGTTGTTTCGCCCTTGGGTCATTTGAATGCCACACTTGCTGATAAACTGTACCTGCTCTCTGGCGATTCCACTTTCTGCAAAGGCATCCCCGAACACTTGCTCATTTTGGTAATCGCCATAAATATCGGCATGGTCGAAAGAGGTGATGCCGATTTCAAGGCAATGTTGCATCAGGTCGACCATTTCTTTTTGTGAAAGCTGTTTGCCCCAACTTCCCCAGGTCATGGTGCCAGCGATAATTCTTGAAAACATGAATGCTTGTTTGGTGTGTTCTGAAAATATAAAATTAATCCCTTAAATACTTCATAAAACTTGGGCTTTCGTGATATTTTTAACCATTAATTAACAGGCCGATTTTAAATAAATCTTCATTTTGCGGTCTATTTAATTTGCTCATACAACTTACGTTACGATTTTTATTATATGGAGGAAAATACTACGGTTGACATTAGCGCTGTGAACGAGAAAATTGAGAAGGAGAGTGCGTTTATTGATTTGCTCAGGCAAGAAATAAACAAGGTCATTGTAGGACAGAAAGTAATGGTCGAGCGGCTGCTCATCGGTCTGTTGGGCCAAGGCCATATTTTGTTGGAAGGAGTGCCCGGCCTAGCCAAGACCTTGGCCATCAACACCCTTGCAAAAGCCGTCAAGGGAAGTTTTAGCAGAATACAGTTCACGCCCGATCTTTTGCCCGCCGATGTTATCGGCACCCTTATTTACAACATCAAAGAGAACGACTTCTCTATTAAGAAAGGTCCGATTTTCGCCAATTTTGTTTTGGCAGACGAAATCAACCGGGCACCTGCCAAAGTGCAGTCGGCCCTGTTGGAGGCCATGCAAGAGAAACAGGTTACGATCGGTGATGAAACCTTTAACCTGAACCCCCCCTTTTTGGTGATGGCCACACAAAACCCCGTTGAACAAGAGGGTACCTATCCATTGCCTGAAGCACAGGTTGACCGTTTTATGTTGAAGACCGTCATCGACTATCCGAAATTTACCGAAGAACAACTCATTATTCGCCAGAATTTGAACGGAATCTTGAACGAGGTCAAGCCCGTCATTACCCTAAAACAGATTCTACAGGCGCAAGAAGCTGCCCGTCAGGTGTATATGGATGAGAAAATCGAGAAGTACATTCTCGACTTGGTGTTCGCGACCCGTTATCCTGAGAAATTCGGATTGGAGAACCTCAAGCCACTGATAAGTTTCGGTGCTTCGCCACGAGGCAGTATCAATTTGGCGATTGCCTCAAAATGCCATGCCTTTATAAAGCGCAGGGGCTATGTAATACCCGAAGATGTACGGGCCGTAGTGCATGATGTACTGCGACACAGAATCGGCATCACCTATGAGGCCGAGGCCGAAAACGTCACTTCTGAAGAAATCATCAACCGAATCGTGAATGAGGTTGAAGTACCCTAGGGTTCGTCGTTTCGCGTTCAACGTTCCAACCTAAAAACATTGAACCAGTACGGTGCAAAATTGAACCTGAATGGATACCAAAGAACTACTTAAAAAAGTACGAAAGATAGAGATCAAGACACGTCGGCTGTCAGATCATATCTTTGGCGGTGAGTACCACTCTACCTTTAAGGGTCGCGGTATGACGTTCAGCGAAGTGCGTCAATACCAGTTCGGTGACGACGTGCGTTCTATTGACTGGAATGTGACCGCCCGTTACAACGAACCTTTTGTGAAGGTTTTCGAAGAAGAGCGTGAACTCACCATGATGCTTTTGGTAGATGTCAGCGGTTCAGAATTCTTCGGCACCACCAACCAGTTCAAAAAAGAATTGATAACAGAGATATCTGCGACCTTGGCCTTCTCGGCCATGCAGAACAACGATAAGGTCGGTTTGATTCTATTTGCGGAGGAAGTAGAACTTTTTATCCCTCCCAAAAAAGGGAAAAGCCATGTTCTGAGGATCATTCGCGAACTGTTGGAGTTCAAACCGAACACCTCGGGTACGAACCTCGGTGAGGCCCTCAAGTTTTTGACCAACGTGATGAAGAAAAAGGCCATCGTGTTCGTGCTTTCCGATTTTATTGCAGATGATTACGACAACACCCTCCGAATAGTTGGTAACAAACACGATGTAACGGGTATTCGGGTGTATGATGAAAAAGAAAAGGCCATTCCCAACCTAGGGGTGGTTCAAATGCTCGATCCTGAGACAGGTGATGTGCGCCTGGTGAACACCAAGTCGAAAAAAGTTCGGATGGACTATGCCAAATACCACCGCAACAAAGTGGACTATTTTACCGACTCTTTCGCCAAATCGGGTAGTGGCATCATTCATTGCAGGGTCGATGAAAGCTACGTGAGAAAACTATTGGGCTATTTTAAACAAAGGGGCTGAAATGAAGGTTGAAACACGGATCAAGAAATATGAAGGGGTGCCAAAGACAATGTTGGTGCTGTTTCTTATATGCTGTTCGGTTCAACTTGTACGGGCCCAGTCAAAGGTCAGTGCCGAAATCGACACCGCTTCCATAAAAATCGGTGAACAGATCCGGTACAAGATCACGGTAGAGACCGACACCACCGATATGGTGTTTTTCCCTGAAGACCAGACCTTTTCACCTCTCGAGATGGTCGAGGCCCTTGGCATCGATACGGTAAAGAGCGAAGACCGAATGGTGCTGCAGCGCCTGTATGCCCTGACGCAGTTCGATAGCGGCACCTATACCATTCCGCCGCAGCGTATTGCCATCAACGAAAAACCTTTTTTCACCGATTCTTTCAGAATAGCGGTCGCCACGGTGCCGGTAGACACCCTGAAGCAGAAAATGTACGATATAAAGCCGCTGATAGAGGTTGAAAAGAACAACGCAAAGACCATAGCCATCATAGTGGGCATCCTTTTGGCACTTCTGCTCATCGGAGGACTGGTCTATTGGTTCTTCCTTCGAAAAAAGCCCTTGACCGAAGAAGAAAAAGAAGCGTTGCTGCCCCCTTATGACAGGGCATTGCTCGAACTGAAAAAGTTGGATAATTCGCGCTATCTCATTCAAGACGAATACAAAAAATATTACTCAGAACTCACCAACATCGTTCGTTCGTACCTTGAGGAAGAGGTACACGTTTCTGCTTTGGAAAGCACCACCAACCAGCTCATAGAACGCTTGGAAATGCTCAAGGATGCCGGTGAACTCAAGCTTGACGAAACTACCATTCAACAGTTCAAAAAGGTACTTGAAACGGCCGATTTGGTGAAGTTTGCCAAATCAAGGCCCGAGACCAAGGCTGCCGAAGAAGACCGTAAACTGGTCGAACAGATTGTGGTAAAGACCAAAGAGGCCCTGCCCGAACCCACAGAAGAAGAGCTTCTGCAAGACGAGGAATACCTACAAGAGCTTGCCAGGCAAAAACGACGCAAGAAAATCTATTGGGCAGCCGCCATAATGGCGGGCATTCTATTTTTTGGATCCGCCGCTTCCATTGCCTACTTCGGTTTCAAAGAGGTAAAAGACACGGTGCTCGGCCATCCCTCAAAAGAATTGTTGGAAGGTGAGTGGATCAGTAGCTCTTATGGTTTTCCCCCAATCGAATTGGAGACTCCTGAGGTGTTGGTACGGCAAGAGGTTGCCATTCCGCCCGAGGCAAAGGCCAAGATTGATGACACCCAGACCTTTGTGTACAACAATCCGAAGGGGGTTTTCACCATAGCTGCCTCATCTACCACTTTTACCGAGCCCAAAGAGCCCGATTTTGAGAAAACGCTGGAGCAGATCTTAAAAAGCTACGAAGAAAAAGGCGCTAGAAACATCATCACCAAACAAGAAGAGTTTGTGACCAAATCTGGTGTGCAGGGCTTAAAAGTATATGGAAGCGGACAGTTTAAGGTGCCCGATTCAGACAATTTGGTGCGTGGCAAATATGCTATCATCAGTTTTGGCGGTAAGGGCTTTCAACAGCAGATATTGCTGAACTGGCTCGACGGCGATGAGTATGCTGAAAAGATTGTGGAACGAATTTTGGCTTCGGTCGATGTAAAAGCACAGGTGTGATGTGGCAGAATATTGAATTTGCGAATCCTGAGTTTTTTTGGCTGCTATTGCTGTTGCCGATAGCGATACTCTGGTTCTTTCTCAAGAGAAAGGAAGAAATGGCCACACTCAAGATTTCGAGCCTTAAGGGATTTGCGCATCCTTCTTTCCTTTCAAGATTGAAACCTGCCCTCTTTGTGCTGCGATTACTGTCTTTGGCATTGATCATCACGGCCTTGGCCCGCCCACAGACAGAAGATATTTCAACCCGCACAAAAACCACCAAGGGTATAGATATTGTCATGGCCATCGATGTATCGTCGAGCATGTTGGCAAGAGACTTGAAACCCAATCGGTTGGTGGCCCTTAAAGAAGTGGCCGCAGACTTCATCAAAAAACGGCCCAACGACCGGATCGGTCTAGTGGCCTTTGCGGGCGAGAGCTATACAAAAACACCCATTACCAGTGATAAGTCCATCGTACTGAATTCATTGCGCGACATTTCATACGGTGAACTCGAAGACGGTACTGCCATTGGCATGGGACTGGCCACATCGGTGAACCGATTAAAGGAAAGCAAGGCCATAAGCAAAGTGATTATTCTGTTGACCGATGGGGTGAACAACTCAGGATTCATAGAACCCCAAACGGCCGCCGACTTAGCCGTTGAATACGGCATAAAGACCTACACCATTGGGCTGGGCACCAATGGCAATGCCCTGACCCCCATCTCATATAACCGTGATGGTTCTTTTCGCTACGGCATGCGGCAGGTAGAAATCGATGAAGCGCTGTTGCAAGACATCGCCGAACTTACCGGAGGCAAATATTTCAGGGCCACCGATAATGAGAAGCTCGAAGAAATCTATGAAGAGATAAACAAATTGGAAAAAACAGAAATTGAAGAATTCAAATACTATAAGTACGAAGAAAAGTTCAGGCCCCTTATTTTTTTGGCAGGAGGCTTGCTATTAATCGAGTGGGTGCTGAGAAGCACCGTTTTTAGAAGTTTTATCTGATCATGATCCAGTTCGACGAAAAAATATTCTTTTATCTGTTGGCCATCTTGCCCGTTATGGTATTGGTCTTCGTTTCGCTGCAATACTGGAAAAACAGAAAGCAAAAACAGTTTGCCGAAAAGAAATTGCTGAAGCGATTGGCCCCGAACCGGTCTATCTTTAAATCAACCCTGAAGCTCATTTTGCTATTGTTGGGTCTGTTTTTTTTGATTATCGCCCTGGTCAATCCAAAGATCGGAACCAAGCTCGAAACCGTAAAGAGAGAGGGGGTCGATATTGTTTTTGCCGTTGATGTATCAAAAAGCATGTTAGCAGAAGACATTGCCCCCAACCGGTTGGAAAAAGCCAAGCGCTTGGTATCTGAGATCATCAACCAATTGGCCAGCGACCGAATCGGCATTATCGCCTTTGCGGGCCAGGCATATCCGCAACTGCCCATAACCACCGACTACGGTGCTGCCAAAATGTTCTTGCAGGCCATGAACACCGATATGCTCTCATCGCAGGGCACGGCCATCAATGCCGCCATTGAGTTGGCCAGCACCTATTACGATGATGCCGAACAGACCAATAGGGTATTGTTTGTTATCTCTGACGGTGAAGACCATTCTGAAAGTTCGACCTTGGATGCGGTCGAACAGGCTGTCGAAAATGGCATTCGCATATTTACCATTGGGGTCGGTAAGGCCAAGGGCGCGCCCATTCCCATCAAACGAAACGGGGTGGTCGAAAGTTTGAAAAAAGATGCCAATGGCGAGGTGGTCATCACCAAATTGAACGAAACAGTGCTTTCAGAAATCGCCAGCAAGGGCAACGGTGAGTACATAGATGGTACCAACACAGAGGCTGCCGTGGAGTACATTAAGGAAGAGTTGAACAAAATGGACAAGAAAGAGTTCGAGGCCAAGCAATTTGCAGAATACAAAGACCAGTTTCAGTGGTTCTTGGGCATAGCGCTTTTCTTCCTATTTTTAGATATTTTCGTTTTGGACAGAAAAACGAGGTGGCTTAAGAAATTGAACCTTTTTAATGAACAGGACTATGAGTAGGATGCCTTCAATTTTCATATTCACCTTACTGGCGTGGCAGTTCGGTTTTTCACAAGAGGAAACGAACGGCGTGGACGAAGAGGCGGTCGTGGCTTCACAGAACCTGACCTACGAGGCAAACCAAGAACTGCGCTCGAACGATTTTATAAACGCCGAGGTCGATTACCGTAAGGCCATTTCAAAAAACCCCGAAAACGTGGCCGCGCCTTATAACCTTGGCCGGGCCTACTACAACCGTGAGAGTCTGGGCGAGGCCTTTAACCGTTTCAAGCAGGCTGGTGAAAAAGCCATCGATAAGTCTGTCAAGCACAGGGCCTACCACAATATGGGCAATGTGTACATGAAGAACAAAGAATATGAGAAAGCCGTGGAGGCCTACAAAGAGGCCCTTCGCAACAATCCGAACGATGAAGAGACCCGATACAATCTGGCCTTGGCAAAAGAACTATTGAAAAAACAGCAAGACGAGCAGAAAAACGACCAAAACCAAGACGACCAAAAAGAGCAGGACCAAGAAGAGCAAAAAGACCAGAACCAAGACCAGAACAACGAAGGTGAGAACGACCAGAACGATGAAGGCGAGCAGAATGACGAGCAAAACAAAGACAAGGGTGACGAGGGCGACAAGGGCAACGACAAGCCCGAAGAAAACAAAGAGGGCGAGGGCGACAAAAAGAAAGAACAAGAACAACAACCAAATAAAGGCGACCGACCAGACGAGAAAAAGCAACCAAGGCCCAACCAGTTATCAAAACAGCAGATCCAGAATCTGTTAGAGGCCATGCAGAACGAAGAGAAAAAAGTACAAGAAAAGCTAGAGGCCAAAAAAGTAAAAGGAGCCAAGGTCAAAAACGAAAAAGATTGGTGATGAGATTATGTTACCTGACATATGTGTTGCTGTTTTCGCTCTTGGCGGTGCCGAACCTATGGGCACAAGACGATGAGGTGAGCTTTCAGGTAAACCTCAGCAAAGAAAAGCTGGGCGTGAACGAGCGGTTACGGGTCGAGTTTACCATGAACAAAGATGGCGACAATTTTGTTCCGCCCGATTTTGAGGGCTTTAATGTCATCATGGGGCCCACCCAGCAGATCAGCTCTTCATGGTTCAATGGAAAACGAAGCTTTTCAAAATCGTACGCCTATATTTTGACCCCCACAAAACAGGGTGTCTTTACCATCAAGCAAGCAAGTATTGAAATCAGTGGTAAAACCTATAAAACGGTACCCAAAAAAGTGGAGGTGACCGCTGCCGTCGACAACCCCAACGCACCCCCCTCCGCTGATGACATTGCGTCAGAAAGTCTTGATTTGGTCGCTGAAATCTCAAAAGGCTCACCGTATCTGAACGAGGCGGTAAGTGTGGTGTACAAGTTATATATAAGTCCGAATATACGGGTGACCAACTACCGCCCCATCGACAATCCGAAATACAATAATTTCTGGAGCCAAGACATCCCCGTTACCAAGTACAATACGGTCAACACCACCTATAAGGGCAAGCCGTTTCGCAGTGTCGTGCTCAAGCGCATGGTGCTCTATCCGCAGAAAACAGGCAAGCTTGAAATTGAACCTTTGTCACTGGAAATCTATGTGGATGTGCCCACCAACCGAAGAGACTTCTTTGGAGGTAGAATATACAAGCAGACCAGTAAGATTGTTTCAGCGGGTAAAAGGGTGCTGAATGTAAAACCGTTGCCAGAAGCAGGAAAACCGGCAAACTTCAGTGGGGCTGTGGGCGAGTTTGACTTTACCGTAAGCACTAGCAAGTCTTCTTTGAACGCCTCAGAATCGTTACAGGCCAAAATTGAGATCAGTGGAAAGGGAAACCTGAAGCTGTTTCAGTTGCCAGACCTTGAGCTTCCGAGTGCTTTGGAGGTCTATGAACCGGAATTTGAGGAAAAGGTGCGAACCACCACTTCTGGTATGGAAGGGAAGGTGGCCAACAGCTATACCATTGTGCCTTCCTACAAGGGAAAATATCCCATCCCGAGCATTTCATTCAGTTACTTCAATCCGAAAACTGAAAAATACCACATTCTCGAATCGGAAGAAATTACCCTCGATGTATTGCAGGGCCCTACCGACACCTCTACTCCAGTGGCCGCTTCGGGCGGAAGCCCCAAATACGTGGTGCCCACCGGCAAACAGTTCCATTTTATCAAAACGAGCACCACCCTGACCAACATCGGCCAAGATATTTTTCTTGGCTCGACCCGTTTTTACCTATTCTTGATTTCGCCCTTATTGCTTATTCCCATAGCCATTTTGGTGTTCAAAAGGAGGGAGGCCATTGCCAGTGATGTTGAAGGAAACCGGTTGAAACGGGCCGACCGGCTTGCGAAAAAATTCCTTTCAAAGGCTCGAAAAGAACTGGGCAACAAAGACAACTTTTACGTTGCCCTCGAGAAGGCGCTGCACAACTATTTGAAAGCAAAATTGAAGATAGAGACCAGCGAGTTCAGCAAAGAAAAAATTACGACACTGCTCGCCGAAAAAAATGTGGATGATGATACAATCAACGGTTTTATTGCCCTCTTAAAGAACTGTGAAATGGCCCGGTACAGCCCCTTTTCAGATGTGCAGATGCAACAAGACTATGATAAGGCCAGTGAGGTTATCTCAAAAATCGACAAGCAGCTATGAGAATGTTTACATTCAACTTACTGATGGTTCTTTCGCTCTTTGCTGCCCAGGCACAGACCAAGAACTTGTTCGATGAAGCAAATGAAGCCTATAATGCCGGCGATTATCAAACGGCTATTGCCCTGTACCAGAAAATCATTGAAGAGAATCATCATTCTGCAGAACTTTACTTCAATCTTGGCAATGCCCATTACAAACTCAATGAAATTGGCCCCAGTATCTATTATTATGAAAAAGCCCTGCTACTGGATCCGAATGACAGTGAGATCAAGAACAACCTTGCCTATGCGCAGAACATGCGGTTAGATGCCATTGAGAACATGCCAAAAACAACCCTCAACAAATTTTATGATGATGTATTGGGAGTATTTTCTTTTGATCAGTGGGCAAAATTGGCGGTAATACTATCAATGGCATTTGTAGCAACCTACTTGTTCTACTATTTCTCACGTTCGGCCTTAAAGAAGCGGATAGCCTTTATTTCAAGTATGGTAATCCTTTTTTGGGGCATTGTTTGCGTAACCCTATCGTACCTCGGTTACCAACAATATAAAAACGACAACCCGGCCATAGTCTTAGCCGAAGAGGTCAAGATTACATCAGAACCCAACAGCCGTGGCCAAGTTGTATTTACCCTTCATGAGGGCACCAAGGTCAATATATTGGACCAGTTTGAAGGGTGGAGCAAGATCAGAATCGCAGACGGGCAAACCGGTTGGTTGCCGGCAGAGCACATTAAGGCGTTGAAAGACTTTTGAAATTTTTTAACTAAAATCTAAGGGCTTCTCGTTATATTTGGGTTTCTCTGAAAAAATAAAATGCGACGTTATATTGCCATTTATTTTTCAATTCTTTTGCTCGCTTCTATTGGGGTGCCCTCAATAGCCCATATGGTCGGCGATGAGATGAACATTGGTTTTTTCAACTCTCCTGAAGAAGAAGAGAACCAAACTGCCTATGAGCGCATATTCAGGGAACACTTTTCAGAGTATGCCCTCTCAACCTACATTTGGGACAATTCGAAAGATGATAGTAAAATCAGAACATTGGATTTTATCAAGGTCCAAAAAGGTTTTTTTGACCATATAACACCTCCTCCGAAGGCAGTTTAGTAGTTGCTTTCGTATTCTAATTTCTTTAATTTTTAACAACTGATCCCCATTGGGGAAATAACAACCTATCATTGGTTCAACCAATAAAAAGCAAACTGATATGATCACTACCACAATTGACAAAGAAACACAGAGTGCCCTTACCCCTGATAATGTTATCGATGACTTGATTCAGGGCAACCAAAGGTTTGTAAAAGACTCTATGCAGGCAAGAGCCTACCAAAAACAGCGCGAAAGTACCGTGAGTGGGCAATATCCCAAAGCCGCAGTTTTATCGTGCATCGATTCAAGGGTGCCGGTAGAAACCATTTTTGACCAAGGCATAGGCGATTTGTTCGTGGCTCGTGTAGCGGGTAATTTTGAAAATACCGACATCTTGGGAAGCCTTGAGTACTCATGCAAGGTAGCCGGCAGCAAATTGATCTTTGTGTTGGGCCATGAATCATGTGGCGCAGTAAAGGCGGCATGCGATGGTGTCGAATTGGGCAATATCACCCCCATGTTGAGCAACATACTTCCCGCCGTCAAGCTTTCGGCCGAACAGGTCGATGGCGAGGCCAACTCATCAAATCCAGATTTTGTGGCCAAAACGGTCGAGAACAACGTGAAGCTGACCATTGAGCGAATTCGCAAAAGAAGCCCCATTCTCAAAGAAATGGAAGAGGTAGGCGACATAATGATCATTGGGGGCGTCTATTCGTTGTCAACGGGCAAAGTGACCCTTGTTTAAGAGTGAAACAACCGATCATTCCTTAATTTAAAAAAACCACAGCATGTTCAAACATATAAAAGGAGACCTCTTTGGAGGAATCACAGCAGGTATTGTAGCATTGCCACTGGCCCTTGCCTTTGGTGTAAGCTCAGGACTCGGCCCCAGTGCAGGTCTGTACGGTGCCATATTCATCAGCTTTTTTGCAGCCCTTTTTGGGGGCACCAACACGCAGATTTCAGGCCCGACAGCACCTATGACAGCCGTGAGTATGGTTATTATTGCCAGTATTTTGGCGGTACATGACGGTGATATAGAAAAAGCATTGCCCATTATTTTGGCGGTCTTTTTATTGGCTGGCCTGATGCAGATCGGTCTGGGTATTATCGGTTTGGGCAAATACATCAAGTACATTCCCTATCCCGTGGTTTCAGGGTTTATGACCGCCATTGGTGTCATTATCCTGGTTACCCAAATTTTGCCGGCTGTGGGTTATTATCCCAAAGAAGATGAAGAATTTGTAATCCAATACAAACCAATGGCGGAGGAGGTTATCCTTGAAAATATTTTAAAAGAAGAGGCCGGTGAAGGAATATTGGTTTTGGAAAACTTTGAGGAAACCATTAATAGGGCAAAATTGATTACTGAAGAAGATATGATGAAAGAGGCCAAAACCCTGGCAGCCAAAGATGCTTCCGGCGTTATTGGTACCCTAAAGGTATTGCCAAGGGCCCTCAAGAACATCAATTGGCTCGAACTGGCCTTGGCTTTGGCCACTATAATCATCATTTATGGGTTCAAGAGAATAACCACAGCTGTACCCAGTACTTTGGTGGCCTTGATCGTAGTTTCCGGCATTGCTTACGGATTTGGGCTCGATTATCGCCCCATAGAACAAATACCTGAGGGCTTGCCCATTCCGCAGTTAGAGATTTTTACCCAGTTCAAACTCTCTGCCATGACGCCCTACATATTTACAGCCCTTACGTTGGCTCTGTTGGGCGCCATCGACTCGTTGTTGACCTCGGTGGTTGCCGACAACATGACGAACACCAAGCACAAACCCAACAAAGAATTGGTCGGGCAGGGTATCGGTAACAGTATCGCAGCTATTTTTGGCGGTATCCCCGGTGCAGGTGCGACCATACGTACCGTGGTAAATATCAAGTCGGGTGGCAAAACACGCCTGTCGGGTATGATTGCCGGTCTGTTGCTATTGGTCATTCTATTGGCCTTAGGGCCAGTAGCTTCCCAAATTCCGGCAGCAGTTTTGGCAGGCATTTTGGTAACGGTAGGTATCGGCGTGATGGATTATAAAGGATTAAAGGCCATTCCATATCTCCCCAAGGACATAAAATTGGGCCCCCTGAAACTCAGTTCAGAAGTCCTTATCATGTTGACGGTACTTATTTTATCGTCTGTCTGGAATTTGGTCTATGCCGTGGGCATCGGTCTGGTAATCGCCTCTTTGATGTTTATGAAGAAGATAGGCGACCTCACGGCAAAACGCTCTGTTGTGAGCACCTTGCGTGAGCAAACTTGGTCAGACGAGCGCGACTTCCCAGAAAAGCTAAAAGAAGAAGTTTTCATCAAACATGTCAAAGGACCCTTGTTCTTTGGATCTACCAGCGATATACAAATGTTGGCCGATCAGATTCCGGAAACGGCAGAGGCGGTTATCATCAGACTTGACCTGATGCAGTATATGGATCAATCGGGTCTTTATGCCATGGAAGACATTTTGCAAGACCTAAAGCGAAACGGTATTACCGTTTTGTTCGTTGGCCTACTGGATCAACCCAGATACATGATGGAACGTATCGATATCATTCCCGATTTAATCCCCGAAGAGCACATCTTTGAAAACATTGATGAATGTATCGATTGGGTAAGGGAAAATATAGAGGATAAATATTGAGGCTCAGCATTCTGTTTGGCCTTGGTTTGTTTTAGGCCGCAATTCACTAAATTTGTCGGCTATTAAGGCCTTCAGGTGATGATCAATACCATAAAAGAACATTTGAAAAAAGTTGAAAGCTTCGATGCTACATCAAAAGATGAGATCGAAGCTTTCAGAATTCAATATCTGGGCAAAAAAGGGCTGTTGAACGCATTCTTTGCCGAGTTCAGAAATGTGCCCAATGATCAGAAAAAAGAATTTGGTCAAGCAATCAACCAGTTGAAAAACGCGGCCACTGAAAAGGTCAATGCACTAAAGAGCTCTTTAAGCGATTCAAGAGAAAAGGCCGGTAAGTATGGTGACCTTACCCGGCCCGGCGAACCCATTGAAATTGGTGCCCGGCACCCTATTTCAATAGTAAAAAACCAGATTATCGATGTTTTTTCGAGAATTGGCTTCAATGTGTCAGAAGGGCCCGAAATAGAGGATGACTGGCATAATTTCACGGCATTGAACCTGCCCGAGTACCACCCTGCCCGCGATATGCAGGATACTTTTTTCATTCAAACCGACCCTGATATCTTGTTGCGCACCCATACTTCATCGGTACAGGTGCGGTATATGGAAAACCACAAACCCCCGATTCGAACGATTTCTCCGGGCCGCGTTTACCGAAATGAGGCCATATCGGCGCGTTCACATTGCTTTTTTCATCAAGTGGAAGGCCTCTATGTAGACAAAAACGTTTCATTTGCAGACCTGAAACAAACGCTGCAATATTTTACCTCAGAAATGTTCGGGAAGTCAAAAATACGTCTTCGCCCCTCTTATTTCCCGTTTACGGAGCCCAGTGCAGAGGTAGATGTTTACTGGGGGTTAGAGACCGAGACCGATTACCGCATGACCAAGGGTACGGGCTGGCTAGAGATTATGGGGTGTGGTATGGTTGACCCCAATGTGCTTCAGAACTGCGGTATTGACCCAGAAGTCTATTCTGGCTTTGCCTTTGGCATGGGCATTGACCGCATTGCCCTATTGTTGTACCAAATACCCGACATTCGTCTGTTGAGCGAAAATGATGTGCGGTTTCTAGAGCAATTCAAGAGTGCCCTATAGGTTACACCAAAGGTATTTTCAGTTGTCACATGAGAAAAGATATTGAAATACCCATTGCAGAGAATGTATATGTTGCGGCGGTGAACGAGTGGGATGAAAATTTCCTCTCCAAGGATTGGTATGTATACCTGATCAACAACCGCCTGACCCCCATTGAGGGAATTATCATCGTTTCAAAAGGGTACAAAAACGACACCAAGACCTCTACCCTGAGGAGAAGCCTCGAATGGCTCGATGGGGAATCATATCAAAAGATAGAGCTCATCACCGAAGAGCTGGTTGCCATTGAAAACGAGTTTTTTGTCACCTTTTTTGCAGACAAGAAGCTCTACGAACGAAGATTTATTTTCGAACCCTATACCATTGCCGAAAAGAACGCTGCCCCACTTCCCATATTGGAAAGTGAGGGTATTTTGGCCAAATGACGGCCCCGCCCCGTTTTGATATCAACGGAGCGGATACCCCTTGGCCGCCCACCAAGGCCTGACCTCAATGGCCAATCGGCCTGCCTGAACCGCTGGATCCAAGTTTGCGAGGCTATCGGCCATTTGTAAGGTGGGCACATTGTAAATAGTGATACCGCGCACCTCCCCTTCATCACCAAAGGGTCCTGAAATATCGGCGAAACCTTCATCGTACATCCGTTTCAAATGGGCAAGATGAAGGCGCTGAAGACTATCGGCCTCTGCTTTGCTTTGTGAACGTACGGGACCGCTCTTTAGAAAGGCCATGAAATATTGTTGCATCAGAATGGTGTCTTTGGTTTCTTCATCGATATAATCAAATAGTTGGTACCCCTCAGAGGTCAGTTGTTCCTTCAGCTCCAATATGGACTTTTCGGCTTTTCCAGAAGCCACTTCCGTAGGCGGTATTTCTGCTGTTTTCTGCTGTTTGCATGAAATTGTCAGCAATAAGGCCATTGCAAGTACATATGTCAATCTTTCCATTGCGAATAAGGGTTTTGGGTCAGTTGTGAATTGTAATATTGTATCGCCCCGGTGACTTCTTTTCCGAGCCAGCTGGGTTTTTCGAACACCTCGTCTTCATGGGCCAGTTCAACCTCGGCAATAACGAGCCCTTTGTTTTCGGCCAAAAATTCATCAACCTCGAAAACATGGTGCCCACAAGGCACTGCATACCGTATCTTTTCTAAAATATGACCCTCGCAAAGGTCTATAAGATTGGCCGCCTCTGAAGCCGATATCTCGGTTTCCCATTCAAAACGTGTGGTTCCCGATTGGTTACTGGCACCTTTTACGGCCAAGAATCCTTTACCGTCCCTGACCCTTACACGTACTGTTCGATCGGGGTGTGTATTCAAGAAGCCCTGCACAATTCTGGTCTGTGTTTGGGCCTCTTTTTTGTAAGCATCAGAGGTCACCAAAAATTTACGTTCGATTTCAAGGTGTTCCATCAAAATAAATATAACCTAATTTTGGATATGGAGTTTGATTTCCCGCTTCGAAAGATTATCCATGTCGATATGGATGCCTTTTATGCTTCAGTGGAGCAGCATGACAATCCGGAGCTGAAGGGAAAGCCTATCGCCGTGGGCGGGGGCTCTAAACGGGGAGTGGTCTCTGCCGCAAGCTACGAGGCCCGTAAATTTGGTGTACGCAGTGCCATGGCGGGTTATTTGGCCAAACGCAATTGCCCTGACCTGATATTTGTAAAACCCCGATTTGACCGATACAAGGAAGTTTCGCAACAGATACGCAGCATTTTTTTTGAATATACCGATCTTGTCGAGCCACTTTCACTGGATGAGGCTTATTTGGATGTCACGGAAAACAAAAAAGGAAACCCGTCGGCCACCTTGATTGCCAAGGAAATCCGCGAAAAAATCTTCGAACGCACCGGATTGACCGCCTCTGCAGGAATATCGATCAATAAGTTCATCGCCAAAGTGGCCAGCGATTACCATAAGCCCAACGGGCAGAAAACCGTAAATCCGGAAGAGGTGGTCGAATTCTTGGAAGATCTCGACATTCGAAAATTTTACGGTGTGGGCAAGGTCACTGCCGAAAAGATGTACCGCCTCGGCATTTTCACCGGCAAAGACCTCAAGGCCAAAACAGCTGAATTTTTGGAAGCCAATTTTGGTAAAAGCGGAACGTACTATTATCATGTGGTGCGCGGCATACACCACAGTACCGTAAAACCGCACCGCACCCCAAAATCTGTAGGGGCCGAGCGTACCTTCAGTGAAAATCTGAGCAGCGAAATCTTAATGTTGGAACGTCTTGAAAATATTGCCAACGAACTGGAGCGCCGACTGAAAAAATCAAAAATCGCCGGAAAAACCATCACCCTAAAAATTAAATACAGTGATTTTACTTTACAGACCCGCAGTAAGACACTGCCCTATTTTATTTCAGACAAAGCCCTGATTCTTGAAACGGCCAAAGAACTGTTATCCCAAGCCCCATTACAAAATTCGGTTCGTCTATTGGGCATTTCCCTGGCAAATTTGAACACTGGGCACAAAAAAAACGAGACCAAAGAAAATTCGGTTTCGGTTCAATTGAAATTTGAATTTTAACGAAAAATAACTTGTAGACAAACCGGTCTTTCTTAACTTAGAGGGCATGTCTACCCCTGATGTTGCACTTCACATTCTTAAAACGGCTGGTTCTCTCTTTTATAGGAACGGATATCACAACACAGGAATCAACGAAATCATCAAGCACGCCGATATAGCCAAGGCTACACTTTACAATCATTTTGAGTCGAAGGATGCCATTTGTATCGCCTATCTCGAACACAGGCACCGTAGCTTTATTTCGGCATTGAAATCGTATGCAGAAAACGTTATGTTGGCAAACCTGCGTTGATGGCCATTTTTGATTATGTAATTGATGCCTATCGCGGTGATGCTTTTTATGGTTGTTGGGCCTCACGAATTTATGGTGAACTTAGGCCGGAAAGTCAAAACATAGCCGAGGTCATCCGTCAGCAAAAGAAAGACCTCTTGGTGTTTTTGGAAGAATTGGTGCGCCGCAATTTTGTCAATATCTCGAAAGCGGAGGTCGAGAAAATTTCTGGCGGCCTCTACCTTCTCTACGAGAGTGCCATGTCAGAAAGTTATCTTCACCAAAGCGATTGGCCCATCTATTTGGCAAAGAACATGGCCGCTGACTTGTTCAGCGGAGTGCAATTGGCAGAAAAAAAACCCAATCCAGAAGGTGGCTTTTCGAACAATCTGCACTAGCCATTTGAAAACCCTTGCTGGCATGGCCCTTTCCCAGAAAAAATTAAAATTGTCCTCAGAAACTACAGCTTTCAATCTCTGTAACACGTAGGGTGTTCACCATTCCCTTAGCTTTTATGGGCATGGCCGCCAAGCTGATCAACATATCGCCTACTTCAAGAAAGCCTTTCTTGCATGCGATGGCATTCACGTCTTCAATGGTTTCGTCGGTAGAAACAAATTTGTCGTAATAAAAAGCCTTAACGCCCCATAAAAGGTTCAATTGTGTGAGTATGCGCTTGTTGGATGTAAAGACCAGTATGTGGGCACTAGGCCGCCATGCCGAAATCTGAAAAGCCGTATAACCACTGTTTGTTAGGGTAGAAATGGCCTTTGCCTGTATTTCATTGGCCATTAATGCAGCATGATAACAGACCGATTTGGTAATATAACGGTTTGTGCGTATATGGGGCGGGTTCTGTGGAACGGTTATCAGACTTGAGCTTTCAACACTTTGTAGGATGCTTGTCATTTTTTCGATTACCTGCACGGGGTAATTGCCAACCGATGTCTCACCTGACAACATCACGGCATCGGCACCGTCCATTACTGAGTTGGCCACGTCGTTCACCTCGGCCCTTGTCGGGGTCAAACTGGTAATCATGGTTTCCATCATCTGGGTGGCGATAATGACCGGTATTCGGGCCTTTTTGGCACGCAATACCAACTGCTTTTGAATGAGGGGCACTTCTTGTGCGGGCACCTCTACCCCAAGATCGCCACGGGCGACCATAAGCCCATCACAATAGGCCACAATTTTGTCGATGTTCTCAACGGCCTCTGGTTTCTCTATTTTGGCGATGATGGGTATCTTGTGTTCAGAGTTTTCCTTTATCAGATTTTGAAGGTCGATGAGGTCTTGACTGTGTCGAACAAAAGAAAGGGCGATCCAGTCTACTTCTTGTTTGATGGCAAAAACAGCATCTTTTATGTCTTTTTCAGTCAGTGCTGGCAGCGAAATGTTGGTATTCGGAAGATTGACCCCCTTTTTTGATTTGAGCGGGCCGCCTTGTATGACCTTGGCGCGCACCTCATCCTTTCCATTGGACGACAACACCTCAAAAATCAATTTTCCATCATCAAGAAGTATCCGTTCACCGGGTTTTACATCCTTCGGAAAATCTTTGTAGTTCATGTAGACCCTTTCGGCATTGCCCTCAAAAGGTTCGCCCGTTACAAACAAAATTTCGTCGCCCGGGGCCACGACGACCTCGCCGCCCATTACCCCCACACGCAGCTTCGGACCTTGCAAATCGGCCAAAATTGCCGTATTGGTCCCCATCTCTTCATTGAGGTCACGAATCATATTGATTCTTTCGACCACATCATCATAATTGGCATGGGAGAAATTTATACGAAATACATCGACTCCCGCCTCTACCATACTTTTAAGCGTTTCACGTTTGCTCGTGGCCGGCCCTAAAGTTGCAACAATCTTGGTCTTTTTTTTAGTTGGCATTCTCAAAAAATTAGGTTTGCTTTCGATTTTAATAGATCAACATTCAATCGGTACGCTGTGATGATATTGGGGATGGCATTTATTTCTCTTATGATTTGATCGACCGCTACATCACCATCAGCATTTATTTTCAACAAGTAATCAACTTCTTTCTTTTCTTGGACCAAATAATGTTTTTGAACAGGGGCGTTGAACTTGAAAAGACCCTCGGCAGAATCGTCGCCCACCACCATGCACTTGTTTCTGAACAAGGTATATTCAAAATCGCTCACCTCGTCAAAAAACCCAAACACCGGATAGGTAGCCCCCTGCCCTATTTGGTGGTCGCTTTTGTTGCGCTTCAGCCGAAGCCCTAAATGTTTGTTCAAGACGTAGGCCATCGCATAATCATCCAAGCTGCTGTGCACTGCGATCAACTCGAATGAATCATAGAACTGATCCGCCGATATCTTATGTGTCGTCAACATTAAATTCTAGCGAACGGTAAATATACGGCTATTTGGCACAACTTAACCGCTTCAAGACCATGTTTGGAGAGCCCATTGATTACGAAAACGTTTGCGCTGCCATTATTCTATGACTGGGTCGCCTCAATCTTGTTCTGAAGGGCAAAATAAGCCCTTTTTGATGCTTTCTCCTCTGCCTTTTTCTTTGATGTGGCCCTAGCCTTTGCAGCTATCCTGTCTTCGATGGAAAGCTTTACCGCAAAATGCTTCAGTTCGTCATTTCCGGTATCTTCGTACACATCGTAATGAAAGTTCTTTTTCTGTTTCTGGCACCACTCGATCACCAAACTTTTGTAACTGATCACCTTGCCCTCAAGTTGCTCAATATCAACGTAGGGCTCTATGACCCGCTGGTTGATGAACTTTTCACAATAATGGTAGCCCCTATCTAAATAAATGGCCCCTATCACCGCCTCGAAGACATTGCCATGTATGTTCTCGCCAAAGTGGGATTTTGGTATGCGGCTTTCAACAAGATTCAGTAGCTTCAGATCTCTTCCAAGCTCGTTGAGGTGCTTTCTGCTTACGATCTTCGAACGCATTTTGGTCAAATAGCCCTCATCGCCATCGGGCACCTCGTTGTAAAGATGTTTTGAAATAATTGTGCCGAGCATGGCATCGCCCAAAAACTCGAGGCGCTCATAATTCAACGGATTGCCGTTCAAGTCTTTTTTGTTAAGCGACCGGTGCAAGAACGCTTTCTTGTAAATATTGATATTCTTGGGCTTAAAGCCCAGTATCTTTTTCATTTCCAAAAAAAAATCCCCATCCGCCTTCGAATGGGAATTGAATATTTTGGTCGAAAACTTCATCGTTTTCTTAACTGATTTTTCTAAAAAGTACGCAGGCATTGTGGCCGCCAAAGCCAAATGTATTGCTCATGGCGACATTGACCTCACGGGCCTGTGCCTTATTCAAAGTCAAGTTAAACTTTGGGTCTATGTTTTCGTCGACCACACTGTGGTTTATAGTCGGTGGCACCAAATTATGCTCCATTGCCAAAATGGAGGCAATGGCCTCTATAGCACCCGCAGCACCCAAGAGGTGGCCCGTCATAGACTTGGTCGAATTGATATTTATTTTATGTGCGTGGTCGCCAAAGACTTTTGATATGGCCTTCAGCTCGGCAACATCACCCAACGGTGTCGATGTGCCGTGCGTATTGATGGCATCGACCTCTTCTGGTTTGATGCCGGCATTTTCAAGACAATTTTCCATCACCTTGACCACTCCTATGCCTTCAGGGTGTGGTGCCGTCATGTGATAGGCATCACTTGAAAGTCCGCCACCGATCACTTCGGCATAGATTTTGGCGCCCCTTGCCTTGGCATGTTCGTATTCTTCCAGTATCAGGGCTCCAGCTCCTTCGCCCAGTACAAAACCATCCCTTGTCGCGTCAAAGGGCCTTGAAGCCGTTTCAGGACTGTCATTTCTTGTCGATAGGGCGTGCATGGCGTTGAAACCACCCATGCCAGCAATGGTCACGGCAGCTTCACTACCGCCTGTTACCACCACTTCGCAATGGCCCAACCGAATGTAGTTGAGGGCATCTATCAGCGCATTGGCAGATGAGGCACAGGCCGATACCGTGGTATAGTTTGGCCCCATGAAGCCATACTTGATCGAGATATTGCCAGGGGCAATATCTGCTATCATCTTTGGAATAAAAAATGGATTGAAACGTGGTGTGCCATCGCCTTCGGCGTAGTTAATCATTTCGTTCTGAAACGTCTCAAGCCCTCCGATACCGGCGCCCCAAACAACCCCTACTTTGAATTTGTCGACTTTATCAAGATCCAAGCCTGAATCTTTGATTGCCTCTTCGGTAGACACTAGGGCATATTGGGCAAAACGGTCGAGTTTGCGTGCTTCCTTACGGTCGAAATGGTCTTCTGGGTTATACCCTTTCAACTCGCATGCAAACTTGGTCTTGAACTTTTCAGTGTCAAAATATGTAATGGGGGCAGAGCCACTTTTTCCATTCTTCAATCCGTCCCAATAGGCTTCAACATTGTTGCCAATCGGGGTCAAGGCCCCCAAACCGGTAACTACAACTCGCTTTAACTGCATTGAACTGATTTTTGACCTCTATTCAGCCTGAAATTAAAAAAAATTATCCATGTGGTTCAATCACCACATGGATAATCTAAAAATCTTAGGAATATATCATAAGATTACTTTGCTTCTTCTATATAGCTAATGGCTTGACCAACCGTGGCAATGTTCTCGGCCTGGTCATCAGGAATTTGAATATCGAATTCTTTCTCAAACTCCATAATAAGTTCAACAGTGTCCAAAGAATCTGCACCCAAATCGTTGGTGAAGCTTGCTTCTGGTACTACTTCGTTTTCGTCAACACCGAGTTTATCAACGATAATGGCCTTAACTCTTGATGCAATGTCTGACATAGTTATATCGGTTTTTAAATTTAATCGTTGGCAAAAATAGTAAACTTTGGTTTAAATACACTATTTGTCGATAAAATGTACTGTATATTACGGGGTTAAATTCTTTGACCTTACCTTTACCGCCCATAGGATGTTGCCCATAATTTTCTGTTCAGGTAATGAAGAAACTGGTTGTTTTTGCCTCTGGTTCTGGCACCAATGCCGAGAACATCATCAAATATTTCGAATCGGGCCCATTGGCAAGGGTCTCGTGTGTCTTGACAAACAAATCTGAAGCAGCAGTGCTGCAACGGTGCGACCGTTTGGGCATACCGGCCCTTTACTTCAACAGACATGCCTTTCGGGCCGGGGCCGTGCTAAATATGGTACGGTCAGAAAATCCGGATTTGATCGTATTGGCAGGATTTTTATGGAAAATCCCGGCAGGTTTCATAGAGGCCTTCCCAGATAGGATCATCAACATACACCCGGCATTGCTTCCCAAATATGGGGGCAAGGGCATGTATGGCAACAAGGTGCACGAGGCCGTTAAGAAAAATGGCGAAAGAGAAACGGGCATCACCATTCACTATGTCAACGAACAGTATGATGAAGGGGCCATCATCCATCAGGCAAAAACAGCAATCGACCAGCACGATTCGGTAGAGGCCATTGCCGAGAAGGTTCATGCCCTAGAATACGAACACTATCCGAGAGTCATCGAAAAACTATTGCGAAACAATGGCTAAGAAGAAGTTTTATGTGGTCTGGAAAGGAAAGCATCCTGGCATTTATGAGTCATGGGATGATTGCAAGGCACAGATAGCTGGCATCAAAGGGGCGCAGTACAAGTCTTTTGCAACCTTTCAGGAAGCAAAAAAGGCCTATAACAGCAACTATCTTGAATATAAGGGAAAGAAAAAAGGGAAACCCAAGCTCTCACAAGAAGAGCTCTTGAAAATAGGGGAGCCCAACTACCACTCCATCGCCGTTGATGCCGCCTCAAGTGGCAATCCAGGTGTTATGGAGTATCAAGGCGTGGACACCAAAACAAAGAAGGTATTGTTCAAACAGGGTCCTTTCAGGGAGGGAACCAACAACATTGGTGAATTTTTGGCCATTGTACATGGTCTTGCATTCCTAAAAAACCAGAAAAGCGACCGCATTATTTATTCCGATTCGAGAATTGCCATTGGCTGGGTGCGTAAAAAAAAGTGTGGCACCAAGTTGAAGCCCTCGAAAAAGAACCAAAAAGTATTTGAGTTGATTGCCCGCGCCGAAGAATGGCTGAAGACCAACCGATACAACACCCCGATCGTCAAATGGGAAACCGCTGCCTGGGGTGAAATTCCAGCAGATTTTGGCCGGAAATAATTGTATCTTTGCACCAAAATTTGCTTGATGGGCAAACTCTTGATTGTAGGCACCTTGGCCTTTGATGCCATTGAAACGCCTTTTGGAAAAACCGATAAAATTTTGGGGGGCGCCGCAACCTTTATAGGCTTGGCCGCTGCTCAGTTCGAAATAGCCTCTGCCATTGTATCGGTAGTCGGAGACGATTTTCCCGAATCGTATCTCGACCTGTTGAAAGACCGAAACATTGACCTGTCAGGGGTCGAAATCGTACAAGGAGGGAAAACGTTCTTTTGGAAAGGCAAATACCAAAACGACCTGAACACCCGAGATACACTGGTGACCGAATTGAACACCCTGGCCGATTTCAAACCGGTGGTGCCCGACAATTTCAAGGATGCCGATGTGGTAATGCTCGGCAACCTTCACCCAAGCATACAGATGAGCGTCATCGACCAAATGACAGAACGGCCAAAACTTATCGTTCTCGATACCATGAACTTTTGGATGGACAATACTTGGGATGAGCTGATGCAGGTCATTGGAAGAATCGACGTCATCACCATCAACGATGAAGAGGCCCGGCAGATGACCAAAGAGCATTCGTTGGTGCGTGCTGCGGCCAAGATTCAAGAAATGGGCCCCAAATATGTGGTCATCAAAAAAGGTGAGCATGGCGCCCTATTGTTTCATAAAGAACAAATATTTTTTGCCCCTGCCCTGCCGCTCGAAGAAGTGTTCGATCCAACAGGGGCGGGCGACACTTTTGCCGGTGGTTTTGTCGGGCACCTGGCAGAAACGAGAAACACCACCTTTGAAAATATGAAGAACGCGGTGATACACGGCTCAAACCTTGCCTCTTTCTGTGTTGAAAAATTCGGCACAGAACGAATGCAGCAACTGAAAAAAGACGAAGTCAATCATAGACTGTTGCAGTTTAAAGAATTGACACAGTTCAATATTGAGTTAGAACAACCCCATGCCCTGTAGACACAGGGTATTTTTATTTTAATGATATGAGCGATGCCATTAAGCACGAATGCGGAATTTCATTGATACGCCTGCTAAAGCCCCTAGAATATTATCAAGAAAAATACGGGTCTGCCTTTTACGGTGTCAACAAGATGTATTTGATGATGGAAAAACAGCACAACCGTGGGCAAGACGGCGCAGGGTTTGCCAGCATCAAATTGAACATGGACCCAGGTGAGAGGTATATGAGCAGGGTGCGTTCGGCACAGCAGCAGCCCATTCAAGATATTTTTGACCAGATCAATGCCCGTATCAATACCGCAATAAGCGAGAACCCCGATCACGCTGATGATGTGGCCTGGCAAAAAAAGAACATTCCCTATATCGGCGAACTATTGTTGGGCCATGTTCGCTATGGCACCTTTGGCAAGAACAGCATTGAAAGTGTGCACCCGTTCTTGAGACAGAACAATTGGATGCACCGAAACCTCATCGTGGCGGGCAACTTTAATATGACCAATGTAGATGAGCTCTTCGGAAATCTAGTCGAATTGGGGCAACACCCAAAAGAAATGGCCGATACGGTGACCGTAATGGAAAAAATTGGTCACTTCTTGGATGATGCAGTGGCCAAATTGTACAAACAAATCAAGAAAGAAGGTTTTAACAAACGTGAGGCCTCGCCCTTGATCGCCGAGCGGCTGAACGTGGCCAAGGTTTTGCGAAAATCATCGAAAAATTGGGATGGCGGCTATACCATGGCCGGTCTTTTGGGCCATGGCGATGCCTTTGTGTTGAGAGATCCGGCCGGCATCAGACCTGCCTACCACTACCAAGACGATGAGATCGTGGTGGTTGCCTCAGAAAGACCGGCCATACAGACAGTTTTCAATGTTCCCTACGAGGGCGTAAAAGAACTAGACCCAGGACATGCCATCATCATCAAAAAAGATGGCGGTGTGTCGGTCAAAGAAATCATAGAACCGGTCGAGAAAAGGGCATGTTCGTTCGAACGGATCTATTTTTCGAGGGGCAGTGACAAAGAAATCTATGAAGAACGAAAAAGATTGGGGCAGTTGGTGTTTCCACAAATATTGCAGGCCGTCGATGGCGACCTGTTGAATACCGTGTTCTCATACATCCCCAACACGGCCGAAACGTCGTTTTTTGGTATGGTGAAAGAAGCCCAAAACTATTTGAACAAGAAAAAGGAAGACCAAATTTTGGCCTTGGGCCCGGGCATCACAAAAGAACAGCTCCACGAGATTCTTGATATTAGGCCACGTATTGAGAAAGTTGCCATTAAAGATGCCAAACTGCGAACTTTTATTACCCAAGACAGCAGCAGGGATGATCTGGTGGCCCACGTATACGATGTTACCTACGGCTCTGTCAAAGAAACGGATAACCTAGTCATTATTGACGATAGCATTGTACGGGGCACTACCTTGAAAAAAAGTATTCTCAGAATGCTGGATCGTTTAAACCCGAAGAAGATAG
Organism: Flagellimonas lutaonensis; assembly: GCF_000963865.1. Lineage (NCBI taxonomy): Bacteria > Pseudomonadati > Bacteroidota > Flavobacteriia > Flavobacteriales > Flavobacteriaceae > Flagellimonas > Flagellimonas lutaonensis. The sequence continues at coordinate 1,336,152 of NZ_CP011071.1, forward strand.
TAGTGGTTTCTTCGGCGCCCCAGATCAGGTATCCCGACTGTTATGGAATCGATATGGCCAAACTGGAAGATTTTGTTGCCTTCAAGGCCGCTTTGGCCCTTCACAAAGAACAGGGCTGCATGCACCTTGTCGACGAAATCTACTATAAGTGCAAAGACCAAATTGAGTCGAAGGAAAAAGCCCCTATCAATTACGTACAGGATTTTTATAAGCCATTTACCGCCGACCAGATTTCAGATAAAATCGCCGAGATGCTCAGTTCAGAAGACGTAAAGGCCGAGGTCAAGATCATCTATCAGACCATTGAAAACCTTCACGCGGCATGCCCGCAGAATTTGGGCGACTGGTATTTTACGGGCAACTATCCAACGGCCGGGGGCAACAAGGTTGTAAACCGCGCCTTTGTCAACTTTTACGAGGGAAAAAACCAAAGAGCGTACTCTGAAATTACCATTTGACGGAAGATTCTTGCTTTTTGTCGATGAAAATGACTTTTTACCGTCTTTTTGTACCCATTGGCACAACATAGGCTTACCTTAGTTATTGCCATAGCATAAGTAGGTTAAGTTCATGGTAAGATTTGGGGCAAAAAAGGTGGAGACTTCTCCACCTTTTTTATTTCGTACGACTGCATGCCAACGGCCGTAATACTTTTCTTCAGCAATTATAATCCGTTTTGATATAGCTGGCATTTCAACTGATTAAAGGGGCGTTTGTCTAAAAGCTTTTTTGGTTCACAAGCCTTGGAATACATTTGGAAAACCATAGCATAAGTAGGTTAAGTTCATGGTAAGATTTGGGGAAAGAAGGCGGAGTTAACTCCGCCTTCTTTATGTTTGAAACTCAACCACTTAATATTGTTTTATGTTGGAATTTTCTGTCAGAAGACATTTTTCCAATGAAAAAAATGTTAAAATTCCTTTGTTATTTTACACAATACCAGTAATTTAGTACTGCCATAGCATAAGTAGGTTAAGTTTATGGTAAGATTTGGGACGAAAAGGGTGGGGGCTTCCCCGCCCTTTTCTATTATATAAAAACAACCTTTTTCAGGCAACAAAAAAGGGGAGGGCCACTCAGGCCCTCCCCTTTTCCTGTAATGAATCTTACTGCCGCCTATTTGTTGTCGGCATATCGTTTTGCGACCTCATCCCAATTGATGACATTGAAAAATGCCGAGATATAATCAGGTCGTCTGTTCTGATAGTTCAGGTAGTAGGCATGCTCCCATACATCAAGCCCCAAAATCGGATACCCCCCACATCCTGTGTTGGGCATCAAAGGGTTGTCTTGGTTCGGGGTAGAGCAAATTTCAAGCTTGCCGCCCTTGTGTACACACAACCAGGCCCAACCTGAGCCGAACCGGCTTCCTGCGGCAGCACTGAACTTGTCTTTAAACCCGTCAAAAGAGCCAAAGGCATCGTTGATGGCATCGGCCAGTTCACCAGATGGGTTTCCGCCCCCGTTAGGCGACATTACCTCCCAAAAAAGGCAGTGGTTAAAATAACCGCCCCCATTGTTTCGAACCGCTGAGTTCGACATGTCCAAATTCTTCAAGATATCCTCGATTGACTTGCCCTCCAAGCCTGTGCCTTTTACGGCATCGTTCAGTTTTGTGGTATAGCCATTATGGTGCTTGGTATGGTGAATTTCCATGGTACGTGCATCGATATGTGGTTCCAACGCATCATAGGCATAAGGCAAATTGGGTAATTCAAAAGCCATAATTTTCTCAATTTTTAAGTTAATATTGTTCTTCTTCAAAAGTACGATTTTAACAAATAAATACTCAAAATGTTATGTTAAGAAGACGATAAGAATCAGTACTTTGCAATTAAAAACCTACCCATCGAAACCTTTAAGATATATAATGCTTCAGCTGGTTCTGGCAAGACCTATCAACTTGCCAAAAACTACTTGGGATTATTGTTAGACCCCAAGCGGCGCGTGGGCCATCGGCACTTACTCGCCATCACTTTTACCAACAAGGCCGTTGGCGAAATGAAAGAGCGCATTTTGGGCAACCTACAGCTTTTCTCTGAACTGGATGATTTAGGGGCGAACAGTATGGCGTGCGAACTCTGCGAAGAGCTTTCGATATCTATCGATGAGCTGAGAGAACGCTCGAAAAACGTTTTGAAAATCGTGTTGCACAACTATTCGCTGTTCGAGGTTTCGACCATCGACCGGGTAACCCATAACATCATCAGAACCTTTGCCCGCGATCTAAAGATTTCGCAGGGTTTTGAGGTGACCCTCGAAACGGATCTGTTGCTGGAGGAGGCCGTTTCCCGTACTCTCGGCAGGGCCGGTATTGATGAAGGTCTTACGGAATTTTTGATGGACTTCTCTTTGGAGAAAATAGAAGATGACAAGAGCTGGAATATTTTTAAAGACCTCTTTGATATGGGGAAACTGTTGTTTGAAGAGGTTCATGCCCATCACTTAAAAAAGTTGAAAAACAAGTCGTTGGATGATTTCAGGCAGCTTCAGCAAAAACTGAAGACCGACATCTGCACAAAAGAGCAACAGATTCAAAAGGCGGCCGACAAGGCGCTGGATATTATTGCATCGAACAGTTTGGCGTTTTCAGACTTTACCGGGGGCTACTTTCCAAAATTTATGCAAACATTACAAGAAGGCAATTTCAATGTCAATTTTAATGCCGCATGGAAACAAGACTTCCGCGAGAAGCCCCTTTATAACAAAAGTGCCCCCCAAGGCATTAAGGATGTACTCGACACCCTTCATGAAGCCTTCGCGGAAATCTTTGACCAAATCAAACATAGGTTCTGGGAGCGCTCCTTTCTAAAAAATTGCTATAAGAACCTAGTGCCCATGAGCGTTCTGAACGAAATTTCCAAAGAGGTGAAAAGCATTCAGGCCGAACGTGACATACTGCCAATCTCTGATTTTAACTCCATTATCGCCGAGACCATCAAAGACGAACCCGTGCCCTTTATCTATGAACGCCTGGGCGAAAAGTTCAGGCACTATTTTATAGATGAATTTCAAGACACCTCTGCCATGCAATGGCAAAACCTGATCCCGTTGATCGCCAATGCCCTTGAGGGTGCAAACGAAGAGCAACAAAAGGGATCGTTGACCTTGTTGGGTGATGTAAAGCAATCGATTTATCGATGGCGGGGTGGCGAGGCCGAGCAATTCTTAAGGCTTATCAATGGCGAAGAAGCGCCGTTTGTGGTAAAGCCTTCGATAAACGATCTTGTCTCGAATTGGCGTAGCCATGATGAAATCATAGCCTTTAACAACTCGTTCTTCGCCCATGCTTCCAAATTTCTGATCAATGGTTCGTACCGTCAATTGTACGAAGGCGCCACCCAGCAGCAATCCCGATCAAAAAAGGGCGGTTTTGTTGAAATCTCCTTCCTTGAAAAAAAAGAAGACCTAGACCCCTATTGCGTCAAAACCCTTGAGATCATTGGGCAAGTAACTGACAAAGGCCATAATTACAGCGATATTTGCATTCTGGTAAGGGACAATAAGAAAGCGGCCCAGATGGCCACCTTTTTAACAGCGCAAAACGTTCCATTGGTATCGCCAGACTCTTTGTTGCTCAAAAACAATGGGGAGGTACGCTTTCTATTGGCCTTGCTCCAATGGCTCGAAAACCCCAAAGACAAAGAATCGTGCTATGATATTTTGGTGTTTTTGTTCGCACAAAAAAAAGAACTGCACGATTGTTTGGTACCACACTTGTCTTCCCTTGAAACACATCTTGCGGAAACCTATGGATTTGACCGAAAAGCCTTGTCTTCAAAATCCACATATGATATACTGGAGCTTGCCATAGCCAAATTTGGCCTTCACGGGCCCTCTGATGGGTATCTCTTTTCCTTGCTTGATGAGGCCTTTATGGTACAGGGCAAACAGGGGCCACAAATCACGTCGTTTCTTGAGCATTGGCGATTAAAAGAAGATTCCCTCAGTCTGACCTCGCCCTCTGGTGTCGATGCCGTGCAGATCATGACCATCCACAAGGCCAAAGGGCTCGAGTTTGAGATAGTCATATTTCCCTATGCCGATGCCAAATTGATAGATGGCAAGGCCAAAAAACTGTGGGTATCCGTAGAGGCCGAGAAATTTCTGGGCTTTGATCGCCTCTTGTTGAGTTCGAACAAGATGATGACCCATTTTGGGGAGAGCGTGGCAAACATCTACCAAGAAGAGCAGGAAAAGACCCAACTAGATGCTTACAACGTGCTGTATGTAGCCATGACCAGGGCTGTAAAAGCGCTATACATACTGTCTTCTGCGGAGGTCTCATCACAAACAGAAACCTATTCGGGACTTTTCAAAAACTTTTTGGACGAAAAAGGCCTTTGGCAAGACAACCAGCTTACATATACTTTCGGAAATCTTACCGGGCAAACAGAAAAACATTCCCCGAAAGACCGGGAGAACGTTCCGTTAATGCCCACCGCAATAGAGTATTCGACCCTAAAAAGGGCACTATCGCATATGGCCTTGGCATCTCCTAAGAGAAAAAAGGCCCTGGCCAAGGGCAATCTGTTACACAATGCCATGAGCCAAATCAGGTATCGGAATGAAATCCCTGAAACCATTAAAAGAATCCAATCGCAGAGCGACCTATCCAAAGAAGACGTTGAATTCCTACAACAAAAGATAGACGAGATCGTCAACCATGAAGAACTTAGGGCTTTTTTCATGGATAATCTAGAGGTATTTAACGAGCAAGATATCATTGGTCCAGACAACCAGTTGATGCGGCCGGACCGAATTGTCATTAAAGAGGGGGTTGCTTCCGTGATTGACTACAAAACGGGCAATCCCTCAAAGAGCCATCAAGACCAATTGCAGGCCTATGCCCAAATCTTGGCCGATATGGGGCTGACCATTGAAAATAAGGTGTTGATATATATTAATGATTCGATAACCCCGATATTTGTCTAAAACCAGAAAACCATGTACGGAAAGATCAAAGACCATCTTCAGAATGAATTGGAAGAAATAAAGAATGCCGGGCTGTTCAAGAAAGAACGCATCATTACTTCGCCCCAAGATGCGGTCATCAAGATTTCGACCGGCCAAGAAGTCATCAATTTTTGTGCTAACAATTATCTGGGCCTCTCATCGCACCCAGAAGTGATAGCAGCTGCCAAGGCCACATTGGACTCACATGGTTTTGGCATGTCGTCGGTACGCTTCATCTGTGGCACCCAAGACATCCACAAAGAGCTTGAAGCCAAAATTGCACAGTTCTACGGCACAGAGGATACCATTTTGTATGCCGCTGCCTTTGATGCGAACGGTGGGGTGTTCGAGCCGCTTTTAACGGCAGACGACGCCATTATTTCAGATTCGCTCAACCACGCTTCAATCATCGATGGGGTACGCCTGTGCAAGGCCAAGCGGTATCGGTATGCCAACAATGATATGGCCGATCTTGAAAACCAGCTGAAACAGGCCGTGGAAGATGGGGCAAGGTTTAAGATCATTGTCACCGATGGCGTGTTTTCAATGGATGGATTGTTGGCCCCACTCGACAAAATCTGTAATCTGGCCGAAAAATATGATGCCCTTGTAATGGTAGATGAATGTCATGCTGCCGGCTTTATCGGTGAAACAGGTCGCGGCACCCTAGAGGAAAAAGGGGTCATGGGCCGTGTTGACATTGTTACGGGCACCCTTGGCAAGGCCCTGGGTGGTGCCATGGGCGGCTACACAACAGGCCGAAAAGAGATTATTGAAATGCTTCGCCAGCGATCAAGGCCATATCTGTTCTCAAACTCCCTGGCTCCCACCATTGTTGGTGCTTCCATCAAGGTTTTTGAAATGCTCGAGAACGACACCAAGTTGCGCGACACCCTTCAACAGAACACAGAATACTTCAAAAAGGGTATGAAAGAAGCCGGATTTGACATTATTGACGGTGACTCGGCAATCGTACCCGTAATGCTGTACGATGCTAAACTCTCCCAACAAATGGCCGATATGTTACTTGAAAAGGGCATCTATGTGATCGGTTTTTTCTATCCGGTTGTGCCAAAGGGAAAGGCCCGTATAAGGGTGCAGTTGTCGGCGGCCCATACCAAAGAACATCTTGATAAGGCCATAAACGCATTTACCGAAGTTGGAAAGGCTTTAAATGTCGTTTAAGTGCATTAAAAAATCCATGAAATGCGCAAAAAAAAATAAGTGATTGATTTTGTTAATAGTTTTTAACAACTTACATTTGCAGCTGATAAACACTTAAACTTAAAATTTTGAACATGAAACATCTTAGCAAATTAGTAGCCATTGCGGTTGTCTTTTTTGGCTTGAACAGCATACAGGCTCAAGACGAGAATAACCCCTGGCAGGTAAGTATCGGTGCCAATGCTATCGACGTATACCCTACAGGTGATGTTAGCTCCTTTGGTAATGAGTTTTTCAATGTTAACGACCACTGGAATATTATTCCTTCGGTTTCGTACATTTCGGTTTCTCGCTATGTAGGTGATGGTTTCTCAGTTGGTGCTAGAGGATCACTTAACAGAATTGATAAGCTTGGAGATGTTAGCGTAGACGATTTGTCTCACTATGCCATTGATGGTACCATTAAGTACAACTTCTTGAAGAACACCAAACTAGACCCCTTCTTGGAAGTAGGTGGTGGTTATACTTGGGTTGACGAAATCGGTGCCGGTACCGTAAACGGTGGTGTTGGTTTGAACTACTGGTTCTCTGACAACTTTGGTTTCACGCTTCAAACACAATACAAGCACGCCTTTGAAGATTACGGCGTGAAGCACTTCCAGCACTTGGCCGGTTTCTCTATCAAGTTTGGAGGCACCGACACAGATGGTGATAGCATTTATGACAAAGATGATGCCTGCCCAGAGGTCGCTGGCCTTGAAGCATTCAACGGTTGCCCAGATTCAGATGGTGATGGTATCGAAGATGCCAAAGACGACTGTCCGAATGCTGCTGGTTTGAAAGAATTGAACGGTTGCCCAGATGCTGATGGTGACGGTGTTGCCGACAAAGACGATGCTTGTCCGAACGAGGCTGGTCTTGAGTCTTTGGCAGGATGCCCAGATGCTGATGGTGATGGTGTTGCCGATAAAGATGACGAGTGCCCTAACGAGGCCGGTCCTGCTGAGAACAAAGGTTGCCCATGGCCTGATGGTGATGGCGACGGCGTTCTTGACAAAGACGATGAGTGCCCAGAAGTTGCTGGTACTGTTGCCAACAACGGTTGCCCAGAAGTGACCGAAGAGGTTCAGAAGCAATTAAACGATTACGCCAGAACTATCTTGTTTGACACCGGTAAGGCAACCTTGAAGCCAGAATCTACTAGTGTATTTGTTGACATCATCAGGATTCTCAACGAATATCCTAACGCTAAGTTTACTGTTGAAGGACACACTGATAGCGTAGGTAGCGCTAAGTTGAACCAGCAACTTTCTGAGAAGAGAGCTAATTCAGTACGTGATTTCTTGATCAACGAAGGTATTGCTGCCGACAGATTGACTGCGGTTGGTTACGGTGAAGACAAGCCTATCGCCACCAACAACACCAGAGCAGGTAGAGCCCAGAACAGAAGGGTTGAAATCAACTTGGTGAAGTAAGGAATAAAAACCTTTTTCGATATATCAAAAAGCTCCGCAAATGCGGGGCTTTTTTTATTTTTAAGAATGCAATCTTTTTTAGAGGACGTAGCCGACGACATTCAAAAAAACCACCCCTCCCTTCAAGGATTGGTGCTTATATTGCCCAGTAAAAGGGCCGGCGTGTTTTTGAGAAAGTACCTCACAGAGCGTATAGAAAAGCCCGTCTTTTCACCTACCATACTGTCGATTGAAGAGTTCATCGGTCAAATTTCGATATTGGTGCCCATTGCCGAGCACAACCTGTTGTTTGAACTGTACGGTGCTTATTCCGAGGTGGTGAAAAAAGACCGCGATGACTTTCAAACCTTTATGGGATGGGCACCCACACTGCTGCAAGATTTCAATGAGGTTGATAGGTATTTATTGGATTACAAGCGTTTATTTGGTTATTTGGCAGAAATCCACCGAATAAAAAGTTGGAGTCCAACAAACGAGAGTACACCATTGTTAAGTGGCTATGTTCAATTCTGGAAAAATGCATTGCCCATTTACGAATGCTTGGCAAAAAGATTGAAAGAAAAGCATCTTGGCTTTCAAGGCCTGATTTATAAAGAGGCCAGCAAGAAAGTTGGCGAGTACTTGGCCCGTCATGACCAAAAGCACATTTTTATTGGATTCAATGCGCTAAATACCGCCGAGACTAAGATTATCCAATCATTTCTGGAAAATGGAAATGCCACTATTTATTGGGATTTAGACTCCTATTTCTTGGAAGACCCAATACATGATGCCGGTTTGTTCATACGGCGTTACAAAGAAAGTTGGCGCCATTTTGAAACCAATGCCCTAAAGGGTATTTCACAACATTTTTTAATAGAGCGGCCAATCAAAATCACTGGGCTCCCAAAGAATATAGCTCAGGCAAAATTTATTGGCGACTTAGTACGAAAAATAAGTTCCTCAAACCCTGCCGCGCTGAACAAGACGGCTATCGTACTGGCAGATGAAAGCTTATTGACCCCCATTTTACATGCCCTGCCCAATGGTATTGACAAAGTGAACGTGACCATGGGCCTCCCTTTGGGTCAAACCCTGATGTCCGACTTCTTTTTGGCCTTGATTGATCTAGAAATAAACCGTTCGCCGAATGGATGGTACCACAAGAACGTTCTCTCATGGTTAGACAACCCCTATACCAAGATTCTGTTCCAATCGGGTGAGAATGGTTTTGTTCAATCGCTCAGGTCGTCCATACAATCCCAAAACTTGGCGTACCTCAGCACGTACCACATTATGCAACACTTGAACGATGGGTCACAGAAGAACATCATCGCATCATTGTTTTCAGAGAAGCCCACAAGTCTCTTGACATTTATCAACGTATGCCTGCAAATAATTGAGCGGTTCCATGGCCATTACAATGAGCATAACAGTCTGCATGAACTAGAACAGCTTTCATACTTTCATGAAATTTTCAGTGATCTGGACCATTTTGTTTCGCAACACGATTTTCTTACAGAAATGATTGTTTTGCGACAATTGCTTTCAAGGCAAGTGGCTGAAAAAAAACTTGATTTTCAAGGCGATTCAACTGAAGGTCTCCAAATATTGGGCATGTTAGAAAGTAGAAACATCGATTTTGAAACCGTTATCATCGCTTCGGTCAATGAGGGCATTCTACCCTCGGGAAAACGGAACAATTCGTTCATCCCCTTCGATGTTAAAAAAGAATTTGGCCTGCCCACACACAAAGAGAAAGATGCCATTTATACCTATCATTTTTATCGGTTGCTGCAAAGGGCCCAAAACATTCATTTATTGTACAATACCGAGGTCGATGTGCTAGAAGGTGGCGAAAAAAGTCGGTTGTTGACCCAATTACTATCAGACAACAACATCAACCATTGTATTGCCCACTCTATTGTGGCCCCCGCAGTGGCCGTTACACCAAAAATCCTCTTAGAGGTACATAAGACAAAAAGTCTGCTCGAAGACCTTGGTGTACTGGCAAGAAAGGGACTTTCTCCTTCATCACTGGCCAATTACATCAGAAACCCTCTGGATTTCTATAGAAAAAACCTGCTGAAAATTGCCGACAGGGAAGAAGTTGAAGAAAATATTGCGGCGAACACTTTTGGCACCATCGTACATGATGCTTTGGAAGCCATTTACAAACCTTTTGAAGGCTGCTTGTTGGACAAAAGGGCTCTTTTAGAGGCCAAAGAAGGTATTCGGCCTATCGTGCACCAACAATTCACGAAGTTTTACGCAGCAGATAGCCTGAAAAGCGGACAGAACCTATTGGTGTTCAACGTAATCGTACAATACTTGCAAAACCTGGTTGAAAATGACCTCTTACACATCAAAAGTCACGAAATCAAGATTTTGGGCATTGAAAGAGAACTATTGACCACCATAGATATTCCTCAGCTCGGCTTTCCAGTGGTTTTGAAAGGTAAAATAGATAGGATCGACATGGTAGATGGTCAGGTGCGTATTTTAGATTACAAAACAGGACAAGTAAATGCTTCGGAAGTGGCTATTGTTGATATGGTTGATGCGGTCACCGAACCAAAATATAACAAGGCCTTTCAATTGCTCTGTTATGGGCTACTATATTCGAAGACCACCGATCCAAAGACTCTTACCGCAGGAATCATCCCTGTAAAAAAGAGGAATCCAAATCCCGTTTTGTTTGCCGTTAAGCCAAGCACCGACAGCAAACAAAAAAACCATCTGATACATTCAGAGCTGTTAGAAGAATTTGAAAACAAGCTCAGCGGCTTGGTTTTGGAATTGTTTGATCCCAATGTTCCCTTTATTGAAAAGGAGGTCTGATTATTTTAGGTCGGGCCTGGTTGGGCGCACCTCAATCTTACTGGGCAATGTTCTGGGGTGTATTTTCAATAGATCAAGAACAATTTCGCCAATATCCTCCGGTTGAATCTTCCATGCATCTTTTTCTGAGGGTTCGTTGCCATTGAAATGTGTGGCCACCGAGCCGGGCATGATGGTTGTTACCTTGATATCGAACTTTCGAAGGTCGAGCATGGCCGCTTGTGTAAAACCGACCACCCCGAACTTTGTGGCATTATATCCCGCCCCATTTGCAAAAAAATTAGTGCCTGCCAGACTTGCCAACGACATAAAATAGCCTTTTGATCGCTTCAAGGGTTCAATGGTAGCTTTCATGGTATAAAACACCCCGGTAAGGTTGGTATCGACCATCTGTTGCCACTGTTCTGGGGTCAACTCATAGACCGGTGCAAAATGTCCCACCCCCGCATTGGCCAGGACCACATCTAAGGTGCCCCATTTTGCAAGTATTTGGTCTATGGCTTCCTCTTCGTTCTCGAGCTTTGTAACATCCGATTGCAGTGGCAGTACGGTATCTGCATCTCCGAGCCCCGAAGCCGCTTCTCGAACGGTTTCCAATGTTCTTCCACTGATGGCCACCTTCATTCCGGCCTTCAACAGAGTCTTGGCAACACCATATCCGATGCCCTTGCTGCCTCCTGTGATATAGGCCACTTTTCCCTTCAAATCCATATACTGCGTTTTAGAACAGGAAAGATATGAACCGTTTTGCTTTATTTGAAAAAAAGGAATGTCATTGTTTTCAAAAAAACTAACCAATGGAAACGGCAGAAACAAAAAAACCATCCCGTAGGATGGTTCAAGTGGAGCATATCGGAGTCGAACCGATGACCTCTACGCTGCCAGCGTAGCGCTCTAGCCAGCTGAGCTAATGCCCCAAAAACAAGTGCCGAAAGGTAAATACCTTTGGGAGCGCAAAGGAAATACATTTTGCCCAAGTTTCAAAATGTAAGCCCCCTAAAACTAGTCTTTTTTGACGCTCAGCACCAACACCGGTATGGGCGCATAGAACTCTGATTTGAGAATGGTGTTCTTTTCCAAAAGCTTTTTGAAAAACCCCCGTCTTCTGCGGAAAACACACAACATATCTGGGTGCGCTTTTTGAAAATGTTCCAACACACCATGATAGGTGGTCGGATTTTCTGAGATGGTCACATTCTTGCTCAAATCCAACAAGGCAGTGTTGATTTTAAGGTCGTCTTCAGAATAGCCCGGAGTCTTTACCAACAAGAGATTGATTTCAGAACCATATTTATTCTTTATTTCGCTCAAAGGGTACAAAATTTTACTCCTTTTTAAAATGCCCGATCGAAAAGCGCACAAAATTTTCTTAATTGGGGCATGCTTCGTTCCCTTTGGCACAATTAGGGTGGGTATATCGGTTTGTTTTATAATGCGGCCAGAGGTATGGCCCAAATAGTATTCTTCATTAATATCATTGCTTCTAGGAGCCAGAATGATCAAATCGATGCCAAGCTCTTTTTCTATATCGTTCAAACCATCTATGATGTCTCCATTATACGAGGCTATTTTAATGTCAATACCTTTGGTGTCAATCTTTGATATGACTTGCTTGATCTGTTCTTTCCCGCTTTGGGCCACTTTTTCGGTAACCTTTCCAAGGGCTCCGGCGCCAGTGCTAACGGTAAAAACATCCATCACGTAAATCTGTGCGCCAAAATCGGAGGCAAAATCTACTGCATATTGGAGCGTTTCATGGGAATCTGGTGAAGTGCCCACCGGCACCAATATATTGTTCATAAGCTTGGTTGTTATGATTATGACCTAAATTTACAATTTAATCGCTTTCTTGAATGATCCGACAGGCAAAGTTATCTGAAATACCTGAAATTTTGGCGATTACAAAGGCCTGTTCGCTAGATATGCAACGAAAGGGCATCTACCAATGGAACGAAAATTACCCCTCGAGAGCCGCTTTCATAAAAGATATCAAAAGACAGGAACTCTATGTAAAAGTGCTTCGTGAAGAGATTATTGGTGCCACTGTCGTTTCTACCGTCAAGGATGAAGAGTACAAGGCCATAGAATGGTTGGCGTCGAACGACAACAGCATATATGTACACCGCCTTTGTGTACACCCCGATTTTCAAGGCCAAGGGCACGCCCAATCGCTAATGGACTTTGCCGAAAAGTTGGCCCGAAAAGGTAACTTTGCATCCGTAAGGCTTGATACCTTTTCGCAAAACCTACGAAACCAACGTTTCTATGAAATAAGGGGGTACAAACAATTGGGCGATGTTTACTTTCCAAAACAGAGCAAACATCCCTTTCACTGTTACGAGCTGCTGCTATAAAAGCTATGATTACACGAACCGCGGTTACTTTTAAGAACATTAACAAACTAGCAATTCCGGCAACCATTTCCGGCATTGCCGAACCTGTGCTGTCCATAACCGATACCGCCATTGTGGGCAATATTCCCGTTGATGGGTTGGAGTCGTTGGCTGCGGCAGGTATCGTGGGCTCATTTTTATCGATGCTGATCTGGGCGTTGGGCCAGACACGAAGTGCCATTTCGGCAATTATTTCACAATATCTGGGGGCGGGCCGCATACAAGTGGTTGAAGACCTGCCCGCCCAAGCCATTTTTTTGAACCTTCTGTTGAGCTTGGTGGTTTTGGGGTCCACCATATTCATTGTTGATGATATTTTTAGGCTTTTCGAGGCTTCAGGCAAAATTCTTGATTATTGTATCAGTTACTATTCGATTCGGGTCTGGGGTTTCCCGTTGACTTTATTCACTTTTGCCATATTTGGCATTTTCAGGGGACTGCAAAACACCTTCTACCCCATGATAATAGCCGTAGTGGGGGCCGGTCTCAATATTATTCTCGATTTTGTTTTGGTATATGGTATCGAAGGCTTCGTTCCGGCCATGTACCTCGAGGGTGCCGCGTGGGCAAGCCTCATTTCGCAGGGGGTAATGGCCATTATGGTCTTTTTTCTCTTGAAAAGAAAGACCCGTATCAGTCTTAGGCTTCGGGTTCCTTTGAATAAAGAACTAAAACGATTGGTGTACATGAGCCTAAACCTGTTTGTTAGGACCTTGGCGCTGAACGTGGCCCTTATCATTGCCGTGAGGGAGGCCACCTCATTGGGCGACCGGTTTATTGGGGCCCACACCATCGCCATCAACCTTTGGCTGTTCGCGGCATTTTTTATAGATGGTTACGCCGCTGCGGGCAACAGTATGGCAGGCAAGTTGTTAGGGGCGAAAGACTACAATGGACTTTGGACATTGGCCAAGAAAATATTGGCCTATGGCATGGTGGTCAGCTTTGCGCTGATGGTTGCCGGCTTTCTGTTTTACCAGCCGCTCGGCCGTATTTTTTCCAATGAGGCAATTGTTTTGTCTACTTTTTACAGTGTTTTTTACCTCGTGATCATAGGATTGCCCGTCAATACCATCGCCTTTTTGTTTGATGGTATCTTCAAAGGGCTCGGCGAGATGAAGTATCTTAGAAATGTATTGCTCATGGCCACATTTTTAGGGTTTGTGCCCACCTTGTATATCGGCAAGGCATTGGGCTGGGGCTTTTATGCAATTTGGATTGCCTTTCTGGTATGGATGATGGTCAGGGGCGGGGCGTTGGTCTGGAAATTCCATCGAAAATTCAGTCCCTTGCTTCAAAAGACTTAATTTTGGATAAAACAAGATTATGGGAACAGACCGCCCCAACGGAAGTCTATACACCAAAATTGAAAACAGGATCGCCACCATTGAATTCGCACACCCGGCAAGCAATTCGTTCGTATCGGAAATGTTGAAACGCTTGGCCGATGAATTCAATACGCTCTCCAAAAACCCTGAAGTATCCCTTGTACTTTTGAAATCAGAGGGTGAGCGTGCCTTTTGTGCCGGGGCATCTTTTGACGAGTTGTTGGCCATTTCAAATTCAAGTGAGGGCAAGGCCTTTTTTAGCGGTTTTGCGCACGTAATCAACGCCATGCGAACCTGTAAGAAGCCCGTTATTGGCCGGGTGCAGGGCAAAACCGTTGGTGGGGGCGTAGGGCTGGCCGCCGTCTGTGATTATGTGTTTGCCACAGAGGCCGCTGCCGTCAAGCTGTCTGAAATTTCCATTGGAATTGCACCCTTGGTCATTGCCCCCGCTGTTGAGAGAAAAATTGGAAAGGCTGGTTTGGCAGAGCTTGCCTTATCGCCGACCGAGTGGAAAAATGCCTACTGGGCAAAGGAAAAAGGCCTTTATGCCAAGGTTTTTCAATCCACAAAGGAAATGGACAAAGAGCTGGATTTCTATCTTCAGAAGATGGCGTCCTATAACCCCGAAGCATTGGAAAAGATGAAAAGGGCCCTATGGATCGGAACAGAACATTGGGATGCATTGTTACTGGAACGGGCAGAGCAATCAGGACAGTTGGCCTTATCAGAAGATACCAAAAAAACCCTCGCCGCCTTTAAAAAGTAATCTATGGACATCCTATCCATTTTAAACAGTGACCTTCTGCTGCCCCTGCTGGCCATTTTGGTCATTGCCGCTTATATAGTTTTGCCCGCATTGGAAATAACCAGCGCTTCAAACGTTAATAGCAGAACATCTCAAACTCCTTAAGATGACCCAATTTCTTCGACCGATCGGCTTCGCCATTTTCTTGGCTATTTGCATGGGCCACACAGAAAAACCATCGCTGAAAACTGAAAAGTCAAATCATTCAATACAAGAATCTGCCCAAGACCTGAAAGAGCCCCTAAAAGTGGCCGTAATCGGTCTGACGCACACCCATGTCCACTGGATATTGGGCAGGGAAAAACTTGGTGATATTGAGATTGTGGGCATTGTAGAGCCTAACCGTGAGCTGGCAAAAAGGTATGCAGAACAGCATGGATACTCAATGGATATTGTCTACGATTCAATGGAGGCTCTTTACGAAAAAGTCAAACCAGAAGCGGTTACCGCCTTCAACTCCATTTATGGACATCTGGAGGTGGTGAAGTTTTTTGCGCCGAAAGGGGTACACATTATGGTCGAAAAGCCCTTGGCGGTCAGTTGGCAAGACGCACAGAAGATGGCGTCCTTGGCCCGAGAACACAAGGTACACCTGCTCACGAATTATGAGACCTCTTGGTACGGTTCTAACGAAAAGGCATATAAACTGGTCAAAAATGACCAGATAATTGGCCCTATACAGCGGCTAGTTTTTCACCATGGCCATCCAGGACCAATTGAGATTGGATGCAACGATGAGTTTCTAGAGTGGCTGACAGACCCCATATTGAACGGTGGGGGTGCACTGACCGATTTTGGGTGTTATGGCGCAAACCTCGCCACATGGCTTCTTGAGGGTCAGGCGCCCGAAAAGATTACCTGTGTCACCAGACAGTACAAGCCCCAATTGTACCCGAAAGTGGAAGACGATGCCTCCATTGTACTTGACTATGCCGATGTACAAGTAATCATACAGGCCTCTTGGAACTGGTCCCACAACCGAAAGGATATGGAAATATATGGCAAGAACGGCTATGTTATCTGTAAGGATGCCGAGCGGATAGAGGTACTCGAAAATGAAAAGGAAGGTCCCAAAGCTTTGCGCGCCCAACCAATTGCAAAAGGCGTGCATGACCCTTTCGCCTACCTGTACCAAGTGGTAAAGCATAAGATGCCGGTCGACTCGTTCGGTGTATCTTCCCTCGAGAACAATTTAATCGTGACACAGATTTTAGAGGCGGCCAAACATTCGGCCAAAACGGGAAAGACAGTGATATGGAAAGACTTTTTCACAGGTTCTACCCCCTAAGTTTGTATTTTTGACAACTAGATGGACCCAATAACTCTTTCAAAAGGCAAAAAGATTTACTTCGCCAGTGATAACCATCTTGGGGCGCCTTCGGCAGTAGAGAGCCTTCCGCGAGAGAAAAAATTTGTCGCCTGGTTAGACCTTGTAAAAAAAGATGCCGAGGCCATCTTTCTAATGGGCGACCTTTTCGACTTTTGGTTTGAGTACAAAAAGGTTGTGCCCAAAGGCTTTACTAGAACCTTGGGGAAACTGGCCGAGCTTACTGATTCTGGTATTTCTGTATTTTATTTTGTGGGCAACCATGACCTGTGGATGAACGGTTACTTTGAAGAGGAACTGAACATTCCCGTATTTCGTAGGCCACAAGAGCTAACTATCAACAATACTGCTTTCTTTATCGGGCATGGCGATGGCCTTGGTCCCGGCGACAAGGGCTTCAAGCGAATGAAAAAAGTATTTACCAACCCCTTCGCAAAATGGTTGTTTCGTTGGTTGCATCCTGACCTAGGCGTACGGTTGGCACAATATCTTTCGGTCAACAACAAGATTATTTCTGGAGAAGCCGATGCACAGTATTTGGGTGAAGACAAAGAATGGCTCGTTCAGTACTGTAAGCGCAAACTTGAAGGGCAACACTATGATTATTTTGTGTTTGGTCACCGCCATTTGCCGTTGGAAATCGACCTCAACGGAAAATCAACATATGTTAATCTCGGTGATTGGATAAAATACTTTACCTACGGTGTTTTTGACGGGGAAGAGATGAAGCTTTTGACCTTCAACGATTAGGGTGCCAACCCAATATAACATGTAATCTTTTTCTTATAATAAAAAGTGGCTTTTCACAACATTTTTTTATGCCCTTTCTGGACATACATTAATTTTATGTCGTTGTTCATAGAAAGAGGCCAAAATCTTTCTTAACCTAAAAACTGAGTGTAAACATCTATGCTGAGGCAAACCCGAATCTTTAGACCTACAACCAGAAAAAAAGATCCTTGAAAAAGGATCTTTTTTAGTTATGTTCTTCCACATCTGCTGAGAGATCGAGCTTTCTAAAATTAGGAGCGAACATAGCGGTCGCCCCTGCGGTCAATATGGTCATACACCCCCCAAAGACAACCGCAGTGACAGTGCCCATCAATTTGGCCGTCACACCACTTTCAAACGCTCCCAGTTCATTGGAAGAGCCAACAAAAATCGAATTCACCGAGGCCACACGCCCCCTCATGTTGTCAGGTGTCTTTAACTGCAGTATGGTTTGGCGTATGATCATTGAAATCCCATCAACGGCCCCACTCAAAAACAACGCCACCACAGAAATCCAAAATATTCTTGAAACCCCGAACACTACTATGCATAGGCCAAAACCAAAAACAGCCCACAGCAGCTTTTCACCTGCCTTTTTGTGCAGGGGAAACCTGGTGGACCCCAACATGGTAATCGAGGCCCCTACGGCGGGTGCGGCCCTTAAAATGCCAAAACCCTCAGCGCCCACATGCAAAATATCCTGTGCATAAATGGGAAGCAGGGCCACTGCCCCACCGAACAATACCGCCACCATATCAAGGGTTAGGGCTCCTAAAATCGCCTTAGTGCCAAAAACAAACCGGAGCCCGTCTTTTAGGCTTTGTAGTACGGGCTCACCCAACTTCGGGTTCATGATGGGTTTTTTTGAAATCTTGAAAAGAAAGAGCAGGGCCATTATCGAAAAGAAAAATATAAGGCACATAGACCAATGAACCCCCATCCACCCAATGGAGAACCCCGCCAATGCCGGGCCCAAAACAGAGGCCAACTGCCATGTGGAGCTGCTCCAAGTCGCTGCGTTTGGGTAAATCTTCTTAGGAACGATCAAGGCAATCAATGAAAAGATAGTGGGGCCCAAAAAGGCACGGACAATCCCGCCCAGAAATACCAGTCCATAGATAGTGTACAAGACCGTTTTTGCCGGCAATATCTCTTCTAGCCCTGGGTCAGTAATGATAAAGAGCCCCAAACTGATTACGGAAAAACCAAGAATACATTTGACCAAAAGATTTCGTTTCTCTTTTTGGTCAACGATATGGCCCGCGAAAAGCGCCATGGATATTGCAGGTATGATTTCCATCAAACCGATAATGCCCAACGAAAGGGGGTCTTTTGTGAGGGAATATACCTGCCACTCAATAACTATAAACTGCATTGACCAAGCAAAGACCATGGCAAAGCGCACCATCAAAAAAATGTTGAATTCTTTAAAGCGCAATGCTGCGTAAGGATCCATAACGCATCAACGTATATCGCGGAGTTTCAATTGGAGACTTACCTGACCATTCCACTCGTTTTCGTCCAAAGAAAAAACTATGTCAAAGCTGTTTTTGTTCTTCACCACTTCCAGTTTATCCCCAAGATTGAAACCGATGGCCCCAATGGGCTTCGACCCTTTTTGGGTTAGTGTCAGTTTCAGGTGTTTGCCATCTTCACCCACGCCTTTTGCATAGCCCGTATCTTGAACGCCCCTGGCCAAAAAAACGGGTGTCATGTTCCCGGGGCCGAAAGGGGCAAATTGGCGGATGATCCGCATCAATTTTGGTGTAATCTGTCGTAGTTCTATTTGGGCATCGATATTGATTTCTGGGGTCAACAACAGGGGGTCTATGGTTTCAGAGACCACTTTTTCGAACCGTTGCTTAAAGGTCTCAAATTGTTCTTCGAGCAAGGTGAGCCCAGCAGCGTACTTATGGCCCCCGAACTGCTCTATACAATCTGCGCAACCCTCCAGGGCCTCATAAACATCGAATCCTTTCACAGATCGTGCCGATGCAGCAAGTTTGTCACCACTTTTGGTGAAGACCAAGGTAGGCCTATAGTAGGTTTCTGTCAACCGCGAAGCCACAATGCCAATGACCCCCTTGTGCCATTGCTCGTTATAGACCACTGAAGTGAACCGTTTTTCTTCTTTATTGTCCTTAATTTGCTGTAAGGCCTCTTCGGTGATTTCTTGGTCAAGACCCCTTCTATCTGTATTAAACTGTTCTATCTCTTCGGCAAACTTTTTTGCCTGATCATAATCTGTTTCGGTGAGCAGGTTGACGGCATGCTGGCCATGCTTTATTCTGCCAGCGGCATTTATTCGTGGTGCAATGATAAAAACCACATCGGTAATGGTCAATGTACGTTTTTTGATTTGGTCGATGATGGCCCGAAACCCAATTCTCGGATTTGAATTGATGACCTGAAGTCCGTAGAAGGCCAAGATCCTGTTCTCACCTGTTATGGGAACAATATCAGCGCCTATAGCCGTGGCGACCAAATCAAGGTAAGGAGTTAGGTCATCGATGGTTTTTGCCTTTTTATGGGCCAACGCCTGTATCAGCTTGAACCCCACACCACAACCACAAAGCTCTTTGTACGGATACTCACAGTCTTCTCTTTTGGGGTCCAATACCGCTGCAGCTTGCGGCAGCCTATCACCGGGCCGGTGGTGATCGCAGATAATGAAATCTATTCCCTTGCTCTTCGCGTAGTTGACCTGCTCAATGGCCTTGACACCACAATCAAGGGCAATGATCAGCGAAAAGCCATTGTCGTCGGCAAAATCAACTCCCTGAAAAGAAACCCCATACCCCTCGACATAACGGTCAGGAATATACGTGGCTACGTTTTCATGACAATTGCTCAAGAAAGTGTACATAAGGGCTACTGCCGTGGTGCCGTCAACATCATAATCGCCGTACACCAAAATATTTTCATTGTTGGTGATAGCCTTTTCGATGCGCTCCACAGCCGCACCCATGTCTTTCATCAAAAAAGGGTCGTGTAGATCTGAAAGTTCAGGTCTGAAGAACTTTTTAGCATCCCCATAATTGTTGATTCCCCGCTGAAGCAACAGATGCGCAACCAACCCATCGACTTTCAGTTCTTTGGAAAGGCGGTCAACTTCTGACCGTTCAGGTTTCGGTTTGATCGTCCAGCGCAATCCCTTGAATTATTTGTGATGAAAAATGGTTTCAATCTCAAGTTCGGCAAATTGTCTGAACATCTCCATAACACCACAGTACTTTTCTACCGACAAGTCTATTGCCCTTTGCAGCTTGCCCTCATTGAGGTTAGACCCATAAAAATAGTATTCAATTCGAACCTTGTTATAATACTTGGGGTGCTCATCGGTCAAATTAGCAATGGTCTCAATATGAAAGTCGTCGACTTCCAACTTCATTTTTTTGATCAGCGAAGCCACATCCAGTCCAGAGCAACCGGCCAAAGCCGATAGCATCAAGGCCTTTGGCCGAAGGCCTTCGCCTTGGCCCCCATCTTCGGTTCCAGCATCAATCTTCAAATGTAGTCCGGATGGATTATTGCTCTCAAAGGCCATTTGCCCGAGCCACTTAGTGGAAACATGGTTTGTTGTTGCCATAAAATTTTGTTTCTTGTAAAAATCAAAAATACAATAAAATCAACCCCCGATGGCACTAGTAGAACCCTTAGACCCAAACCATGACCCCGAAACCAAACAACTGGCCGAATTCTTTAACGAGACCTTGGGCTTTTGCCCAAATTCAGTCTTGACCATGCAGCACCGGCCGGCAATTTCAAAAGCATTCATCAATTTGAACAAAGCGGTCATGGCCAATGAGGGACGGGTCACCTCAGCCCTAAAGCGTATGATTGCCTGGGTCAGCAGCAATGCCACCGGTTGTCGCTACTGCCAGGCCCATGCCATTCGTGCCGCTGAACGCTACGGCGCCAGTCAAGAACAATTGGACAATATTTGGGAGTACCGCACCCACGAGGCCTTTTCAGATGCCGAACGCGCTGCATTGGACTTTGCCCTGGCCGCCTCACAAGTGCCGAACACCGTAAATGCAGACATCAAAAAGCGGCTGCACGAACATTGGAACGATGGTGAGATTGTTGAAATGCTGGGGGTTATAGCACTCTTTGGTTATTTGAACCGTTGGAACGACTCTATGGGCACCTCAATCGAAGAGGGAGCAGTAGAAAGTGCGGAGCAATATTTGGGGAAATACGGCTGGGAAAAGGGTAAGCATGATGGGTCTATATACTAGCTGTTAGATACAAGATCGCTTCGCTTTTAGGTTTTTTGTTTGTCATTTTTATTTAAGCAAATTTTAGTATAGCTGTTTTAAAGAAAATAATTGTTGATATTTTGTAAAGTTTTATTTACTTTTAGTAAAAAAATGTAGAAATGGATTTTCAAATATTGCCAAATTGGTTCAAGAAAATAGGTCTAATGCTTTTTGTCATTGCTTCATTGTTAACTGCAGGAGATTCATTTATGGATGGACTTAGAGGGACGCCAAGCGGTACTCACCATTATTTAAAAGATTTATATGGAGAAAACCTATACAGCATCCTATACATCTTACCCACCCTTGGCCTTTTGATATATATGTTTTCAAAAGAGAAAATCGAGGATGATTATATCAAACTTATAAGATTGAAATCATATCAAATAACCATTACCATTTTCCTTTTGATCGCCTTTGTTGTTCATATTTTTGACCCCTCTATTAAATTTAAGGTTGAGGTAGTATTATCTCTGTTCATGTGTCTGTTTCTTCTCATATTTTATTTCAATAAAAATCAAGAGCTTTGAAAAACCTTGTTAAAGTAGAACGGGCTCGATTAAATCTTACCCAGGCTGAACTAGCAGAGAAATTGGGGGTTTCCAGACAAACTATTCATGCCATTGAAAAAAACAAATTCAATCCCTCCGTTGTTTTAGCCATAAAGATGGCTCGCTTGTTCAATTTATCAGTGGAAGAACTTTTTTTTATTGACGAAGAATAGTCTCAACTATTTTCTTTAAATGGGGTAAGATGTTTTCATCAAACCACGGGTTTTTGCTTAACCAAAACCTGTTTCGCGGCGATGGGTGGGGCAGTACAAAATAATCGGGCAAGTAGTTTTTATAATTCTTGACTGTTTCGGTAAGGTTCTTTTCTTTTTTGTCGCCCAAATAATGGTGTTGAGCATATTGCCCGATCAGAATGATCAACTGCAAATTGGGCATTTGTTTTAGCAGCGGCCCATGCCATAATGGGGCACATTCGGGGCGTGGCGGCAAATCACCGGATTTCCCCTTTCCAGGGTAGCAAAAACCCATAGGAATCAACGCTATCTTGGTTTCATCATAGAAATCCTCGTCGCTGACCCCCAGCCACTTTCTGAGTTGCTTTCCGCTGGGGTCATCCCACGGTACTCCTGTTTGGTGTACCTTTTTGCCCGGTGCCTGTCCGATGATAACGATTTTGGCTTCCTTATGGGCGGTAACAATGGGGCGAGGCCCCAAGGGCAGATGCTTTGTGCAAACAGTGCATCTTCTGATATCAGATAGCAGTTTTCGCATTATTTCCTTCCCTCGACCACAATTACAAACTCCCCTTTGGGAGGATTTTCCATAAAATGCTGTAGTACCTCTGAAATGGTTCCACGAATGGTTTCTTCATATAGCTTGGTGAGCTCTCTTGAGACCGAAACGCGACGGTCTGCCCCAAAGTGTTCAACGAATTGGCCAAGGGTCTTGACCAGTTTATGGGGCGATTCATAAAACACCATGGTGCGGATCTCTTCGGCCAATTGTTGCAAGCGGGTCTGCCGCCCCTTTTTAATGGGCAGAAAACCCTCGAACACAAAACGATCGTTCGGCAGACCACTATTTACCAATGCCGGAACAAAAGCGGTGGCTCCCGGCAAACATTCTACGGCTACCTCGTATTCAAGACAGGCACGAACCAGTAAAAATCCGGGGTCAGAAATGGCGGGTGTACCAGCATCTGAGATAAGGGCATGGGTTTCGCCGGCCAGCATTCGATCTACCAGCCCATTTACTGTTTTATGCTCGTTGTGCATATGGTGGCTCAGCATAGGGGTATTGATGTCGAAATGCTTTAGAAGCTTTCCACTGGTACGGGTATCTTCGGCAAGAATCAGGTCTGCCTCTTTCAGCACCGCTATGGCCCGAAGGGTCATATCCTCTAAATTACCGATAGGTGTCGGCACCACATACAGTTTTCCCATTTTCTAAAAATAAAAAACCAACTACGCACCGGCAATTGGTCTTTTGTTTTTGAGCAAACTTTTAATGCTAAGAAAATTTTCGTGAGATAAGGGTCTTGAACCTTGTCTCGTATTCTTCCTTTCCTTCCCAATTATTGTATTCGGGCTTCACCATATTATCGATGAACGATAAGGATCGTTCTTCACTTTCAATGGTATTCAATTGCGAAATGACACGATTGTACTCTTCAACATTGTCATTGAACAAATGCTTCACGAAGGCAAGGCGGTCGTTGAGCCCAATTTGAAGTTTCTTGGTGTTCAGCTTATCGTTTAGCGATTTCTGCTTGGGTTTTTCGGTTTTGGTGTCGGGCACTTCAGGGGTCAAGATTTCCTTATCGCTTTTCATGTTGCCGGGCTTGGCGATGAAATCTGAAAAAATATGCTCAATGGCCTCACTGGGCATCTCAGAAACCATGTCTTTGATGGTCTGCATTCCCGGGGTGATGATATCTTCTTCGTGCGGGTTGGTCTCGGGTACAGAGGTGTTGCCGCTAAGAACGGAAGTGGCCATTTTTTCAAAGCGGGCCGCCAACACGTTTTTTGAAACATCAATCTCGACATCGTTCAATTTTTCTTCAATAAACTTTAAAACTGCCAACTTTTCATAAAGATCCCTGGCCCTTTCGTAGAGGTCTGCCAACTGGTGGTCTTCTGTCGAAGTTATGATGTCGGTCGAAAGTTTTACAAGCTCTTCCCTAATCTTTCGTTTCATCTTTCTGGTTCTTTGTATAAATGTACTACCAAAATCCGTGCCCCGTTTTGAATAAAAGGTTAAAATTTACCGTTAACCGAGCATGGATTTTTTAGTAATTTTAGGTTCTTCTTTAATAGAAACGTAAAACGGCTTACTTTCGTTTAAAAGTACAACATGTTTCTCGAAAACACGGTCAATCATAAAGAACAGTTCGGGTGGATAGAGGTCATCTGTGGGTCTATGTTCTCAGGTAAGACCGAAGAGTTGATCCGACGGTTGAAACGTGCCCAATTTGCCAAGCAAAAGGTTGAAATATTCAAACCTATTGTTGATACTCGCTATAACGAGGAAATGGTGGTGTCCCATGATGCCAATGAAATTCGCTCTACCCCTGTGCCCGCTGCCGCAAACATACGGCTGTTGGCCGATGATTGTGATGTGGTCGGCATTGACGAGGCCCAGTTTTTTGATGATGAGATAGTTACCGTGTGCAACGATCTTGCCAATAGGGGGGTCCGTGTGGTGGTTGCGGGATTGGATATGGACTTTAAAGGAAATCCGTTCGGGCCGATGCCTGCCTTAATGGCCACTGCCGAATATGTAACCAAGGTACATGCCGTGTGTACCCGCACCGGAAACCTTGCCAACTATAGTTTTCGAAAATCGAATGACGACAAACTGGTGCTTTTGGGCGAAACCGAAGAGTACGAGCCCTTGAGCCGGGCAGCATTCTACAAGGCCATGTTAAAAGAAAAACTGAATAAGATGGATGTCGAGGTGGAAGAAGTGGTAGCCAACAAAAAAGCTGCAAATGGGTAAGATTGGCGAGACCACACTTGAAATTGACCTTACTGCACTCGAACACAATTTCAATCACCTAAAATTACGGTTGCAACCGAAGACCAAGTTTTTGGCGGTAGTAAAGGCCTTTGCCTATGGGAGTGATATGGTCGCCATTGCACAAAAGCTCGAAAATCTCGATGTAGATTATTTTGCGGTTGCATATGTAAAAGAAGGGAGGGTGTTGCGAGATGCCGGCATTACAAAGCCTATTTTGGTGTTGCACCCGCAGATAGCCAATTTGGGCGAAATGATAGACCGTTGTCTAGAACCCAGTCTTTACTCACCCAGAATGCTTCGTGAATTTCTAAAGGTCGCTTCAGAAAAAGAGCAAAAAAACTATCCGGTACACCTAAAATTCAACACGGGTTTAAACCGTTTGGGGTTTTGGTCAACAGACGTAGATTACATTCTTGAACAATTGAAAGACAGGGATGCACTGAAGGTAATTTCTGTCTTTTCACACTTGGCCGCCTCAGAAGATTCCGGTGAGCGTGAATTCAGCCTTCGACAAATCGACACTTTTAAAAGAATCAGTGTTGAAATCTCCCAGAAACTGGGTTATCAACCCATGCGCCATATATTGAACACCTCGGGAATCATCAACTACCCCGAAGCACAGTTTGAAATGGTGCGCAGCGGAATCGGATTGTACGGTTATGGCAACGACCCCAAAGTTGACCCCCAGCTTCGCCCGGTAGCGACCCTAAAAACCATTATCTCGCAATTGCACAAAATTGAGCCCGGCGAGAGCGTTGGGTACAACAGGGGCTTTGTCTCAGATGGCTACCGCATCACCGCGACCCTACCAATTGGCCATGCCGATGGTATCGGCCGCCAATATGGGGGCGGTAAAACATTTGTTCTCATAAATGGTAAAAAGGCCCCGATCATAGGCAATGTGTGTATGGATATGATTATGGTCGATGTCACGGATATCGACTGTAAGGAAGGAGATGAGGTTTTGGTATTTGGCGGTGATCTTTCGGCCGAGCAGTTTGCGAATACCGCCAATACCATTTCGTATGAACTATTGACGGCCATATCACCCAGGGTACATCGTATCATTATTGTATAAAATCCTTAAAATGAGGGTAGACCACTTTTTTTTGGCTACATTGCATACCAATAACCATTAATACTTTATTCAGATGCTTAAAGAATTCAAGGATTTTGCCATGAAAGGAAACCTCGTCGACATCGCCGTTGGTTTCGTTATGGGTGCTGCTTTTAACAAAGTGGTGGCCTCATTTACCGGAGGTATTGTCTCTCCATTGATCGGTCTATTGTTCGATGCCGATTTCAAAGATTTAAAATACATAATCAAGGAAGGAACCATGAACGATGCAGGTGAAAAGGTGGGCGAAGTGGCTGTACTCTACGGCGATTTCATCACCAATGTAATCGACTTTATCATTGTGGCCTTTGTCATGTTCTTGATCGTGAAAGGTGTCAATAAGATGAAGAAAAAAGAAGAACCGGCACCCGATCCAGGGCCATCAGAAAAAGACCTTTTGATGGAGATTCGGGATGCACTGAAAAAATAATGTCCGTTCGGGCACGGCCCTGAAAAAATTCAGGGAAGGCCGCTACATCACGTTTAACCTAAACCGCCCTTCACTTCGACTATGCTCAGTGACAGGCGGTTTTTTTATGAAGCCCAGTGTGCAGTATTCTCTGTAAGGAAAAGGCATGAGCATTTGTTTCAAATATAACTTATTGTTGTATTTTTCTAAATTATTCAATTTTCATTTGCCCTTTCCGGCTTTGGCAGTACCTTTGGCTTCTCAAATCAAAAAAGATGAAAGTAGCCGTTGTAGGTGCCACCGGAATGGTAGGCGAAGTAATGCTAAAAGTACTGGCCGAACGTAATTTTCCGATTACCGAATTGCTCTTGGTCGCCTCTGAGCGTTCCGTCGGCAAAAAACTGACCTTTAATGGAAAAGAACATACGGTCATCGGTTTGGCCGATGCGGTGGCTGCAAAGCCCCAAATAGCCATTTTTTCGGCTGGTGGCGATACCTCGTTGGAATGGGCCCCAAAATTTGCAGAAGTAGGAACCACTGTGGTTGACAACTCTTCTGCATGGCGAATGGATCCCAGCAAAAAATTGGTGGTGCCCGAAATAAACGCCCATGTGCTCACCAAAGAAGACAAAATAATCGCCAACCCCAACTGTTCGACCATACAATTGGTCATGGCGCTGAACCCCCTGCACAAAAAGTACAGAATGAAACGGGTCGTTGTCTCTACCTATCAATCCGTTTCGGGTACAGGCGTAAAGGCGGTGCAACAACTCGAAAACGAAATGGCGGGGGTGCAGGGCGAAATGGCCTACCCATACCCCATTAACCGAAACGCACTGCCCCATTGCGATGTATTCATGGAAAACGGCTACACCAAAGAAGAGATGAAACTTGCCCGAGAACCCCAAAAGATATTTGATGACCGCACCTTTTCGGTAACCGCCACAGCCGTACGCATTCCGACTTCAGGCGGGCATTCTGAGTCCGTCAATGTGGAATTCCATAATGATTTTGACCTCTCTGAAGTGCGTCAACTGTTGAGTGAAACCCCAGGGGTGGTGGTGCAAGACAACCCTGAGACCAACACCTACCCCATGCCCATCTATGCACATGACCAAGATGAAGTCTTCGTGGGTCGTATTCGTCGCGACGAAACGCAGCGCAATACTCTCAATATGTGGATTGTCTCTGACAACCTGCGCAAAGGTGCTGCAACCAATGCCGTACAGATTGCTGAATATTTGGTAGAGAAAGGCCTTGTGTAAGATGGTCATTCCTGAATCCGCATGAATCAAAAAAACATCGTTATTTTTCGTGATGGATTCCTGTTTTTGCGGGAATGACAAATCATGCGTTAAAAAAAGTTAACACTTTTCGGTATTGCTCTGACTTTCCTTGGTTTAATGGTATTTTAGCAAGACTAATTCCTATCGAAAATGAGAAAAATAACCATCCTCGCGTCCGTTCTTATCTTTGCCGCCTGTAATATGGAAAAAAAGAGAGACCCTATTGTTGTGAACTATCCGGAAACCAAAAAAGTAGACACGGTTGACACGTATTTTGGAACCGAGGTGCCAGACCCGTATCGCTGGCTCGAAGACGACCGAAGTGCCGAGACCGAGGCTTGGGTAAAAACCCAGAACAATGTTACGTTTGGGTATCTTGACAGCATTCCCTTTCGTGATGACCTGAAGCAACGCTTGGAAAAAATATGGAACTACGAAAAACTAAGTTCGCCCTTTAAAGAAGGCAATTACACCTACTTCTATAAAAATGACGGACTTCAGAACCAATATGTGGTCTACCGGAAAAAAGAAGACGGCGAAGCCGAGGTATTTCTAGACCCCAACACCTTCTCGGAAGATGGCACTACCTCTTTGATGGGCCTTAGCTTTACCAAAGATGGTTCAATGGCGGCCTACCTGATATCAGAGGGGGGCAGTGACTGGCGCAAGGCGGTCGTTATTGATGCCGAGAGCAGAGAGATTGTAGAAGACACCTTGGTCGATATCAAGTTCAGTGGCATTTCTTGGAAGGGCAATGATGGTTTCTTCTATTCAAGCTACGACAAGCCCAAGGGCAGCGAACTTTCGGCCAAGACCGATCAGCACAAACTATATTACCATAAACTGGGCACGCCCCAGTCAGAAGACGAGCTTATCTTCGGCGGCACACCCGAGCAAAAACACCGGTATGTAGGGGGCTATGTCTCTGAAGATGAAAAATATCTTTTTATTTCGGCATCCGTTTCCACTTCGGGCAATAAATTGTTCCTGAAAGATTTGACGGAGCCAAACAGCGAGTTGGTGACCATCGTAGGCGATACCGATTCAGACACTTATGTAATCGACAATGAGGGCTCCACCCTTTACCTGGTTACCAATCGTAATGCTCCCAATAAAAAAGTGGTGGTTGCCGATGCTGCCAATCCTTCCCCTGAGAACTGGAAAGACCTGATTCCCGAGACCGAGCACGTTTTAACGGCCGGTACCGGCGGAGGCTATTTCTTTGCCGAATACATGGTCGATGCCATCTCGAAAGTGTTGCAATACGACTATGAAGGCAATCTGGTTCGTGAAGTGGAATTGCCCGGTGTGGGAAGCGCAGGAGGTTTTGGTGGCAAAAAAGATGACAAGGAATTCTATTTTTCATTCACCAATTACAAGACCCCAGGATCATCATATAAATACAATGTGGAAACCGGTGAGTACGAATTGTATTGGCAGCCTGACATTGATTTCAATCCTGATGATTATGAGTCGACACAGGTATTCTATACCTCTAAGGACGGTACCAAGGTGCCCATGATCATCACCCACAAAAAAGGGATTGAACTCAACGGAAAGAACCCAACGATCCTATATGGTTACGGTGGCTTCAACATCAGCCTTACGCCCTCTTTCAGTATTGTGAACGCCGTTTGGATGGAACAGGGCGGCGTGTATGCCGTACCCAATCTTCGCGGTGGGGGCGAATATGGAAAAAAGTGGCACTTGGCGGGCACCAAAATGCAGAAACAAAATGTGTTCGATGATTTTATCGCCGCTGCCGAGTACCTTATAGAAAAGGGGTATACCTCAAAAGAATACCTGGCTATTCGCGGGGGATCCAATGGCGGTCTCTTGGTGGGTGCTACCATGACCCAGCGCCCAGACCTGATGCAGGTTGCGTTACCAGCCGTTGGTGTGTTGGATATGCTCCGTTACCATACCTTTACCGCTGGTGCAGGCTGGGCCTACGACTACGGCACGGCTGAAGAAAGCAAAGAAATGTTCGAATACCTAAAAGGATATTCCCCCGTTCACAACGTCAAGGAAGGGGTCGAATACCCTGCCACCCTGATCACAACGGGCGACCACGATGACCGTGTAGTACCCGCCCACAGCTTTAAGTTTGCCGCGGAACTACAAGAAAAACAGGCAGGCGACAATCCCGTGCTAATACGCATCGAGACCAAGGCAGGGCATGGCGCAGGCACCCCTGTAAGCAAGACCATCGAGCAGTATGCCGATATTTTCGCCTTTACTTTGTACAACATGGGATATGATGAAATACCCAATCAAGCCGTGTTAAAAGAGTTTAAGGATTAGGGATATTTGAAATAATGTGATATTAAAATCCGTTTCTAATAGAAGCGGATTTTTTCATGACCGAACAATGCTCGAACTAAAAAACGTTTCATTCGCCTATCACAAAAAACCAGTGCTCGACACCATTTCACTGCGGCTTGAACGGGGTGGGCACTTGGCCATTATGGGCGAAAGCGGTTCGGGCAAGAGCACCTTGCTCAAGGCCATTTACGGACTTTTGGAGTTGAAACATGGTGAGGTACACTGGAACGGCCATCAAGTATTGGGGCCAAACTTCACTCTTATTCCTGGCGAAAAGTACATGAAATACGTTTCGCAAGATTTTGAGCTCATGCCCTTTACCACCGTTGGTGAGAACATCTCAGCACATCTATCTGCCTTTAATCTAGAAAAGCATGACCAACGGGTTGCAGAACTGCTACAGGTCATCGAGATGGAAGATATGGGTGAGGTAAAGGTCAAAAACCTGAGCGGCGGTCAAAAACAACGCGTTGCACTGGCACGGGCATTGGCACAAGAGCCTGAAATATTATTGCTGGACGAGCCTTTCAGTAACATCGATCAGTTTAAAAAGAACAAATTGCGGCATCGCCTTTTTCCATATTTAAGGGAAAAGAACATAACCGTGGTCACGGCCACCCATGACCCGGACGACGTGCTCTCATTTGCAGATGAGGTACTGATCCTGAAAGATGGGGAAGCCCTTGTTCAAGAAGCGACAACACAGCTGTACCACAACCCAAAATTACCCTACGTGGCAGGTTTGTTTGGCAGGGTGAACCATTTGCCCATAAAGCTCTTAAAAGACTATGCCAAGACCGAACATCAGGTATTGGCCTACCCGCACGAATTGCGGCTGGCCAAAAAATCTGGCTTCAAGGTGGTGGTGAAAGACTGTTTCTTTAAGGGCAGCCATTATCTTATCGAGGGCATTCGAGAAGACTCAGGACCTATTTTCTTTAATCATGATGAGCCTCTCGAAATAGGCCGTCTGGTGTATTTGAACATCGCCCTTCATATTATCAACAAACGATTGAATTTAGTAGGGTAAGATGTAGCTTACGGCCCTATGCCATTGAAGCCAATTGCCTGCCCACCAGGCTGCCTATTGCAACCCCCATACCGCCTAGGCGTATACCACAGTATACGTGGTCACTATGTTGTTTTACAATGGGTCTCTTTTTGGGGCCAACACCCATGATACCGCTCCAACGGCGATCAATTTCAACCGCCCTTCCCGGTAGTATCACCTCGGCGAGAAGTTGTTCCAATGCTTCTTGAATATGCCCTGTGGTGCCGAACCGGGCCGTTTCTTCTCCTTTAAGGTCAAGGTTGCGGCCGCCCCCAAACAGAATTCGACCTTCTACGTTCCTGAAATAATAATACCCCTCTTCAAAATGAAAGGTGCCCTTGATACGAAGGTTTTCAATCGGGTGGGTGACCAAAACTTGGGCCCGTGCGGGCTTTACTTTTTCGTCTAGTAATTGTGCCGCAAAACCGTTTGTGGCCACAAACAGTTTCTTGCTAAAAAATTCGAGTTGTTCGGTTTTTATATGCACTCCATTGGGGCCATGCTCAAAGGCATCTACCCTCATTCCGTTTAAAACGATAACACCGAGGCGTTGTGCTTTCTTCAGTAAGTGAAGCATCATCTTGCCTGTGTGCAACTGCCCCTCAAATTGGTGTGTTATATACGTGTCTTGAACGCCTTTAAAGCCAAAGTGGTTAGGCTGTTCCTTAAAGGGGTTTTCTTTAAAAATGGGCTTCAATAACTTATTTATCCTTCCCATCTGTCCTTTACAGCGGTCATATAGGTAGGTATCCTTCTTTAAAAAAATCTCATGCCCGCCAAGGCGTTCGTATTCTATGTTTTTATCGCCCAGCATATGTCGAAGCAACTGAATGCCCTCAAACCGTTGGCGCACCAACTGTGCCACTTCGTCTTCCCTATGGGATTCTAGATCGGCGGTGATTTCAGAAATGCTGCCAAAACAGGCAAAGCCCGCGTTTTTGGTGCTGGCACCTTGCGGCAAAAGGCCCTTT
This sequence comes from Flagellimonas lutaonensis, assembly GCF_000963865.1. Classification (NCBI taxonomy): domain Bacteria; kingdom Pseudomonadati; phylum Bacteroidota; class Flavobacteriia; order Flavobacteriales; family Flavobacteriaceae; genus Flagellimonas; species Flagellimonas lutaonensis. The sequence goes on from NZ_CP011071.1 coordinate 1,368,142, forward strand.
TCAAGTACAAGTACTTTTGAGCTTGGATATGTTTCCATTAAAAAAATGGCCGTGGTCAAACCCACGATACCGCTTCCTACTATGGTGAAATCAATATCTGAAAACCATATCCTATCCTCCCAATAACTTAACTCCATATAAAAAAACCCCGACTAGGTCGGGGCGCTCTTTAATATTTATATTTTGGATCCATCTTAAAGTCTTCCATAAACTTGGTGGTGTAGTTGCCCGCCAAGTAATCGGGGTGCTCCATGAGCTGTCTGTGAAAAGGTATCGTTGTTTTGATACCTTCGATGACGAACTCATCCAATGCCCTTCGCATCTTGTTGATGGCTTCTTCCCTAGTCTGGGCCGTTGTAATCAATTTGGCTATCATGGAATCATAGTTCGGAGGAATCGAATACCCACTGTACACATGGGTGTCTAACCGCACACCGTGACCCCCCGGGGTATGCAATGTGGTTATCTTTCCAGGTGATGGCCTAAAATCGTTATATGGGTCTTCGGCATTGATCCGACATTCAATGGAATGTAGTTTTGGCGTATAGTTTTTGCCAGAAATCGGTACTCCGCCCGCCACCAAGATCTGTTCACGGATCAAATCGTAATCGATGACCTGTTCGGTGATTGGGTGCTCTACCTGAATACGGGTATTCATTTCCATAAAATAGAAATTGCGGTGCTTGTCTACCAAGAATTCGACAGTGCCCGCACCTTCATATTTGATATATTCCGCTGCCTTTACCGCCGCTTTTCCCATTGCATCGCGCAATTTATCGGTCATAAAAGGCGATGGGGTCTCTTCGGTCAATTTTTGATGCCTACGTTGCACAGAGCAGTCACGTTCGGAGAGGTGGCATGCCTTGCCGTATTGGTCGCCCACAACCTGAATTTCAATGTGTCGGGGCTCCTCAATCAATTTTTCCATGTACATGCCACCGTTGCCGAAAGCGGCCTCTGCCTCTTTTACGGCACTTTCGTAGTTTTTCTCAAGGTCTTCTTCCTTCCAGATGGCGCGCATTCCTTTTCCGCCGCCACCGGCAGTGGCCTTTATCATTACGGGGTATCCCATTTTCTTGGCGACCTTTTTGGCTTCCTCAACATCTTTTAGGATACCATCAGAACCGGGAATGGTTGGCACCCCGGCTTTCTTCATGGTCTCCTTGGCCGTGGCCTTATCGCCCATTTTGTCTATCTGCTCCCCAGAGGCGCCGATGAATTTGATATCGTGCTCGGCACAAATTCTAGAGAACTTTGAGTTTTCGGAAAGAAACCCATACCCTGGGTGAATGGCATCTGCATTGGTTATTTCAGCCGCAGCGATGATATTCGGTATTTTAAGGTACGATTCGTTACTGGGTGCCGGACCGATACAAACGGCCTCATCTGCAAAACGGACATGGAGGCTCTCTTCATCTGCCTTTGAGTAGACCGCGACGGTTTTGATACCCATTTCCTTGCAGGTACGAATAACCCGTAGTGCAATCTCCCCCCTATTTGCAATCAATATTTTTTTGAACATAGCTTCTTGTTTAAAATTCAAATTCCAAGCACCAAAATCCAATCAAAAATGTAAGATTCGGTCCCGATGGCCATCGGGATTGGTATTGAAATTTTAACTGGGATCAACCAAGAACAATGGCTGGTCAAACTCAACCGGTGAAGAATCTTCAACCAAAATCTTGACAATCTTACCAGAAACTTCAGACTCGATGTCATTGAATAGTTTCATTGCCTCAATTACGCAAAGCACATCGCCTGGTTTGATTTCTTGACCAACCTCAACGAAAGGAGGCTTGTCAGGAGACGGCTTTCTGTAGAAGGTGCCGATTATGGGTGACTTAATAGTGATGTATTTAGAATCATCTTCTTCTGATTTCTTTTCTTCAGCAGAAGGTGCCTTTGGCACCTCGGCTACAGGTGCTGCAGGTGCAGCCGCCACCGGAGCTTGCGCCATCGGTATCTGCTGCACTATCGTGGTTTCCGGTGTGTTGGTGTGCGAACCTGTGCGAATGGTAATCTTTAACTCTTCGGTCTCAAGTTTTACCTCGCTGGCCCCAGACTTGGCCACAAACTTGATCAGACTTTGAATTTCTTTGAGATCCATGAAATTTGATTTAGTTAGTTTATAATCAATAGGCCCATTTCAAATATACGGAGCCCCAAGTAAATCCGCCGCCAAAGGCTGCGAATATCAAATTATCGCCCTTTTTGAGTTGTGCTTGATAATCATGCAACAAAAGGGGAAGTGTCGCCGATGTGGTATTGCCATATCGGTGTATGTTCATCATAACCTTGCTTTCGTCAAGGCCCATTCTATTGGCCGTGGCGTCTATGATTCTTTTGTTGGCCTGGTGCGGTACCAACCAGTTTACATCTTCGTGGGTCAGGCCGTTGCGCTCCATGATCATGGCCGATACGTCTGCCATGTTAGATACCGCGAATTTAAATACCGATTTCCCATCTTGATAAACATAATGTTGCTTGTTCTTGACTGTTTCCTCCGATGCGGGTAAAATGGAACCCCCGGCATCTATTTTTAAGAATTGGCGCCCTACCCCATCAGATCTCAGATGTTCATCTTGAACCCCAAGCCCTTCGTCGTTGGGCTCGAATAGCACTGCGCCGCCCCCATCACCAAAAATGATGCATGTGGTTCGGTCGGTATAGTCAATAATAGAAGACATTTTGTCGGCACCTATCAATAGTACTTTTTTGTAACGCCCGGATTCTATATAACTGGCGGCAGCCGACATACCGAACAAAAAACTTGAACAAGCGGCCTGAAGGTCATATGAAAATGCATTTTTCGCCCCAATTTGTGACGCCACATAGGCCCCAGTAGATGCAACGGGCATATCGGGCGTGGCCGTGGCCATGATAACCAAATCGATTTCAAGTGGATCGAGGCCCTTTTTCTCGATAAGGTCTTCAGCAGCCTTTATCGCCAAAAAGGAGGTGCCCTTGCCTTCTTCCTTCAAGATCCTTCGCTCTTTGATTCCGGTTCTGGTCGTGATCCACTCATCGGTGGTCTCAACCATGGTTTCCAACAATTTGTTGGAGAGTACGAAATCGGGCACATAGCCCCCCACAGCTGTTATCGCCGCTGTCTTTTTGCTCATTTCAGTATCCTTTTCTAGTCAAAAATGCCCCAATTTGACCCAAAAACAGGGAAAAATAGTGATTTTTTGTGATTTTATGCGGTGTGGCCAAGGCTTTTTGGAAATTTGGTTGCCCCCATAAAAAAACTCCCGAAGTGTTTTCAACGGGAGTCTGGTGTGTCTTTAAAATGTACCGGTCTTAGGCAACGGTCTCTTCTTCGGTTTTATCGATCAAAACCTGCCCACGGTAGTATAGTTTGCCTTCATGCCAATGTGCCCTGTGGTACAGGTGCATTTCGCCGGTGGTCGCATCTTTGGCGATGGTAGGCATGGTAGCCTTGTAATGGGTTCTTCTTTTGTCCCTTCTTGTTTTTGATATTTTTCTTTTAGGATGTGCCATGTTTCCCTATTTATCTGTTAAAAATTTTTTCAGTCCGTCCCATCTAGGGTCGGTATTTTCTTCATTGTTGTTTTGCTCTTTCGGTTGCAGCTCTTCAAGCCTGTCCAACATTTCTGATTTCAACGTGCCATCGGCCACCCCGGGATGAATTCTTTTCTGCGGCATCCCGAGCACCAACATTTCAAACACGTACTGGGCAATGTTGAACTGATGTTCGCCATGGGGAATTATCAAGATTTCATCGTCTTCATCGTTGTATTCTTCCCCAAATTTCACCACAAGGTGCAGGTCTGAGCTAATGGCTTGGTTATACGGTTCATTGGTCAAGTCGCAATCGACATTGATGGTTCCGGTCGCCGCTATGTCCATTTCCATGGTAGTGCTCATCTTATTGAGCACTGCCTTAACGTTGACCTCGGCGGCATTGAACTCGTTGTAATCAAAGGCTTCAAAGAACTCGTTCCCTATCTTGTAGGCAAAACCGTGGTTTCCTTGTTTCAATCCCGAAAACGGAATTGTGAACTCCTTCAGTTTCATTTCTCTACTTTCAGTTTGCCAAATCCTTGATAGGATGCCAAAACGTTTACTTTCTGGCGGGTGCAAAGATACCATTTATTTGCAAATGCCCAACAGTTGGGCCCATTTAATTGCATGGGCAAGAACACACTAGGCAGATTTTCTGATTTTTTGCTTTTTCAAGGGATTTTTGGTCAATTCGATGTACTCTTTTCTATTCCTATAAATTTGGATAGCTGTAAAGACCGCCTCTTTGAAAGAGCTTTCATCGGCCTTACCCTGACCCGCAATTTCATATGCCGTGCCGTGGTCGGGTGAGGTGCGAACCTTTGACAGTCCGGCGGTAAAGTTTACCCCTTTGCCAAAAGAAAGTGTTTTAAAGGGTATTAGCCCCTGATCATGGTATGCGGCCAAGATGGCATCGAAATTTTGGTACAGGTTAGAGCCAAAAAAGCTATCGGCCGAATAGGGCCCGTACACCAAATGGCCCTTGTCAAAAAGTTCGGTGATTACCGGCTTTACGATTTTGTCATCTTCTTGGCCTATAGTGCCGTTGTCACCGCTATGGGGGTTTATGCCTAGCAGGGCAATCTTTGGCCTGCGGATGCCGAAGTCCATTTTCAACGATTGCATCATCGTGGACACTTTTTCCCGCACCAATTTTTGGGTAATGGCCTGGGCCACATCTTTTACGGCAATATGGTCGGTCAACAACCCTACCCGTAGCGTGTCGGCAACCATGAACATGAGGCTTTTGCCTTCGAGTTCTTGTGCCAAGTAATCTGTATGCCCAGGAAAATTAAAGTCTTCGGCCTGAATATTGTTCTTGTTGATGGGCGCTGTGACCAGAACGTCTATCGCACCCTCTTTAAGGGATGCCACAGCCGCCCTGAGGGATTTGATGGCATAACGACCGCCTTCTTCGGTGGGTTTGCCAAATTCAATCTTTGGAGATTCGCGCCATACGTTCACCACGTTGACCTTGCCGTCTATGGCCTTTGATGCCTCGTTGATGCCATTGAAATTTATGTCGATAGACAATTCCCGTTTTTGGTGGGAAATGGTCTTGTTTGAGGCAAACAGCACCGGCGTGCAAAAATCGAGCATACGACTGTCTTCAAAGGTCTTCAGTGCCACCTCACAGCCAATTCCATTTAAATCACCCACAGAAATACCCAACCTTATTTTTGCTTGCTCTCCCATAAATATGGCTACTTTTACACTGCAAAACTAGCTAATTTAAAAGAGACATGTTTACGGGCATTATCGAAACTTTGGGGCGGGTCGCCGCCCTTGAAAAAGAGAACGGCAACCTGCATATAACCATTGCCACTGCATTGGCCCCTGAGCTAAAAATCGACCAAAGTGTGGCCCACAACGGCGTTTGCCTGACCGTAGTGGGCCTTGACGAACAGACGTATACCGTAACGGCCATCGATGAAACCTTAAAAAAATCCAATCTTGGTGACCTTCAGGTAGGCGATTTGGTCAACCTTGAGCGGGCCATGGTACTGGGCACCCGGTTAGACGGGCATTTGGTGCAGGGGCATATAGATCAGACGGGCATTTGCAGCGCTATTGAAGAAAAAGATGGAAGCTGGGTGTTCACTTTCGAATACGACCCCATACAGAGCAATGTAACCATTGAAAAGGGGTCCATTACCGTAGATGGTGTAAGCCTGACCGTGGTCAATTCACAAGAAAACCGGTTTAGTGTGGCCATCATTCCCTATACCTATGGGCATACCCGTTTTAAGACTTATGAGGTAGGTAGCACGGTCAATCTGGAATTTGATGTGATTGGGAAGTACGTGGCGCGGTTGATGAGGTTGGCTTGACTTTGGTACTTAGCCCAATCACTCTTTCTCTAGCGTCCAAAACTTTCAACACGTATTTCTTAAACTCTTCATAGTCTTTCACTGTAATCCTGTCTCTTGGAGTATTGGCGATTGATTTTACTTCAAGTTTACCGTCTGGATAAAGCTTATATGTTAGCTCAAAACTATGGTTTTTGAAGGAGTACCTCACATCTTCAGGTATCTGAACAAACTCTTTTCCTTTACCTACCACAATAAAATAAGTGGATACATATCGGTCAACATTCTCATATAACACGTACTCAATGGGGTACTTGCGTTCTGAATAGTTAACTATTGAAGAGCTATATGGATGGCTGATAAGAGGAAGCTTGAAAAGCTTGGTTTCTCCAAAATTGTCCATCTTGGTATTTAGGGTCAGCGAGGCCTCATAAATTAGTTCAGATGATCCGAGGTCTTTGCTTATGTTGTATACCGAATCTAAAACAATATTGTTTGTCAATCGTGCTTGAAAGTCATCGGAAATACTTTTCTTAATGGACCTGTAATTGTTGTCCCTAAAGATTTTTATGTAACCAGAGCTAATCTCTCCTTGTACCGTTGATTTAACCCTCATTTCTTGATAATTGTCAGACAAGCTCAGTTCTACCTGTGCATCCAACATCGAGTTTAATTTATTTGGTTTTTCAAGTAAATATATGCCTTGCCTGACATTTGTGAAATTTTCATTGGGAATGTCGAGTAAAGTGGCATACTCTAAACTGGATGGAATTGACCTGAATGGAAGATTCTTGTCTGTGAGTTCAAGGTATTGATTTTTGCCGTCTATAACCACTTTGACGATACAATGGTTAAAATCTTGACTGGGAAGTACCATTGAATTTCTGCCATAATCTGAGGTCAGCACCAAAACCAAATGTGATTTGAGCCCAGCCATGTCTGCCAATACCATATAGAGGGTCGACAGATCTTTGCAGTCGCCTAACTTTGTGGATAGGGTTCTGGCCGGCTTTTGGGGAATAAATCCACTCTGCCTAAACGAAACATGGCTATAATTTACATTGTTTGAGATGTAGCGATAAATTTGTTCTGCCTTTTCATTGTCTGATAGCCCCTTTGGGCCATTTGGGAATATTTCTTCAAAGGCTTTTTTAACCTCTTCATTGATTTTAATCTGGGGCCGAACCAAATCTTTGTACCAATTGGCAATTTCATCCCAATTTTCTATGGTACTGATATGGACATTGCGAAATAAATCGCTAGTGCTTGGCATGTAGTCTTCTTGCTGCGGCATGGGCTTAACTTCATTCAGTTGCCAAGTGTAGCACAGAAAATCGTTTATTTCATTTATTTTCACATCAACCGCCCCATTGGTATTGGTATAGAATATGGGTTTGTTTTTGGGGGTCAATAAGACATATTTTCTTTTCAGTGCGGGATGATACGAGTCAAATTGGTAATAATCAACATAGTCGTTGAAGAACCTGCCTGTATTTGACCAAGTGGTCGTATAATCTATATAAATGACATCGCCCACCTCAATATTTTTGAAAACCATATTTGATCCGTTTCGAGATGCCGGGTTCAAAGAACCGTCACTCTTTATCAACTCCGCCTTTAAGATTGTGTAGCTCCCATTGAGACCCAAATTTATTTCTTTGAGTAGTTCAACACCATTGTCAGAGGTAATCTCCACAAGATATCTAATAATTGATTTGCCACCTCCCTGTTCGTACAATTGCACCAAACTTTCATCGAGCAGGTAGTTGTAACCATAATTATTATGCATTTGTATTCCTCGATTGTCATCTACATACTTATAAATATTGTTGGTTTTTAGGTCTTCGAGCAGGCCATCGGTTTTGGTAAGCTCTTCTATTTTCTTTCTGACCGAAGTGTTTCCACCATTATGCTCGAGGTGTTTTTTAAAATAGTGAAGTGCTTTGTCTTTGTCTCCTCTTTGGTAATATGACTCTCCCAAATATTGCATCGCCCTAAATGAGTATGGAAAATTCTCAAGTGCCCTCAACATAATGCGTTCTAGTTTTTCATAACGCTTATATTTTTGCAGGTAATGCCCATAATCGAATAAGAACCCATTATCCATGGACAGATGATCCCTGTTTTCTTCAAACAATGTCAATAACTTCTCCTTTTCTCCTTTTCTGTCATAAAATCCAGCTAGTTTTAGCAAAGCCGGATAATCGAAATACCTCTTATTTACATTTTCATAAAAAGCTACTGCCTTTTCTTCTTTCCCTAAAAAGTCTTTATAGAGATCTGCGTATGCCTTTAAAAGGTTTAGTTGGTCTGAATGGTTCTGAAAAATATTATCCAACTGACTTTCCATCAACAACTTGTCCTGTTTTCTCAAAGAGAGCAAAAGTTTTGTTGTTTTTTTCAGTATCTCAAAATCGGTTGCTTGTTCAAAACCCTGAACATATTTCTCAAACTCGTCAATGGGCAGTTTAAACAAAGAATTGTAGTCTTGCATTCTAAAAACATACGAAAGATAGTAGTCTTCGTCGTCCAGTATTATGTTTTTTGCCAATTCATCAGCAGATGAGTCATCTCCCTCAAGCTCGTAACAGATTTTCAAAAGTACTTTTAGCATGGAGCTTTGGGGGTATTCCTGTAAAAAACGAAGAATTATAGGCTTTGCCTCTTGATATTTGGAATTTCTGAGATAAGTACTGATCAATGATAGGGCATAGAAAAAATCATCTTGGTTTTGCTCCCATTTCTTTTTGAAGTAATGCTCAACAGGATGGTTTCTGACTACAGCTCCAATTTCATCTGCCTCGACTTCGTTATATGTTGTAACTCTAGCGGTACTTTTAATAGATTTAAGCGGCTTGTGCTCCAAGTCTGTAAAACGGGCGATAAAATAAGGGGTGGTCGAAACATCACTACATTTAACCAAAAGCCTATTTACCCCTTTAGGCAGTGTCAATTCAACAGAATAGGCATCTATGTCGTTAAATCGGTTTTCTTTCTTTTCAAAAATAGGCACGTTGTTCAACCACACCTTTACCTCTGCCGATGCCCCAATTTTGAAAAGTACCCTTTGGTCATGATCATTCTCAATAAACGTTTGGGCATAATTTACCGCGCTGCCATATTCTTTATGATTGGAATAAAACTGATATGCTTCTTTTGCTCGATTTGGGTCTTCATACCAGTTGATTGTACCATTGCTGTTAGCGTCGAAGCCCTTATCTGAGTGGGCCGATTGTTCGGGAGGATACACTATGTCAAGACCTCCTCCGTTGAGGTTTTCAAAACTGCCACAGTACTGCCAATGCTTTAATACCGGTATTTGCGCATTTAACTTGTAGTAAAGATTCCAATCATTGTTGCTTCTAGCCACAATAGACTTTAAGTACCGAAGAGCTTCTTTGGTGGTGTTTTGAGAAATCTCATCAATATCAAAAGAGTCAATGTGCTTAATATTCTTGTTGTTGAATCCTGATTTGGTGTATTCGTCGAAAAGAAAATTTCTGTTCCAAAAAGCATATAGATAATATTCAAAGTCGGTGAACAGCTTGAACTCCGCAATAAAATTATCTTGTGTTTTAAAAATGCCATTTTCATTTTGAACTATCTGACGGGTAATCAGTTCTTCTATGCTTTTTGGCTTTCCTTTTTTAAGGGTTTTTAAGGCCTCTTGTCTTTGATTGTTCAGTAGATATTCCCATGTTTTGGGGTTTGATGATTGGGCATTGGCATAAAAAATAGTAATGAAAAAAATTGCCTTAGAGACAATCCTATATCTAAAATAAAGCATACAAGGTATTTTAAAACTTGAAATAATATAACGCCGATTATATAATTTTTATATGTCTTCGAATAATTTATTGAAGCAATTATTTGGTCTACACTTTTCTTTCATTAGTAGGGAATGCCATGACAACTGCCATCTAAAAAAGTGCACGTTTTTGGATTATTGATCAAGACCCTTTATATACTACACCTTAATAAAAATCCCCTTTTTGTACATCACATAGGCCAAGAGACAGTAGAAAGCCACAACGGTAAGGCCGTATAGTAGTGAAGACAGTTGTAGCGGCATAAATTCGTGAACATAAATCGTATCGAACAACCACCCATGCAATGAGGTATCGGCGCTTACTTTTATCGAATAAAAAAGTTTGGTGATAAAGCTTGATAAAAAGTACACAACAATAGCGTTTGCCCCCGCATAACGAAAGATGCTGCCAAACTGCAGGCCTTTGACATCGGTCAGGTAGTAAATAAGTGCCAAGAACATATTGGCCCAGCCAGCGGTGACCAATACAAAACTGCTTGTCCAGAGGGCTTTGTTGATCGGAAAGACCAAATCCCATAGATGGCCGATCAAGAGCATTGAACCACCGAGACCGACCATTATCCTGACTTTTTGGGATTGTTTCGAGGTCAAGATCAATCCCGTAAAGATGCCCAAGAGTGCACTGCAGATAGCGGGCAGGGTACTCAAAAGACCCTCTGGGTCGTAGTCGGGCTGCCACATATGGGTGCCCAAAACGTTCAAATCAACATAATTGGCCAGATTGTTCGGTGCCCGATCAAGGGTGGAAGGCACCCCTTCTACGGGCACCAAGGTCATCAATAGCCAATAGCCCACCAAAATGGAAATACAGATGCCCAAAAGTGTTTTCCAATTAAAATTCAAAAAGAGTACCGCGGCAAAAAAGAAGACTACCCCGATACGCTGCAGAACGCCGGGAAACCGTATTTCAGAAAACTCCTTGATAAAGGGGAAACTGATTGTAAAAGCCCCCAAAAAGAGCCCCAGCCCGATCAGCTTCAAGGTTCTGACCGTAATTTTTTTATAGGTGGCCGCATTGGGGGTTTTGTTCTTGTAGGCAAACACAATAGAGGTTCCCACGATGAACAGGAAGAACGGAAACACCAGGTCAGTGGGTGTGTAGCCATGCCAGTCGGCATGTAAAAGAGGTGGGTACACGGCTGACCACGTGCCCGGGGTGTTGACCAATATCATCAACACAATGGTTAGCCCCCTAAAAATATCGACTGAAATTATCCGGTTTTGAAGTTTTGCCATTACAGTATCGTATCTTTCATTTTGTTCCATGCGCGTACAAGCAAGATGCCCGATAGCAGGGCAACACCTGTCAGTATCAAGGCGGCCGTGGTGCGGCCGTATATCCAATACCCCGTGGCAAACATGGTGGAATATACCAGGGCCACGCCCAACAACATCGCCACAATGCCCTTGGGCACGCTCCATTGCTCGTTGCCTATCACTACCTCATCATTTTCTTCACGGGCCTCTTCAACAACTTTTGACCAGCCCGGCCCACCTGGCTGTATTTTTTTGTAGAAGTTTCTGAGCACTTCTTTCGACTCGGGTTGTGTCAAGAAAGTGGCCGAAAGCCAGATTACCGAGGTAATCAACATGATAAAGGGCAGTTCGCCCCATTCCGGCAACAATCCAGTGGCAGGGTCGAACAACATGGCACGCAACGATGTGGTCTCCAATAAAATGGCAAGGATCCCTGAAGAAAACATCGCGGTAATCTCACTCCACGAATTGATGCGCCACCAAAACCATCTAAGGATAAAGATCAATCCCGTACCGGCCCCGAACGAGAGCAACAGATTGAAAATGCCCATGGCGTTCTGCATGGCCAAAGCCAAAAAGGCACTGAGCACCATCAAAACAACGGTAGAGAGCCGGCCAACCCGTACCATTTGTTTTTCAGTGGCATTCGGATTTATCTGCTGTTTATAAAAGTCAAAAACCATGTACGAAGACCCCCAGTTCAATTGGGTCGATATCGTACTCATATAGGCTGCGATCAACGAAGCCAAGACCACCCCCAACAATCCGCTCGGCAATTTGGTCAACATGGCCGAATAGGCCAGATCGTGCCCTAATTTATCAGCTGGAACATTGGGGAACGCCTCTGAAATACTTGCAATATCGGGGTACACCACCAACGATGCCAAGGCCACCAAAATCCATGGCCATGGGCGAAGGGCGTAGTGCATTATATTGAAGAAAAAGGTGGCCCCAATAGCATGGTTCTCGTTTTTGGCCGCCAACATCCGCTGTGCTATATAGCCGCCACCGCCCGGCTCACCGCCCGGGTACCAAGAACTCCACCATTGAACTGCCAATGGAATTACTAAAATGGTTATTACAGCCTTTGTATCACTCAAATCTGGTAGAATATTGAGCTTATCCTTAACATTTTCGTTATCGATAATGGCCTGAATGCCCCCTACCTCTGGGATGTTGACCAAATAATAAGCGGCCCCAACGGCACCGGCCATGGCCACAAAAAACAACAGAAAATCAGTGTAGACTACCCCTTTGAACCCCCCTAGGGCACTAAAAGTTACGGTGATAAGACCGGCACTGACCACTGTTTCCCAAGGTTCAAGCCCCAACATAATGCCGCCGATCTTGATGGCTGCCAACGTTACGGCAGACATGGTAATGACGTTGAAAAAGATACCCAAGTAGATGGCCCTGAACTTTCTCAAAAACCTGGCTGGGGCGCCTCCATATCGCAATTCATAAAACTCGAGGTCTGTCTTTACGTTCGATTTTCTCCAGAGTTTGGCATATACAAAAACTGTCAGCATGCCCGTGAGCAAGAAACACCACCAGCCCCAGTTGCCCGAAACCCCATTGGTTCTGACCAGGTCTGTTACCAAATTCGGCGTGTCGGTGGAAAATGTGGTGGCCACCATTGACAGGCCCAAAAGCCACCAAGGCATGGTGCGGCCGGAAAGAAAATACTCTGAGGAGTTTTTGCCGGCCTTTTTGGAGACATACAAGCCTATTGCCAAAACAATGGTAAAAAATAAAATGATGAAGCTGTAATCTAAAGTGCTCAGTTCCATGGTTTGGTGGTTGTTAAGGGATAAATATACTATTTTAACAAGTACTTTTGCCGCAATTATTAGCTGGATAACACTGTTCAACCCATGAACGAGGTCTCTTTATTGGATTGGTTTCTGGCCTTCACTGCCATCTTCTTGCTCGGCATTTCAAAATCGGGGCTCAAGGGACTCTCTATCTTCAATGTAACCTTGCTGGCACTGGCCTTTGGGGCTCGTGAATCAACCGGAATTTTGATACCATTGCTCTTGGTCGGCGACGTATTTGCCGTGCTCTACTATAACCGCCATACCCAGTGGCGCTATATTCTGCGGTTTTTGCCATGGATGATCTCCGGGATACTCATCGGTGTATTTCTTGGAAAAAATCTGCCGGAGACACAATTTAAGATTGGAATGGTCATTGTGATCTTCATCAGCTTAGGGGTTTTGACCTATTGGGATCGGCGCAAATCAAAAAAAGTGCCCACCCATTGGACATTTGCCGGGGGGGTCGGTATTTTGGCGGGTATCTGCACCATGATTGGAAACTTGGCCGGTGCCTTTACGAATATTTTCTTTTTGGCCATGCGCTTGCCCAAAAACGAGTTTGTGGGCACGGCCGCTTGGCTCTTTTTGATTACCAACCTGTTCAAATTGCCTTTTCATATTTGGGTCTGGAAAACCATAACCCCAGAAACCGTGGGCATCAACCTAAAACTTTTGCCCGCCATTTTGGTCGGATTGGCCATTGGCGTTAGAATTGTAAGACGCATCAACGAGAAGCAGTACCGACGCTTTATTCTGATCGTTACGGCCATTGGGGCGGTGGTGATTTTGTTGCGTTAAATACACTGCCACTTGTGGCAACTCCAATGAATAATTTGGCTCGGGTAAAAAAATGGGGCACTCGAAGAACTCGAATGCCCCGAAGGGGTGACACTAAAAAACAAAAAACTCAAAATGTATCCAAAAAGTTGCTATACTCAGCATTGCCACCCCTATAACAATAAGCAACATATGTTCAATAAGGCTGCAAGAACAAAAAACAGCAGCAACGTTCTTTCAAAAGTTGTTCTCATCGACAGCATCTTGATTTAAACTGGGCACGAACACCATGTCATTTTTAAAACTGTTCTTCGATTTGGGTTTTTCTTTCCAATCAAAGGGCAGGTCTTCTGTAAAAACCGCCCCCACAAAACATGCTTCGTTATCGACCATATAAATTTTTCTCTTCACTTTTGGTTTCTGCCCCCAACGGACTTGTGTTCTAGTCAAACCTTTTTAAGACAAAGCCCTGGCAAGCAGGGCTTTGCTCTAACCAACTCAATACCCGTTCCCCCGAACGAAACCCTTAAGCAAAGCCTAACGGTATTGTGGTTGATTAGGATAAAGCCATGGTTAGTGTTTGCATAGCGCTATCCTACTGATTTATCTTATGAGCAGCCATAGTAGATTGGTAAGCCCGTAGGCCATTCTATTATGGTTGTCAGATTCTTTTTTCCCCTTACGCATGGTTACAAGCTTTTGAAGCCTGCGCAACATCTCTTTCAGCCGGTGTCGCAACGAGGCCAGCTTTTCTCGAGAAACCATATCGGGCACGATGATCATTATCGCTATAAAAAATGCGATAATGCTAACAACAAAGAGTATCTTTTCCACTACTTCAATAATCATGGCCCCGATGGTTTTTTTGGTTGCTCAACTTGTTATTTTTCAATAACAGAATAAAACTAAGAAGTGGGTTCGACCTTTCGTCACGACAAAAGGCACCTAAATAAAAAATCGATTAAGTGTCGTGTTTTTCCGATGAAACACTTCATAAGTAAGAATATTCTGACTTTATAGGATTTTTATTCGATTTTGGCACAGGAAACGTTTGTGGAAATCATCAACGGAAGCTACTTGCCTTAACAATCTTTTTACCGTAGGTGCCTATCGATTGCATCCAAAAGGGTGGTGATCTCAAAAGGTTTAATGAGAATGTCGTTCATGCCGGCTGCCCTGCATTTCTCAACATTGTTGTCAAACAGGTGGGCAGTGATTCCAATAATGGGTATTTTGTTTACCTTTTTAAAGGGCAGTTCCCTAATTAAACGGGTTATGTGATCGCCCGAAATATTGGGCAAAATGGCATCTAAGACCACTACGTCATATTCATTGTTGATGACCATTTCTAAAACCTCGGCACCATCTTCGGCCAAATCAATGTAGAACCTTTGCGTATCGATCAACGATTTGAACAGCGCCATTTGTACCACCTCATCGTCTTCGACAAGCAACAATTTATATTTGCCCTTCTTTTTTGCATATTTTTTCGTCGTTGCTCCTTTTTTCAGCTTTTTTTGGGCTTTCTCTTCTTGTACGGCTCGCAAGGGATACTTCAATGAAATGTCAAAATAAAAAGTGGAACCTTTGCCCTCGGACGATTGCACTTTGATCTCACTCCCCATGAGTTCAAGAAGACCCCTTACGATTGTGAGACCGAGGCCACGGCCTTGGATTTTGGTCGAATTTTCAACCCTTGAAAAACTATCAAAAATAAGTGTGAGGTTCTCTTGGGCTATTCCAGGGCCTGTATCTGAAACCTCAAAGCGCAGGTTTACTTTGTTGGCCCACTTTTGGTTCAAAGAGACTTTAAGTTGAACCTTCCCCTGTGCTGTGACCTTGATGGCATTGTCCAAAAGATTGGTAAGCACTTGGTACAGCCTCAGTCGGTCACCTTCAACGTACGACGGCATGCGGCCATCAAGTTCCATGGTAAATGAGATGCCCTTAAGCTTGGCCTTGGCCTCATAGGTAAAGCGTAAAAGGTCAAACAACCGCGCCAGGCCAAAGAGCTTGTTTTGAAGGTCTAGCTTGCCCGCTGACATCATGCTAAGACTCAGCACATCTTCGAGCATCAGTCTAAGATTGTTGTTTGACTCTTTCAGAAAATCGAGAATTTGCTTTTGCTCTGGGTTTAGGGGCGTGTTGGCCAAAACATTGTTCATGGCCAAGATACTGGTCAGCGGATTTCGAAGCTCATGGCTGAAATTTTGTATGAAGCGATCCTTAAACTTTTCGCGCTCTTCAAGTTCTTTGTTCTTGATGGCGACAAGCTCTGAACGAATAATGGACTCGTTTCGGGCCTGGGCGACCATTTGATACTCATTGTAGTGTTCTGTCAGGTCGAAAATCACGATCAGTATCCCAGTTTCTTCTTTGACCATTTTGATGTCAACGATATACTCCCGTTCGCCAATGGCTAAATGCACACAGTTGAACAAAAATTCATTTTCCGTGGCTCTAGCCACCGAAGAAATACATTCAAAAAAAAGATGTGCCTCAGTAATGTGGGCGCCTTTCTCAATGGTAAAAATGGCATAGTCGCTCTCTTGCACAACTCCCTCGGAATCGGTGAAGATGAACTGGATATTCTTGCCTATGTACCGTTGCTTATACTGTTCAAGCATCGTTGTTCAATAGCATTGCCATTTCATGAAAAACTTCTTCTACGGAACCACCGGTCTTGGCGCTGGTCAAAAAATCACAGGAGATATGGTTCTCGTCCAAAAGGGTTTTTAAATCGCCTTGGTCCACCAAGTCGAGTTTGTTTCCCACGACCAAAATAGGCGTATCAGGAATTTTTTCCGACACCAAAGCCAAGTCTTCATTGATATTCTGAAAAGTCGAGGGCCTTGTTACATCGAAAACAAAGAGTGCTCCATGGGTGCCCAAGAGGTACGGGGCCCTGATAAATCTAACATCATCGGTACCCTCAAGGTCCCACAAAATCATGGAGATGGATTGATCCCCTTCTAGTTGCACCACTTTTTTGGAGATATGCACCCCAATGGTAACTTTATATTTATCTGAAAAACTGTTCTCGACGAACCTTCTGATCAATGAGGTCTTGCCCACCCCAAAATGGCCCAAGACCACTACTTTTTTAGATTTTTGCATTTCCGAAGCTTGATGCCAATTCTTTTTCTATGGCCCTTCTACCCGATTTTCTAGACCCTTTGGCAACACTGGGAAAATCGACCACCAAGTCTACGTTCATGGCCATATACCTATTATAAAAGTCAAATATGATATCTTGAAGTTTGTTCTTTGATTTTAGCCCAAACGGCCCTGAGATGACCACGGCAATATAGTGGGTCACAAAACTTTGCAGGTGTATCTGGTATAGCTCGTATTCAATAAGTTCAAGGCTCTGGTCTTTTTGATTGAAGGCATCTTCAACAAAGGTTTTAATGGCCGTGAGCATGCCCGAGATCATTTCTTCATCGATACTCTTGGTCTTCGAATAGCTTGCCTTTAGTATTCCTGAATCTTTCTCTATCAAAAGTACCTGCTCTATTTTGGCCGTGGCCAGCTGTTGCAGAAGAAGCTCTTTCTGCTTTTTACCACTAAATAGGGCTTTAATCCTTATTTTCAAGCGCGTGAGAAAATTGAACTGATTGTCGATCTTTTCTGAAAGCACCTTGATTTCTTGCGCGATGTATTTTTTGATCATTTTTCCCAGAATGGGGAAAAGTGCATCAACAACCTCGTCTCTTTGGGTTCGTATTTGCTCCCGCAGGGTTTCCGTAATTGTAGGCCCCAAGGTTGTGGGAATGTTCTTTGTGAACTCGCTTAACTGGTTTTCAATAATGGGGTCGACCTTTGATGATAGGCGTTCTTTTTCGTTGACGGTTTTTTCGAGCAGTTCAATTCGTTGAGAAATCTTCTCAATGTACTGCCGGTCGTCAGTAAAAAGAATGTCTTTTAAGACCTCGAGCCTATCTTTCTCGTTCATCAAGGTAGTATTGACAAATTACTCCTTGGCGATTTTTTCACCCAGATCGATCAATAATTGGCCCAGGGTTTCTTTATTCACCGTATCGGATTGCAGCTCATCAATCTTCCCTTCAAGGTTTTGCTCTACTTCGGTGATGCGGATGTTCAAATCTGTGGAAACATTGTCGATAGACTTGGTAAGCTCTGTTCTTACTTCTTCAATGAGCTCGTTCAGGGCTTTCTTTTTGCTAAGGATTTCCTTTTTCAGTTTTTCAAATTCAGAGTCGTACTCTTTGATCTGTTCACCGAAAATCAGCTCTTTTATCACCTCTATTTTTGAGGAGGCATCTTCAGCCTTGTTGTTCAGCTCTATGACGGGTCGGTTCTTTGACATGGATATAATTTTATTGGTTTAATCGGTTTAAAGAGGCGGCCTACAGTCAGCAAGAAGCGTTTACTTCTGAAATCTGCTAAAGGTTCGTGAGGGGGCAGAGGGCTAATATAATGAAACTCATGTGAATTCACCAAGCCTTGGGTCTTAGAAAGGCGGTTCTTGCAAGGTTCTTTGGCTACGATGCCGTTTCCACAGAAAAGAAAAAGCCTTGGCAAGCGCCAAGGCTTTTGTCGATGTGGTCCCACCTGGGCTCGAACCAGGGACCCCTTGATTATGAGTCAAGTGCTCTAACCAGCTGAGCTATAGGACCTATAATTGCGGACGCAAAACTAGTATTTATTTTTTGTTGCCACAAGGGTTACGTGTTCTCTCGCACAGGTATTTCTTGGCACAGTTCGATCAATACCCCGTTACCGTCTTTGGGGTGCAAAAAGGCGACCCACTTGTTGTCGGCCCCTTTTTTTGGTTCTTCATTCAATATTCTAAAGCCTTGGGCGCGCAAACGGTCCATTTCTTTTCTTATATCAGTTACGGCAAATGCGATGTGGTGAATGCCCTCGCCCTTTTTTTCAATAAACTTGGCAATAGGGCTGTCATCTTTTGTGGCCTCTAACAATTCAATCTTATTGGGGCCCACCTCAAAAAAAGAGGTTCGCACCCCTTCTGAGGCCACTTCTTCAATCTTATAGTGGGGCATGCCAAATATTTTTTCAAAAAGCTTGTTTGAGGCAGCCAAATCCCTTACGGCAATTCCGATGTGCTCGATTTTGTCCATATCCCTAACTTTTCCTTTATAAATCCTTTTTATCTTTAGAAGGGCCAATTTAGGCAATGTTACGGTGCCAAATCATGAGAAACATCATTTAATGCCTATTTTTGCAGTATGGAAACACAGCGACAAAAGAAAATTGCCAAAGTAATTCAGCAAGATTTGGCAGATATCCTACAAAGAGCCTTGACCGAGGGCGGCACTTTGGGGGTAATCGTTTCTGTGTCGAAGGTATATGTGACCGCCGACCTTTCGATTGCCAAGGCATACATCAGCATTTTTCCGAACGATAAGGCGCCGCCCTTGCTCGAAGAAATCAAATCGCTGGGGGCACAAATCAGACATCAGCTGGCCCAACGCACAAAACACCAGTTGCGCCGGGTACCGCAACTCGCTTTTTTTCTTGATGATTCTCTTGACTACATCGAGAACATAGAAAAATCTCTGAAGGGTGATGAAAACCCAATCGAGAATCCTGAACTGTTGCCCAAAATAAAGAAGTCGTAACGTTGAATTTTCCGCTGTACATCGCCAAACGATACCTGCGTTCAAAAAGCAGTCAAAATGCGGTCAACATCATCAATTTTATCACCTTTTTGGTCATCATCATAGGAGCGGCCGCTCTTTTTGTGGTATTGTCTGCCTTTTCAGGTCTCAAGACCTTCAGCCTTCAATTTACCAACACCTTTGACCCCGACCTAAAAGCCATGCCTTCATCTGGAAAAGTGTTTTCCGTAGGGCCCAAGGAAGAACAGAAACTGGCCGCCATCGAGGGTGTGGCACACTATTCAAAAGAATTGGAAGAGCGCGTTTACCTTTCTTTTCGCGAAAAAGGAGATCTGGCTTTCATCAAAGGGGTAGATGAAAACTACCGGAAAACAACGGGAATTGACAGCACGCTCTATTTTGGCAGTTGGGGCATTGCCAAGCACAATGCGGTCATGGGCATTGGCATTTACAACCTGTTGGGGGTGCCCATAAACAATTACAGAACTCCGATGATGGCCCTGGCCCCAAAACCGGGCAGCGGTTCGTTTTCGCAATCTGGTCTGGGTTCAAAACCCTATAACGAGCTGCCATTGGTGGTCAGTGGGGTATACGCCATTGAAGAGGGGCTTGACAAAAAATATGTTTTTACCGAACTATCACTGGTCCAAGCCTTTCTAGAGAAAGACAGCACCCAGATATCGGGCATCAATTTCAAGCTCAATGGCAAAAGACCGGCTGAAGAGATCCGGCAAGAAATCGCATCTGTATTGGGCGATAAGGCAAAAATATTGAGCAGAAGGGAGCTCAACCGAACCCTTTATCGAATGCTGAATACCGAGAACTTGGCCACCTACCTCATTTTTACGCTTGTATTGATCATTGCGCTGTTCAATGTGGTGGGTGCCATCATCATGATGATCCTGGACAAACGTCAAAACTCTAAGACCCTTTATAACCTTGGGGCCACGATCAAAGAATTGCGCCGTATCTACTTTATTCAAGGCTTGTTGGTTACCACATTGGGGGGTTTGATCGGAGTGCTGTTGGGCGCATTGTTGATAGGATCGCAATTGGCCTTTGGTTGGTTAAAGATCACTCCGTCACTGGCCTATCCCGTGGAATTTGACCTCACGAACGTAATGGTGGTGGTGGCGACGATTGTTGTCTTGGGCATCATATCCTCAAAAATTGCGAGTAGCCGAATCTCAAAGAAGCTCATCAGCAGTATTTGACATGGGCCAAGTGGGCTTCTGCCCGCTTTCATTGGTAGTAGCTGCCAAGATGGTTATCGTCTAATTGAACCGAAAGATATAGCTAGGCAAACTCGTAGTCACCGAATTTTTCCAAAACCTCGTCAAATGCCGCAAAGACATCCGCTGCCACATCGCTGGTCACCATTTTCATTCGGTATTCCTTAAAATGGGGAATGCCCTTGAAGTAATTGGTATAGTGCCGTCTTGTCTCCAACACTCCCAATTTTTCCCCTTTCCAGTCTATGGCCATCTGAAGGTGCCGCCTAGCAGCGGTTACCCGTTCTTGCATTGGGGGTGGCGCGAGGTGAGACCCTGTTTCAAAATAGTGCTTCACTTGGTTAAAAAACCATGGGTTGCCGATACTGGCTCGCCCGATCATGGCGCCGTCCAGCCCAAATTCATCCCTCATTTTCAGGGCCGCCTCAGGGGTGTTCACATCGCCGTTGCCAAATACCGGAATATGCATTCTAGGGTTGTTCTTTACCTCAGCAATGGGCCGCCAATCAGCTTCTCCCTTGTACATTTGAACCCTTGTTCGGCCATGTATCGATATTGCCTTTATACCGACATCTTGAAGCCGCTCGGCCACCTCGATTATCTTGATGGAACTTTCATCCCAGCCCAATCGTGTTTTTACGGTTACAGGCAACTTGGTTCGCTTGACCATGGCCTCGGTGAGTTTGACCATCAACGGAATATCGCGAAGTATACCGGCCCCGGCATTTTTGCAGACCACTTTCTTGACCGGGCACCCAAAATTGATATCGATGATATCGGGGCCGGTCTGCTCCACTATGTCAATGGCCTGTAGCATGGAATCCATTTCAGCGCCGAAAATCTGAATGCCCACCGGGCGCTCTTTTTCGTAAATATCAAGTTTGATGACACTCTTTGCCGCATCGCGTATCAAGCCTTCGGAAGAGATGAACTCAGTATAGACCACATCGGCCCCATTTTCTTTGCACAAGGCACGAAAAGGGGGATCGCTCACATCTTCCATAGGGGCAAGAAGCAAGGGAAAATCAGGAAGCTCTATGTCTCCAATCTTGACCATTTACATTTTTTAACGGGCTGCAAAGTTACATGAAAAAAGTAAGCTGTTAAAAATGAGTCTTTTATAAAACGTCTTCTAAAACTTGATGTCAACGGTGATACTGTCGCCTTCTCGCACAATTACCGCCTTTGTCTCATCGCCCTCGTCGAAAGTTGACAGGGCCCGCATATAGCCCATCATATCAACCACAGTGCTATCGCCCAGTTGAATCACGATATCGCCCTTTTGCAGACCTGCCCTTTGGGCGGGCTTGTCTTCGCTCACCCCATCGATACGCATGCCCTTGCCGTCAAAAAGATAATCGGGTATCACCCCAAGACCCACTTTAAAACGTGGCACTTCTTCACTTTCGTTCTTGGTTTTTTTGAAGGATAGCGGAGCATCATCGTCCAAATCAACACAGATGGCAGTGATATACGCTACGATATCGCTGATGCCTTGATAATTCAGCTTTTCAGGATCATCGGTCGGTTTGTGGTAATCTTCGTGCTGGCCCGTAAAAAAATGTAGTACTGGAATGCCTTGCAGGTAGAACGAAGTATGGTCAGAAGGGCCCACACCGCTTTCTTTTAACACGAGTTTAAAATTCTTGTTGTTGGCGTTCAACGTTTGTTTCCAGATGGATGACGTACCGACACCGCTGATGGAAAGGGTGCGATCTTTGCGCAATCGGCCCACCATGTCCAAATTGACCATAAAATGTGCCTTGTCAAGGTCAATCGTTGGGTTCTTGACAAAATAGTTGGACCCGAGCAGCCCCAATTCTTCCCCAGAAAAAAACATGACCAAGATGTTCGACTGGGTCAGACTATCCTTGAGTTTTTGTGCAAGCTGCAGTACAGCCGCCACCCCACTGGCATTGTCATCGGCCCCATTGTGTATTGCAGGTTCGCCACGGTGCAGCGAGCCCTCGCCGCCCATGCCCAAATGATCGTAGTGCGCGCCGATGATAACCGTCTTATCGGCAGCCTTATCAAGAAAACCGATCACGTTGGTGCCCGTGGTTGTAATGTCGCCCGCATCGATATACTCGATTTCTTTGTGCGGATCGCGGGTATTTTTGAACGTGAATGTCTGAAAAAAGCTTGACCCATCGCCCTTGGGTCGGTACCCCAAATTTGCCAACTGCTCTGCAAGATACTCGGCACTCTTGATTTCATCGGTCGATCCCGTGGCCCGCCCTTTAAGTGAATCAGAGGCCAAAAAGGAGACTACTTCTTCTACATTGACCCCCTTGGGGACTTCTTGTTTACAGGAAATCACGAATGACAACAGTAGGGGCAATAGGTATTTGTACATCTTGGTTATTTTTGTGCAAAATTAGGAATCTTTATGTACCGACTGACCATCATTCCCCTCGTATTTGTTTTTATGGCCTGCAAGCAACAGAAGAAAGCGGAAGTGGCCAACAATCCCCAAGAAACACAACAAGACAGTATCCCCTTGGTCTATGCTGAAGAAAAACATTTTAAGAGCCTAAGGCAAGTGACATTTGGGGGTGATAATGCAGAGGCCTACTGGAGCTTTGACGATGAAATGCTGGTGTTTCAATCAAACTTTACCGATTGGGGCGTGGGATGCGACCAAATTTTTACCATGAACCGAAACGATACCTTTGATGGTGTTCGTCCGCCGATGGTAAGCACGGGCATGGGGCGAACCACCTGCTCTTATTTCATGCCCGACAATAAACACATTCTTTACGGATCTACCCACTTGGCAGACAAAGAATGTCCTGAGGTGCCCTTGCGCAAGAACGGCAAATATGTCTGGCCCGTTTACGACTCTTTTGACATTTTTGTGGCAGATCTTGATGGCAACATTGTCAAGCAACTGACAGATGAGCCCGGCTACGATGCCGAAGCTACCGTGTCGCCAAAAGGCGACAAGATTGTCTTTACCTCTGACCGAAGTGGCGACCTTGAGCTCTACACAATGGACATTGACGGTTCTAATGTGAAACAGATAACCGACGAACTGGGTTACGATGGCGGTGCCTTTTTCTCACCCGATGGCACCAAGTTGATTTTTAGAGCTTCACGACCAAAGACCGAGGAAGAAATCAAAGAATACAAAGAATTATTGGCCCAAGGGTTGGTACAGCCCACCGAAATGGAGCTTTTTATATGCAATGCCGATGGCTCTGACCTGAGGCAATTGACCTTTTTGGGAAATGCCAACTGGTGCCCTTTCTTTCACCCATCTGGGGAGAAAATTATCTTTTCGAGCAATTTTGAGGCAGAACGCGGCTTTCCGTTCAACCTATATATGATCGATATCGATGGCAAGAATTTAGAGCGGATTACCCACGGTGAGACCTTTGATGCCTTTCCTGTCTTCTCGAACAACGGAAAATATCTGGCCTTTTCAAGTAACCGAAACAATGGCGGAACGCGAGACACCAATTTGTTCATCGCAGAGTGGCAAGACTAATCGGAATTTAATCGCCATTTAGACGGTCGCGTTCTTTCTTATCGATGCCCCGTTGGTTGTCTTCCAGTCTGAAGTTCCCAAAATTATAGGTAAACCCAAGGCGGATGAATTGGGTTTCTGGCCTACGACGGTAAAAGTTGTCTTGGTTCAAATACCTTGAGGTATAGGTGGGCACATAAGTGCGCAACACGTCCTCGGCGGCAAGTGAAACTACCGCACGGTTGTTCCAAAGGGTCTTGCGCAGGCCCAAAGTGAGATTCAGTTGCTCATCGGATATGTATGAGCCATATAGAAAATTGGAAATGTAGGTTAGGGTGGCTTCGCCCGTCAGAGAACCATCTTTCGACAGGGTAAGGTAATTGGCCCAATAGGCATAAATGCCATTCAACTCGTTTCTAAACTCTTGATTGTTGCTCTCAACGGCCAGAAAGGTTTCATTTTCATGAAAGATAGAGACGTAGGCATATACGTACCATGGGTTCAAAATACTCTTGCTAAACGTAAAGTCAAGCCCGTATGAGGTGCTCTCAAGCACATTTTGCCTTAATTCCCGCAATGTCTGGTTTTCGTTGTCTTGAAAAACGAGATAATTTATAAACTGGCCATTGTCTCGATAATAAAGGTCCACAAAGAATTTGCCCCCATAGGTGTAGTTGAGGTTAAAGTTGTTCGAAAAGTAGGGTCTTAGTCCTAAATTGCCTTCCTCGAAGTCATTTTCGTTGTTAAAGTTTCTGAACGGGTTGAGGTCATTATACCGTGGGCGATCGACCCGCCGCCCATAATCAAAGGCGAAGCTGTGTTTTTCCGAAGGTGAGTACAGTAGGTAAATCGATGGAAATAGTTCAAAAAAATCCTGTTCACTGATGGTGTTCAGCGTAAGCGATACGCCCTGTGCATCTGTAAGCTCGCCCCTAACCCCAAGTTTCAGAGACCACTTTTCCCAGCTCTTCACCCAACTCAAATAAGCTGCATAGACCTTTTCATCATACTCAAAATCATCTGAAAACGAGGCATCGACGGTTTGGCTATTCCCTGTGAAATTGAAATAATCTATAGCGCTTTCGGACGAGATGGATGAGAGCTTTAGCCCCGATTCGAAAGACGAAGCGCCCAAGGGTGTGGCATAGTCCATCTGCCCAGTAAAAATCTTTATCTGTTGGTCAGATGCCGTGGTGAAGCCAAAGTTTCTTATGAAATCACCGTTGTCGTCAAAATAATCTGAATCTATTCTTTGTGAAAAAGACTGATTGAAATTCGTAAAATGTCCGTTGAAAGACAGTTGCGCACCCTGTTTTTTCAGTTTATGGACATAGGTCAAGTCAAAGGCCAAGTTACTGTTGTCCACATCTATGGTGTTCTCGGTGTTAAATGTTGAATCAATTGCGCCCAATCTGTTTGCAATCTCGGTGTCGAGTACGCTTGTCCATTCCTGGTTTGGATTGAACAATACATTCGTGGTAAAATTTAGGCTGTTTTTGTCATCAAATTCATAGTCGAGCACCCCTGTGGCATTATGGGCCTTGGTTCTCTTGATTTCATCGATGTTGGTTTCCCAAATGGAATAGGGCAGGCCGGTATCGTCAATAAAATTGATGCCCTTGCTTGTTCTTCGAAGCTCCTTTTTGGGATTGTAGGTGTAATTGGCAAACACATTGAGCTTTTCGGTCTTGTAATAGTGGCTCATTCCAGCGCTGTATTTCGGAAAAACAGCCTGGGTATAATTGCCCGTTACGCTACCTTTATAGCCGGGCACAATATTTTTGTTGGTCACAATATTGAGAATTGGACCTCCCTCGGCATCAAAACTGGCGGGAGGGTTGGCAATCACCTCAACCGACTTGATATTGGTGCCCGAAAGGCCTTCCAACAAATCTTTTGCCTCTTGCCCTGAAATCTGAACCTTTCTGCCATTGAGATAAATGGTGGCCGATTGTCCGCGAATCTGCAGCTCTTCTTGGTTGACAATGACCCCTGGGGTGCTTTTTAGAATATCCCATGAATTGCCCTGGGAGACCACGGTGTTTTCCACATTGAAAACCAATCGATCGGCCAACCGTTCCAATGTTGGCCTCCTAGCGGTTACAACCACTTCGTCAAGACTTTCGATATCACTTGGCAAAATAAGCGCCCCCAACGAAATGTCTGATTTTATATCAAGGGGCAAGGGCTTGGACCCCCTACCAACATAACTCGCCTGAAGTAGGTATAGGTCGGGTTCGATTCCATCCAACAAAAACCTGCCACCCTCATCGGCCGAAGTGCCTTTTACAAAGGTTGAGTCGATGGCGCTCAACAACAGCACATTGGCAAAACCAATCGGTTCGTTGCTTTCGTTGACCACCTTTCCGATAATTTGATGGGTCTGAGCCGTCAAATTGCAAAAAACAAAGACCGCCAAAAGTGGCAATAAGCGTAAGCGTTTCATTCAGAGTTTGGGTTGTCACTCAAATCTAATGAAATTATTTTGAGTAGTTCCCATATTCACCAAAAACCAAGTAGATAGGTTTGAAAAGCGCTATATTTGCACTCATTTAAGACGTTGGCTTTTCTTCGAGGAATATTTATGAAACACATTCGAAATTTTTGCATAATTGCCCATATCGACCATGGTAAGAGTACCTTGGCCGACCGCCTGTTGGACTTTACCGGTTCGGTGACCGAGCGTGAAAAAAAAGAGCAACTGCTCGACAACATGGACCTTGAGCGCGAGCGGGGCATTACCATTAAAAGCCACGCCATTCAAATGGAGTATGTTCATGAGGGCCAAACATATGTGTTGAACCTTATCGATACTCCGGGCCACGTTGATTTTTCTTATGAGGTCTCTCGGTCAATTGCGGCCTGTGAAGGGGCACTTTTGGTGGTCGATGCGGCACAGAGCATTCAAGCCCAGACCATATCAAATCTATATCTGGCCTTGGAGAACGACCTTGAAATCATTCCTGTTTTGAACAAGGTAGACCTGCCAAGTGCGAACCCCGAAGAGGTGACAGATGACATTGTTGATTTGCTGGGGTGCAAACCAGAGGAGGTGATTCCGGCCAGTGCAAAGACCAGCATCGGAATTGAAGCTATTCTCACGGCCATCATTGAGCGGGTTCCCGCACCTACTGGGGATCCTAAAGCACCCTTGCAGGCCTTGGTCTTTGATTCTGTCTATAATCCCTTTAGGGGGGTTGAAACCTATTTCCGTATTGTCAACGGTGAAATCAAAAAAGGGCAAAAAATCAAGTTTATGGCCACAGGCAAAAGCTATTTTGCCGATGAGATCGGTACTTTGAAGCTCACCCAAAACCCAAAGGACAAAATTTCAACCGGTGATGTGGGCTATCTGATCACCGGCATCAAAGATGCCCGTGAGGTAAAGGTGGGCGATACGATCACGTACTCAGAAAATCCCGCAAAAGAGGCAATTGCTGGATTCGAAGATGTAAAGCCCATGGTATTTGCCGGAATCTATCCCGTAGATACCGAAGATTTTGAAGAACTGCGTTCTTCTATGGAAAAATTACAGCTCAATGATGCCTCTTTGGTATTTACGCCTGAGAGCAGTGCGGCCCTTGGTTTTGGTTTCCGGTGCGGTTTTCTTGGTATGTTGCACATGGAAATCATACAGGAACGGCTGGAGCGCGAATTTGATATGACGGTCATAACCACCGTTCCCAACGTTAGCTATCATGCCTTTACCACCAAAGAGCCAGAAAAACCGGTTATTGTCAACAACCCTTCGGACCTGCCCGACCCCTCTACCCTTGACCGGGTAGAAGAACCCTATATTAAGGCGACCATCATTACCAAGTCAGATTTTGTGGGTAACGTTATGTCGCTCTGTATTGAAAAAAGGGGGCAGATTACCAACCAGACGTACCTAACCACCGAACGTGTGGAGTTGACCTTTGATATGCCCTTGGCCGAAATTGTTTTTGATTTCTATGATCGGTTGAAAACGGTTTCAAAGGGTTATGCCTCTTTCGATTATACCCCTATCGGGATGCGGGTCTCAAAACTGGTAAGGGTAGATATTCTATTGAACGCCCAGCCAGTGGATGCCCTTTCGGCACTGGTGCATTTTGACAATGCCTACCACATTGGCAAAAAAATGTGCGAAAAGTTGAAAGAGCTCATTCCGCGGCAGCAGTTCGACATTCCGATCCAAGCGGCGATCGGCTCAAAGATCATCGCCAGGGAAACCATCAAGGCACTGAGAAAAGATGTGACCGCAAAATGTTACGGGGGCGACATTTCACGAAAGCGAAAACTGCTCGAAAAGCAGAAGAAAGGAAAGAAACGTATGCGGCAAGTGGGCAATGTCGAAATTCCACAGCAAGCCTTTATGGCCGTTCTGAAACTAAATGATTAATTTGTTGAACCCGAATCATTTTTATCCTTTAATTCAAATCTTTTCCCCAAGTAAACCAGTATATATCCGGGTTTAATGTCTTCTAATTCGGTGACATAGGCCGAAATTATTTTAATGTCACCATTGGTGTTTTTTAAGAACAGGGGAATAATATTTTCGTCGGCCTTACTCATTTCTATTAGGCCCTCAAAGTGCTCATTGTCCTTAAGTTGAATCTCATGTATGGTCGGGTATTTTCTCGCAACCTCCATTAAGTTGATAAAATCAGCTGTGTGAGAGAATAGGCCTTCTTCTGGGTTGTTCTCGGGGTCAGACATCTCTTCTGGATTCATGAGCCTAAACGCCCCATTTTCACCAAACTGTTTCCCTAAGTTTTCAATAGCATAACGATTAATGTCAGAGTTTGCGGTCAATGCCATAAGATAGCCCACATCGTTCAATTCTATGTTGTCTGTAAGCGTGTCAGAATATATGTTCGCAACAAAAGCCTCGATTCCCAATTTTTTGGCCTTTTCAATATTGGTGGGATTGTTGTCGATCAGTACCACGTGGCGGCCGTTGTTTTTCAAGTAATTGGCGATCAATCTCGATACTTTTGAGGCGCCAATAATCAAGATTCCCTCAGATTTTGTCAAAAAGACGCCCACCAATCGCGCAAAAAGACGAGCGGTAGTGGCATTTAAAAGTACCGTTCCCAATACAATCATAAATACCAATGGCGTTATGTATTCAGCTCCGGGCTCGCCCCTCTGGAGCAGCTTCGACCCAAAAAGCGAGGCAATTCCTGCCGCTACGATACCCCTTGGGCCCACCCAACCTATGAAAAGCTTCTCATTGAATTTGAGGTCCGAATTCATTGAGCTCAAGAAAACGCCCAAAGGCCGAATGACAAAAACAATGACCGCAAACAACAAAACGGTTTTCCAATTGAAGATTAACTGCATATCATTGATGTTGATGTTGGCCGCCAAGAGAATGAACAGTATCGATATCAGCAACACACTCAAAGATTCTTTGAAATACAACAGCTCTTTTAAGTTGGGAAGGTTCATATTGCCCATTACCATGCCCATTACCACTACGGCCAAAAGCCCAGACTCATGGGCAAAAAGATCTGACTCGACAAAAACAAGCAAGACCACAGATAATGAGACAACGTTCAACAGGTAGTGTGGAATAAAGTTCTTTTTGATGGCGAATGCCAGGGCATGGGCAAATGTGAAGCCGAAGGTGAAGCCAAAAAGCAAAATTTTGCCAAATTCTATCAATGCGGTCTTGGTAAATGCCTGGCCCTCGCCTACACTGATGAACTCAAAAACCAAAACGGCCACCAAGGCACCAATGGGGTCAATGAGAATGCCCTCCCATTTCAAAACTGTTGACACATTTTTTTTGAGGGGAATGTTTCTCAATATGGGCGTAATGACGGTCGGGCCAGTTACAATGATCAGTGCCGAGAACAAGAAGGACATTTGCCAAGACAGGTCAAAAATATAATAGGCGGCCAAGCCTGCCCCAAAAAAGGTAACCAACGTACCAACTGTAATAAGTTTCGTGATAACGGGCCCTAAGTTGCGAATCTCCGACCGCTTTAGGGTCAACCCTCCCTCGAATAAAATGATGCTTATGGCCAGTGACACAAAATGATACAGTCCGTCGCCTGGAAAAAGCCCTTTTTCACCATTCCAGATGGGTTCGATCAACTTACTGCCGTCATCTGTATAAAGTGTTGAAATGGGGCCTACCAACAGCCCTATCAATATCAATGGTAAAATAGCAGGGAGCTTCAGTCGCCAAGCCACCCATTGGGCAATGATTCCGAGAATGACGATGCCGGCCAGTTCGATCATGGTGGTTATTTTTTTGAAATTTACTGTTTTTCTTTTGAACCCCAATTTTTTGCCTTTAGTACTGCATGTTCAGTGTTTTGACTACCGGCACCAATGCCGAGGGTGTCAAAAGCAGGGGATCGATGAAAATTGTTAAAATACCAATAATAAAAGGGTGTTCTTAAGCCAATTACACTCCTCTTTTCTTATTTTGCGCACCCTTTTCCCGTTAAATGAGACTATACCCCATAGAGACAGGAAATTTTAAATTGGATGGTGGCGCCATGTTCGGTGTGGTGCCCAAGTCGATATGGAACCGTACCAACCCTGCCGATTCGAACAACATGATCGACCTGGCGGCCCGCTGCCTATTGGTTGAAGATGGGGAACGTTTGATCCTTATAGACACCGGTCTCGGCAACAAGCAATCTGAAAAATTTTTCAGCTACTATTACCTATGGGGCAACCACTCGCTGGATGCCTCTTTGAAAAAATATGGCTTTCACCGCAATGATGTTACCGATGTGTTCATGACCCACTTGCATTTTGACCATTGTGGGGGAGGCATTCAATGGAACAAAGACCGCACGGGCTATGAACCTGCTTTTAAAAACGCCCACTTCTGGTCCAATGAAGACCATTGGCAATGGGCCACCAACCCAAACGCCCGTGAGAAAGCCTCTTTTTTAAAAGAGAACCTGCTGCCCATGCAAGAGAGCGGGCAACTCAACTTTATCTCACCGACCACTGAATGCTTTTTGGAAGGGTCTGAGCTGGGTTTTGGCATTTTATTTGTCGATGGACACACCGAAAAGCAAATGTTACCCCATATTTCATACAAAGGAAAAACAGTGGTATTTGTCGCAGACCTTATACCGACCTTGGGACATATTCCCCTGCCCTATGTAATGGGCTACGATGTTCGGCCCTTGGAAACGTTGACCGAAAAGAGTGCCTTTTTGAACAGGGCGGCTGACGAGGGATACCTTCTCTTCTTCGAACACGACGCCCACAACCAGATTTGCACCCTCAAGCACACCGAAAAAGGGGTCAGGTTCGACGAAGTATTTACCTTTGATGAAATTTTTAACGATTGACAAAGCAAATTGCACTTATATGATAACTAGATTTCTGAAACTTCCTTTTGCCATTTTAGGGATTTCTTTTTTGATGGGGGGCTGTGGGGCCACTACATTGGTCACCACCCCGGTGGAAAATATTGACACTGTTCCTAAAAAAGTGGCCGAACTAACCGAGGCCGAAAAGCGACGATGGGGCCATGCAGACCTGGTGACCGACACCATACCGGGCATGAGCATTGACCGGGCCTATACCGATATTATCAAGAACAAGAAGGGGCAAACGGTAATCGTGGCCGTACTCGATTCGGGCATCGACCTTGACCATGAAGACCTTGACGATGTTCTTTGGGTCAATAAAGATGAGCGGCCCGGTAATGGAAAAGACGATGACGGCAATGGCTATATAGACGATGTGCATGGTTATAACTTTTTGGGCGAATCGTACCATGAGCAGTTGGAGTATGCCCGGATTCTGCGCCTAAACCTAGGCGATGCCGCCCTAAGGGCAAAGGCAAAGGCAAAACTTGATAGCGAATATCCGGAAGCATTGCGGAACAAACAGCAATACGAACAAATTTTGCAAGTGGTAAAAAATGCCGATGAGGCCGTCAAGAAAGAACTGGGCAAAGACTCCTATGCCAAAAAGGACGTGCTGGCCATTGAGCCCAAGACCGATGCGATGCAGCAACACGTGGCCGTCTTGACCCAAATGTACAATTACGGCGACACCATCGAAGAAGTGCTTGAAGAATTGGAGAAGGGCATCAACTATTTTGCCGAAAGGGTCAACTACAACCTGAACAAAGACTTCAACGGCCGCAAAGTGGTGGGTGACAACCCCTACGACATTGCCGATACGGCCTACGGCGACGGAAACCCTGACAATAGGGTCAAAGATGAAAGCCATGGAACCCATGTGGCTGGTATCATTGCCGCTGAAAGAAACAATGGGAAAGGCGTCGACGGTGTCGCCAACAACGTCAAGATCATGGCCATACGGGCAGTGCCAAACGGCGACGAATACGACAAAGACATCGCCTTGGGTATCCGATATGCCGTCGACAATGGTGCCAAGATCATTAATTGTAGCTTCGGAAAGTCATTTTCGCCCAACCCTGAATGGGTATATGATGCCATTCGATACGCCGCGCAGAACGATGTGTTGATCGTACATGCGGCCGGCAACGATGGTGAGAACCTCGATGATCCCAATAACCCCAACTACCCGAACGACCATAGGTTTTCTGGAGAGGAATTCACCGACAATGTGCTCACTGTTGGCGCGTTGACAAGCGATTATGGTTCGGGTATGGTGGCCGTGTTTTCGAACTATGGAAAACAGAATGTGGATATTTTTGCCCCTGGTGACGATATCTATTCAACGCTTCCCAACAACGACTATGATTTTCAGGGGGGCACCTCAATGGCCGCTCCGGCAGTGGCTGGCATCGCGGCGTTGATTCGCTCATATTATCCAAAATTGACGGCCAAACAAGTGAAAGAAATCATCATGCAGTCGGGGCTGTCGTCAAAGGCCTCCGTTATCGTTTCGGGCGACCCCGAAAAGGCCACTACCTTTGATAACATCTCTAAATCCGGAAAAATGGTCAACGCCTACAATGCATTGATTTTGGCCGAAAGCATTTCCAAAGGAAAAAAAACGCTTGATTTTAACGCAGAATAACCTATGAAGTACCGCGCATTATTTTTACTGTTTCTTACCGTGTCATTGAACATCATGGCACAGGGCAACCATTGCTATTGGCAACAAAGGGCCGATTATTTGATGGATGTTGAGATGGATGTCAAAACCTTTCAGTACAAGGGTGCTCAAAAATTGACTTATACCAACAATTCGCCCGACACCTTGAACAGGGTCTACTACCATCTCTATTTCAACGCTTTTCAGCCCGGAAGCGAGATGGATGTTCGGTTGCAAACCATAAAAGACCCCGACGGAAGAATGATGGAGGATGGCAAGAGCAGAATAGCCTCCTTGACTGAAGATGAAATGGGCCATTTGCATGTAAAGACTTTGAAACACGACGGGCAACCGGTCAAATTTGTCGAAGAGGGCACTATTTTGGTGGTGTACCTCGACAAGCCCATTCTAC
Source organism: Flagellimonas lutaonensis (assembly GCF_000963865.1). Taxonomy (NCBI): domain Bacteria; kingdom Pseudomonadati; phylum Bacteroidota; class Flavobacteriia; order Flavobacteriales; family Flavobacteriaceae; genus Flagellimonas; species Flagellimonas lutaonensis. The sequence goes on from NZ_CP011071.1 coordinate 1,401,369, forward strand.
CTGGCCAAAAAACCGTGTTCGATATGGAGTTCGAAGGGCAAGTGCCATTGCAAATTCGCCGTTCGGGCCGCAACAGCAAAGAGGGCGTGGCCTTGTCAATGAGCCAATGGTACCCAAAAATATCGGAATACGATTTCGAGGGTTGGCACCCCAACCCCTATATCGCTAGAGAATTTCATGGGGTTTGGGGCGATTATGATGTGAAGATCACCATCGACAAAGAATATACCATCGGAGGCACCGGATATTTGCAAAATCCACAAGAAATCGGTCACGGCTATGAGGCACCGGGCACCAAGGTCAAGCACAAGGGCAAAACACTCACTTGGCATTTCAAGGCACCAATGGTTCACGATTTTATGTGGGGGGCAGATCCTGAATACATTCACGAAACACTGCATATGGAAAACGGCACCACCCTGCATTTTTTCTATAAAGACAAACCTGAAATAGCGGAGAACTGGAAAAACCTTCAGCCCAAAACTGCCGAGGCCATGGAGTTCTTCAACAAAAATATCGGGCCTTACCCCTACCAACAGTACTCAGTTGTACAAGGGGGTGATGGTGGCATGGAATATGCGATGAGCACCTTTATCACCGGGGAAAGAAGTTTTGGCAGCCTTGTCGGTGTGATGGTGCACGAGCTTGCCCATTCGTGGTTTCAGCACGTTTTGGCCACCAACGAATCAAAACATGCCTGGATGGACGAGGGCTTCACCTCTTTTATCAGCAGTCTTTGCATGAACGAGATCATGGAACAGGGGAAGCAAAATCCTTTTGAAGGATCGTACAAGGGCTACTTTGCCTTGGTCAATTCTGGCAAAGAACAACCGCAGACCACCCATGCCGATCGGTACGACCTAAACTTTGCCTATGGCGTATCTGCCTACAGCAAGGGCTCTATCTTTTTGGCACAATTGGGGTATGTAATCGGGCAGGATAAGCTCATGCAGACGCTCAGAAAGTATTATGACGATTTCAAGTTCAAACATCCCACGCCCAACGATTTCATTCGAACGGCCGAAAAAGTCACGGACATGGAGCTCGACTGGTATTTAACGGATTGGACCCAAACCACCAACACCATCGACTACGGCATCAAAGAGGTGGTGGCCGAGGGCGACAAGACCAAGGTGGTTATGGAGCGTATCGGGCTGATGCCAATGCCGCTGGATATTTTATTGGTCGATTCACAGGGCAACCAAGAAACCTATTACGTGCCCCTCAGGATGATGCGCGGCGAAAAGGAAAATCCGTACAGCCAGTTGAACCGCACTGTTCTTGACGATTGGGCCTGGGCCTTCCCCAGTTATGAATTTACCATCGATAGGCCGATAAATGAAATCGAAGCCGTTGTCATAGACCCTTCGATGCTCATGGCCGATATTGACCGTGCCAACAACACCTGGCAGAAAGAATAATACTGTTTACCCTTTACAGAATCCGTTCGGGGTCATCGGTTCTCGAACGGATTCTTTACATTTATAAATGGACTTTTCCTTTCCCAAGAAAGAACGCCTAACTGGCAAAAAACACTTTGAACGGGTTTTTGTAGAAGGAAAACAGCTAAAGGCCTTTCCCTTAAAACTCGTTTACGCCGACGTACAATTTCGTGATAACGTGCCGGTAAAAGCCGCATTTGTGGCCCCAAAAAGGGCCTTTAAAAAGGCTGTTCACCGCAATCGTATCAAAAGGCTTCTCCGAGAGGCATATCGCTTGAACAAACATCTTATTTTTAACAACATTGAGGGAAATTTTGCGTTCGTCTTTTTATATCTTGGAAAGGATTTACCAGATTTCAAACAGGTCGATGGGCAGATGAAAAGCCTTTTGAAATCCTTCCTAAAAAAAGAATTCCATGAAAAGAATCCATAAAAAAATCGTCGTTCCGGTATTGGCCTTGGTCATTTTCGTGGCCGGAAGCAGCTTTAAAAGTGACTTTTTCGAGATTGCCAAGCAGATTGAGATCTTCACCACGCTCTTCAAAGAACTGAACATGAACTACGTCGACGAAACCAATCCGGCAGAACTGATGGACTCGGCCATTAAAAACATGCTGGAAGAGTTGGACCCCTATACCCGTTTCTTGAACGAACAAGATGTTGAAGCCTACAAAATAAACAATGCCGGCGAGTACTCGGGCATTGGGGCGCTGGTGCGGTCTTATGAAGACAGGTTGTTGGTAATAGAGCCCTACAAGGACTACCCCGCAGACAAGGCCGGCCTAAAGGCTGGTGACGAAATTATAAAGATTGGGGATATCGAAGTGGCCGATTTCGATGACAATGCCACTGAATTATTGAAAGGCGCCAACAATACAAGCGTTACCATCACATACAAGCGCCAAGGGCAGATAAAGACGGCCACCCTTACACGCGAGGCCGTGGAGGTAGATGCGGTGCCCTACTACGGAATGATAGACGAAAAAACCGGTTATATCGTTCTTTCAAAATTCAATAGAAAAGCTTCGAGCCAAACAAAATCGGCACTGCAAGACCTAAAGGGCAAGGGTGCCGAACGGCTGGTTCTTGATCTAAGGGGCAACCCTGGCGGACTGCTTTCCGAGGCCATCAATGTCACCAATATTTTTGTGGAAAAAGGAGAACTTATTGTCACCACCAAATCAAAGGTCAAAAAGTTCAACCAAGAGTACAAGACCAAGAACAAGCCTGAAGACCTTGATATTCCTTTGGTGATATTGATCGATGGTGGTAGTGCCTCAGCCAGTGAAATTGTCTCGGGTGGTCTTCAAGACTTAGATCGGGCCGTGGTCATTGGTGCGCGCAGTTTTGGTAAGGGCCTCGTGCAGCGCCCTCTGAAATTGACCTATGGTACCCAATTGAAGGTTACCATCTCTCGATATTACACGCCATCGGGCCGCTGCATCCAGTCACTTGACTACTGGAATCGTGATGAAGAGGGCAATGCTGTTCGCAACACCCAGTTCAACACTTTTAAGACCAGAAATGGCCGTACCGTCCAAGACGGGGGTGGCGTCATGCCCGACATAGAAATAGCATCCCTGCAATCAAATGCCCTTATTGACGCACTGGTGAAAGAAAATATCATTTTTGATTTTGCCACTGATTTCCACTATAGCAACAATTACGGCAGTGTACGTGATTTCAAGTTCACAGATGCCCAGTATGAAGACTTTAAGGATTTTGCCCTTTCAAAAAACTTCACCTACCGTACAGAGAGCGAGAAACTGCTCGAAGAGGCCCTTAACAACGATAGTGATCTGTTGGGCCAAGAGGTACAGTCGAAGTACAAAGAGCTTCTACTCGCCATCAATCGTGGAAAAAGGGCCGCGCTCGACACCTACCGGAAAGAAATCGAGAAAAAGTTGACGGATGAGATCATCAAACGCTACTTCTATAGGCAAGGACTTTACGATTACCATCTGATTAACGACGAGGCCATCTTGGGGGCGGTGGAAGTTTTAAAGGATAGCAATCGATACCGTTCAATCTTGCAATAGACCTTTGGCTAGGCCAGATGGATTCAGTAAGCGGGAAAATGATCGTTTTTGGTTGCCCTTCCTGAATAGCCAAATAGTAATTGGGTTGACAAACAGTGGAGAGAATAAACACATCACAACAAGATTGATCAATTAAAAAACGACCAAGGGCACCGTTCCATGCGTATCAAGCATTTGTTGGTGGACGATTGCGGATAAACTTTAAATTTCTCGCACTTTCACTACTTTTATCCCATGCCAAAACTAAAAGTCTGTGAACTGTTCGCCGGGGTCGGCGGATTTCGCCTAGGTCTGGAGGCCACGGGGCATTTTGAAGTGGTCTGGAGCAACCAGTGGGAGCCCTCGACCAAGACCCAACATGCCTCTATGGTGTACGAAGCGCGCTTCGGATCGGAAAACCACAGCAATAAGGACATAGAGCAGGTTCCGACCGACGAAATTCCCGATCATGATCTATTGGTGGGCGGGTTTCCGTGCCAAGATTATTCAGTGGCGACCACTTTAAAGAATTCAAAGGGCCTCATCGGAAAAAAAGGGGTGCTCTGGTGGTCTATCCATCGCATCCTGAAAGAAAAGAAGAACAGGCCCAAGTATCTTTTTCTGGAAAATGTAGATCGGTTGCTGAAATCGCCCTCAACACAAAGGGGGCGCGATTTTGCCATAATGCTCAAAAGTCTTTCAGATCTCGGCTATGCGGTTGAATGGCGGGTCCTCAATGCCGCCGATTACGGCATGCCACAACGCCGGCGAAGGGTGTTCTTTTTGGCCTATCATGAGTCTTCTTCCTTATTTAAAAAACTGGCGCGAACCCAAGAGGAAGATTGGTTGCTCGAAGCAGGTGTTTTTGCTAAGGCATTTCCTGTGGGCTTTGAGAAAGGGGGTACGACCCAATTTGTGGTTGTTGAAGATCTGCCGACACTATCGGAGACCTTTAACAGGAACGGAAAAAAATCCCCGTTCAAAAACGCAGGTGTGTGTGTTTCGGGCAACATAGTCACAAAAGACTTGGTGCCAGACTATAGCGGCCCAAAAATGGCGTTAAAAGATATACTTCAAAATGGCGAGGCGCCCGATGAGTTTTTCATTCCGGATTCCGAAATACCGAATTGGGCCTATCTAAAAGGGGCAAAGAAAGAACTCCGCACCAGTAAAAGTGGGCATCAATACCATTATACAGAAGGGAGCATGGTTTTTCCTGACGCATTGGACAAGGCTTCGCGAACAATCATCACGGGAGAGGGGGGCAAGGCTCCCTCGCGGTTCAAACATGTGGTACAGACCAAAAGAGGGTTGAGAAGGTTGACGCCCATAGAACTGGAGCGCTTGAACATGTTTCCGGATGACCACACCAAGTTGCAGGGTATCTCAGATTCTAAACGTGCCTTTTTTATGGGCAATGCCCTTGTGGTAGGGGTTGTTGAAAAAGTGGGCGTGGCACTTGCAGAAAAAATTGGGCCGGGCACATGACGTTGAAGAGCCATTTTCTTTCCGATCTCGAAAAAGAGAAAAAACTTGCGGCACTACTTGATGGTTGCTACCAAAAACACCTAAGGCACTATGATTTTATTCGTGTCCATGACGTGAAAAGACAGCGACAGGGTGTGGATGTCATATTTCGTAACAAAAAGACCGGAAAGGAATATTTTATCGATGAGAAAGCACAATTGGATTATATCAATGAAGACCTGCCGACCTTCGCCTTTGAGCTGTTATATGTAAAAGATGGTGGGCAGAAACAGGGGTGGTTTTTTGACAAAAGTAAGAAGACAGATTTTTACGCCCTGGCAACGGCCATTTTCTCAGATGAAGCGGGTTTATATACCTCGTGCAAAATCACTTTGGTCAATAGACAAAAGTTGATTTCCCTTCTGGTTGAAAAAGGACTTTCTCAACATTCGTTGCGGAGCAATTTTGCTGATTTTACCGAAAATCACGGAAAATCAACTGTAGCCCAACTCAATGAAAAAACCGAAGGGTACCTCTACTTTTCAAAGTTGAACAAGGCAGAAAGACCGCTAAACTTAATCCTTAAACTTGATTTTTTGAAAGACAATGGGCTGGCAAAGCGGTTGGTATAGTCAAAATTTGGTGTTAACTGTCTGTTAACCAGCTCATATAATTTGGTTTTTTGTGCAATTTTTTTATATTATAAGTTATGGTAAAATTAGATAAAAAGGAAAACAAGGAGTTTTTAGAAAAGTCGATCAATCACCTTGAGGCCATAGGGTTCAAGAACATAAAGGCGGATCTTGACGGGTACGATCGCCCAAAATCTTATGTCAGAAAAGCAAGCGATACCAAAATAACGCCCGATATCGTGGCGGTTAAAAATGGTCGAAAATATTTTTTTGATATCAGCCTTAAATCGGAAAAACCGCGTTTATTAAAGACAAAGTGGCTCTTTTTGGATACCTTGAGCCGAATGAACTCAAATCGGTTTCGTATCATCACCACCAAAGGGCACTACAAGTTTACCGATGCCATGCTGGCAGACATCAATCTGACCAATAAAAATCCCATCAAGATTTAGATTGATACACCATTTTTACGTGGGGTATGCCGTCTTCCAAATAATCTTCCCCCACAGCTTCAAACCCAAGCGATTTGTAAAAACGTTTTAAATATGTTTGGGCTGATAGTTCTATGTCTTTTTCTTTCAATTCCTGTTCAATGAACTCGATCGATCTTAGCATGATTACCTTTCCCAACCCATGTTTCCGGGCCGTTTCACGAACTACTACCCTGCCAATGGAAGCATGTTGAAAATAATCACCAGGCCTGAATATTCTCGTATAGCCAACAAGTTGGTCTCCATGAAAGCATAAAAGATGAAAGGCTTTTTGGTCTTTGCCATCAATATCTTGGTACACGCAATCTTGCTCTACCACAAAAACCGCAGACCTTAACTGTAAAAGTCCGTACAACTCATTTTTGGTGAGGGCATCAAAGGTTTTTATGTGACAAACCGTTTCCATTAATCTTGTACAATAATTTTCTTGCTATCACACTTACCGTACTCAGGCTGAATATTCACATGGTTGATGCCATAATCTTGCAGTACTTTTTGTTCAATGGCCTCGAGAATAACATCAAATTCAGATAGTTTTATATCGTGCTCGAAATCAATATGGGCCTCTAGGTGTATTTCTTCTTCGTTCAATTGCCAGATATGAACGTGGTGTACGTTTTTGATCCCTTGCATTTGGTTGATAGCGTCGACAATTTCTTGCACCACTATGGATTTTGGGGTGAAGAGCATCAACACCTTTGTCGATTCTTTCAAGAGGTCGTAGCCCACATAGATGAGATATAATGCAATGGCCAGTGTCAGAAGTGCATCTACCCAATACACCTCAAAGAATTTCATCAAAATACCGCCCACCAAAACGGCAACCGAAGCCATCATGTCGGTCAAAAGATGGAAATAGGCCGATTTCATGTTCATGTTATTCTCTGTATCTCCCCTTAAAAGCCAAACACTGAAACCGTTTGCCAAAATACCCAAAACTGAGAGCCAAATGACCAAATCTGAACCGATTTCCTGTGGGTGCTGTAACCGCTCAATGGCTTCTATTATCAAGATAATAGCCACTACCACCAAGGTAGCGGCGTTGATAAAGGCCGCTATGATCTCAGCTCTCTTATACCCAAAAGTTTTTTTGGTAGATGCCTTTTTTTTGGTCAGTTTGTTGGCCACAAAACTGATGACCAGCGACAGTACGTCGCTAAAATTATGCAGTGCATCGGACAAAAGGGCCAAACTACCCGAAACGATACCCCCAATCACTTGGGCAACGGTTATCAATAGGTTCAATAAAATTGAAATACCAAGGGACCTTCCTTTACTGTCGCCTTTAACGTGGTGGTGGCCGTGATGGTGCGCCATAATCAGTGTTTATTTTGTCACGGGTATTTTTTCAACCCTACGCTCATGACGACCTCCCTCAAAAGAAGTATTTAAAAAAGTTTCGACCATATCAAGGGCTTGTGGAAGGGAAATAAAACGGGCCGGAAGACTTAATACATTGGCGTCATTGTGTTCACGGGCGAGTTGGGTAATTTCTTTGTTCCAGCATAGGGCACCCCTAACATTTTGGTGCTTGTTAACAGTCATACTTGCGCCGTTGCCACTGCCACAGATAACAATCCCAAAATCGACTTTTCCTTCAGATACATCACTGCCAACGGGATGAACAAAATCTGGATAGTCAACACTATCTGTGTCATCGGTTCCATAATTGATGACTTCGATTCCCTTTGATTTCAATAGGCCCACAATGGCCAATTTATAGTCCGTTCCCGCATGATCGTTGCCTATTGCTATTCTCATTTTTATAGTGTTTTTTGTATATATACAAAGGTAAGATTCTTTTTAAAGGTCTTTGTTGAAAGTTTTTTTAATAATACAATAAAGCATTAAAAAACAAGAAGTTGTAGTTGCCTGAAATTGTTGATGAACCCTTAAAAAAATGGAAAAGTATATTTTGATTATTTTCTAAAGTACGCCATTTATCATTTTTATTTGGATAACAATCAAAAGTGATCAAAAGATAAAGACATTTTATCAAATGGATTTTAACCGGCATCAACAATCAAAAAACAATTTCTTATCAATAAAAACATGTTGAAAACAGTTCTCCACAATCGTTGATTACATCCACAACAGTTTGTAAAATAAGCAGGTATTCAATTGAAAAAATGTTCATAAACATCCAAAGCTGTTCAACGCAACTTTTATATGGAAAAATTATTGTCACTACTAACAGACCATCATAAACATCATTTTTAGTTTTAATTTAAAAATATCTTTTTAGTGTTATTATATATTGTTGATAAGCTTTTGCTACTTGAATGCTTTCATTATTCGTATTTTTCGCCAAATTAAAGAATGTTAATGTCGAAAAAGAAGAAAAGGGCGACCAGCCAACGCAAAAATGAGATAACAAAAGGAATCTTTCAGGTTCTAGAGGATGAGCCCTCTAAAGGGTTCAACTACAAACAAATTGCTGCTCGCTTGGGTATAGATGATGCTACAGGAAGAAATATTCTCATCAGTAGGCTCGCACAACTAAAAAGCAAAGAACGTATTGTTGAGGTTGATAGGGGCAAGTACAAAAAGAAGTCTTCGGGGAAAAAAGTGTACGAGGGCATCCTTGATGTTACCATGAACGGAAACGCCTATGTGGTGGTAGAAGAGCTGCAAGACGATATTTTTGTGCCCAACCATAAACTGAACAAGGGACTCCACGGCGATATCGTAGAAGTAGCGGTACAACAGAAAGGCAAAGGCAAAAAATTGGAAGGCAAGGTGGTCGGCATCGTCAAGAGAACGAAAGACACCTATGTGGGCCTACTTGAAAAACACAAGACCTTTGCCTTTGTAAGACCCACTGAATCAAAGATGTACACCGATGTGTTCGTGCCCATCGATAAATTGAACAAGGCACAGGATGGTGACAAGGTATTGGTAAAATTGGGCGCTTGGCCAAAAGACGCCGATTCACCGTACGGCGAGGTCATAAAAGTGCTGGGAAAGCCAGGGGAGCACCATACAGAGATACACTCTATTTTGGCTGAGTACGGGCTGCCCTATGAATTTCCGTACGAAGTGGAAGAATTCGCCAACAAACTGGATACTTCCATCAAAAAAGGGGAAATAGCCAAAAGAAGGGATATGCGCGATGTGTTGACCTTTACCATAGATCCCAAAGACGCCAAAGATTTTGATGATGCATTGTCCGTGCAAAAATTGGAAAATGGCCATTATGAAATAGGCATCCATATAGCCGATGTGTCGCATTACGTACAGCCCGGAACAATATTGGACGATGAAGCCTACGAAAGGGCAACTTCTGTTTATTTGGTAGACCGTGTGGTACCGATGTTGCCAGAGGTATTGTCGAACAATGCCTGTTCTCTGCGGCCCAACGAAGAGAAGTACACCTTTTCAGCCATTTTTGAAATCGATGGGCAGGCCCGGGTACAAAAGCAGTGGTTCGGTAGAACGGTCATCAACTCAAACGAACGCTTTGCCTATGAAGAAGCGCAGCATATTATTGAGACCAAACAACCGTGCATCCCAAAGGAAATATCCATACGAAACAGATCCTACAAGGTTTCAAATGAAGTTGTGGAAGCCATTCTCACCTTGAACAGCCTAGCTGAGACCATGCGTGAGCGCCGAATGGAAAAGGGCGCCATTTCTTTCGATAAGATAGAGGTAAGGTTCAATTTGGACAAGGACAATGAACCTGAAAGTGTTTATTTCAAGGAAGCAAAAGAGGCCAACAAACTCATTGAAGAATTTATGCTGTTGGCCAACAGAAAAGTAGCCGAGTTCATCGGGAAACAAAAACCCAAGAAAACGTTTGTATATAGGGTGCACGATGAACCAAACGAAGAAAAATTAATGGCCCTGAACGGGGTTATTTCAAAATTCGGACACCAAATCAACCTCAAGGATAAAAAGTCCATCAGCGCCTCTCTAAACAAGCTCTTAGAGGATGTAAAGGGCAAAAAAGAACAGAATTTGGTAGACACCTTGGCAATACGCAGTATGAGCAAGGCCATCTACACAACCGACAATATTGGGCACTATGGCCTGGCATTTGATTACTATACCCATTTCACCTCGCCGATCAGACGCTATCCCGATGTAATGGTGCACCGCTTACTGCAACATTATTTGGATGGGGGAAAATCACCACAAGAAGGGCCCTATGAAGAAAAGTGCAGGCACTCTTCAGAAATGGAACTATTGGCGAGCAGTGCCGAACGCGATTCCATAAAGTACATGCAGATCAAGTTTATGGAAAAGCACCGTGGGCAAGAGTTCTTGGGTGTTATATCGGGGGTAACCGAGTGGGGCATCTATGTAGAGATTATCGAAAATAAATGTGAGGGCATGGTGCGCATTCGCGACATCAAAGATGATTATTATACCTTTGATGAGAGAGAGTACGCCATTATCGGCGAAAGAACAGGTAAAACTTACCAATTAGGTGACGAGGTCTACGTAATGGTAAAAGATACCGATTTGATCAAAAGACATTTGGATTTTTCCCTTATCGGGAAAAAAGAATGATGTCTGAAACCCCAGTATGATGAAAGCGGTTCTATTGAACAGCATGTTTTTCTTCTTTTCCATCACCCTATTCGCCCAAGATGGAAAGATAACCAAAGAATTGGGGGCTTTTCACGAGGTGAAGGCCTTCGATGGCCTATCCATCAATCTAATCAAGTCAACTACCAACAAAGCGGTCATTTCTGGCGCCAATACCCATAAAGTGGCCATTGTCAACAATTCGGGGGTGTTGAAGCTACGTATGGAAATCGATAAGATATTCAGTGGCTACCGCACTTTTATTGATTTGTATTACACCGGTGAATTGAAGACAATCGATGTGAACGAAGATGCCAAGATTGTTTCAAAAGATGTTATCGTACAAGATTTATTGGACCTTCGGGCGCAAGAAAACGGAAAGCTCGAGATCAAATGCCAGACCGAACAGTTATTGGTAAAGGCAGTTACCGGAGGAGACATCGTTGCAACTGGCTTCGCAAAGACGCAAGATGTGGTTATCAACACCGGCGGAACCTACGATGGCAAACAATTCAAGACATCGTTCACCACCATACAAGTAAATGCAGGTGGCAAGGCCCATGTGTATGCCACCGATTATGTAGGGGCAAATGTAAAGGCAGGTGGCTTGGTGAAGGTGTATGGTGACCCGGCCAAAATGGACGAAAAGACGGTTTTTGGCGGAAAAATCGAACGTGTAGATTAAATAGGCAACAAAAATGGTAGAAGACGTACAAGCAGCCATACCACTCGGTTTACTATTGAGTTTTATGATCGGCCCCGTCTTCTTTGTTTTACTCGAAACCAGTGCCACCAAAGGTTTTCGAGCGGGTATCTGTTTCAATATCGGGGTCATTGTAGCCGATATTCTTTTTCTTTTCATAGCGTATTTCACTAGTTTTCAATTGCTTGAAAATCTGGGCAACCAACCAGGTCTCTATGTTTTTGGAGGAACCATTTTATTGGTCTATGGCCTTGTGGTGTTTATTAAGAAGGAAGTCAAAAAACCAGAGGTCAAGATAAGCAAGGGCACTTTCATCAGCCTTATCGTAAAAGGTTTTCTGCTCAATTTCATAAATATTGGCGTTTTGATATTCTGGTTGGGCGTATTGATCATAGTGGGCCCCACACTTAACAATGAACCTGACAGGATATTGGTGTTCTTTGGTACTATGTTGGCTACCTATTTTTTGGTCGATATGCTTAAGATATTATTGGCCAAACAATTGAAGCGAAAACTTACCCTGAACAAGGTGCGACTGGTAAAAAAAATACTGGGCGTTGTATTGATGGCCTGTGGCCTGGTTTTGATAATAAAGGGTTTTCTGCCAAAAGACAAGTTTGATATTCAAGAGGGCATTGAACGCATTGAAAATATTGGGGAATAAAAAAACCTCCCAGTTCGGGAGGTTTTTTTAGAGGCATCGAGCGGATTCGAACCGCTGTACAAGCTTTTGCAGAGCTGTGCCTAGCCACTCGGCCACGATGCCATTTTAATACCGCAAAGTTATCATTCTTTTTCCGCTTGTCAAAAATATCGACTAGCTTCTCTCAAGTTTTAAAACCACAGAAACACTCTCGACATCCCCGCCCAATGGAGGGTTGATTTTTGATACGACCACTTCAGCACACGATACCGTGGGCAACTCATCAAATATACGGTCAAGAATACGTCGCGCTACATGTTCCAGCAAATATGACTTTTTAGCCATTTCTTCTTTGACAATGTTGTTCAGGTGCACATAATCTACCGTCTCTGAAAGCTTATCAGAGACCGAGGGACCGGATAAATCGGCGTGTACCACTAAATCTACACGATAATCACTGCCAATAATGGCCTCTTCTTGCAAACAGCCATGATTGGCATGTATACGAATGTTATTGAGCTTTATTTTTCCCATGGTCTATATAGCGAATGGGCAAAAGTAAGCGAAAGAAAATAAAATCAGTACGTACAGCGGCAGTTACTTATACCTTGAAAAAGATCCATACCAACGGTCACCACGTGGGTACCTATATTGTATCCGGCAATTTCATTGGTCAAAATCTGGTACGAGTAACCAAAATAGAAATTACTTTTTTTGAGGCCCGCCATAGGCGATAGATAAAGCGGTGTCAACGGCTGGTCTGGGTCGTTCAAAAAACGATAGGTGGCGCCCACATAGTAATAGTCTTCAAAATCGTGAAAACGAAACTTTGCATTAAGGTCGGTGACCGAACGGCTATCGCTCTCGAACCATTGGAAAAAGACCGAGGGCTCGATCTCTAACTTACTGTTTTTGTTCTTCATAAAACTGTACCCCGTGTAGAGGTAGTAGTTTCGAAGGGTATTGGGCTCAAAGGTAGGGTTGAATTTTTCCAAGTTCTTGGGCAATATGTTGGCGGCGTTCACACTAAGGTAAAACCTATCTTTTCTGTATAGTACCCCGATATCGAAATTGTGGTTGGTGGTTGCCCTGTCATCGGTTGGCAACTGGCCATTTTCCATCCTGAAGTTTTCAGTATCAATACGAAATTGGTTGAAATTATATGAGATACCCAAAGAAATGAATTCATCTTCGTAACGATCCAAGGTCAAATGATGGGCAAATGAGACCCTTGCGCCACGCTGCTTGGTGTAACCGTTGCTATCGTTGTACAGAAACATGCCCAACCCAGAGCGGTCGCCGAGCCTGGCATCGGCCGCTATTGTTTGGGTGTCGGGGGCATCTTCGATACCTACCCACTGGGTCAAGCCGTTCAAACGAACTTTTATGTGGTCACCAATACCGGCATATACGGGCGATATCAAGAACGGATTGTCGGCATTGTATTGCGAATGCTGCGGCAATGTCAGCTCTTGTGCATTGGCCCCAGCATAGGTGAACAGGGCCAATAGAAAGATTTGGGTTCTCTTAAACATGTCTTTTAGGTTACGTTCTTTTTAAATCATCGATAAAGGGTAAAATGTCCTATAAACTCCCGGTCATCATTCTCTCCTTGAAGTTTGATGACATACCAGTAATCACCGGTCGGAAGGTGGTTGTTTTGATACATTCCATCCCATCCTTGGTCCCCGTAACGCATCCTATAGAGCTCTCTACCATAACGATCAAAAATGATCATTAGTACATCGGGGAAGCCCTCAAGATTATTCGGAAGCCAATAATCATTCGTTCCGTCACCGTCTGGGGTGAAAAAGTTAGGAATCTCAATATCAATGAATTCCATAAATATATCGGCCGATATTTCACAACCGTTCTGATCGACCACCGTAACCGTGTAGGTGTCAGTGCGGTTGATATAGAACGTATTGTCGGTTCCATTGTTCACATCTCCAAAATAGAAAGTGTAATCTTCCAGTCCGCCGGCAGCAACAGCCGTTATTTCGTTGATGTTGTTCTGCTCCAATGTCAATGTCAACGGCTCGAAGCCTATGATCTCAAAATCAACGATGTTGACACAACCATTTGAATGGGCAATGGTCAGGTAATGGTTTCCGGGTGCCATATTGGTGAAATCGGGTGCCAGTTGCAAATCGGCAGGGTCGGTTGAATCAAGGGCATACATGACATCGCCCGAAACAGAAGCATCTTCCAAAGTAACCTCGATACGGTTATCAGGAATATTGCCAGAACACTCATAGATCGGCTCAACCGTTGCGTTTAGATTAACGCCAGGTGCAATGTCCACAATGATGTTGGCATCACAATCGTTGGCATCCCTCACAAAAATAACATGGGTGCCAGCCGGTAGGTTGTTGAAAAGGGTTTGCCCATCAACAAAATCAGTATCGTTGTTCGAGTTCAGGCTGGCGCGATACGGGGCCGTGCCACCAGAAATGCTTATTTCTATAGAACCGTCTGCACTTCCGGCGCAGACCTCATCAAGTACGTTTACAGTGGTGACAGTAATCGGACTTGGCTCTGCTATCGTGAACTGGAATGGAATAAAGCATCCATTTCGATCTTGCGCAATAACATCGTACACTCCGGGCGCCAGGTCGGTAAAGGTGTTTACGGTATCGAACTGGTTCAGGTTCGGTGTAATGGCGTAGAATATTTCGCCCGTACCTCCAGAAACTTCTACTGAAATAGTACCGTCGTTTTCACCTGCACAGGTCACATCGGTAAATTCTTGTCGGTCTACTTGCAACGGTATGGGATCCACAATCGGTATTACAGGCGATACCTCCATACAGTCTTGGCTTGTGACCCGCACATAGTAATTGCCCGCTACCAGACCGCTAAAGGTGTCGCTTGCTTGTGGCCCTGACACAAGGTTCGTCAGGGCGGCATCGCTGAACAGTTCGTAGCTGTAGTTGCCCAGTCCGCCCGTAACATTGGTGATAATGGTTGCAGAAGCTTCACCGGTACAATTGATGACTGCGGCCGAATCATCGATATCAATCGTCAAAGGCGGTACCATATCAATGCTCACTTGGTTTGAGATCATGGCCTCACAACCAAAGGCGTCACGAATATAGTATTGGTACACACCTGCATTTACATTGAAGGTATGTGTGTTGCCGCCACTCATAGGGGCATAGGTGCTGCCATCGGCACTGAACTCATAAGGCCCTGTACCGCCTGTTGCGGTCAATTCTATCTGTGCTTGGTTGTTACAGGTCAAGGGGCTCAACTGTATAAGGGAAGCCATTACCTCAACAGGTTCTGAAATGGTCACTTGGGCCGTTTCAACACCACAGTTCCAATCATCGGAAACCGTGATACTATAGATGCCCGCACCCAAGTTGTTAAAGATGGGGCTGCTTTGCGCACCGCTGGTAAAGGCAATAACCGTACCCGTTGCATCATAAGTGTTCAATTGGTATTGATAAACACCCTCTCCATTAAGTACGTTGATTGCGGTCACAGTGGCGTTGGTGTCTCCGTAACAAGCCAAGGTGGTCGGTGTGGCGTCGATACCGGCGGTTATAGGCAATGGTTGGGTCAAGGTCAGCGACCTGTTGATAACACAACCCCCATTATCCGTAATTTGAACATCAAAGCTTCCTTCGGAAAGCCCAGTAAACACGTGGCTTGTTACATCGTTCACAGTATAGACCTGTGAGGTGGCATTGTTCGTCAACACTATGTCGTACGGCGCATAACCACCTGTCGGAGTCACCTCGATTTCGCCTTGGTCGTTGGTACAGGTCACATTGGCAACCTCAACCGGTGTAGCATCCAATGGCATATCGGGCGAAACGATGGTGACCATATTGGTATCGTCGCTGCAAAGTGAGCTTCCGGCACCCGTTTCTGTGATGCGTACATAGAAGTTGCCGCCCGAAAGGTTGCTTACCGCAAACGTAAACGGATTTGAAGTTGATGTTCCCGTACCATTTTGTATAGGGTTGTTCTCTTGGTCGAACACTTCAAAGTCAAAATCACCAATATAATCGTTGATGGTCACCTCCAATGCGCCGTTGTTGTCACCAAAACAAATGGCAGGTGCCGTGGCTATGGCCGTCACGTCGATCAAGTCATAGGGGTTGATAACATACGTGGTTTCTTCATAACATCCCGTGGTGTCATTGGTGGCCCTAAAGGTATAACTGCCGGCGGCACTCAACTCAAAAGTGGCCGTGGTGGCGGTGCTACTTGTAAAGCTTCCGTTCGGATTTCCGTTCGGAAGCAACTCAAACGTATAAGTATGACCTGAAGGATGGCCTTCCGTAACGGTCAATATTACCTCTTCAGGATTGACGCACGTAATGGCAATGTTCTGCGAGGCATTCAACGCAAAGGTGTTCAATGGCTGAATGATAATGCTATCTGTAAACGGACAGCCATTAGCGTCGGTTACATAGAAATCGATGGTCTGCGCAGCACCGTTATCGATAATTTCAAAGGAATTTCCAGTTTGATAATTGACGCCATCTATGCTGTACAAATAAGGAGCCGTACCGTCAGTGGCTGTTATGGTTACCGTTGAGGTGTTCACGGTATTGTCAGGAGCACACGCAAAAGGTGTGGCCACCGCCGAGGCAGTTAGTGCGTTGGGCTCTGTTATGGTCTCTGTTCTGATGTCTTCACAGCCCCTGGCCGAAACCACTCGAACGTCATAGCTGCCTGCTGGCAGGCCTGTGAACAATGGATTGTTCTGCAGGGGTCTGCTCGGCGCCCCGGCCAAACCGATCAATTCATATTGATATGGCGGATTGTCGTCAGTAGTGGAATCTAAATTTGCCAAAATGCTTCCATCAGAACCACCATTGCAGCTTACATGGGTGATGGTGGCGTTGAGCAGTACAGGGTCAACCTTATCGTCCAAAGGAACGTCAATGGTTTTCACGCATGTATGGCCTGTCGCCGTATCGGTAATCGTAAATGTGTAGGTACCGGGCATGGTCAGATTGGTAAAAGTGGCCGACGCACTTGCCAAAATATCCGGTAGCGGTGTTGAACTGTCGGGGAATTCTACTGCATAATCAAAGGTACCCGAGCCACCTGTCTGTGAAATGGTTACATGCCCCCCAGGGTCGGGTGTACAGTCAATGGGTTTGTCCACTGTTGCCGTTGGAACGATTTCATCATACAACAACACCGCATTGGTGGTCAGCGAACAGCCCCATTGGTCGCTTACGATTACTTCGTAAGTACCAGCACCTAGATTGTTGAATGCTCTGGAGGTCTGTGGAGACCCTACATTTGTGCCATTTCGTACCAATTGATAGCTGTAGTTGCTGCCTTGGCCACCAGTTGGCGCACTTACTTCAATGGCGCCCTCGATATTGGTACAGTTCGGATTGGTAATGGCCAATGTGGCTGCAATCGGTGATGGCACATTCAATGTTTCGTCCGGAAGTTGCTCTGGACAACCATTTTGGTCGATCACCCAAATTTCATAAGTGCCCGCACTCAAGTTCTCAAATCGAGGATTTGGGAAATAGTTGGCCGGATTGTTCGGATCAGGATTCGGCACTTGATCGACATAATAACGATAACCGCCCCATCCGCCTTGAACGTTCGTTATCTCAATAACGCCATCGTTACCGGGAACACAGGTAATTTCTTCCACATTTACGTTGGCGGTTATGGCCGCTGATGGCCCGGCAATTGTAAACGCCTCAATATTTGTACAATCTGGGAAATTGGTTTGGGTCACCTCTACATAGTAGTCACCGGCAAACAACGCAATCGGCAAGGTCGGACCATTGCCGGCTTCGGTACCCGTAGCTACTGAAGTGTCATCAGCGGTGTTTGCTGGGGTGCCGTTGGTGTCCCAAATTTCCCAATCGAAACCTCCAGGATAGGTGGCATCTACCAGTTCAAAGGTCACTTGTCCGCTCTGCGTTCCAAAGCAGATGACATCGTTGACAACGTTCACATCGATGGTAAAGGTGTTCGGATCTGTTATCGTTTCAGAGGCAGTGATGATACAACCCGTGTCTATATGCCGGATCAAGAAATTATGGGTGCCGGCAGACAGTCCCGTAAAGACTTCAGGGTTGGCATGCGTGCCTGTGTTCTGCCAAGTGGCCCCATTGTCGATGCTGTATTCGAAACGGGTCGGGTCGCTGTTGGTCGAGGTCGCCGTGATGGTGATCTCGCCATCGCTTCCGGGTGTACAGCTCAACGGATTGGTAATCGCTGCCGTTGCGGAAAGCAACTCGTCGTACGGCTGTATGGTCGCGGTGGTAGCGCCCACACAACCGTTATTGTCGTACACATTGATGGTATAGACACCACCCGCGGGGTCTGTTTCAATATAGACAGGATTTCCTCCCGATTGAACCACTACGGGAGCCTCAACAGGAACGGTGTTGGGGTCGTCCTCCTCAATGAATTCATAAATGACGTAGGTGCCACTACCGCCCGTTATCGCCAGATCATCAATGGTAATCGTGGCATTGTTGGGGTTGTTGCCGGCGGTACAGCCGAATTCGACCACTGTCGGTGCCGGTACCGTAACGACATCCGGTTGGGTGATAACCTGGGTCGTTTCGACGAAACAACTGTTGGCAGCCGTTGCCCGTATGGTATAGGTGATGCCGCCAAGCGTGCCCTCAAGGCCTGTAAACGTTGCAGAAGTAGTACTGCTACTGGTTGGCGCAATGGGGAATACCGCACTACTGCCGGGGCCGGAAACGATTTCATAAGTATAGGGCCCTATGCCCACATCGGTACTCGACACGGTAATGGCGCCATCATCGACCCCATTACAGGTAACATCTGTAAATGCATCAACATTGATATTTGGTGTTACCAATGGAGGGACATCGACAACCATACTGCCCAAACAGTTCGGAACTGATGTGCTGGTGTCGTAAACTGTTACTGTATATGAACCTGCAGCGCTGGCTCCAGTCCATGTGATAGTGTTTCCAGCCATAGCTGTTCTGGCCTGATCTGCAGCACCGGGGCCATCGATTTCATAGTCATAGTTTCCTGAACCTGCCGTCACATCAATGGTAATTTCGGCATTGTTGGCCGGTGCTGCCTCGCAGTCAAGCAATGTAGTCACCGCAGCGTTGAACTGTAATGGAGGTTGAATATTGAAAGGATCGGTATCAGAGCAACCGTTCAGATCAGTAACCGAGATGGTTTGGCCCAGACCAGAGCTGAGTCCTGTCACCGTATATTGGTTGCTTCCGTTGAAGGTGATATTTTGGCTCGGCCCACCATTAATGCTCAACTGGAAAGGAGCAGAGGCAACTGCCGGGTTAGTCAAAGTCACAAGCACCTCGAAGGTTCCTTCTGCAACACATTCATCTACCACGGCCACCGTTATTTCCGGTCTTGGATCAAGACCTACAGTAATATCAAAGGGCTGGATACAATCATAGGCATCTCGAACATAAACTGTATAGTTGCCATTTGCCAAACCAGTGAAGAGGCCATTGGTGCTAACTCCTGTCCATGTTGCCGGGGTCGGAACAGGATTGCCGAACGGTTCCAACTGAAAGAGATATGGGGCTTGTCCAAATTGGGCAACAGCTGAAATGGTACCATTGGCGCTACAGTCACTGGCGTTGGTTGAGGTCGCCGTCACTGCTAGGGCATTAGTGGATTCATCGATTGTAAAATCAGGCGAACTGATAGAACAGCCATCAAAAGGACCACCAACCTCACGCAACAGCACGTAATATACACCAGGAACCAGGGGCCCAAGATTTGGAACTGTCAAAGGGCCTGCTGGTGGATTCACGGAAGTTGTTCCCGTGATGCCCGTGGTAAGGTTTGATTGGGCATTGAATATTTCATAAGTCACATCGGTGGCCAAAGGGTCAAAGTTATCGAAGGTAAAGGTCACATTGCCATCGTTGGCGCCCGTACAGGTCACATTGGATTCCACCAATGACGTAACCGTCATGTTTGACGGAGAGTTGATGGGCGCAGAAGCCGTTTCAAAATAGTAACAATTTGTTACCGTATCATAAACTACAAATGTATAGGTGATGCCTGGAACCAGCCCGGTAAAGGTGGCAGTATCTGTATTGCCCACCGGAAGCGGGTCGGGACCGACATAAGTCGAGGAATAGGGAGCTGAAAAAGTTTCCAATATTGCAAACTGGTAGCTACCGCTTCCGACAACCGAAGATACAGTTACTATTGCCGTACCACCCGCAGCACAACTTGCCGTTGCCGTAGAAACATCGATATCCAGGTCATTAGGCGGTGATGCGATTATATTGGTCGTTCTGACAGAGCAACCATTGGCATCGATGACGTCTACCTCGTAGATACCAAACTCCAAGATTGCAAAAGTATGGTCTTCGCCACCCGCAGTTGTGGTGTAGGTGCCTGAAAAGCCATTGTTCCCTGTAAGATGATAGGTGAACTCGGCAGTTCCTCCCGTCACATTTTGTACCGTGATGGAACCTGGATTGGTGCCTCCTCCCATTGAATCACAAGTAATCGGCTGAAGGTTAATGGTATAGGTAATGGCATTGGGCTCGTTTATCGTAACCGCGAATGGGGCAGAAACACAACCCTTGTTATCTATTATCGTTACTTCGTAATCACCTGCGGGAAGACCTGACGTCTGAGTTCCGTAGTTGGTTGGCCCGTTGATTTCAACCACATTGATGACGTAGGGGGGTGAGCCCACTGAAGTATCGATGACCACATCCAACGCACCGGTGCTATCGCCGTTGCAAAGAACATGGGTAGGCGTCACAGAAGTAATCACGGGCGTTTGTGCCTCGGTGATGACTATTGGATTTGTGATCACTGTACAGGGCGATGGTGCTGTAGTGTCGGTAACCCTAAACACAAAGGTTCCGAAGGTATTGGTGCTAAAAACGTTGCCTGCGAAATTGGTGCTGAAATAGGTTGCGCCGCCATCATTGGACCATTCGTAAGAGTAGGCTCCTGAACCGCCAGCGGCATTGATGGTCACCGAGGCATCGGCCACACAGGTTAGGTCTGCCGTCAAAACTGCGCTGGCTGTCAGTTGCGGATTGATGGTCACCGATTGTTGTACGCCCATACAGCCAAAACCATCCCTGACATCAATTGTATAGGTGCCGGCGGTCAGGTTGATGAACGTATGGGTTGTTGCTGTCGATGGGGTTGGGGTCATCCAAGGGCCACCGTCCAAACTAAACTGGTAATTGCCGTTGCCGGCAGTAACATCGACCTGTATGGTTGCATCATTGTTGCCACTATAACAAGCGGTCGCCGTGGTGGTAAAGGTAATTCCGTTGGCAGGGGAAACTGTTATGGCCGCATCAATGGGGTCTTCACAATTGTTGGCATCCCTTGCCCTAACGATATAGTCACCAGGGGCCAAACCTGTAAATATGGTATTGTTTCCGTTGGTGGCAAAATCAAATCCCGCTATAATGCCCCCGATACCATTTTCAAGTTGAAAAATATAGGAAGGGGTTCCCCCAGAAGCCGTGGCTGTAATGACGGCACCATCGGTACATGTAGCAGGCGATGTCAAATTCGCGGAAGCGATTACCGGAGTAGGTTCGTTCAAGATTTGGTTCAAGGTTATAATACAACTGTTATCAAGTACATCGCGCACTTCAATAGTGTAGTTTCCGGCGGTAAGACCTGAAAGTGTAATGGGGCTTGCGGGCTGTGGCGCCGAATATCCACCACCATTCACTTGGTACTCAAAACCGTTTATGGCATCGAAGTTTTCCACTTCAAAAGTGATTCTTCCGTCAGCACCGGCGTTACACGTGATGTCAGAGAAAGCAGTAATGTTGGCATCAAAGACATTGCCGCTTTCAACCAACACATTTGCCTGTGTGGTACAATTGCTGCCGTAATCGACAGTTATAGTGTGGTTGCCCGGCGTTACATTGTTGAAGACGTTGGACGATTGAAAAGCCCCTGCATTCAAACTGTAGGTATATGTGGGGTCGTTGGGCAAAACGGTAATATTTCCACTGCCATCACAATTATAGGCCACCGTAAAGCTTAAGGTAGGCTCAGCAGGAAGGGGGGCAATTATAATGTCGGGTAACGTAATAAAACATGAAATGGCATTGGCGTCACGCACTCTGATTGAATAGGTGCCATCTACGAGCCCTGTAAAAGTTATTCCACCTGTTGTAGGGGCAGACCACGTGGCACCATTGAGACTATATTGATAGTCTCCTGAGCCGCCAGATGTTGGAGTTACACTCCCTACTGTGATTTCCCCATTTTGGGTACAGGTATAATTCTGGGTGATTTGGGCTTCAGCAACCAATTGTGCAGGCTCATTGACGGCAACAACCACACTTGCATCACAATTGTTCACATCTCTTACCCTGACCGTATAACTACCTGCGGTCAGATTGAAGAAATCGGTTGTTGTTTGGTAATTGGCACCGTTGTCAATACTGTATTCATAAGGGCCTTCACCTCCCGAAGCGGCCAAGGTTATGGAACCATCGGCACCTCCGAAGCAAGTGACATTGGTTACTGTGGGTGTTATTGAAATTGGGGCATCTTGAACAACGGCAATGTCAAAAGAGGCCTCACAGAAACCCGCATTACCGTTATTGTCTCGCACATACACATCATAATCACCTGTGCCAGTTACCGTTACCGGGTTGCTGGTCGCGAAATCGCCTGGCGTTGGGGTTACCCCATCGTTCACCACGGCATATACATAATTGCCATCGCCACCGGCAGCTGTAATGTCGATATCGGTATCGGTACCACATGCCGTAATGTTGGGTGCGGTTGCCGTTACCGTCAACTCTGGGTTGATGGTGATTGTTTCAGAATCGGTACAATTATTTCCGTCGCGCACATCAATGGTGTACGTTCCAGACGTTAAACCACTGAACACATTGTTGGTGGTAAAGGCACCACCATTCAAGCTATACTCAAAGTTGCCATCCCCACCTGAGGTTACGCTTGCCGTCAAGGCAAGCCCCACGGCATCATCATAACAAACATCGTTTGGGGTAATCTGCAGTACCGGTGCAACGGCCGCATTCAGATTAAAAGTGGTCGAAACGGTACAGCCATTGGCGTCTGTCACCGAAGCTGTATATGTGCCCGTCTGTGTCAAGTTGTTGAACACCCCGGTCGAATTGGTTCCGAAGAGGGTTGTATCTGGGTTGGTAAGGGTAAAGGTATTGCTTCCCCAACCGCCAGTGGAAGTCAAGACCACACTACCATCTGTAGTACAAGTGGGCTGTGTTTCTGCAGCACTGATGGTCAATGCGGCTGTGGGCGCATTTATGGTCACATCGGCTGTGGCCGTACAGTTGGTTTCGTTGTCGGTGACCACAATGGTGTAGGTGCCATCATCCAACCCCGTAAGGTTGATGGTAGCACTGGTTTCGTTGGTCCCATTAAAGGCGGAAGGACCTGTAACCGTGTAATCATACGAAGTATTGAAGCCTGAAACGGTGAATAGCGCCTCACCGTCAGTATCGTTAAAACA
This sequence comes from Flagellimonas lutaonensis, assembly GCF_000963865.1. Classification (NCBI taxonomy): domain Bacteria; kingdom Pseudomonadati; phylum Bacteroidota; class Flavobacteriia; order Flavobacteriales; family Flavobacteriaceae; genus Flagellimonas; species Flagellimonas lutaonensis. Next base: position 1,424,759 of record NZ_CP011071.1, read on the forward strand.
GGTCACATTTTGAACCAATTGGCCCACAACACCAATCGGGGTCACTGGGTCTATGGTAAAATCCTCTGAATACACACACCCCTTGTCATCAGTTACCCTGAAGGTATAGGTGCCCGGCGCCAAACCATCGAAATCAGCGGTGTTTCCTGAAATGGAAGTGGCCGCTATGGGTGATGGCGCGGTAATCTCAAAAAGATAGGGGGCATTGCCATCCACTACCGTAACGGTTACATCAGAAGTCTGTGTCGGGCAGTTTGGCGGTGTGGCCGAAAAGGTCAGATCCGTAGGAGGATTCAACGGGTCAATGGTCACAGGGTTGGTTACAAACGTACAACCGCTTGCATCACGAATAGTGATATTATACGTGCCGTCGGTCAGGTTCGAAAAAGTTTCGGCCCCTACCCCACTAACAAAGTTCACCCCATCGATACTATATTCGTAAGGGCCTGTACCGCCCGAAACGCCTTGTGCCTCGATAATGCCGTTTTGCAGACAGGTATAGTCTTGAACAAGTACCGCATTACCAGAAATGCCACTTGTTGGAGTTGATACGGTTTGATATTCGAAATAGTCGCAAGCCGCGCTTCCTTTTCTTTGGTTTATCACAATGGCGTAATCGCCTGCCGCCAGACCAGTGAACACACCAGATGAATTGGAGGCAAGGGCATTGTTGACATCATAGTTGTTTTCATCAAAAGTTGTGGCATCAAACAGATAATAGGTAAGCTGATATCCATTGCTACTAACCAAATTGAATTGGATAGATCCTGTAGAATCTCCAAAACATTGTACATCAACCACGGTTGTGGGGGCGTAATCTGCTGCAGGCTGAAACTGTATGGTCACTGTATTTGATATAGCCGAGCAGTTATTTCTGTCCACCACTATAAAGGTGTAATCACCTGGATCAAGAATATCAAAAATGACACTTGTTTGGAATTCACTTGCGGGAATGTCATTTACCGTGGGATAAGATATTTGGGTAATTCCACCCTCATCAACATAAGACCAAATGGCGTAAGTGTGAGGGGTTTGACCACCTGAAGAACTCATTTGGATGTTTCCTTCACGACATGTGATATGCTGAGAAATACTAGCTGTTAAATCAAGATCGGTCAAATCTTGTATGACAACCTGTTCGGTGTGGTTACAGCCATCGTCGGTGGTCACCAGAACATCGTAGGTGCCTGGGTTTAGATTCTGAAAAGTGTAATTGTTGTCGTCGGAAGGGCCGTATGTATCAACCGTGGTTCCTCCTTGAGAGATTTCATAGTAGTACTGGGGCTCTACATCCAATACATTTATGGAGATTTCGCCCAGACCGTTGCAATCAGTATCTCTGGTCGTTACATCGACCTGAAAATTCCTTTCAAGGATTCCGATGTTGTCCAGCACAAACACACAGCCGTCAACTACACCTTGCTGCCTCATCTCTACCCTATAGGCGCCGTTTGTAGCAATATCAAAACTCGGGTTTGACTGGTAGGCAACCAAGATGTTACTTGTTACGGCATCGACCAGTTGAAATTCATAGTCGATGGGCATATTGGTGACTGTTATGTTGCCGGGGGTGTTGCATATAATATCGCTGCTATTGTACTGGGGGTCAAGCGGGTTTTTATAGATGTTGAAATAGAACCTGCTGAAACACCCGTTCTGGTAGTTGATCTGTAGGCGGTATTGCCCGGCATCCGAAGCAAGAAAATCACTTCCGGTGTCAACGGTGTTCCATGTACAGCCGTTGTCTTTGTTGGCACAATCTGGGGTTGAAGCGGTACAGCTGGCCTCATCCAATTGCTCCCAAACAATGCTCTGAGCATCGGGAATGTTTATTTGGATGAGCTCAGTGTCGTTCAATCCACATAAAAACACCTGTGGCAGCTCTTCGCCATCATTGGGGCAGACAACGATTTCTCCTTCTACCGTGTTCGAGGTATCGTTGATCAGATCGGTGATGGGGTTGGTCTGTGTAGCCCCAAAGAGCGTCACAATGATTATTTCCTGAAAACCCTTACAAGGGTCGGCCACATCTTTGTCAACGATATAGATACCGGTGTCACTTACCAACAAGGTGCTGGGGTCGTTGTCTGGGTCACCATCCGTGATCACGGTGTCTCCCGGATCTATAAGGTGGTCACCGTTGTTGTCCAAATACCAGGTATACGTATCAAAATTGTCTCCCGCGTCCAACAAAACATTATCGCCGCACAGTTGCACGGTTCTGGTAAAATCGCAGCTTTCAAGGTCATCCAACAAAAAATTGGTCGCGCCAGGGGTTACAAATCCGCAGCTGTCAAAATCGGAAACACTGGGATCATCGGTAATCTGGTTGTTGTTTATGACACCTTGATAGGTAGAATAGGCCAAATTGGTTATCTGGTCGGTACAGGCATCGATAAAGTCAAAACAATTTTCGGCCACCCTTACCCGCATTCTGATTTCGGTCAAGGGATCGCCCACCTCGATTAGATTATCAGGAACAGTAAAAACTATTTCCCTTGTGGGGGCATTATAAACATATGTTACCCCGGGAGGGAGTACCATGTTCAGTTCATCAAGGGTAACGTTAATGGGCAAGATGTCCCGTATGGTATAATTGGTGGCATCATCGTTGCCAATATTCACAAAAGAAAGCACATAATCCAAGTACTGTCCAAGGTTGACGCCCGCGCCTGTTATATCGTTTCCCGCAATGTCTTCAACACGTTTTTCAAGAACGATTTCCGGTTCGATGATCTCAACGTTGAACGAATTAAAGAATGGGTAGTACTGGTCGCCGTTTGAAGTAAACCGAAACGTTGCTGCCGTTTCATTGTTGGGAATCACCGAATTGACAGGGTTGTTTAACAGGAACATGTCCGTGTCGTATCCCAAGGTGTTCACACTATTGGGGTTACGATTGGTGGTTATGGTGCCGTTCAGTGAAATATTGCTATTGAAAAAATTGCTGGCAGGATTTGCAGCATTGCTAATGGTGGTGAACGAGCCATTGCTGGCGGCACGAATGCGCATACGGTCACCGGTAATTCTGTTATCGCCCTCGAGTGCAGCGGCGCCTAAATAGGCGTTTACGGGCCCAGCCGGAATGGTATTGAAACCGCTGTAATTTATGTTCACGTTGGAATTTGCACTGTTCACCCTTGCAAAACCATCGAATGTGGTGATCAATTTTCCTGTAAGGGTTGGGTTTTCATATACAATGACCAGTGTCCAACCGCCGGCAGCCCCTCCTCCTGGGGAAAGGGAACCTACCACCGACCTGATGTTGGCAACCGTATAGTCACCTTCCGGGTTTGGCAGGGCCGACACCAGTGCCGTTACATCTGCATAGCACGCGTACGGACTGTTTTGGCGCATACTGTTGTCGGTGCTGGTAAAGCCATCATAAATAATTTCATCGGCGGTGACGTCTACGTACGAACCGCCCGGCACCATGAATTTAACCTGGTTAAAGTCGTTTTGTCGGTTGGTGCCCACCGGCTGCCCGGCCTGTTGGCTGGGATAAGTGGCGGACCAATAAAGTCCGGCGTAACGAATTTGGTTACAGTTGGCCTGGGGAAAAGTAAAGGTTGCCCGACTTGAACTGAAGGTGCTCGGATCATTGTCAACATCGATGTACTGCATGTTCAACCAGTCATTGTAGGTCGAAGAGTTGCCCGTGGCATTGTATGGGTCTTCGGGCTCGGTGGAACCCGTTCCCCCATCACGGTTTACGATATTGTTGGCGATAAAGGTCAGGTCGCCCTTGATATTGTTCTGATATCGAATATCAAAGGTGTTGTATTCTTGTGAAAATCCAATAAAAGAGAATAGGCCTATGCCGAGACATAGTGCTATTCGTAACAGCCGGTTTTTCATTTAGCTTATATGGTTTGGTTTAACACGCATGATCCATATCTGATCATGGTATTGATTGTTCAGTTTGGAGTAGTATGAAATCAAGGCGCTCGTCCATTCACTGTGCCTTTTCAGGTAAACATACCGGTAGTTGTTTTCCGGATTGATGAAGTAACTGGCACTGAGCCCCTTGGCATTCAGTTCTTTGACAAAGCGCTTGGCATTCGAAGGTTTTTCAAAGACATTGGCAATGATATAGAAACCAGAACCTAGCCCGTCTATGTCGTATGTTTTATAGGCGATGCCCCCTTGTGTGTTGCCAGAGGGCTCTTGATCGGCAGATACCACATTTTGGCGTAGGGCGGTATCGTCGTATTTTGAATCAGACACCTCATTGCTGGCGTATTGTGTGTTGTCGTAGTCGCCTGTTACCTTCATCACCCAAGTATCGCCCTGATAGGTGCCGTTGAGCTTGGAACGATAGGCATTGATGGCATCTTGTTTATTGGCATACCCCTTTAGGTATACATAGTTGAGGCCGTTCTTCGGATTTTGGAAGTAATCGGCCTCTATGCCCTGGGCCTTTAACTCATCGATGAACTTGTTCATGTACTTGGTGCCACGATATACATTGGCAATCAAATAATGGCCGCTCTGTATATTTGGAATGGTAAATGACTTGAAGCTTCTAGAAGTATTTTTATACCGAATGTTATCTTTTTTACTGTCCTCACGCACTGCCACAGGCTTTGATTCAATGGGCCTGTCGGTATCTTTGAGTTTGATGATTTTTTTGGCCGAGGTATTGTTGGTCAACCCATGGTTGGCCAGGGGCTGTTGTTTGTTTGTATCGGTGGGCGCCACATCAGTTCCCGCGAAATAGGTTTCCCGGGCCTGCTGCTCCAGTTCAGGCCTTTTGCCCTGTGTTTCCCTGCGTACAAGGCGCATCACGTTTTCAAACCGTCGTTCTAGGTCGCGTTGACGGTTTTGTTCGAGTGAGTCTTGCCGAAACAGCAGTTCATCGAGAATGGCATCGTTTTCGGCCAGTTTGCGTTCAAGCTCAGCAATCCTCATGTCTTTTTCTGATAGCGTGAGCTCTTCAATCGGAGTTTCCTCCTCCTCGTTGCTTACCAATTCATCTTCCTTTTCAAGCATTACACGGTCTTCGGTCAGGGTTGGGGTAAACGAATAGGCCAGTGAGATTTCGTGGGTGAGTCCGAGATTGTCCAAATCATTGCTCAATCCCTTTTCCATGGTATACCCGAGTGAAATTCTGCGGTTCAGGTTAAAGCCCACCCCGGCAGAGGCACCAAAAAGATCGTCATAACCGGCTTGTAGCCACCCTAGTTTTGGTAGGTCCATGATGAGTCCACCCCCTAGGGATATATCCTCTTCCCCCACTTTTCGTACCCTGGCCAACGGCATCAGCCGGCCTTGTTCAAAAATGCCCGAGGCATTTTCAAACTGATGGGTATATTGTAGGTGGGCCGAATACATTTTTTCGCTGAATTCGGTATTTGATTCGTTGGTTTTTAGATTGTAGTCGAACAGGTTTTCGGCAAAAGCCCCGAAATCAAAACGGCCGAACGAAAGGTTGAAACCCGGTTGAAACAAAAGCAATGTGCTATTGTTCCGGCCCAAAAGCGGATCATTGGGGTCCAATGAACTGGCCCTGTTCTGGTCAAGGCCACTGTTATAGTAACTAAAGTTTGCACCAAAGGTAAAATTGCTCTGTTCGCTCAGCTTTACCCCGTAGGCGTAATTGGCCAACACCCCAAAGTTGTTGAATATACCCTCGCGTTGTGTGTATAGGCTCACGCCCAAACCGCTTCTATCCCCTATTCTACCGCTATAGCTCAAGAAATAGGTCTGAAAATTGTCATCAAAAGATACCGCTTGGTTTCTATGAAACAGGTTGATGTACGACTTGTCTTCCCTGACCGTTGAAAAGGTTGGGTTGATCAAGAACCGGTTAAACTTCAACAGGTTTTGCGAAGGGGCACTATACGTAACGGCCGGGCTTTCTTCTTGGGCGGTTACAGGGCCCATAAAGAAAAGCGAGACTAGCAATAGAGGCAATACTTTTTTGTACATGGTCCTAGCGGATAACCGTAATGGTTCCTTGTTTTAGTGTTTGGTTTTCTTTTCTGATCTTGTAATAGAACACCATGTTCTGCTCAGAGAACGATGTGCTCGATTGTGGCCAGTTGTTTTGATAGTCGGTGACGTTCAAGACCTCTTGGCCTTTTTCGTTATATATGGTGACGGTCACGTCAGAACGTCTAGAATAAGTGTTCGGCAGCACCCAAAGGTCGTTGATGCCATCGCCATTGGCGGTCACCACATTGGGTACCCTGAAATTGTCGCGGTACTCTACAGATAGCTGTCGGGTCGCTTCACAATCACCAATGCTGGCCACCAACACATATTGTCCTTCTTCCGAGAGCGTTACCCGGTCTGAGTTGCTCAAGAGGTCGTTGTTGGTATTGTACCAATTGTATGTATCTGCTCCGCTGGCGGTCACCGTAATCGATTCTCCCTCGGGGATTACAATGTTCTCATCTGTATCGATGACCAATTGCGAATCATCAAAATCGGAAACGGCAATTTCGTTCGAGGGTACCATACAGCCGTCGATGTTGACCATCAAACGGTACGTGCCCGATTGGGTCACGGTCAGTTCGGTGGCGGTTGAACCGGTATCACTGCCGTTTCTGTGCCATTCAAAGGTCTCACCGCTCAAGTCACGGGTCGTTGTCAAGGTAACCGGGTCTCCTCCGGGGCAGACCACGGTGGCACTGCTGTTGATGGCAATGCTCTCAGAGGTTCTCAACTGCACCGACAAAGTGTTTGACGAGGCATTGAAGGCTCCAGCTGTACCGGTCAGTATAAAATCGCCATTATCGGTGTTGTCGGTTACCATGAGCGTATTGTTCGTTTCACCGGCCAGATCAGTCCCGTTTCTTCTCCATTGGTACGAGAAGGTTGCTTCCATATCAGTGGTGACATCGGTTTTGCTTCCATCAGAGGCAACGGCATTGATCTGCAAAAGTCCGATGGTTACATCGGTCGATTCACAGGCGGTATATGAGGTGCTGTAGTCGATCACGAACTCAAACGAATCTGGTGCCACCACTTGGGTGGTTTCAGAATCTACGGGTGAGGCCGCACAGGCGCCCCCGCTTTCAGTTACGCGGGCAAAGTAGGTGCCGACATCGGTTACATCGAGTGAGCTATTGGTGGCGCCCGATATAGGGCTTCCATCCTTATACCATTGGTAGTTGGGGCTGCTGGCAGTGGTTGAAACCGATAGGGTCTTGGTTTGCGATGGAAGGATAACGATCGTCGCGGGGTTGTCGCGCGTAACCGTAAAATTGCTGGCATTGGTAATGGTTACCACTGCCGAACGTTCTTGGCAAATACCGTTGCCAGAGATCTCTACCTGATAATCGCCCTCGAAGCCAGATATACTGGCATCGACCACATACGAGTCATCGTCTACGGTGGGTGTTGTTATGGCCGTACCATCCTTGTACCAAGTGTAGGTCAGGCCGGTACCCGTAATGTTTGCCTGTAAGGTTTCGGTTTCACCGGGGCACAATGCTGTTTTTGAAGGAGGATTGATGGCAATGCCCTGACTGCTGCCCGTAGTGATCTCGATGGTGTTCGAAAGGGTATTGGCCGACCCTGAACAGGTGGCCCCATAATCGATTTCCACATAATACATACCGGCCGAAGAAACCGTCAGGTTTTCACTGGTTTCGCTCAATGGCGTACCGCTGCGATACCATTTATACTGATAGGTATCTGCATTGGGCACGTTGTGCGGGCTCAAGGTGATGGAGTTGCCATCGCAGAGATTGATGGTTCCGCCCGGGGGAATGGTTCCGTTGCCATCTTGACTGATCAAGATGGGTGAATTATAATCGATGTAGTACATGGCGTACGGATCGGAGGACGGACTGGTAACAGCGGGACTGGTGCTGCGTACCCTCATGCGGTAGTTTTCGCCACGGGTGTCCGTGGGCAATGCAAATTGAAAATCGAAATCAAAATTTGTGTTTTGGTTGCTTACCCGGGCCAGTTCGGTGGCAGAGGCAAAATCGCCATTGCCGTCAGAAAGCTCGAGGATAAACTCGTTGTCGCTGTTCACCAACGGCGGGGCCCAAGTGAAATTGACGAAATATTCGTTGAAATCTGAAGAAGCGCAAGCGGCGGTCCAAGCAGAGTTGCCTGGTAGGTTCGGGTTGTCGGCAGGTACCGGTTTGTTCAACACCTGTGCGTTCACCTGCGCTCCGAAGAACAAACAGGCAACGACCAATGGTAGAATACGATTTGGAAAAATAGGTCTCATGGCTATGGTAGCTTTACGGGTTCGACACGACTTTGGGGGATCGGATCGAACATTTTTTTCGTGTTGTTAGTTTTAGTGCCCGCCTTGGCGGGATTTTTCCATACAATATTCTAAAACAAATATGATCTTATTTCGTCGCCTTGTAAACTTAATGTTGTGGCTCCCATAAAAACTGTTGTGAAATGGGCGTATTTGTATGAAGAACAATGCAAAAGACATTTAGAAAGCCCCAATTTTGCTACATTTGTGCTTCAATTTTAAGCATGGGAAAAGAAGAAAGATCGCTGAATTTCATAGAGCATATCATTGAAGAAGATCTCAAGTCGGGCTATACCCCTGAGCAACTGCGGTTTCGGTTTCCGCCGGAGCCTAACGGTTACCTTCACGTGGGCCACGCCAGCTCCATTTGCCTGAACTTTGGTCTTGGGTTGCGGTACAATGCTCCCGTAAACCTTCGGTTTGACGACACCAATCCCACCAAGGAAGAGCAAGAATATGTCGATGCCATTAAAAGGGATGTCCAATGGCTTGGTTTTGAGTGGGATAAGGAGTGTTATGCCTCCGATTATTTTCAGCAGTTGTACGATTGGGCGGTGGAATTGATAAAGAACGGCAAAGCCTATGTAGATAGCCAGTCTTCTGAAGAAATGGCCAAACAAAAGGGGACCCCGACTGAACCTGGCACCGAAAGCCCTTACCGCAACCGTTCAGTTGAAGAAAACCTACGGTTGTTCGAGGGTATGAAGAATGGGGAGTTTGCCGAGGGCGAACATGTACTGCGGGCCAAGATCGATATGGCCTCGCCCAATATGCTGATGCGCGATCCCATCTTGTACCGGGTGCTGCACAAGGCACATCACCGAACAAATACCGATTGGTGTATTTATCCTATGTACGATTGGGCGCACGGGCAGGGCGATTATATAGAACAAGTGTCGCACTCGTTGTGTACCTTAGAGTTTTTACCGCACCGCGAGCTGTACGACTGGTGTTTAGACCAAGTGGTATCAAAAGACAGGCTGCGGCCCAAACAGCGCGAATTTGCGCGCCGCAACCTCAGCCATACCGTGGTAAGCAAGCGAAAACTCTTGAAATTGGTAGAAGAGGGCGTGGTCAGTGGTTGGGACGACCCCCGTATGCCCACCATTTCTGGTATGCGCCGTCGTGGGTACACACCAGAGGCCATTCGCAATTTTGCCGATACCATAGGCATTGCCAAGCGCGAGAATGTGGTCGATGTGTCGTTGTTGGAGTTTCATGTGCGCGACCATCTCAACCAGATCGCGCCAAGGGTGATGGCCGTGTTGGATCCCCTAAAAGTGGTCATCACCAACTATCCCGAGCGGGAAGAAGAATGGCTCGAAGCTGAGAACAATCCCGAAGATGAATCCGCCGGTTACAGACAGGTGCCGTTCTCAAGGGAAATCTATATCGAAAAAGACGATTTTCGCGAAGAGGCCAATAGAAAGTTTTTCCGGTTGAAGCTGGGTGGCGAGGTGCGCTTGAAGAACGGCTACATCATCAAGGCCGAAAGCTGCACAAAAGATACCGATGGGAATATTGTTGAGGTGCAGTGTACCTACGACCCCAAAAGTAAAAGCGGCAGTGGCACTGAAGAAAGCATGCGAAAAGTCAAGGGAACCCTGCACTGGGTATCGGTAAAGCATGCCATTACGGCCGAGGTTCGTATGTACGACCGTCTCTTTAACGACCCGACCCCAGATGCACATAAAGACCGGGATTTTATGGAATTTGTGAACCCCGACTCGCTCAAGAAGGTAACGGGTTATCTGGAACCCAGTCTAAAGGAAGCCAAGCCGGGCGACCGTTTTCAGTTTCAACGATTGGGGTATTTTAATGTCGATAAAGATTCCACTGCCGAAAAGTTGGTCTTTAACCGCACCGTGCCCTTGCGAGATACCTGGGCGAAGTTGGAGCAGAAGGATTGATATCATTCCTGCGGAAGCAGGAATCCCTTTGCCGTTTTGAACCTGTTCGCAGATAGGCGGTCAGAAAACAAGAAAATTTTTGCACATACTTCTCGATACGATGCGACTACGGGTCGAATCAGTTGAAGTGACGCCTGACACTTTTTTGTCATTCTGAACGTCAGCGAAAAATTCATGAGAGTTCTCGTGCCTCTGCCGATAACTATCGGGACCGCCCTGTTGAAATGACCAAAAAACCATTGCATAGCCAAACCTTATCCAAATAAATATATCAATCGGTATTTTCTATGAAACCCCGCTGCGTCAAAAGCATTCTGAGGGGTTTTCTTTTTTTGGCAAGGTGTTTCTGTGCATCCGGTCTTAAAACGCCGTTGAATGCGTTTAAAATGAAAAAGCCCCGCTCAAGGCACGGCTTTGCTTCTTATGTCTGTGTTCTCGATTGCGCTCAAACGGACAATGTTCCATTCGAATCAAGAATCAGAACCCTTTTTCTTGTTCTGCGTTTTCATCTGTTCGCCGATCATGTTACTGGCCGTAAACGAGGCCACCATGTTGTTGAGCATATCGCTACCCGCTTGTGGCGAGTTCGGCAACAGAATAAGGTTGGTGTTCGTTTCCTCTCCGATTGCCTGCAGCGTATCGTAATGTTGGGTCACCACGATCAGGGCCGATGCCTCCTGCGAGTTGATGCCCACCTTGTTCAATACCTCAACGGACTCTTCAAGGCCCCGGGCAATCTCACGGCGCTGGTCGGCAATGCCCTGCCCCTGCAAGCGTTTACTTTCGGCCTCTGCCTTGGCCTTTTCAACAATCAATATTCGGGCCGCATCGCCCTCGAACTGGGCGGCGATCTTTTCACGTTCCGAGGCGTTGATGCGGTTCATGGCCGCCTTTACCTGGGCATCGGGGTCGATGTCGGTAACCAGTGTCTTGATGATATCGTACCCATAGTCGAGCATGGCATCTTGTAGTTCAGACTTTACGGCGATGGCGATATCATCTTTTTTGACAAAAACATCATCGAGCTTCATCTTGGGCACTTCAGCACGTACCACATCAAAAACATACGAGGTAATCTGGTCGTGCGGATATTCCAGTTTATAAAAGGCCTCGTACACCTTGCTTCTAATGACCACGTATTGTACCGAAACCTTTAGTTTAACGAACACGTCATCAAGGGTCTTGGTCTCGACAATAACGTCGAGCTGTTGGATCTTAAGGCTCAACCGGCCCGCAATACGATCCACAAGGGGTATCTTCATCTGCAGCCCCGAATTACGGATGCTCTGAAAACGGCCAAAACGTTCCACAATGGCAGCGGTCTGCTGTTTTACCACAAAAAAGGAGGCGAACAGAATGATCAGCCCAAAAAAGATAAACGGAATCAAGAGAAAATTACCCATAGCAAGTGTTTTTAACGGTTGGAAATGAAAAGTACAAAAGTCTTATGGAATATAGGTAGCAACCCAGACACTTTTGTTACACCTAATATTAGTTTTGTTGGAGTTTGTATATTTAGTATCAAAGTAGGTTCTGACTGCCTTATCTGCAAAACCGTATTATTATTTTTTATCTCATGCCCTCACATTCATATTTAGATTTATTAGCACTATACGAAGATGTTGACAAGCTAAGTGAAACCCATTTAAAATTTACAAAAGGAAAAAGAGGAAGAAAAAAACTTGGTTATTTGACCCGTAGCGCAGTGGTTATGCTGTGTGCAGCATGGGAAAGATACAATGAGAATCTTCTTTTAGAGGCAATAGATTTAATTTTGAATAAAGGAATTTCCGCAAACGAATTACCAAAAAAAGTCAAACAAAACATTAGCCGAAAGGTTAAAGAAAACAAAAATGAAGTATATCCAATCGAACTTGCAGACGATGGTTGGAAAAATCTCTGGAAAGGATATGCGGTCAATGATACAGAAGCATTGCACACACCTAATTCAGAAAAACTTGAAGTATTATTTAGAAGAAATCTGGGCATAGAAAATTATACTACTCTTTGGAAATCTGAACACATAGTTCGTATTGATGAACTTGTTAAAGTGCGTGGTGCAATAGCTCACAACGGAAGTAAGGCCAAATATGTGAGAATTAACCAATTAAGAAAATATAGCACATTAGTTAAAGATAATTCGATTGAAATCGATTATAACATTAATCAGTTATTATATAAGGAGTATGGTGTAAAATCTTGGAAAACAACATACTACCTTGATTTCAATGATCAGAAAAAGAATATGTGAAGATTAACATTTAATTGGGTAAGCGTTGAACTTAGTCATATTAACAGAGTTTTGTCCCACGCATTTTCAATTCGCTCTAAACATTCATCCCTCCCCAACAACACCATAATATCAAACAGATGCGGCCCTTTCATATCGCCCACGATGGCCTCTAGCCCAAATTGTTCTTGTCATTTCGACGACGCGAAGCAAGGAGAAATCTATATTGAGATTTCTCACTCCTCACTACGTTCGGGTTTCGAAATGACAGGTTTGGCGTACTGCCAAGTTTCCTTTCCTTGGGGAGAAGGAGCCAAACTTACCCAAGCGTGTTCAGTGCATGTTCAATCCGCCGCAGGCATTCCTCTTTACCCAACAAGGCCATGATATCAAACAGGTGCGGGCCTTTCATATCGCCTACGATGACCAAACGTAGGGGCGGCATCACCTTACCGAACGCGAGCTCTTGGCCGGCGATCCAGTCTTTCACCTGTTTTTCGATGTTGTCAGAAGAGAAATCACCGATGCCGTTCAGTACTTCGCCCACTTGTTTGATGATGTCGGGCGTACCCTCTTTCCACTGTTTTTTCACTGCCTTTTCGTTATAGCTTTCCGGTGCCACAAAGAAGTAATCGCCCAGTTTCCAGAAATCCTGTACAAAGTCGGCCCGTTCTTTGATTAGGGAGACCACTTTTTCCACATAGTTGTGATCCCGAACGGAGTGAGGAATCTCTTGGCGTTCAAGCACCGTCGCAAACAAACTAGCCAACTCCCCATCTCTCTTGCGTTGCAGCCATTGGTGATTGTACCATTTGGTCTTTTCTGGATCAAAACGGGCCCCCGATTTGTTGACACGGTCTAGCGAAAAGGCCTCTACAAGCTCCTGTAACAAGAACACTTCTTGTTCGGTACCGGGGTTCCAGCCCAAAAAGGCAAGAAAATTGACCACGGCCTCAGGAAAATAGCCCGCTTCGCGGTACCCCACGGCATCTTCCCACGACAGTGGAAACACCGGAAAGCCCCCTTTTTCACCATCACGTTTGCTCAACTTGCCCTTGCCCGTGGGCTTCATGATCAGGGGCAAATGGGCGAACTGTGGGGCCTGCCATTCAAAGGCATCGTACAGTTGTTGGTGCAGGGGCAGCGAGGGCAGCCACTCTTCGCCACGAATTACATGGGTGATCTGCATCAAATGGTCGTCCACAATGTTCGCCAAATGGTAGGTGGGCATGCCATCGCTCTTGAACAGCACCTTGTCGTCAAGGGTGTTGGTGTCGATCTTGATCTCGCCCCGAACAAGGTCGTTCAACACCACCGTTTCATCAGGGGGTGTCATAAACCGTATTACATAGTCCTCGCCAGAATTCAGTCGTTTTTCGACCGCTTCGGGCATCATTGACAGCGAGTTGTCGAGCTTTAGGCGGTTGTGCCAGTTGTAGATAAAGGTCTTGCCCTTGGCCTCATGGTCTTTTCGGTGTGCATCGAGGGCTTCGGGGGTGTCAAAAGCGTAATAGGCCCTGCCCTTTTCGACCAGTTCTTCGGCATATTGTCGGTACAGGTGCTTGCGCTCGCTCTGGCGGTAGGGGCCAAATCCACCGTCTTTTCCAATGCCCTCATCGTAGGGAATACCGCACCATTTTAGGGCTTCGACAATGTACTGTTCGGCACCCTCAACATAGCGGTTTTGGTCGGTATCCTCTATCCGGAGTACAAAATCGCCCCCATGTTTTTTCGCGAAGAGATAGTTGAAAAGGGCGGTGCGTACGCCGCCAATATGTAATGGCCCGGTCGGGCTCGGGGCAAAACGTACCCTTACTTTGGTCATACATCAAGAATTTGCCCGCAAAGATAGTGATTGCATCAGGCGAGCGAAAACGAATCTGTTTCGGGCTTCATTTCATTAGGGACCCTAGGGTTCATAATGGCAAACCACAGTGGGGGCACCAGCGAAAGCACCATACTGGTGGGGTAGCCGTACGGCATCTGTGGTGAAACGTCGTGGCAATCCAGCACTTGGTACTTCTTGGCCGATTTATAGTGATGGTCACTGTGGCGGGTGAGTTCATAGAGCACGATACGGCCAATGACATGGTTGCTGTTCCACGAATGGCATTCGCGCACCCGTTCGTATCGGCCCGAGGGCATCTTTTTTCTGATCAGCCCGTAATGTTCGATATAGTTGACCGTTTCCAACAACAAAAAGCCCACTACCCCTGCCCCAAGGGCAAACCAAAGGGCCGTGGCGCCAAAAATGACAAGAACCAGCCCCAAATAGGCCAGTTGCAGCAACACATACCAAAGCATATCGTTTTTTATGGAAAAGAACCCTCTTTCCTTTTTGGCGAGCAGCTTTTGCTGTATTTTCCAAGCCTTTCGGTACTGTCGCGTCACCGAGGTGAACCAAAAAGAATATACCGATTGGTTATAGCGTGCTGTGGCTGGGTCTTCGGGGGTTGCCGCATGGGCGTGGTGCCCAAAATTGTGCTCTATGTAAAAGTGCATATAGAACGAGGGCAGCAGTAGGGCCTTGCCCAAAAACCGTTCGCTTGTCTGTTGGCGATGGCCCAATTCGTGGCCAACGTTGATGCCGTTGACGCCCAGTACAATGCCAAGCGAGAGGCAGAGCCCGACCAGCTCATAGGGGGCATGGTCGCTGGTGCCCACATGCCACAAGAGATAGCCCAAAAGGCCGTAGACAATGGGCAGGTTCAGATAGAGCATCCAATCGAAAAAACGGCTGTTTTCCTTTCGTTGCTTTTCTGCGCCGACTAGGTTGCTGGTATCTTGCGGCAGTAGCACCTCTAAAATGGGAATGATCACAAAGGCATAGACGGGCGTAAAATAACTCCACAAACCTTCAAAATAGATACTGATGGCCGCAGAAAGGGGTATGGTAAGGGCCGCTAGGTAGCGTAAATCTCTCCAGTTGTCCATTTTAACACAACTTTTTCAGCCCGATCTTTTAATATCGGGTATCTTGGTATATCGTTAACAATAAGCGGTCAGTTCACGTTTTTCTAAGAAAAATCTTCGAATTGACAGGGTTTGATTTGATTGTAACCATTTAAAGATACTGGATTTTGGGCAGTTACGACAAGATACTCGATAAGCTGAACGGCTTTATCTCAAAGTATTACCGAAAGCTTTTGGTAAAGGGGCTGTTGTTGTTCTTGTCTTTCGGTCTGCTCTTTTTTCTTGTGGCACTGTCGCTTGAATATTTCTTTTGGATGGGCTCGACCGCCCGTTTGGTGCTGTTGTTGTCAGTAATCGCTTTTGAGGGATACCTGCTCTACCATTTTGTGCTCACCCCTATCTTTTATCTGTTTCGAATTAAAAAGGGCATTTCGAACAAACAGGCCTCGTTGCTAATCGGGAAGCATTTTCCCCATGTCGATGACAAGCTTTACAACCTGCTCGAACTTGCCGAGGATGATGAAAAGTCGGAACTGTTGTTGGCCAGTATCGGGCAACGCTCACACGAACTTGACACGGTTCCGTTCGTACAGGCCATCGATTTTAAAGAGAGCCTAAAATATGCAAAGTACTTGGCCATTCCGATTGTGGTGGTGGTCTTGATCGCCCTGACCGGTAATCTGGGGTCGTTTTTCGGATCATATGAACGGGTGGTCAATTACGATATGGCCTACGAGCCACCGGCACCCTTTCAGTTCCGATTGCTGAACAGCGAGCTGAAGGTCTTTGACGACCGGCCCCTGACCATACAAATGGTGACCGAGGGTGAGGTGTTGCCTGAAGATGCGTATATCGTGGTCAATGGTCAACAATGGTTGTTGCAGAAGAAGGGAGGGGTTTTTGAATATCGTTTTTCAGCACCTGTAAAGCAATCAAGCTTTTATTTTACGGCCAATGGCTACAATTCGAGGGTCTATGATATTGTGAGCCTGCCGACCCCATCGCTCCAAGATTTTGAACTGCACCTGCAGTATCCAGGTTATACCGGGCGAAGCCCTGAGGTGCTCAAAGGCACAGGCAATGCGACCTTTCCAGAGGGCACCATCGCTACATGGAAGATCAAGGGAAAGAACACCGAACAGATTGAGCTCCATTTGGCCGATACCCTTTTGGCCTTTGATAGGGCCGATAATGCCTTCTCCCTAAGCAAGCGGGTGTACAACAATTTAGACTATGGCCTGTCTACCAGCAACGGCAATGTAAAGAACCATGAATTTTTGGAGTATAGTTTTAAGGTTGTTCGCGATGCGAGTCCACAGATAAGGGTCGAGCAGGCGTTTGACTCACTGAACTTGAACGAATCATATTATTCAGGACAGGTGTCCGACGATTATCTAGTGAGCGAGATACGCTTGGTTTGTTACCCAAAAGAGCGGCCCGAAGAGGTTCAACGATTGGTGTTGCAGCGGCCCAAGAGCAATGTGCAGCAGTTTTTCTACACATTTCCTTCGGGCTTGCAAGTGGAACCCGGCGAAGCATACCAATTGGTATTTGAAGTGGTCGACAACGATGCCCAAGGGGGGGGCAAGGTATCAAAGAGCCAGGTTTTTAGTACAGTGTTCTATACCGATAACGAACTGAAGAGCAAGGACCTGGAATTTCAAGAGTCCGTTTTGGATAATTTCGATAAATCCCTTGAAAAACTTAGGGAGCAAAAGACCGAACTCGAGAAAATCAACGAAAAGCAAAAAGAGCAATCAGGACTTGATTTTAACGACAAGAACGAAATCAAGAACTTTCTTAGAAAACAACAACAGCAAGAAGACCTGATGCAAAAATTCAGCAAGCAGCTCAAAGAAAGCCTGGACAAACAGGAAAATGATGACGAACTCAACCAATTGCTAAAGGAACGGCTCGAGCGGCAAGAACTGGAAGCCAAGAAAAATGCCAAGTTGCTCGAAGAGCTGAATAAAATTGCCGATAAAATTGAGGAAGATGATTTAAAGAAACGACTTGAAGAGCTTGGCAAACAGCAGGGTAAGAACCAACGAAACCTAGAGCAATTGCTTGAATTGACCAAACGGTATTATGTTACGGAAAAGGCCTCACAATTGGCACAAGAATTGGCCAAGCAGGCAGAAAGACAAGAGATTTTGTCAGAGCAAAAACTAGGTCAGGACTTTTCCAATAAAGAACAGGAAAAGCTGAATGAAAAGTATGAGAAGTTGAGCGATGAATTGGACGAGCTAAAAAAAGACAACCAGAACCTTAAAAAACCCATTGACCTGGATATTGACAAGAAAAAGCAAGAAGGGGTAAAGCAAGACCAACATGAAGCACTGGAAGAAATCAACAAGCACCAGGGCATGGAAGAATCTTCGCAGAGCGAGGAAAAACAAAAGACCCAGAACAATGCTTCCCAAAAGCAAAAATCAGCCGCCCAAAAGATGAAAGAGATGAGCGAGAGCCTTCAACAAGGTGCCTCGGCCATGGGTGGGGGTTCGAGCATCACAGAAGATGCCGAGATGCTCAGGCAGATTTTGGACAACCTGGTTATTTTTTCTTTCAAGCAAGAGAACCTTTTTGATCAGGTCGGCGAGGCCAACATCGATGTCTCCAACTTTTCGGCCACTGTGCGCGAACAGAAAGAACTGCGCGACCTGTTCGAGCATGTTGACGACAGCTTGTTCGCGCTCTCACTGAGACGCGCTGAGTTGTCTGAGTTTGTAAACGAACAGGTGACCGAGGTGTACTACAACATCGATAAGGCTTTAGAGAGCATTGCAGAGAACCGGGTCTATCAAGGGGCCGCGTACCAACAGTATGTAATCAGCGCGAGCAATGCGCTGGCCGATTTTCTTGCCAACACGCTTGACAATATGCAGATGAGTATGCAACAGGGCAATGGCTCAGGGCAGAGCGGTAGTGACTTTCAATTGCCCGATATTATCGAAGGTCAAGAGAAGTTGAATGAACAGATGGGGCAGATGGGGAAATCGGGCAAAGGTGAGCAGCAGTCTGAAAGCGGTAAAGAGGGCGAGGGCAAAGAAGAGGGCCAAGGAGAAAAGCAGGGGGGAAGTGAAGGAGACCAAAAAGGGCAAGACGGTAAGAAGGGAAAAGAGGCACAAGGCGGAAAGAATGGTGGGGAGGGCCAAGATGGGCAGTCTGGCGAAGGCTTGAGCGAGCAAGAGCTTAAAGAGATTTATGAAATCTACAAACAACAGCAGCAGATACGCCAGCGATTGGAAAAGCAGTTGCAAGATATGATCAACAAGTCTGACCGTGACCTTGCCAAGAAACTGGTGCAGCAGATGGAGAATTTTGAAAACGACCTTATACAGAACGGCATCACTGAACGCACCATGAACAAAGCCAATTATATACAGCACCAGTTGCTGAAATTAGAGAATGCCACTTTAAAACAGGGCCAAAAGAAAGAGCGAAAGAGCACCACGAATACCGAACGTTATCGCGCACCCATCATCACCAAGCCCGAGCTGTTCAAGAAGAGTGAACAGGAAATAGAAATTTTAGATCGACAAGCCTTACCTTTGCGGCAAGAATACCGTAGAAAAGTACGGGAGTACTTTAAAAATGATTGATTTCCATTTTGAGAATGATTTTCAGCTAGAGCAAAAAGACAAGTTTTCCGATTGGCTGAGTAGGATAATAACTGCTGAGGGCTATGAATTGGGAAATCTTGACTACGTTTTTTGTGATGATGAATATCTGTGGGATATCAATATGCAGTATCTGAATCACGACACCTACACCGACATCATCACGTTTGACTACTCTACCGGAAGGGTCATTTCAGGCGATATATTTATTTCGGTCGAGCGCGTTGATGACAATGCTGCAGACCACGGGGTGGGCTTCGAAAACGAATTGCTTCGTGTGATGTGCCACGGAGTGCTGCACCTTATGGGATACAACGACAAGAAAGAGGATGAGGTTGCGTTGATGCGCAACAAGGAAGACGAAATGATACAAATGTTCCACGTGGAACAATAGGATTATGTTTGAAAAGGAATACGATGTAATTGTAGTGGGCGGCGGCCATGCAGGCGCCGAGGCCACAGCTGCGGCGGCCAACATGGGCTCAAAGACCCTGTTGGTTACGATGAACCTGCAGACCATTGGGCAGATGTCTTGCAATCCGGCCATGGGCGGTATTGCCAAAGGTCAGATAGTACGCGAAATCGATGCTTTGGGCGGGTATAGCGGCATTGTCACGGATCGCTCGGCCATACAGTTTAAGATGTTGAACAAATCCAAAGGTCCGGCAATGTGGAGTCCCCGCGCTCAGAACGACCGGATGCGCTTTGCCGAAGAATGGCGCCTGATGTTGGAGCAAACACCCAATGCGGACTTTTACCAAGAAATGGTTTCTGGGCTGTGGGTCGAAGGCAATAGGGTGGTGGGCGTGCGCACCTCTTTGGGGATTGATATAAGAAGTAAGGCGGTAGTGCTGACCAACGGTACTTTTTTGAACGGACTTATCCATATTGGCGAGAAGCAATTTGGCGGTGGCCGGGCAGGGGAAAGAGCTGCCACTGGCATCACAGAACAATTGGTAGATTTTGGCTTTGACAGTGGACGAATGAAGACCGGCACCCCTCCGAGGGTCGATGGCCGTTCACTCGATTACTCCAAAATGACCCCGCAACCTGGGGACGAGAATCCCGAAAAGTTCTCCTATTTAGATACCCCTAAGCTGACAAAACAACCCGATTGCCACATGACGCGTACCAGTCAATTGGTGCACGATCTGTTGCGCGAAGGCTTTGATCGCTCGCCCATGTTCAACGGTAGGATCAAAAGTATTGGTCCCCGCTATTGCCCATCCATAGAAGATAAGATACATCGTTTTGCCGACAAAGATTCCCACCAGATCTTCGTGGAACCAGAGGGGTGGAATACCGTTGAGGTATATGTAAATGGGTTTTCGACCTCACTTCCAGAAGATGTTCAGTACAGGGCACTACGTTCGGTGGCAGGCTTCGAGAATGTAAAGTTTTTTAGACCGGGTTACGCCATAGAATACGACTACTTTCCACCGACCCAGTTAAAGCATACCCTTGAGACCAAATTGATAGAGAACCTCTACTTTGCCGGGCAGATCAATGGTACGACCGGATATGAGGAGGCCGCTTCACAGGGACTGATGGCGGGCATCAATGCACACCTGAAAATCAACGAAAAAGAACCTTTTATCCTAAAGAGGGACGAGGCCTATATAGGCGTGTTGATTGATGATCTGATCACAAAGGGCACAGAAGAGCCGTATCGTATGTTTACCTCAAGGGCTGAATACCGAACGTTGTTGCGGCAAGACAATGCCGATTTGCGTCTGACCCCAAGGAGCTACGAATTGGGGCTTGCTTCCGAAGAAAGAATGCGAAAAATGGAGGAAAAAGAGAAAAAATCGCAGGAATTTGTGGATTTTTTCAGAAAAACTAGCTTTGATCCAGAAGAAATAAACCCCATTTTGGAAAAATTGGATTCTGCGACGGTCAAACAGGCCGATAAACTGTTCAAGGTATTCTCGCGACCCAAAGTAACGATGGACCATATGTTGCAGCTTGAAACCGTTTCGTCATTTGTTGCCGAAAAGGAGTTGGACAATGAGGTGCTTGAGCAGGCAGAGATACAGGTTAAGTATTCGGGGTATATCGAAAAGGAAAAACAGAATGCAGACAAATTGCACCGTCTGGAAGATGTTCGGATTCCCGAAAACTTTGATTACTCAAAACTGAAATCCCTTAGCTTTGAGGCGCGCGAAAAACTACAGGCCATTCAACCCGTAACCATCGCGCAGGCCTCTCGAATCAGTGGTGTTTCGCCTGCAGATATTAGCGTTTTGTTGGTGTTTTTGGGGAGATAGGGCGGCTATGTTCCACGTGGAACATCAGGGGCTTTTTCAAACATTAGGTGTATACTGGCTTGGTTTTTGTGTAACCTTCTTCAACCAGAGCCAAGACCAAGATGAAACATGTACTGCCGCTGCTGTTGGCGCTTTTGTTGCTCCAAGGCTGCATCCCTGTCCGTATTGCGCCAACGATTTCAGACTACAAAATCACCAAGGGCAAACGCTTTAAAAGGGGGCTTCCGAAGAAAACCGTTTTTGTTTTTGAAGACCCAAAACCTGCCGGACATTTTTATGATTGCATCAACACCAGGTTTCAATTGGATGATTATTATGTGGATGTGCAGGTTCCTTTTTCGGTTGCCAATAACAACTATTTTTTCTCCTTTATGAAGTCGAAATAAAAGACAAGAGTTTGAATTTGTTTCCAGCTTTGTTCAATGCGGTCATGAATGAAGCTTTGGGTAGTGAGGAGGAGGAATACATCAGCGGACGCGATGTTTTCGAGAATGAGAATTGGTACATTGCCATCGAGGTGTTCAGCTTCTTAGAGAAAGATTGCCTGCATGAAGATTCCCCATCGAGAAAAGAGGTTTTGGTGTATCTTCGAGACATAAAAAAAGAATATCTGACCACGCATAATTATAATGAGGTCCTATTTAAAGACTAAAGATTTTTCGGTTACCGGCGAGTCGTTCGAATTGCTTCACGATGAATCGCTCGATATGTTGGTAACGCATCCACAGCCCCAGAACAGCTCGGCCTACTACAAAAGCGAATCCTATATTTCCCATTCGGATAGTAGGAATAATCTAATTGAAAAACTGTACCATTGGGTCAAGGGCTACATGCTTCGTAGAAAAATGAAACTACTTGGTCAGTGGTGTGGTCACGAAAGGTCATTGCTGGATATCGGCGCCGGTTCAGGCGATTTTGTCCTAAGGGCCCAAAAGGAAGGCTGGTCTGCGACCGGGGTAGAACCGAGCGTCTACGCCCGAGAACGTGCCCACGAAAAAGGGGTGTCACTCAAGGCCGACCTAAATGCCGTAGCGGATAGAAAATTTCAGACCGTTACGTTATGGCATGTGTTGGAACATCTTCCTGACCTAGAAAAACAGGCCGCCGTGATTTCAGGGTTGCTGGCGGATGAAGGAACCCTTTTTATAGCAGTGCCCAATTTTAGGTCGTACGACGCAAGGCATTATGCAGAATTTTGGGCCGCTTACGATGTGCCACGGCACCTTTGGCATTTTTCGCAGACATCCATGGCAAAACTTTTTGAAGGGCGTGGGCTAAAAGTGGTCAAGACCCGGCCTATGTTTTTTGATGCATTCTACGTATCAATGCTATCGGAAAAATACAAGAAGAATCCGCTTTGGTGGTTCACCTTTCCGTGGGTGGGCCTTTGGTCAAATGTTAAAGCGGCCTTTTCCGGCGAGTATTCCTCCCTGATCTACATTCTGAAGCGTAAATAGGCTATTTAAGGGCCTGTGGGCGACCTTCTTCACGGGCCTTGGGCAAACCTTTGCCGATAGGAAAACAGCCAGATAGAAACCATTTATAACACCAAAAAACCATAAGTCCTATTGATAACAACGATTGTTTTCAATAACCACTCTCTATGGGCGGAATTTTGCCATGTCACGTTATATTTTCTTCCGGATGGATCACATTCAAAAAGCTTTTCTATTTTTGCGCCACTAAAACAATGAACAATGAAAAAATTATTCGTTAGCCTTTTGATTATTTTGGCAGCGGCCTGTCAGCAACAGAAGATAGGATATGTTGATACCGTCGAGCTACTTGACGGCTATCAAGAGAAAATGGATGCCGAAGCGCGTTTCAACACAAAGCGTGACGCGTTCACCAAAAAACGGGATAGTATTTCGCAGGCTTTTCAATTGGAGTTGCAAGACTTTCAGGCAAAGGCCCAAAAAATGTCGCAGAAAAATGCCCAAGAACAATACGGACTTCTTCAACAGAAGGGGCAGTTTGTGGGGCAGCAGCTTCAGCAAGAAGAACAGCAATTACAACAAATCGGACAAACCGAAATCGACAGTATTGTCAGCAAGGTGAAAAAAGAGATCAAAGCCTACGGCAAGACCAATGGGTATGCTTTTATTTTGAGCGGGGGCGAAGGCGGTGCCGTATTATATGGCAATGAGGCCGATGACCTCACAGAAGAAGTTCTCAAAATTCTTAACGAGAAATACAAAAAATAGAGCTTGCCACAAGTTAGCTCAACAAAGCCCTTTCCATTTGAAAAGGGCTTTTTTTATTGCAATAAGAACAACAAGAAAACGGCAGGCACCAAGTAAATGACAATGGTCTTGGCCCCTTCATAATCTTTGGCCACGCGCTGCCCCAACAAGAGCATCAAAAGTGAAACACAGGCCACGAGTGCCCCGTAGAAAGCAAGCCCCCCGTTGTCGTGCAACAACAGATGGACCAACCCTGCGACTGATAAGAGTCCGGCCCCCAATTCCATTACCGTGATAACGCCCAGCAACAAGGGCACCTGGTTTTTGAACGGCGATTTTGAAAAATGCTCTTTGAGCCATGAGAGGTTTCCGCCCCAATGCCTGGCCTTGTCGATACCGCTCTGCAAGAAGACGATGATGACATACAAGAGCAAGATGGTCTCAGCAGCATTCTCAGAAAAGTGTAGGTGCATGATTTTGATTTTTGTTTGCAAATTTAAAAGCCCTCCAGATTTTGCCCAGCAAGTTAGCTTCCGGGTTATGGCCCCGCCTAAATATATTCCATCATGCTAGGCCGCCTTGGCATGCAGCAGACGGGTCAGTTTTATCGATAGATCGGTAAAGATGAGCTTTGAATTTCCGTTTCTCTCGACATGGTAGAGCGCATCTTCCAGTTCAGCCACTATTTCAACAATATTGTTCTCGTGCACGAAAGGGGCAAACTTCTTCAATTGAAAGCCATCCATATGAATCTTCAAGAAAACCAGTTCCTCGGCACCGTAGTTGAGCATTAGGGCCTGTTCCATGGCGACCAGACAGTACTTTAAAAATTTCTTTTGAACCTCGCGCCCCGTTTTGGCGACTTCTTCGCTCCACATGATAAGTTCATGAATGGCGGCCTTGTTGCCCTTGGCCTTGAACGCGCTGCGAACCCATTGTACGAACCATTTTTCGAACACTAGATCTTCAGAATCTTTGTTCATCAGGTCCAGGGCCTTGTTAAAGTTGCCCTGTGCCTCATGGGCAATGGTATGGGCCTCTTTGGCGCCAATTCCCCTATCGATAAGGGCCTGTGCGATTACCTCTGCCGATAAGGGCGGAAAATGCAACAATTGGCACCGCGAGCGAATGGTGTTGATGATCTGCTCTTCGTTTTCGGCAATAAGCAAGAGCACTGTTTTGTCTGGGGGCTCCTCGATGAGTTTTAAGAGCTTGTTGGCGGCAGAGGCATTCATTTTCTCGGCCATCCACATGATAAGCACTTTGTATCCGCCCTCATATGATTTCAATGAGAGCTTTTTGACAATGTCATTGGCCTCATCGACCCCGATCTGTCCCTGTTTTTTTTCAATGCCCACATGACGGTACCAGTCAAATAGGTTGCCGTAGGGCTGTTCTTTCAGAAAAGTGCGCCATTCACGCAAGAACAAATCACTGACGGCATGTGATTTCACTTTATCAGAGTTGGCCACGGGAAAGGCAAAATGCAGGTCAGGATGTGTGAACGACTCGCATTTCGCATTGCAGGTCGCATCACCGGTACAATTTTCACCACCTCTATTGCGGCATAAGAGATATTGGGCATAGCAGAGCGCCATGGGCAGGGTGCCACAGCCCTCGGGCCCCACGAACAATTGCGCATGGGCAATTCGGCCCGCTTCAACGGTGGTGACCAAGTGTTTCTTGATATGGTCCAAGCCTAAAACCTCAGAAAACCGCATGTGCCAAAGATACGTTTTTTGTGTACTCGGCAAATTAACACAGCTTTTGGCAAACAATCCGTAAAACTGCCGGCACGACCTTGTCTTGACCCTTTGAAATCTTTACATTTGGCGTGCATTAAACCGATAGCCATGAAGACCTTGGACGATTTTAATTTCGAAGATAAAAAGGCATTGATCCGTGTCGATTTCAATGTACCGTTGGATGCCGACTTCAACGTTACCGATACCAGTCGCATCGAAGCGGCAAAACCAACCATTTTAAAGGTTTTGGAAGACGGCGGCAGTGCTGTTCTGATGAGCCACTTGGGCAGGCCCAAGGGAAAGGTGAACCCCGACATGTCGCTGGGCCATATCTGCGAAAAGGTTTCCGAGATCATCGGGGTAGAAGTGAAGTTTGTAGAAGACTGTGTGGGTAAAAAGGTCGAAGAGGCCGTTGGCAATCTTGAAGTGGGCGAGGTGCTGTTGCTCGAAAACCTTCGGTTTCATGCCGAAGAGGAGAGCGGCGACAAGGCTTTTGCCGAGCAATTGGCCAAAAATGGGGATATTTATGTAAACGATGCCTTTGGCACGGCCCACCGGGCGCATGCCTCCACTACCATTGTGGCCCAGTTTTTTCCCGATAGAAAGTGCTTTGGCTATCTGTTGGCCAAAGAGATCAAGGCCATTGAAAAGGTAATGCGAACCGGGGAGAAACCGATTACGGCCATTTTGGGCGGGGCCAAGGTCTCATCGAAGATTACCATTATTGAGAATATTCTTGATAAGGTGGACAACCTCATTATCGGCGGTGGAATGACCTATACCTTTGTCAAGGCAAAAGGAGGCCAAGTGGGCGACTCGATCTGTGAGGACGACAAGACGGATCTGGCCCTTGACATTTTACGCAAAGCCGAAGAAAAAGGGGTTGCCGTGCACCTACCGGTCGATGTGGTGGCTGCCGATGCGTTTGACAACGATGCCAACACCAAAATAGTGGATGTGGATAAGATTCCCGATGGATGGCAAGGCCTTGACGCTGGTCCCCAGACCTTGGAGAACTTCCGAAAGGTGATTGTGCAATCAAAGACTATCTTGTGGAACGGCCCGGTAGGGGTCTTTGAAATGGAACGTTTCGCCCAAGGCACCATAGCTGTGGGCAACTTTGTTGGCCAGGCCACCCAAAACGGTGCTTTTTCACTGGTTGGCGGCGGCGATTCTGTGGCCGCCGTAAAGCAATTTGGCTTCGAAGATAAGGTGAGCTATGTTTCCACCGGAGGCGGGGCCATGCTCGAGAGCCTTGAGGGGCGAACATTGCCCGGTATCGCTGCAATAATGGGTTAAATTGATCGTTATAAAAGCACGGGGGTCATTTGCCATGAAAGAAAGGGTTTTTGACCCCTAAATTTTTGTTTTTCAGAAAAAAAGACCAATTTAGTCTGTCCCATTTCAAACAAAGGCCCAATGAACCAATTGACCAACATCTTCTTGTTTGTTTTCTGTTTGGCAGTGGCCAATTTCTACGGGCAAGAACAGGAACGATCACCTGTTGAAGCATCAGAAGAAAAAATGTCCGTGACCGATACAGGACCCAGCACTGAAAAGGTGCCTGCACTTGATGTCAGAAAGTTGGATGGGCAACTGGTCGAGATCAAAGAAACCAAAGCGGGCACCATCGAATTGGCCGATCTTGAGGAAGCATATCGGTACGATAGTCTTTGGCTTCATGAACTTCATAAGAACGCCGCTCTGTTTACCGAAATGTACGATGAAGTGGTGAACCTGCCCACTGAAGACACCGAAAAATCTGCCCTGGACTTACCCACAGATACCCTAAAGGCCCGATTGCAGCGCCTAAATGAGAAAACACCATTTAACATTGCGTACAACCCTTCATTGGAAAGTGTCATAAAATCGTTCTTGACCAGAAAACGCGGCCTGATGGAGCGCATGTTGACGGCCAGCCAGTTCTACTTTCCACTGTTCGAGCAAGAATTGGACAACCATGGGGTTCCTTTGGAAATAAAATACCTCTCCATCGTTGAATCGGCGCTGAACCCAAGGGCCAAGTCGCGGGTAGGGGCCACCGGTCTTTGGCAGTTTATGTACGGCACCGGAAAAATGTACGGATTGGATGTGAGCAGTTATGTCGATGAGCGAAGCGACCCGATCGCGTCCACGACCGCTGCCTGTAAATATCTGGCCAAACTATATGATATTTTCGAAGATTGGGACCTTGCCCTGGCGGCCTACAATTCTGGTCCGGGCAACGTGAACAAGGCCATAAGACGCTCTGGCGGATACCGAAACTACTGGAATATAAGACCCTTTTTGCCGCGCGAAACGGCTGGATATGTACCCGCATTTTTGGCCACCATGTACATTTTTGAATATGCCGAAGAGCATGGTCTGAAGCGTGTGAATGTCGAGCGGCCTTATTTTGAGACCGATACCGTGCATGTCAAGAACCTGATTACTTTCGAGCAAATTTCAAAGGTGGTTGACATCGATATGGAAGAGTTGGAAATGCTCAATCCGGCGTATAAGCTGAAAATCATTCCCAAGATCGAAGGGAAGACCTATGCCTTACGATTGCCAAAGTCGAAGATTGGCAAGTTTGTGAACAACGAAGCGGCCATCTATGCCTATGCAAAAAAGCAGCTCGACTCCCTAGAAAAGCCCCTCCCCCAATTGGTGCAGGCAAACAGCAAAATTCGTTACAGGGTGAGAAGCGGTGATTATCTTGGCAAGATTGCACAGCGCTATGGAGTGGGCATCAGCCAAATCAAGCGGTGGAACGGGTTGCGAAGCAACAATCTCCGCGTTGGTCAGCGGTTGACGATTTACCCACGAAAACCTGTAGTTGCACAGTCGCCAAAGGTTCAAAAGAGGACGAGCAAAACAGGGGCCTCGGCCGCGGTTGCCAGCAACGCCAAGGTACATACCGTGCAAGAGGGCGATTCGCTTTGGACCATTTCAAGAAAATATCCTGGAGTTTCCATCGAAAATTTACGAGAATGGAACGGTATTAGTGGTAACAACCTAAAACCGGGCACAAAGTTGAAATTGTGCGATTGTTCTTCGTAAATTGGACACTATGAAATATTTGGGGACACTACTCTTGACCGGCCTATTGCTGGCCTTCGTTTCTTGTAACGACTTTTCAAAACAGAAAAAATTCTTACCTCCTTCCACAGGGAGCGTCAATTCACTTATGGTGGTGATGAACACCGATCTTTGGCAAGGCCCGGTGGGCGATACCATTCGCGAACGTTTTGCCGCCAATGTGGTGGGCCTGCCTTGGGAAGAGCCACTGTTTTCCATAACCCAGCTTCCACCAAGGGTGTTTCGCGGTACGGCCCTTGAGTCGAGGTCGATACTCTACGTATTGCGAGACACTACCTCGGCAGCCTATGTAAGCAAAGACGTCTATGCCAAGCCACAACGGGTAACAGTGGTCAAGGGGCGCAACGAGCAAGAGCTTATATCAAATATCCAGCGTATTTCAGACGAAGCGATTGCGGCCTACAAAAACGTGGAGATCAGTGAGGCCCAGAAGCGCTTTGCCCGTTCACTGAACAAAGAAAAGGCTCTGGAAGAGCGCTTTGGCATCAAATTGACCATACCCTCGGTGTACCGCGTAGGAAAAGAGGAGGATAATTTCGTTTGGATCGATAGGCCCGTTCAAAAGGGAACCATGAACATTATCGTTTACGAAATGCCCATGAACAGCCTTACCAATGATTCGACATTTGTAAAGGACATTGTGAAAATGCGCGATTCCATAGGCAAAAAATACATTCCCGGGCCCAACGAGGGAACTTATATGATTACCGAGAAGTACTTTGCCCCCTATGTATTTCCGGCAGAGATAGCAGGCAAAAAGGCGGTAGAGGTACGCGGTATATGGGAGATACACGGCTACCCCATGGCGGGTCCGTTCCTTACCTATATCATCAATGACAAAGAAAATGACCGAAGGTTGGTGATAGAAGGCTTCACTTTTGCCCCTGCTACCGAAAAAAGGGACTATATGTTCGAGTTGGAGGCCATTATAAGGACCTTGGAGATCTTGTAATAAAAAATGGGGGCATAGCCCCCATTTGTACTTTTTTGTCCGATGGTTTCTTAATCAAAGGCAAACCCTGTGGAAACTCTAAAAATAAACGCATAGAGTACCACAAAGAACATGATGAAGCAAAACCACGAGAAGATTTTAAAATACTTTTCAATCAATATATGACCCAGATTTTTAAAAGCTTCTAAATAAATTTCCTTAACAAGTAATAATTTCTTCATAGAAACATCTTTCACATTGAACATATTGGCAAGGTAAAATGCATGCTAGGATTTGTAAAAAAAAGGCGATAAAATGCCATGTAAAACGTATAAGTGGAAAGTGAGATGTTGTTGGATGGACGAAGGGCAAAAAATGATCGCTGAACAACCGGGAAACCTTTTCAATGGTCTTGGGAAGAACTGCCAGCTACCATCGATGAAATGCATTCGAAATCTACGGCAAAAGAAAACCCTCTTCAACGAGAGGGCTTTCAATAGGGGTCAGTTGGTTTGGCATTACATTTCAACTATGATAAATTCAGAGCGCCGGTTTTCTTGGTGCTTTTCTTTTGAACAGGGCACACCATCAGCGCATTCATTGAGTAGGCGTTCCTCGCCGTAACCGATGGCACTGGCAATTCTGGAGGTATCTATACCTTTAGAAATGAGGTAATCCCTTGTAGATTTTGCCCTTTTGTCAGACAGGTACTTATTGTACGCACTCGGACCGAATTTATCGGTATGCGATTCAATTTTAATGACCATGCTCGGGTATTCGGTCATGACCTCGACCAATTTGTCGAGCTCTTCGGCCGCATCGGATCGTATGTACGACTTGTCAAAGTCGAAGTGGATCATATCGGTCTTGAGCTTTTTAACGCCGTCTTCAAGCACGATCATTTCTTTCAAACGCTTCATGGCCACATCAGCTGTTACGACTTCGTTGTCTAAAGTGGCGATGGGCTGTTGTTCTTCGAAGAACTCTTTCTGCTTGACACGAACCATATATTGGGTGTGGCCCTCAAGGTCTTCAAACAAGAAGGTACCATCTTCACCGGTAATCGTTTCCTTTAGCTTAATGTTGTTCTCATCCAACAACTCGACAAGGGCATTGGGCATAAGGTCTCCTGTGATCAACTCGGTAACGGTACCGGTAATCGCGTTCAGATTAACAGCTTCTTCTGGTTGTAGGCGCTTGAATGAGTAAATATCGTCATCTCCCTTGCCTCCTTTTCTGTTCGAGGCAAAATAACCCTCTTGGGTATCTTCACGCACGATGAACGAAAAGTCATCGAGGCGACTATTGATGGGCTTTCCTAAGTTCTTTGGTGCTTCGAACCCTTGCCCTGACCGTTTGGACTCGAAAATATCGAGTCCCCCCAAGCCCACATGTCCATCCGAAGAAAAATATAGTTTTTCGTCATTTATAAAAGGAAACATCTCCCTGCCGGGGGTATTGATTTCTGGGCCAAGGTTCCGCGGCTCTGAATAAGTGCCGTCATCGTTTACATCGACCACAAAAATATCGGTCTTGCCCATCGTGCCGGGGCGATCTGATACAAAGTACAATTGCTTGCCATCAGGGCTCAAAGCTGGGTGGCCCGTTGAGAAGTCATCGCCGTTGAACGGCAGTTCTTTGCCTGTGGTCCATTCACCGTTGACCAGGTCAGAGCGGTATATCTTTAGATAATTTACCTTTTTATTGCCCCATATTATTTTTTTGCCCTTGGTATTGTTACGGGTAAAATACATGGTAGCGCCATCGGCGGTAAAGGTAACGGAGGCCTCATGGTATTTGGTGTTTATCTTTTTTGAAAACTTTTTTGACTGGTCGAGTGTTTTTGAGCGTTCGTTTATTTTGGCAACGTAAAGGTCAAGATAGGGCTGGTTGTTCCAATTGTACCGACTGGTATTTAAAAAGCCCGAATCTTTGGCAGATGCGTACACCATTTGGTCTTTGCCATAGTATATGGGGGAGAAATCAGAGTACTTTGAGTTGATGCCCAGATTTTTGATTTCCGTTTCATCGGCATCGGCCAAAAGCTCGTCTACAATTTCTTCGTTGGCAAGTGCTGCTCTTGCAGAGCGTTGGCCGGCCTCATCTTTTAGCTTTCTTTTGTAAAGCCGCATCATGCGCTTGGCCCTGCCATATTTGCTGTTGCCTTTAAGGGCATGGGCGTATTTGAACAGGTTGTCGGCCGATATCTCATCTTTGTAATTTTCATACAGCAAATGATACCATTTATAGGCCTTTTCCATGTTTGAATTGAAATAATGCGAGTCTCCTGCCCGTTGCAACACTTCCCTGGAATAGGCCCCGGCATTTTTTTCAAGGGCCAGGTCATAGTATTTGGCGGCCTCTTTGTACCACATCATCTCGTAATATTCATTGGCCTTTTTGATTAGCTTGGCCTTTGTTTTATCATTTGATACCGCCTTGTCTGCAACAAGGTCATCGAAGTCTTCTTCTATAATCAGTATCCAAAGATCGTCATTGTACTTTCCGTCAATGCCCGAATCATAATCGGCCACAGCGTCGCCCCAGTTCATATGGTGGTTCACACACACATAGCTCAACCCCTCTTTGGGATTTGTAATGTAGTGCGCATGCAACCCCTTTTTGGTCAACTGGGCAATAAACTTGTCTCGATATTTCTTTTTGGAATACGCGTTGGCGATCAAGTAATAGCCAGCGGTCATTCCCTTGACTTTTTTGAGCGATTTGGTCTTAATATCTGTTCTATCGGTGCTTGGATCGGCACCATCCATCTCATCACTGACCGTAACGGAGGCCACAGACTGGTACGCTGCGTCGGTCTCTTGCGAGCGTACAACGGATGATACCAGCACAAAGGCCGCGAGAACCGAAAGCAGTGGTTTTCTCATGCTATTTTTGGTATTGTAGGTTTTGGGCATGCATCTTAATTCCCCGGGGCTTTCAGACACATAGGTTAGCCCTATAACGTCAAAAGTACCTTGAATGGGGTTTTCGTCTAATTTTTTGTTGTGAAAAGAGGCATTTACGGCGTGAAATGGCAAAAAGCCAATTTTTTCAGCCATGGAAGCGGTAAGACACTGGTGAAAACCAGCAATTTAGGAAGATAAATGATTGTAAGAAAAGACCTAGCTTTTAGAGTCAGCCTCACTTTTGCCCTCTATCTTGTCATC
Organism: Flagellimonas lutaonensis; assembly: GCF_000963865.1. Classification (NCBI taxonomy): domain Bacteria; kingdom Pseudomonadati; phylum Bacteroidota; class Flavobacteriia; order Flavobacteriales; family Flavobacteriaceae; genus Flagellimonas; species Flagellimonas lutaonensis. The sequence continues at coordinate 1,457,039 of NZ_CP011071.1, forward strand.
CTCTCTAGAGGCGTCTTTGAACTCTTTTATGCCGCTGCCGAGCCCACGCATCAATTCAGGAATTTTCTTCCCTCCGAAAAGCAAGAGCACAACGACCACAATCAGTACAATTTGCCATGGTCCTAACATACCAAGTAAAATATTTTGAGCAATCATAGTATTCGTTTGATTAGTAAAAGTACTAAAAAGTAGCTATAATGCCTACAGCACACTAACGAAAGTTACGGGGTATAATTGTTTTCAAGACATTAAAAACCCGCTTGTGCGCATACTTTAACAAGGATTTTGCAATAACTGCCCAAATAAAAATCTAAGCCTATCTTTGTGAAATGGCAAAGCGTGTCAAAAAAAGAAAGGAAATCAAGAGAAAGCTGCTGCACAAGTATCGGTTGGTGATACTGAACGAGAGCACCTTTGAAGAGAAGATCTCTTTTAAACTGAACCGATTGAATGTTTTTGTGACCGGCAGTATTTTTATCATTGTTCTGATAGCCCTGACCATTTTGCTCATTGCCTTTACACCGCTTCGCGAATACATTCCAGGGTATTCGTCCACACGGCTTAAACGACAGGCCACAGAGCTTACCTACAAGACCGATTCGCTGATGACCGTATTAAATTATACCAACAGGTATTTAGATAATATCCGCATGGTGTTGCGTGGCGACATCGAGAATACGCAGACCAATCGCGATTCGTTGTTCGAACGGTACAAGCTAGACCCCAACACGGTTGACCTGACCCCGATAAAGGAAGATCTGGAATTGCGCGAGCAGGTCGAGCTCGAAGACAAGTACAACCTATTTGAACGGAATATCGACGGGTCTTGGGCGGTATTGTTCCCTCCCTTGACAGGTGAGGTGTCACAGGGGTATGATATGGATGAAAAACACTATGCCGTAGACATTACGGCATTGAAAGACTCACCGGTCAAAGCGGTCGCCGATGGTACCGTAATCTTTGCCGAATGGACCTCTGATACGGGCAATGTGATCATAATCGAACATAGCGATAACCTGATCTCTGCATACAAGCATTGTGGTTCGCTCACCAAATCGCAGGGCGATTTTGTCAATGCCGGCGAGGTTATCGCATCGGTGGGGAACACTGGCGAACTGACCACCGGACCCCATCTACATTTTGAGTTATGGAAAGATGGAAAACCGATAAACCCACAAGATTACATAGATTTTAACTAGCACCATGTCCATAAAAGCTTTTGCCGCGAAAGTTTTTGCCCTTTACGTACACTACAAAAATTCACAGTGGATAAAGAATCCCGTTGAGGCACAAGAAAGGCTCTTTAAGCAACTGATAAAACGGGGAAGATCAACAGCCTTTGGCAAAGACCACGGTTTTGATGAAATCAACACCCATGAAGATTTTGTCAAAAAGGTGCCAATAAGAGACTACGAAGCGTTTCGCTCTTATATAGATAAGATGAGAGAAGGAGCCGAAGATGTGCTTTGGCCGGGCAAACCCCTCTATTTTGCCAAGACATCGGGCACCACATCGGGGGCAAAATACATCCCCATTACCAAAGAGAGTATCAAGCACCAAATAGAGGCTTCTCGAAATGCCATATTGAGCTATATACGCGAAACGGGCAATGCCGGTTTTGTGGATGGAAAAATGATCTTTCTGCAGGGGAGTCCCGAATTGGAAGAAAAAAACGGCATCAAATTTGGCCGGCTCTCCGGTATTTCGGCCCACTATGTGCCCAATTACCTTCAAAGAAACCGTTTGCCCAGCTGGAAGACCAATTGCATTGAGGATTGGGAAACAAAGGTCGAGGCCATTGTGGAAGAGACCATAAACGAAAATATGACTGTTATCGCTGGCATACCCTCATGGGTACAGATGTATTTTGAACGCTTGAAGGCCAAAACGGGCAAAAACATTGGCGATTTGTTCAAAAATTTTGAACTCTTTATTTATGGTGGGGTCAACTACGAACCTTACCGTTCAAAATTTGAAGCCTTGATTGGTAGAAAGGTGGCCAGTATAGAGCTGTTTCCGGCAAGTGAAGGGTTTTTTGCCTATCAAGATTCCCAAGAAGATAGAGGAATGTTGCTGCTTCTAAATTCAGGTGTTTTCTATGAATTTATCAAGGCAGATGAGTTTTTTGATGAAAACCCCAAAAGATTGACCTTAAAAGATGTTGAGTTGGGGATTGATTATGCTATGATCATCACGACCAACGCGGGATTGTGGGCCTACAACTTGGGAGATACCGTTCGGTTTGTTTCTTTGGCCCCTTATAAAATAATCGTCTCGGGCAGAATAAAACACTTCATTTCCGCCTTTGGCGAGCATGTGATTGCCAAAGAGGTTGAAGAAGCCATGCGGTTGGCCATCGACAAGACCGGGGCCCAAGTCAATGAGTTTACGGTGGCACCACAGACCAACCCGCCAGAAGGCGAACTGCCTTATCATGAATGGTTGATAGAATTTGAGGATGCCCCAAAAGACCTGGATCACTTTTCACAGCTATTGGACGATGCCATGCAGAAGCAGAACAGTTATTATTTTGATCTCTTGGATGGCAAGATTTTACAGCGCTTGAAAATAACCAAGATTAAGAAGGGAGGCTTTCAAGACTATATGAAATCAGTTGGCAAATTGGGAGGGCAGAACAAGGTTAAGCGGCTTGCAAACGACCGCGAGTTGGCAGCGGCACTCTACGCTTTCAAGTTGCGGGAATGATTCATGATTCTAAGTATTTGATGTACTTTTGCCGGTAATATGATTGAGACGAAAGTAGTTAAGACCACAAGGGCGCAAGAATCGACCAACGCCATAGAGCGTCTATACATTACCATGCGCCACCTTTTGAACCGGGGTTTCTACAAGCCCTCGGGTGTTTCGGGCAATGCATTGCGCAATGCTTTGCTGGTTTTAAGACCTGAAATTTATGGTACCATTGCAGAAGAAAAGGCCGAACTGAACGGACTTTTATATGTACTTGAGAGGCTGCCAGAGGGCATCGAACAATGTAGCTATATTAACCTTACCTCAGATGAGGGGTTTTCAAAATCGCACCTAACGCCCATTATACCTCCAAAAAGACGGCGAAATTGCTACCGCATCGATGCCGAACAGATGAACATTGAGATAACAAGGGGGCGATCGGATATCTATGATATTCTTACCCACCTGACCTTTCTGTTCATCGAAGCAGATAAGATATGCGAGCGGGTGTTCATAGAAGAGCACAAGACCACCATTCGGGACTGGCAAAAGCTCGAGGAGTTCATCATTAAAGAGGAAAAAGAGGAAAACGAGCGTGAAGTCGCATTGATACATACCGCCAATATTTTGGGCAGAACCTTTGAGGAAATGACCGAAATGCACCAAAAACTGGCAAAAAGCAATGATCCCGACCGTTTTTTGAACATTGTGTATTGGTTGGGCAAGCTTTCTTTGGAAGAACGCACCACCGGCAATAGGCGCACCATTACATTCAGTCCGCTTTTACGGGAAAGGTTAGGGCACCACATACATGGCGAACGTTGGGCGAACACCATAAAAAGTGCCTTGTTTGAAAATGGTCTTTTTGAACGTCCATTGCATATTATCAGCGCCAACATGCACAGTGTAATGAACTCTTTGTTTGCCAGGGTAGCCTTGGGAAAGGAGTTTGAAGGCAAGCCGAATTTGGAGATTTATGAGGCCTTGAGTTCACCCAAGAACAATGGCCTCAGGAAAAAAGTGGAGGCCCACGCGGTAAAGAATGGCATGCTTTTTATAGACGACCGGTCAGGGGCGAACATCGATGTGCAGATATTCGATGTGGCGAAATTTGGCAAAGGGGCGTGTTGCTATAACTTTGACAATGAAAAAAATAACGAACAAAAACCCGTTATATTTGTGATGGATTATGCGTTTGGAGAGCAGGCGTACGAGACCATCGACGAATTGTTAAAGCCCTTTGAGAATGATGGAAAGAAGCACTTTTTGAACGTGGCATCCATCTCAATAATGGGCAAGGCCGGAATTTTAGATGGCGGCAAGGGAGATTTAATGATACCAACGGCCCATATATTTGAGGGAACGGCAGATAACTATCCGTTCAAGAACGAGCTTTCTGCCAATGACTTTGAAGGCAACGGTCTAAAAGTATTGCAAGGTACCATGGTAACGGTTTTGGGCACCTCTTTGCAGAACAGGGACATTTTAAAGTTTTTCCATGAATCCACCTGGAATGTGATTGGACTTGAAATGGAAGGGGTCCACTATCAGAAAGCGATACAGTCCGCATCAAAAATACGGAACAGTATAAAAAATGATATAAAGGTGCGCTATGCCTATTATGCTTCTGACAACCCTTTGGAAACGGGTAGTACATTGGCATCGGGCGGCTTGGGCACCACAGGTGTAAAGCCGACCTATTTGATAACCGATAAGATTTTAAAACAAATATTTGATTCATAATGGCAGAGAACCAAAACAACAACACAAACGAATCAGATGAGATAGACTTGGGGCAGTTGTTCAAGATGATAAATAATGCCTTTAATGCCGTATTTAGGGGCTTTTTAAGGTTTTTTCTTTACCTAAAAAGGAATGCCCTTATTTTGATTGGGCTGGCGGTATTAGGTGTGGGCATCGGGTTTGGCCTAAAACAGATTCTGTCCAAGAAAATGAAGATTGAAGTTATCGTAAGGCCAAACCTCGAGAGCAAAGAATACATGTACGATGTTGTGAATGAGATTCAGGCCAACATCAAGGCCGAAAATGAAGATTTTTTTCAGGAAATGGGTATTGAAGTCGAGAACCTTAAGGGGTTTGAGATAACAGTCGAACCATTGGGTGACAAAAAAAGCAAGCTTGAAGATGAGCTAAAATATTTAGAATTGCTTAAAGGACTAGATATTTCAGGTTCTGTTAGCGACATTGTTAGAAATGAAATTCTTGAACGCAATTCATTGAACCACAGAATAATTTTTACGTATCAGAGCCAGAATTCTGGACATGAATATGCTCAAAAAATAGTAAATTATATTAACAGCAACCCTTATTTCATAGAGTTAATTGAAATTTATAGAGACAATGCCCAAAATAGGATTGAGAGAAACAGTGCTCTTATAGCCCAGATAGATGAATTGATAGAAAACTATACGCAAAATCTGGCCAATCAAGCAGCACCTCAGGGCGAAAGTAGAATAGTATTGGATAATGAGGAGCGAATGGATATTAGAGCATTGTTTGACCTCAAGAATGACCTAATCAAGGACATGGAGGTCAAAAAGGTTGAACTCAAAAAGCAAACAGAAGCAGTCAAAATAATCAACTTCGGCAAGCCCCATGAAGTGATAAAACCCTTCTTCGGAAAGAAACTGGTGCTGCTACCGACACTTTTCATAGGAGCATTTTTCCTTTGGTCGATTATCAAATATTTGAACAAGAAAGCCAGCGAGCTGGAATAACTTTTGTGCATGCTGAACAACCGGCAACCCATATTGATCACCGGCGGTGCCGGATTTATTGGAAGCAATTTCATAAGATATTATCTAGGTAGAAGGGAGGATGTACATGTCGTAAATCTAGACAAACTTACCTATGCCGCAAACCTTGAAGGTCTTTCAGAATTAGAAGATAAGGAGAACTATAGCTTTATAAAAGGCGATATCTGTGATGCTGATTTGGTATCGAGCATTTTCGAGGAATATGGTATTGCCTCGGTCATTCACTTCGCGGCCGAGTCGCACGTGGACAACTCCATAGAGCGCCCGGCCGACTTTATCAAAACGAACATTGAGGGTACGTTTACCCTTTTGCAGGTTGCCAAACACCATTGGCTAGAAAGGCAGTCAGGAGTTTCAAGCGACCGCAGGAATCGATTTCACCATATTTCGACCGATGAGGTCTATGGCAGTTTGGGTGCAGAGGGCAGTTTTGACGAAACCTACCCCTATGCCCCCAACAGTCCGTACAGCGCCTCTAAGGCCGCTGCTGATTTTTTGGTGAGAAGTTACCATCACACCTATGGCCTCAATACGGTGATCAGCAACTGTTCCAATAATTATGGTCCCCATCAACATGGTGAAAAATTGATTCCCACCATTATCCGAAAGGCATTGGCAGAAGAGCCGATTCCTATCTATGGAGACGGAAAAAACGTTCGCGATTGGTTGTATGTAGAAGACCATTGTCGTGCATTGGAACTCGTATTTGAGAAGGGGAAATCAGGCGAAACCTATGCGGTTGGCGGCAACTGTGAAAAGACCAATCTGGAGTTGGCCAAGAATATTTGCTCGATTTTGGATAAAAAGGTTCCTAGAAATGAAGGACGCTATGCCGATTTGATCACATTTGTAAAAGATCGCCCCGGACACGATTTTCGATATGCAATCAATTCCTCAAAAATAAAGGGTGCCCTAGGCTGGAGGCCTAAAGAGGATTTGCGATCAGGACTTGAAAGAACCATTGACCATTATTTGGAAAAATATATCACCAAAGCATGAAGGGAATCATTTTGGCAGGAGGATCTGGAACACGCTTATACCCTTTGACAAAGGTTTTGAGCAAACAGTTGATGCCCGTTTATGACAAACCCATGATTTATTATCCGTTGTCAACGTTGATTTCAACAAGAATACGGGAAATATTGATCATAACCACCCCGCATGATACTGAGCTATTTAAAGAATTGCTCGGTGACGGCAAGCAACTGGGATGTTCATTTTCATATGAGGTCCAAAACGAACCAAACGGTCTTGCTGAAGCCTTTATAATTGGAAAAGACTTTATTGGTGACGATAAAGTGGCCCTGATTCTTGGTGACAACATTTTTTATGGCTCAGGCCTGTCAAATCTTTTACAGGAAAAAAGTAATCCTGACGGGGGAGTGATTTTTGGCTATCACGTCGAGAATCCGCAACGTTATGGGGTGGTCGAATTCGATGACAATGGCAAGGTGTTGTCCATTGAAGAAAAACCGCAAACCCCAAAGTCCTCCTATGCGGTGCCAGGCATTTATTTTTATGATAACAATGTGGTTGAAATTGCCAAAAATATTAAGCCAAGCAATAGGGGCGAACTTGAGATAACAGATATTAATCAGGCGTATCTTGAAATGGGAAAATTACAGGTAAGTATTTTGGATCGCGGAACAGCATGGCTTGATACGGGTACTGTTTCATCATTGATGAGAGCCTCACAATTTGTAGAAGTCATAGAAAAACGGCAGGGCCTCAAGATTGGATCAATAGAGGAGGCCGCTTACAATATGGGATATATCACCAAAGAGCAACTTCATAAATTGGCAAGGCCACTATTGAAGAGTGGTTATGGTGAATATTTAATGAAATTGCGATAGTGCCGGAAATATGAAGATTTTAAAAACAATATTTGAAGAGTGCTACCTAATACAGCACGAAGTGTTCAAAGATGGACGCGGCACTTTTCAGGAGGCCTACAACAAAAAAGCATTTGAACACTTGACCGGCACCAAGGTAGATTTTGTGCAAGACAACCTGTCAACCTCTAAAAAAGGGGTTTTGCGGGGTCTTCATTTTCAGAAAGAACCCCATGCCCAGGCCAAGTTGATACGGGTGGTGAAGGGCGAGGTGCTGGATGTTGTGGTCGATCTTAGAAAGAGCAGCAAAACCTTTGGCCAGCACTATAAGATGCGATTGAGTGCAGAAATGGGTACTTCATTTTTTTTACCGAAAGGTATGGCACATGGTTTTCTAAGTCTTTCCGATGAGGTGATTTTCCACTACAAGTGCGATTCTTTCTATAACCCCAATGCAGAAAATGGTATTGCTTTCAACGACCCGGATTTGGCCATTGATTGGGGGTGTCCAATAAACAAGCTCATGCTATCAGAAAAAGATAGGCGCTTGCCAACATTCAATTCATTGAACTTATGAAAAGAATATTGGTAACCGGTGCTGGAGGCCAACTTGGGCTTACCCTTCAAGAACTGGCCCCTAACTATCCAGAACTGAGTTTTGATTTTAAGACAAGTGAAGAACTTGATATAACCAAGAAGGCAATGTTGGGCAAAACCATTAGTGATGACCAATACCACTACTGCATCAATTGTGCCGCATTCACCAATGTGGAAGACGCGGAGAAGAATCCCCCCCAAGCCTTTGAGGTAAATGCAGAGGGGGTAAAGAACTTAGCGGAAACTTGCAAAAAAAACAAGGTGGTATTGATACATATCTCTACCGATTATGTTTTTGACGGAGAAAAAGACAGTCCCTATTTGCCCGGCGATAAACCCAACCCCATCAATGAATACGGCAGGTCAAAGCTACAAGGGGAAAGATATGTTCAAAAAATACTGGACCACTTCTATATTGTACGAACCTCATGGCTTTATAGTAAAAAACATGGCAAGAATTTTTATCGGACCATTCTGGAAAAAGCTAAAAAAGGAGAAACCCTGAAAGTTACTGATACGCAAATTGGGTGTCCAACAAATACAATATCATTGACCAAATTCTTGTTTGAAGAATTGATAAAGAAAGAACCACCTTTTGGAATCTATCACTTTACTGATGGTGAAGCCATCTCTTGGTATGAGTTTGCGAAGCGAATTTTAAAGGAGCAGAGACTTGTAAACAGTTGTATAAAGGCGGGTCGAATAAGGGCAAATGTTTTAAGGCCAAAAAACTCAATTCTTGGTCAACGATAAAAGAAATAGCATTTTGCAGGTAAAAATCTTTATTGCGTCTGTTGAGTGCTTTGATTCTTATAGGGCAGATTAAGATTTCAGAGATTCTAAACAAAACTGCACATGACTTTATAGGTGAATTTTATGGGAAATAAATTTGGCAGACTTCTTTCTAATTTTTCATCCTTGAGCGGGGTTCAATTTGCCAATCTCATTCTGCCCTTTGTTTATTTACCCTATGTGGCAAGAGTTTTGGGCATCGAGAACTTTGGTATTGCCGATTACGCGCTTAGCTTTTCAGTATATTTCAATTCATTGGTAAGCTATGGGTTCGATTATTCAGCTTCAAAAGCCATAAGCCAGGCCTCCAATAATGAAGATCGCAACAATATTTTCAATAAGGTTATAAACACCAAATTATTTCTTTTTATAGTCTTTGGGGCAATCTATTTCTTTCTTGTGCAAGTAGTGCCTTCTTTTAAGGCTGAGTCAAAAGTATTTCACTTAGCCTTCATAGGGTGTACTGCAAGCCTTTTAAGCCCTTGGTTTTTTCTTCAGGGTGTAGAAAGGATAAAGCTGATAGCCAAAATCAACTTTGTGGTGAAATTGCTGGCCACAGGCATAGTTTTTCTGCTGATTAAGAAACCAGAGGATTATCCTATGCTCGTTATAGTAAACACACTTCCGCAGTTGGTCTTGAGTATTTTTATAATGTACTGGATTGTAGCTACATACAAATTCAAACTTAAGCGCGCATCCTTAAAATCAATTATAAGGGCATTAAAAAAGAATTTTTACATTTTTGGAAATGAGTTCTCAACATTGGTCTTGGTAAATTCTATACTGTTGGTCATGGGTTTTGTGGTCTCAAAAAAAGAATTAGGGGCATATACTTCGGCATACAGAATTATCTCAAGTATGCAACTACTACTGGTTGCACCATTTGTGAAGAGTGGACTGCCATTTTTTTCGAAGCTGTATAGTAATAGCCGGCAAATGTTTTATCGTGACTTGAAGAAAGTGGGAAGTATTTATTGTATTACCGTTTTTTTATGCTGCACGCTGGTATTTGTCTTTTCTAAAGAAATTGTTTTTATACTCTTTGGCAAAAGTTATTTTCAAGCGTACTACATTTTACGTATTATGTGCTATACACCCTTTTTTCTTTCTATATCAGCGGTGTATGGATGGATAGGGATACATATACTTGGTGCTGAAAACAGGCTTTTTCTTACAACAACTTCTATCGGCACTTTAGGGATATTGGGGGCTATTCTATTTAGAAATCATTTGAATGTCAGCCATTTTGCCTTTATTAGAATTTCTACTGAGTTGTGCATCAGTTTGATGGTTTCACTTATATTTTTCAATCTGGCTAAGCGAAGGAAGAAACAATGAAGACACTTTTCAGAATACTTATAGCATTTTATGTTTTGTCAATCTTCTTTCTTGAAATTAGTCTTGTTCCAAACAGGATATTTTTAGTATTGGTCGTTCTTGCTTCTTTTTTGGCAAAAAGAAGGGCAAATTCATGGAACATAAAATATCAGGGAACAATTCCTCTAATCTTCTTTATAGTACCGAGTATATTTTTATTGTTTCAACAATGCGCTTCAAATTTCGTGCTGTTGAATTCCATAATACCACTTTTCTTCATTATATACTATCTCAACATTGGGGAATCGATAGAATTACGTAGATGGATTTACGACAATCTGGTGTACTCTGTTATTGTTGTTTTTTTTGTTTCATTGCTTGGTTCAGCATACGCGGTAGTTGAAACTGCCAAATCTGGGGTTACACCAGAGGGATATTACTGGTGGAACGAGTTCACTCACAAAGGATTGATGTCAACCCTTAAGGTGCACCCTACTTATATGGCAATGTTTATTTTAAGCGCTATTTGTGCAACAATCGAAAAAATAAGATTGAAAGAGAGAGGAAGAGCGATTCTGCTCGACTCGTCTGTTCTTTTCGTTCTTGTCCTGTTTTTGTTCTTGGTAAGCGCAAAAATCAGCTATTTGGCTTTGTTGTTCATACTGCTATTTGCGATTTCACAATATTTCCTTTCAGGTAGAAAAACAAAGGCTCTTCTGTTACTGCTCCTAATCATTTCTATAGGAATGATGGCTTGGAACTTTTTCCCCTCGATTGGCGATAGGGTGAAATCTGATTTAAGAGATTTCAAAGAGGCGGAATATCAGATAAAAAACAAAAGTAAAGCCTCGGAAAGAATATTCATCTGGAAAGCTTGTCTAGAATACCTCAGCAATAATCCTATGGGGAGCTTCTGCAGTGATGAAAAAGAGCTGGTTTCGAAATATTTCGAAGGGAATTTCCAAGGAGAGCCAAAAAACGCGCACAACAATTTTTTGGAATACTCTTTAATGTATGGGGTAATAGGAGGATTGATATTGATTGCTTTCGTCATATATGCCTTCTATCTAAGCTTTCGGTTCAAGCAAAATATGCTGTTTTATGAAGCCATGGTGTTTTTTGTAATTTCGCTAACCGAGAGCACACTGGTTAGAGAGCTGGGGGTTATTCATTTTGCTGTTTTTCTGCAGATGCACCTAGTTCAAAACTCTCTTAAATTAAACAGGTAGTAATTTGTTCGAACTTTTTGAAACGGATTTTGTCGGAATTGTACTGTTTGGCATGTATTTGCCAATATTGGTGATAATTCACATCTTTTTGCTGGGCAAGAACCTAAGATCTCAAACTACGATCTTGCTTACCATCTTGTCGTATTTGGTTCCAGTATCGTTCTTTGTTTTGAATCTTATGCTGAAGCTCAAACCTTTTGCCCCTGATAATTATATCTATGCTGAGATTATTAGAGATTGGTCGTACTACGATAAATACTCCCTCGGTGTGATGGGATATTCCATCATCAATTGGATACCTATTTCTCTTTCCTTTGGGAAACCAATTATTTTTGTATTGTTCAACATTCATTTCTACAATCTTTCTTTTTTGTTCATTTTCAGGTCTTTTCGATATCTGGCGCAATCAAAAGGGCTAGAAATAGAAAAACGGGAGTATCAGGTTCTGCTGTGCCTAATCTTGTTTTATCCGGTGGGTCTTATCCATGCGGCGAGCTTGCTTAGAGAACCATCTCTTCTGTTGTTCTTTTCGATTAGCTTGATATATGTGGTCAAATTGAACATTTCAAAAATCAATACTGTAGACACATTATTATTAGCTTTGTTTGCCTTTTGCACACTTATTATTCGACCAATTAGCGGCTTCACATTGTTGTGTCTGGCCTTTTTGGCATACGGAATGAGAAAGGGGCTCTTCACCGTTTTCAACTTTTTAAAGTTTGCGGTTGCTGGGGCCATATTTGTATTATTGTTTCAAGAATTGGTTTTAATAATCTACAATTTGGAATTCAATATTGATTGGCTATCCAAATTCAGGGAGGATCATGTTTTGGAGTATGGTGTTGAAGGATACGATGTGAAAAGCTGGGATGGTTTGCTTTTTAGTATAAAAAACATTCTACTGCTATTTTTCCAGTATTTGCTCTCGCCCTTACCCATTCTTGTCGAAAATCACATTACTTTCTCGAAGTTCATACCTTTCTTAGACTCGATCTATGTTTTCTTGTTAACACTTCCAATGATTCTGACAAAGCACAAGAAAACACTTTTGTTCTGGTTATTGGCGGTAATAATAGTAGTGCTTATGGCAAGCTTATTCGAGACAAATATTTCAGGGGCATTCAGGCATAGGATGAATGGGGTGCTAATGCTTATTCCTATGGCAGCTTTCTTTATCTCAAAAAGTAAAATTTTGAGAAATGCATAGAATAACAATTTTGGTTTCTACAGCTGACAGAAGAGTAATTAAGAATGCCGATCTTCTCAATACCCGACTGCATGATAATTTCAGAATGGTCATTTTGAACCAAATGATTGAAGATTCTGAACCATTGACTATTTCAAAGAAATTTTGCACTGTAATCAATTCAAAAACAAAGGGGCTTTCAAAAAGTAGAAATCTGGCGTTTGCGCAAGTTGAAAAAGGTATTGGTGTAATCGCTGATGATGATGTAAGATATTTGGAATCTACTGAAGATACAATTAGGAAGGCGTTTAAAGATTTTCCGTCTTGTCAAATCTTCACATTTAAGATAGTGACCCCTGAAGGTAAAGATTTCAAAAGGTATGCAGACCAAACTTTTGTTCACAACCGAAAATCTATTCTTAAGGTAAGCTCGATTTCGATGGCGGTGAATGTCAAAATTATTAAAGATGTTGACCTGTCTTTTGACGAAAGGTTTGGTCTGGGATCTATTTATCCCACGGGCGAAGAGAACATATATTTGAATGATGCCCTGAAACGCGGTATATCAGCTCGCTTTATTCCAAAGCCAATTGTTGTTCACGAGCCTATGAGCTCGGGTAAAACACTGAGTCCTAAAATTTTATGGGCAAAAGGGGCGATGTTCAGAAGGCTATACGGGGTAAAAGGCTTAGCTGTTGTGGTATTTTTTCTTTTTCTTAAAAGAAAAGAACTACAAAAAAAGGGCACGAACTTTACCGAGGCCTATCGATTATCGATAGAAGGGTTTAGGTCATTAAAGCAATATGAACGATGAAAGCAGATGTGGCGACAGACAATATGGTTTCGATAATCACCCCAATTTTCAATTCTGAAAAATACATTGAACAGTGCATTGCCTCGGTGATCAAACAAACACACACCAATTGGGAACACCTTGTTATCGATGATTGTTCATCCGATAGTGGGCCGCTCAAGGTTAAAGAGACAGCAAAAAACGAAAAAAGACTGAAGTATATAAGGCTCACAAAAAATTCAGGGGCTGGAATTGCGCGAAATAAAGGAATTTCATTGGCTAGAGGGAAATACGTAGCTTTTTTGGATAGTGATGATATTTGGCACCCTGAAAAATTGGAAAAACAGTTGAAATTTATGATTGATAACGATTATTGTTTTACGTTTACCTCTTATGGTTTCATTGATGTGCAAGGCAAAAAAATAGAAGGTGAAATGAGGGCAAAGCATACGGTAACATATCAAAAAGCGCTATATAAAAACCCAATAGGATGCCTTACTGCTGTGTATAATGTCGAAAAACTTGGTAAGGTTTTTATGCCAGAGATTAGAAAAAGACAAGATTTTGCGCTTTGGCTAAAACTTTTGAAAAAAACCAATGCCTATGGATTGCAGGAGTGTTTGGCTTTTTACAGAAAAGGCAATGAATCAATTTCGTCAAATAAACTAAAATTAATCCCTTATGAATGGAAAATATACCGGAAAGAAGAGGGATTATCTTTTTTCGAGAGTTTGTTCTATCTTATAACTGCCTCTATACTGAAGCTAAAGAGTTATTTTTAATTTTTGTCAACTGTTGCTAAGATGCCAAGACCCTCAATACTTAATTCAATAGAGAGAAAGTTTATTCTCTTGGTGGGAGACCTCTTGATCATTTCGGCTTCACTCAATCTTTTAATCAACCATGCCATAGATAAAGAGTTTGTTTCAACAACGCTTAAAGTTTTCGTTTTTGCTTTTGGTATACTTGTGTTCTTGGGGCTTTCGTACATACTAGATTTCTATAACTTGGAAAAAGTTGCCAAAAGAAGATATATAGTGTCGCTGTCCATATTTATTGCGGCTTTCTACGTTTTTCTTGTTTTTATTTTTGCTGTTTTTTTCTTTGACGTGAGCTTTTGGCGCATACCCCTTCTTTCTTTTCTTCTTTTAACGCCAATTGAAGTTGGATTGTGGCGATTGTTCTTTGGGAATATGTTCAGAATCATTCCAACCACAAAAAATGTCCTATACATTTATGACAAGTTTTCCGCCGATTCAGTGAAGAATGAAACTAATGCTATCAATGGGTATGATATCAACACCTTCTACAAGGTTAGGCTTACCTACTCAATTGATCATAACACTCTGGTAAACAAAAGTTTTTTCTTGTCTGCAGCCGAAAAGATAGATACCATAATCGTTAATATTAAGGACTACGAAAGACTGACTAAAGATTTAGAGAATATGATTGTAAGCTCCATTCTTAATGGAAAGGAGGTTATTTCTTATATGTCATTCTATGAAAGTACTTATGAGGCCTTGCCTTTAACCTCTCACAATGAAAGCTACTATGAAATATTGCAGTTGAGAAATAGAAAAATAAGATACTTGCAGACGATATTTACCTTTTGCATAAACTTTGTACTTTCTGTATTTGTGGGAACCATATTCTTATTGGTTACTCCATTCGTTTGGTTTTGCAATCTGTTTTTCAACAGGGGGCCACTTTTTTATACCCAAAAACGGGTCGGCAAGTATGGTAAAGAATTCAAAATATACAAATTTAGGTCTATGGTGGTCGATGCCGAGAAAAGTGGAGCAAAAATGGCCTCAAAGAACGACATGAGGGTTACGCCATTTGGGAAAGTACTTAGAATGTTTAGAATAGACGAAATACCTCAAATAATATCCGTGATAAAGGGCAATATGCAGTTTATAGGGCCCCGTCCTGAGCGTAAAATTTTTGTAGATGAATTAAATCAGATAACCCCGTTCTATAATGTAAGGCACATTATTAAACCAGGAATTACTGGTTGGGCTCAAGTGAAGTTTAAATATGGAGAAAATTTGGATGATTCGATAAAAAAGCTTGAATATGACCTATACTATATCAAGAATAGGTCAATAACTTTGGATTTAAGGATTATTTTTAAAACAATTACAACTGTCTTATTTTCGCGTGGAGTATGAAACAAACCCTCATCACCGGTGCAGCAGGCTTTTTGGGATCCCATCTTTGCGATAGATTCATCGCTGAAGGGCACCAT